>JAZQOL010000010.1:0-57197 GCA_045627845.1 Lachnospiraceae bacterium | reverse complement strand
TGATGGTTTCTCAGATTGTCGAAGGAGTTGTTCGTAGACTATCGCAGGCAGTTAGCGGAATTCCTATTCAGGATTCTGGCGATTCCAAATCCCATGAACAGGAGGAAGAGGTAAGTGATGAAATGGCAGATTTCATGTCTTCATTTTAAAATGAAAAATCGTGATGTCAGATTGATGTCATTCCAAAATAATGATGCCAAAGTGATGTCACTAAAGAACTGGCCCGGAAACGGGCATATGTTCGTAGACAGCCATCCTAATGATGGCTACTCACGAAAAACAACTATTTCCTGTAGAATTAGCGGGCAAGCTGATGCGGCGGTTTATTTCACGGAATTGCTCCGTGCCGCCCGCATTACGCTTGCCCGTTATTCTTTTTGGAAATAGGCAAGTTTCGCAAAGTGGCAAGCCACATTTGCAGCGGAAGAAGCCTTTGGGCTCTTCCTAAACTTGTCGGTGGCGCTGCCCCTCGAAACCCCGGCAGGAAGTTTCACTTCCTTGCATCCTTGGAGCAATGGTTCCACCCTTGCAACTGGGGCCGAATCAGTGCAGAGGTTCTTTGAAAGGTCCACCGGACCTTCCGAAAGCACATCTGCCTCTGATTCTAAAGGCGCTGCCTTTGCAAACCGCCAACAGGGATGCACCCTTTTGGATTACCCGCAAAATAAAAAATACATTTAGGAGGTTAAGCTGTTATGGCACGTGTAAGAAATAGAGCAATAACAATACGACTGACAGAAAAGGAGTATGAGCTTGTCAGCAAAAAGATAAAAGAGTCGGGACTGACTCAGCAATCTTTCATAATCAATGCCGTTATGGATGTGGTGCTATACGGAAAAGAAGGATTGAAATATTTAATAGAAATAAGAGATATGGTTGGTGAATTCGTAAAACAGGTGCGGGGAATAGCCGCAAATATAAATCAGATGACGAAAATCGCCAACGCAAATAAAGCAACCATTACGGAAAATGAACTTCAGATTGTGAAACGAGATTATGACTATATTACGAAAGAAGGTGGGAAGATATGGCAATCACTAAGATTGTTAACGGCGCATC
The DNA here is from genome assembly GCA_045627845.1 of Lachnospiraceae bacterium. Taxonomy (GTDB): domain Bacteria; phylum Bacillota; class Clostridia; order Lachnospirales; family Lachnospiraceae; genus UBA1258. Next base: position 56,138 of record JAZQOL010000010.1, on the reverse strand, counting down.
AAAAAGCGGTGCCGGAATGCGAAAGTGCATAGCCTATGTTCTTAAGGATTCAAAGATTAAGGATGAGCTTGTTTATATAGCAGGTCCTTATCTTCCGGAGGAGATAAACGTTCAGGGTGTATATGATGCCTTTATGGATGAAAAGGAACTTTGGAATAAAACAGAGGGGAGGATGTATGTTCATAGTGTGATTTCTTTTCATGCAAAAGAGAAAATAACACCGGAGGAAGCACTTGAGTTTGGTAAAGAGTTCGTGGACAAATGGTACGATGGTTTTCAGACTCTTGCTGCCGTACATCAGGATCGCCGTCATATTCATATCCATATGGTAACAAATACCGTCAGTTACATGGATGGTTCCAAGTATCACATGAACAGAGGCGATTTGGCTAAGATGAAGGAAATTACCAATGATATGTGTCGTGAAAGAGGCTTATCGGTAGCTCAGAAGGGACGTCATTTTGATGGAACTCTCATTGCCCCCGGCACTGTTATTTCCTGGAGTAAAGATAAGTACAGAATGCTTACCGAAAAAGCAGGGAAGAGTTATCTTCAACATTGCGGTAAGAGTATTCAAGCTGTTATGCATAATCCGGAGTGCGTTGATAAGGAATCTTTCATACGCTTAATGCAGGCTGAAGGTTGGAAAGTCAACTGGAGCGACAGACGTTCTCATATAACTTTTGAAAATGAGGAAGGTAAGAAGGTACGTGATACCAATATTCTGAAAACCTTCGGATGGGATGTTACGAAGGAAACTCTTGAAAAAGATCTGTCATTGAAGGTTCCGGTTGTAACCGAAAAATCAACCATCGAGGAAATCCTTAAAGCATATATGATTAAGCGAAAGGCGGGCAGGACTGATTGGGCTGAACTTCCGAGAAAATATGCGTTAAGTAATGATCTTTCAAGAGTATCTACATTGATACTATTTGCCCAGAATAATAATCTGATATATCTTGGAGAAGCCAAGAAACTGTTGGCTGTGGTTGAAGATGATATTGAAAAAATGAAATCCTCTCTGGCAGATTTACAGAAAGCAAAAGCCACCATAGAAGAAGCTATAGAAGCCCTTGGCCCTCTTAAAAAATATAAGCCGGCCTATGATGATTATCAAAGTGGTGTCATTTCAAAATGGGTTATCGGTCATTTCATGGAAAAAGATATCAAAGCCTATGAAGAAGCCAAGGCTAAAGTAGATGTTGCAGCAAAATATGGAAAGACCGACAAAAAATCTCTGAAGGCAATGTTGAAGAAAATTGATTCTGAAATTTCCCAAACGAAGGCACAGATACAACTTAAGGATATGGATGCCGAAATTCTGACTGATATCCAAGAGTTCGCCGGATGGGTTCTTCCGAAGAAAGAGAAGGTTAAGAAGACAAAGCAAGAGCCACAGCAGAGGAAATCAATTCATGATAGGCTTAAGCAGGGTAAAGAGATTTCTAAACAGAATGAAGAAAGTCGATCTCATGCGAAGAAAAAGAATAAAGATATTGAGATAGGGTGATATTTATACCTCGGCGGGTACTTCCGCCGAGGTAATTTGTAAAATTTGAAATGAATTATTCTATTGGCATAAGAATCATGTTATTCTAATACATATCCTTAATATTTGAAAAAATAATGTACGAGGAAGAAAATCATGTCCGAATTGTTTGATATAAGAAAATTTGATGAATATAAAGAAGATAACCGAAGAGAAGTAAAGAAAGCCCAAGGAGGTCTTCCGAATTCTTTGTGGGAAACATACTCAGCATTTGCTAATTGTCGTGGTGGAGTGATTGTTCTTGGGGTTATTGAAAATGAAGATGGCAGTTGGAGAACAACCGGGTTAAAGGATTCAAGAAAACTTTTAAAAGATTTTTGGGATACCATTAATAATACGAAGAAGGTGAACTTGAACATTTTGACAGAGCGAAATGTTGAGGTTTATGAAGTATCCGGTGACGTTATTATTGTAATAGAGGTTCCGTCTGCAGATAGAAAGGTAAGGCCTGTTTTCCTAAATAATGATATTATACAGGGAACATATCGTAGAACATATGAGGGTGATTACAAGTGCACTCCGGCAGAAGTTAAGGGAATGCTTAGAGATGCGCCTGAAGATACACCGGATATGAAAGTTCTTGTGGATATGCCGATGTCAGTATTCAATTCGGATTCTGTTAGGCAATATCGTAATATGCATAAAAATCATGTTGAAAATCACGTGTGGGAGAATCTCCCTGACGATGAGTACCTTGAAAAGATTGGTGCAGCAAAGATTTCGAAAGATGACGGACAGTTACATCCGACAGCCGCTGGATTATTGATGTTTGGTGAAGAGTACAAAATACTGTATGAGTTTCCGGAATATTTCCTTGATTTTCGTGAAGAAATGAATGTCGGAATCCGATGGACAGACCGTATTCAGTCTATGTCCGGGGATTGGAGCGGTAACCTTTTTGATTTCTATTTCAGAGTATATCCGAAACTGGTAAAGGACTTTAAAATACCTTTTAAGATGGAAGGTATTTTTAGAATTGACGATACTCCGGTTCATAAAGCAATACGAGAAGCATTGGCCAATTGTCTTGTAAACACGGATTTCTTCTTTCCGAGAGGAGTAGTAATAAAGAAGACAGAGCAGTCAATTATTTTTGAAAATCCTGGTAGTGTAAGAACTGGAACAGGTCAAATGCTTAAAGGTGGTATCTCGGATCCAAGAAATAAAGCGTTAATGAAAATGTTTAATCTGATAGGTATTGGAGAACGTGCCGGTAGCGGAGTTCCCAATATATATGATGTTTGGAAGAATGAAGGATTTGGACAACCTGTTGTAGAGGAAGAATATGGTCCGGACAGAACGCGATTGGTGCTTCCGGTTACGGATATAAGTTTGGGTTTGGATGAAACCCAAACTAAACCCAAACTACAAAAACAAGAGGATGTTCTTCAGTTTTGCCTAGAACCCAGAAGCAGAAAGGAAATAGCCGAGCATTTGGGATACAAAACGGTAAAAAGCATCAAACCGCTTATTGATCAACTTTTGGCAGAAAATAAATTATGTATGACAGAACCCAATAGTCCAAGTAGTCCAACGCAGAAATACTATGCTTTGTAAGGGTGAATGGATTATACTTGAGTATTACTTAGGTATTACTTAGGTATTTTTTACTTAAGTAAATACGACAAATAGAAAGGATGGAAGAAAGCTTCTTTACCGTTCATTTGAAGCAGCAGAAAAAATGGGCTATGACACTATAACTATTTGGGGTAATCCTGAAAACTATGCCTGTTATGGATTTAAGAACTGCAAGCGATACAATGTGTGTATTGAGGAAGAAGTTTATCCGGTGGCATTGATGGTGAAGTTACTTAATGAAAATGCTCTTTCGGATAAATGCTGGAAATATGTCGAGAGCACGGCTCATGAATTGGATGAGAACGGCTTTGAAGAGTTTGATAGTTCTTTCCCACAGATGGAGAAAGGTTATAAATATACGCAGGAATTATTCTATATTTATTCGAGATCAAATGTACTTCGTTAATAATAAATCATAAAGTGGGCATATGAGGAGCCGTTTATATCAGGAGAACTTGATGCAGATGAACTGTATGCACCATATAAGGCACCTCTTGAGGGCAATATGGTTGATTTTGCTCTGCAGAGTAAGTGGAGAAAAATACCGGAAAGCGATCGGGAACTTCTTTTAGATAATGCTTACTGCTTCAACTGTGGAACCGGATCATTCAGAAGCGATTATAGGATCAGGAGCGTCTCAAACGGTGATATTGCAATAGATGGCATATGTAAAGGCTGCGAAGCTGAGATATGCAGAGTGGTTGAAAAGGATTGGTTTATGTAGGGGGCTCTTTTAAATTGAAAGTAATCGAAACCAAGGGAATTACATATATCGAACTTCTGGCTGATAACAGTGAATGGTACTGTGGCACCAATTTTGCTAACGGAGACCTTTATGAGGCTGAGGAAGTATACCGTGACGGACAGGTAATAAAGCCTAATCGTGTGATATTTATCCACTACCCGGACGGTAAACTTGTTGAACCAATTAAGCTTACTGATAATCAGTACCTTGGCAGACCTACGCAGATTGATGGAATCATATACATGCTTTTGGTTGAGTTTGATAAAGGGCTTATTAAGATTATTGACTGTGGAAATGCCTTTGAACATCTTAACACCATAGCAGAATTTCCCTTATCTGATGTGAAGGACTGCTATAATCTCTTACTGAAGGGTTCGCCGCTTATGTTGACAAGACAGGGCGGAGACAATGACTTTGAGGTTATTTGGCCCGAGAAGATTTCTTTTGCCATAGGGAATACGGAAGCATTCCTCTATAAGAAGGATGATATGCTGATTTTTTCCAGGTGGTTTGAGGATCCTGATTATCGGGAGGAGATTGTCACAAGAGATTATGCCGGCAATGTTATTGATGTTACACCCGGAAACATTTTTGTTACACCCACAGGGGAAGAATGGATTTTGCGATAAGAGAGGCTTAACGGCTTCTCTTTTCTTGTATCCGGGAACCGTAATGTGTGTGGATGGCATATTAGGGGGTGGTATCTTGCTTCTTTTGACATGTATTCATAAGCAGCGTTTCTGTACAATAGACTTACATAAGAAAGCAACAGGAGGTAGCATATGTCTTTTGATTATGATAGAGAACGTGATGAGGCTGTCGCAGCCGGTAAGCGTGCAAAGAGGAGTTTAGAAAATGCATTAGACGCACTCGATAGTGCCAGAGACTGGGGAATATTTGATATGTTAGGCGGTGGACTTATCTCCACACTGGCTAAGCATTCCAAGATGGACAAGGCCTCAGATTATATTGAGGAAGCAAAAGAAGACCTTAAGGCATTCGGAAGAGAACTGGGTGATATTAAAGAGTATACAAATATTGACTTATCAACCGGCGATTTCTGGGGCTTTGCGGACTGGTTCTTTGACGGATTATTTGCGGACTGGGCTATGCAGGACAGAATTAATGAAGCGCGTAGTCAGGTGCAGCAGGCCATCCGCAAGGTAGATTCAATATTAAGCAGGATTCAGTAATAGGAGCGTAGTGATTGATATGAAATGTCCGGTTTGCGGCAAAGAAATGATTGAAGGAATGGTTCAGAGCGATAGAGAAATTATGTGGATTGAAGAGGGTGAAAAAATGGCATAACAAAGCGTGAAAAGGGGTAAAGACGGCCGATAGCACGACCAAGTACGATAAAAGGTACTTGAGCCGTGCTATTTTTATATCATAGGGTCTTAGCAGCCGGGCCGGGGGCTTTAAGCCAAGCCACCGTCCACGAGCACGCAGGCCACCGGCCACGGGAAAAACTTGAAAGCGAATGAATGGAGGAATGATTTATGGCTACTTATTACGTTGATTACGAGAATGTACATAACGGTGGAATGAAGGGTATCGAAGCAGTTGGCAGAGACGACTTGGTATATGTATTTTACAGTGAAGTGGCAAATACCATGACGATGGAGACCATCAAGAAACTCATGCAGTCTTCGTGCGCGATTGAGTTTATAGATGTTTCAACCGGTACTTTGAATGCTTTGGACTTCCAGTTGATTACACTGCTTTATGCGACAATTGACAGCGACGACTATCACTATATTATTACAAACGACAAAGGCTATGATGCCTCGATAGCCATGGCCAAGCGAATCAACCTGGAAAACGTCATGAGATTTAACACAATCTTCGGAGCGACAAAAGATTATGAGAAGCATTTGGCCGAATACGCTGAGCAAAATGCAAAAAGTGAGACGGCGGACGAATCAGAACCGGAACCTGTTACCACTGAACCCGGCATTGATGAGGAAACATTAATAACAAATGTCGAGTCTGCAATAATAAATGCGTTTGAAAAGAAGAGTAACGAAGCTACGTCTGAACTGATTCAGAAACTTTTGGCAAAAGAAAGTGAACTTACTTTGTCTCAGGAAAAGATAGATATTGCGTGTGAAGGAATCACCATGGCCTCAACGAAGATGGAACTTTACAAGTTCCTAAGACATAACCTCGGCGACAAGGACGGAAGGCTGGTTTATGACGCTGTAAGTGACAGTTGGGGAGAGTTTGTCGTGATGGCAAGTTAGGGATATAGTAGCGACCATCGTGCTTTAATTTAAAATTATCAGGAGGAAAATTTGTATGTTTGGAGCAATAATTGTTGCAGTGATTTTGACAGTAATAATCAAATTATTTTCTTTAATTAAATCCAATGGGGCAAAAAGCAATAATGATGAAGACGAAAACTTTTTTGAAGAAATGTTTTTCTGCGGGATGTTGGATGACGACGAATATTTTTAAAGATTAAAAATAGAAGGAGGTTTTTGAAATGGATTGAGTGGAATTCCTAAACCAAGAAGGGGAATCGTAAACGCTGAAGAGGATAGCCATTGGATTTCGATAGATCATAATGACTAATAGTTTTTGTGTTATCAATTAGTTTCATACAAAGAAGTTCGGGCGCATACTATGCCCTGAACTTCTTTTTTTATTGATTCAGGAGCGAGTACCTTTATATATTTGCCGAGGGACAATATTTTATCAAGAACCTCATAATACTGGAAATTGTAATATTTGATTGATGAAATCAAATGAAAAGATTCATCTTCGTATGTTGTTGTATCAAAAGAGGCAAATAAATGACTGAATCTGTCTCCAGACTGATTGTTATCGCCCATAGGGTTGGAAGTGTTAATTTCTACAAGTATTGGCTCTTTAGCAAGGTGCTTATTAAGAATGTCACTGATATGGTTATTAAAGTCAATATTATCGGCATTGAATTTGCCAAGAGAACTCTTTTCAACCAAAGTAATACTGCTGATGTCTATAGAGATTAGATTGTCCGTATTTGCAGGTTGAGCCAGAACTGAAAACGAGTCACTGGGTTGATGATAACGAATTTTTAATGGTAAAACATCGAAAGACTGCGAGTCACAAATGATTTCTGCGTACATGTGATTTTTTAACAGATAACTTATGCGTCTGAAAACTTGGATATACTGCTCGGAAAAAACTGATCGCTGAAATGATATAGTGTGTACATGCTTCTTTATGTCCACAAGCTTACCATCAGATAAAGCGGAGAGAATTGCCTGCTTTACACCAGGATTAAGGAATAAATCCGCCTTGGGATCTTGCAAGATATAATATAACCAGCTTTTTTCTGCATAAGACGTTAATATGGGCAGGTGGCCACAATCAGGAAGACTTATAATTGGAAGCATTTCATCTGAAGAATCTTTAAACAATATATTACTGTTATCGCTCGGCATTTCGTTGAGATTTAATAATGCATTGACGATTTCTGCAGAAGATAGTTTTAATTTGTCACCGCTAAGCAAGGTAAATAATTCAGCTTGTGTTAAAGGGTTAAGATTACCACTGCTGATTTGATTTATGTAATTTACTATGAATTGGAGATTTTTGTTTTCATATTCATTAAACAGGTTCATAGATGGCTGAGTTATCCTTTATATATTTACAGTATGTTTCATAGAACAATGGATCGGAATTTGTTAATACTCTGACAAAGCATCCGAAGGAATTTATCCATGGAATGGCTTCGGCAGGATTCTTGGCAATGATATTAAGACTGAACACATTGTCATTCAAAGGCACTAATGATGACGAATATTTACTTTTCAATAAACGTTTCATTTGATAATTAGCAAAGCCTGAGTTATCAAATGTAAACTCCAAAAAAATGTTACGGGGTTCATTGTATGAACCATCGACATTAAATGCATCACTTATCCAATCTTGGAATTCCTCTTCGGTGGAAATGCCACCGGTTAAATTATCAGCGGTCACCTTATTCACACGAAGGTTAAAGATTCGGTCAATGCGGTGAATTAATATTTGACATTGTTTTATCTTGGAAGTACTGCTTAATTCATATCCCCACAAATAATGACGGCCATATGTGGTATCATCGATTACTTTGATCGGGAAAACAGAAAAAGAAGTAGACATATCAAAAGAAGAAGTTTGGTAGTCATATTCGATTGAGTTTCCCGAATCGATGGCTGAGAGTAATGACCAGGTAACGTCGTCATCAACAACATTTTGATGACGTGGATTATCGAAAAAGAAATGCGATGAACGATTTTTTATTCGATAAGAATCATTTTGATATAACATATCAATATACGTGGCTGAGAGTAACTGCCTTATTTTCTCAGACAGAAAGTAACCGGGTATACATAGGCAAGAAAAATTGAAGAAAAAAGTCACTGCAGACAGGATATCCAATAGATTGCTGTGTTCATCTTCGGCATCGTCAAATGTGTTGAAAAGGGAGAATATATCATTTGAAAGTTTATAGTCGGTTGAATTAAGCCTGTCAACATATCCTAAGTCGACAAATTCGCTTAGTTTAGCATTGAACTGCTCTTTACTAAGGGGGAAGACAGTACTTTCGCTGGTATCATCCTTACAGTCAAGAAAATGATTTAGACCAGAGAATGCAGCGTAGAACTCTTCCATTGCGTAATACAAATCCAAAGCAGTAAATGCACTTGATGATTCTAATCTGTAGAGGTCATTGCAGGAATCTTTTAACGTGGCCGGAACACGTAAATCAGATAAATTCATGAAAAATTCGACTGCATCGTCACCTTCATTTTCAAACACAAAAAGAAAGAAAACATAAAAGAGCATATCGGAAATGGAAACCGTATGCTGATGGTATGTTGAAGCCAAAAAATCAAAATTATTTTTGAAAGGGTCTTTGATAATCTTGCGAGCCCTTTTGTCATTCTTTCTGTTGGGAATTTTGTGGAACGAAAAATGTTCAGAATCGCTATATTCTCCGGCATTAAGATAGTTATCAATTCGTTTAATCAAATCTTTGAAAGCACGCTCTTTTACATCTACGATTTTCTTTTCAAGAAGGTCTGAGTCCGAATATGCTCCGTACATATATATCATGCGAAGAACCTTTCGCAAAGAATCGTAATTCATTATTTCATTTAGCATTCCATGAACATCTTTTTTGGCCATAGTAGGAAAACCTCCAACTACATTGTAGCAGAAAAATATGTTCTGTGAAAAATGCAGGTTATTTTTTTGAACAATAAACAATTATGCTATACTGTTTTTAGAACTGTTAAACTTCTTAATTAGAGCAGGGGGAAGCATATGATTACATTATCGTTGGATGAGTTTGGGACATTTGAAAAAGTTAAAGGCAAAAAGAACGAAGCTGTTTTTATAGGTGGGCTTCTTTATGATGACAGGGATGACAAAGATGAGTTAACAACAGAGCGTAAGAGAATTGATTTATACTATGAAAACGTTGTCAGTGAGGCCTCTGAATTGTTGTCAAGACCATTGAGATACCCGACTTCGCTTCATTATTCTGATAGCACTGATCCTGAAACCCATGCAATGGAGACCGAGGCGGTCAAAGCTATTAAGACGATTGTGTCGGCCACTATAGGTGAGTTCTTAACAAAAGGAACATATAAAGGCAACCTGTTGGCTCAATCTCTCCTTGGAACTGAAATTCCACTCCCTGAAAGAAAGGGCAAATATTATATTTATTTGATATTGAAGAGTAACAGAGGCAAAGAGGAGCGTATTAGAAAACAGTGTGGAGAGTGGTTGAATGATAACTATGCAGCCAATTGCTATTTCCATATGGCATCTGAAACAATAAACCGAACTGTTTTTCAAAATCCAAATGTAAAAAAAGGCGAATCGTTTAGTCTTGAACTTGCAACACGCTCAACCGGAACTCTTGAACGAGGAGATACGCTGGCAAGTCAATATGCTAAACTTAATTATACAGAAAAGAGAAATCTTGAAGGAGTATATGAGCTTACAAATAAGGACATTTACAGAACAGTCGTTGAGATGTATCTGATGGGTAAAAATGAAAACAATATTTCCATTAATAACTTGCGCGTTAAGTCTATTTGCTATAAAGGGAGCGCAGGCACCCAGCAGTTTCTTTTTATGGCTGATAGTATTTGTTCATATTTTTCTTATGGATTATCGAAGGAAAAAGACGCCAATGCAGATATATGGTTAGATGAGATTGTTGAAAAAGGAAAAATGATTATTCCCGAAGAAGATTTCCTATTATTTGGATACGATGATGTTGACGAAATTTATAAAGAGGCATTAGGTGCATATCTTAACTTTGATTATTACAAGTCATGGAAAAAAATTTTTTCCGTGAGGGGTAAGGAGGATGCTTTTAGCTTATTTTATAATAAAAAGTGGTTTGGCTATATAGAAAAAGATATAGAAGAAAATGAAGATGCTGATGCCTTTAGAAGTGCTGTCATGAAGTTCTATGATAGTCAGCTTTCCAACAAATATGATAAGGAAGAGGGCTTATACATATTGGAGCAGCTTGAGAAGAAAGCGGAGCGGATGAAAAATATTATTACAGCAGCTGAAAGGCAAAGTGTGTTCTACTATCTTTACATAGCAGCAATGATTTCGTATTGCCATGTTGGAAATAGTGCTGAAGCCGAAGCTTATTATAATAAAGCACGTAAATATGCGCAAAGTGTTAGCTCTGAGGAGTTTATACGTGCAAGGAATGTATTGGCAGTATGCTATTGCGATAAACTTGAGTGGGAAAAGGCTCAAAAACTTGCAGAGGATAATGTTTCATATGCAAAGGTCATTACAAGTATAAAAGGGCACATAGATGAACAGGTATTTATGAGCAATTCTATTCTCGAAGGAAAAGCGTATAGTCAGCTTGGTCAGGTTTATGCTTTTATGAAAGATGAGCGTGCAGAATCGTGTTTCTTGAAAGCTTTATCCAAGATCACAGAGCATTCAGCGGACTATTACATAACAGAATCATATCTTCTCCACTATTACATAGATGGTGGAAACAAGAAAAAATATGAGGATTATTCAAAAGAATATTTTGGAGATAGAACTTCGTTAAAAGAGCAATTTGATTATGTTATTGGTATTGATGATGCAAATCCTATAATCAGCAAGAGGTTTGCAATGTATGTATATGTCAGGGCACTTGTAGTGTTCTATGCAAATGATATTACTGAAGACTTGTGGTTCGCTTTGAAAAAACTTCCGGCCTTTAATGAGCATCCGGCAGAACTAATTTATAAGTATATTTGTAAAATATCAATAAGTAGAAATGATTCCGAATATACTGAAATTGCTATAAAGCATCTTGAAAACTGCCTTGAAACGCAGGGAAGTATTCTTAATGTAATTCAGCAATTGGCACTTAATGGTATTTATTCGGAACTTGGGGAAACCAGATTAGCAGAAAGTCATAAAAACGAAGCAGAAGTTGTTCTGGCTGATAGCTTTGAGTCGTTTTCGGGATATTTGGAGATGGACAGCAAAAAACGTGAAGAGATGATATCTGGCAATATGACATATATGTATAGATAAAGAGGAGGGTTTATGAAGGTATCTAAGGTTAATCACACAAGCACAGGGGTAGGAGCAAAGAATAAGAGGGGTGAAGGTATTTTGTACAAGAACCCCGGTGAGAAGGGCGTTGATGCAAAATATGAGGGGGATGACCTCAAGGCAAGAGTGGATGAACTCAACAAAAAAGCAAAGAGACTTTACAGTGTATTTAATGAAGAGATAGTCGTCAAGGGTAAAAAGAAAAGCGAAAGCGATAAAAAATGGGAAGCAGTTGTAAGTTCTTTTAACATCTTTATGAGTTGCCTAAACAAAAAACAAAGGCAAAATCAATTATTTTTTATTCGTAATTTTCAGAATGAGACGATTACATATAAAAAGGGAAAGGATGAAATAACTCAAAAGGGCAGAAGACTGTCACTGGTTGAGCAGATTGAGAAAAAGACTTCTGATACTCCAAAGACCGGAATGGCAGCATTGCTTGCAAATGCCGGATTTAACGTAAACAATAATTTATACACGAATGAAGATCTCGAGAATCTGATTGGTGAGAAGGTTGATAAGAATATTAGGCGTTCTTATCGTGTCATCCCAAAGGGAACAAAGATAAAAGTCAAGGAAGTTGTAAAAAGCCTTGTTTATGCTATTGCTGACCAGAATGCATTTGATTCGGTAATGCGTGATTTGACCGATGATGAACTTAATGCATTTCTTGATGTTGTGGACAAAGATTACAACAAACAGGTACAGATTGAGAGAATTGTTGACTCTATCAAAAAGCAAGATACAAAGATACAGATTAATGAGAAAAACGGGAAGACAGTTCTTGCTCCGGCATTTAGTTACAATGCCAAAAAGAAGCCTTTGTTTGATTTTATGATTGAATATGCTTCAAACGATGAAAGGGGTCGCGAAGAGCTAAGGAACGAAAAGAAGGCTTTTATCAATGAGTATTTAACTGCAGGAAACTCCGATGGAACAGTTTTTTCGGAAACAGTAGAGAATAAACTTTCAAAAGTTTCAGGTGAAATTGATAAAAATGTAAAAAGAGAACTTCTTGCTGAAATTGATGAGCTTATAAGGCATGAACTTGTAGCTAAATTTCAGGATGTTCGAGATTCTCTTGATGAAAACGATTTGCAAGGCAGATACTGGCTAACTTTTTTTGCAAATGAAGCAGAGAACTGGCTAAGAGATTCGGTGAAAAAATCATCACATGGACTTAGTAAGAGTGGCGGTAACAGAAGGCTTTTGAATGAGGATCTTTTTAACCACTTATACAAATATTTCCTTTCTTTTTTGGCGTCTAAATATGTTGATATGGGAAAAGGAGTATATCATTTTACTTCTTTCTCGGGCAAAAACATAGGAGAGATTCTACCTGAGTTTTCTGATGGAATAAGTAGCTTCGATTATGAAAGAATTGCAGCAGAGGAAAAGGTAAAACGCGATATGTCGACATATGTTGCGTTTGCCGTAAATAATTTTGCTACGTCTGTATGCACCACATCCGTACTTTCTAAAAATGATGATGCCCTGTCTATTTCGCCGAAAGAAAAACCTGAATTATTTAGGGACAATGCAAAAAAGCGTATTTTGCGTTATTTTGGTGGCGAGAGTGCGTGGGATTCTTTAGACAATGTAACGAATGAAGACTTTATTTTTACATTTAGGGAGAATCTTGCAGCAGTAAGAAACAGTACAATACATTTTGATGCTGACTTTAAAACAGGCAGAACTCAGAATGTATCAGATTTGATAGTTAAGATGTTTCAGGAGGAATACTCTCGAATCAGTAATGTTTATGCACAAAAGTATTATTCAAACAATGTGCCTATGTTTTATTCAATCAGTGACATTTCGAATCTGGTAGGAAAAGCATTGTACAGAACAGACAGACCGGTGGTTGCAGCTGTGCCTTCTTTTGGAAGAATAGTGCCCAGAAGTAAGGTAAGTGAGTTCTTGGACAGCTGGTTGGGCAGAGACCGTGTGTACAAGATAAATGGTATGAACGTTGAAATGCTTGAGAAGTTAAAATCATCGCTGTATTTCACGCTGAAAGAAATATATTATTACGGTTTTCTTGCTGAAAATGATATGATGAGCTATCTTGACAGGGCGCTCATAAAGATTGAGCCGCAGGTTTCATCAGAAAAGGACTCTTTCAAAAAGAAAAAGGCATATGATGATTTTAAAAGAAGATATGACGAGATAAAGAAATCCGGTGATGTTTCGGCCAGCGAAATCTGTGAAAGAATAATGATTGATTTTTCGCTTCAGAATAATGACATCAAAGAAGTTAAGACAAGCAAAAATGGGTCATCTAAGATGTTTGAGAGGGAAGTGTATGAGCATTTCAGGATGCTTCTATACAAACTTTTGAGAAGCGCATTTCTTGATTACATTAATTCCAACAAGAGTTTTGCATTTTTGAAGAATCCTGAGAACAAAACAGCGGTTATAGACAGATTAACAGTAGAAGAATTTTCGGCACAGCTTAAAGTAGATGCTTATAGTTCTGCAAAAGAAGCAATCGCTAACCCTGAACTTCTTGCCTGGTATGCCACAGCTCATTTCATGAGTAAGAAGCAGATTAACCTGCTTTGTGGCTCTATCAGAACGGAACTAAAGTATCTGAAGGATATTGATCGTCGAGCAGAAAGTACAAAGAATTCTTTGGGTAAAAATACAGATGCCAAAATTGAGTTTTATAAAAAACTCCTCAGAGTTTTGGAGTTTACAATGAATTTCTGTGATCAGATATCGAATAAAGTATTGGATTATTTTGAAGATGAAAATGATTATGCAGAGAAACTTCATGTTTTTGTGGATTATCCCAAGATGAAGTTCGCAAAAGACTCATTGATTGCTTTTTGCAATAACGAGATTGAAGGCAGCAGAAATGGGAAAATTGGTATTTATTACGATGCAGAAAATCCTATTGCTAATAAGAATGTTATTCGTGCAGATATGTACGGATACGATAATCTGTTTGCTTCGGGAATAGTTAGAAAAGTTTCATATGATGATATTAAAGAGTATTATTCTTTGGTACCTAAGGTTGATAAAATCTTCTTTGAGAATGGTGAGAGGACAGAGAAGGAGCAAAGATTAATTCGCAGATATCAGAATTTGAAAAATAGAATTGAATTGACGGATATAGTATCATATTCGGAGCTTATCAATGATTTGTACGGGCAGCTTCTTTCGTGGATTTATCTGCGTGAAAGAGATTTGGTATATATGCAATTGGGATTTCATTATATCAGCCTCATATGGGGTGATTGTGTTTCTGAAAATGATCCAAGGAACAAGTATGTTGAGGGGAACAAATTTGACTTCGAATCAGGAGCAATATTGTACTTTATTAAGGCTATGTATTCACATGATATGGAACTTCCGGAAGCACTAACTACAAAGAAAGGAAGTATTGTATCATTCTTTGCTTATTACGGTGAAGAGACATATAATTCAGGCCTTGAATTGTTTGAACGCATCGAGAATCATGAAGAGGCAATAAATCTTCGAAATTATATTGCACACTTCAAGTACTTCTCAAGATTAAATCATAGCATGGAAGAGATTTACGGGGACATATTCTCAAGCTTCTTCTCGTACAATACAAACCTTCATAAGAGCATTCCTGTTGTGTACAGAAACATACTGGCACAGTACAAATTATTAGCTTCTATAGAAATAACAGAGAGTGACAGTAAAACGTATAGCGAAAAAACTGTTAGGGACTATAAGAACGTCAAATGGGTTATAAAAGAAGATTATTCAATATATGCCCACGGTTTTGAAAAGACAATAAAAGGACTTGAGTCAGATAAACTTACATTTAAGATCAAGAAAGAGGCTCCAACAGAGAGAAACCGACATCCGAAAGGTGAAGTTGACCTTGAAGCTCATGATGATAAATACCTGGATAATGTAAGAAGATTGCTTTCATATAAGAAATAGGAGAATTCATAGTGAGTTTTCTATATGTCACTGAAAGAGGCGCTACGATTAATCTTAGCGGTGGAAATTTGGTTGTAAATGTTCATGATGAAAAGAAAGAGGATATTCCAAAGGAAACTGTTGATGCAATTTTAATATTTGGGAACAGTCAATTGACAACCCAGGCAATGCAGTTTTGCCTTAACAAAGGAATAAATGTCTCTTTCTTTTCAGAGACAGGCAAGTATTATGGGCAACTATCTTCAGAGAATAGTATTGATGTGGTGAGATTGCGAAAACAGATGGATATTACGTCTGATAAATCCTTTTGCCTTGAATTCGCAAAGAGAATAATAAGCGCTAAGATTAATAACCAGATTGTGTTGCTGAGGAGATATTTGAGAGGGTCAGGACTCGAGAAGTCATTGACCGTTAAGCCGTTACGTATTGCGAAGAACAAGATTAATGAATGTGACGATATAGCAAAGGTAATGGGATATGAAGGAATTGCCTCCAAAACGTATTTTGAAGTGATTGGAGAACTGCTCCCATCAGAATATGAATTTAAAGGGCGTAACAGAAGGCCTTCAAAAGATCCAATTAATGCAATGCTGAATTTGGGATATTCGATGCTATACCATGAGTTGATAGGTGTAATAAATAGCAGGGGTTTGTGTGCATATGCTGGATTTATGCATCAGGATAAAGCCGGTCATGCTACGCTTGCAAGTGATCTGATGGAGGAATGGCGCCCTGTTATTGTCGATAGCACAGTACTAAGTCTGGTAAGGGGCAAGGAAATATCACTGAATCATTTTCAATATGATGGAGATGAGTGCAAGTTAACCCATGATGGGATTAAGATATTTGTCGCTAAACTAGAAAGAAAGATGTATACCGAGATGCAATATATTGGTAAAATAGATAAGGCGATTGATTTTAGAAAGGCATTGTTTCATCAAGTGTTAAGTGTTACAAAAATGGTCGATTCTGGTCGCATTGAAGAATATAAACCTATAATAATAAGATGATTTGCCCCGCATATGAATAAAGCCGAACGTACAATGTTTTTGCAAAACAAAGTATCATAAATCTAGCGATTATATTTAGATTTGAATTTTCCCCCGCAAAGTGCCAATTTCAAGCAGCATTTTCAAGGCATTTCGGGGATAGTGATTTAAGAAGACAGTCCGAGATAGCGGACAATAACCGAATTCAACGTAATCTCCGATGATGCACACTGGATTTAAGAAGACAGTCCGAGATAGCGGACAATAACCGGTTTCATCTATCTCCTCCAATGAAGATACCGCCAAAGATTTAAGAAGACAGTCCGAGATAGCGGACAATAACTTAGTAGACTCTGACTGATACAGAACACCGTCCTTATCGATTTAAGAAGACAGTCCGAGATAGCGGACAATAACGAATCCTGAATTAAATCATATTCAACCCATCGACATGGATTTAAGAAGACAGTCCGAGATAGCGGACAATAACGAGCACGAAAGGAAGTATTCAGAAATAGATGAAGAAGGATTTAAGAAGACAGTCCGAGATAGCGGACAATAACATCTTTCATTCTGCGCCTCTTTTGCTAATTTTTTAGATTTAAGAAGACAGTCCGAGATAGCGGACAATAACTGAAATTCACGGATACCACAGTATTAGTGCCTTTTCCGGATTTAAGAAGACAGTCCGAGATAGCGGACAATAACAGTCATATGATGACCCTCCTTATAACTGTGTTTTTCGATTTAAGAAGACAGTCCGAGATAGCGGACAATAACTTAATAAATATCTTTTTATTTAATCCGAATTATAGTAGATTTAAGAAGACAGTCCGAGATAGCGGACAATAACCGTGACCTTCGTGGAACATAATAAGCTGACCGTGTTTGATTTAAGAAGACAGTCCGAGATAGCGGACAATAACAATAGGAACATTTTCGGAAAATATATCTGCAGGTTGATTTAAGAAGACAGTCCGAGATAGCGGACAATAACGCTGTTTGGCCGCTTCGTATTTAGATTCCGCCTCAGATTTAAGAAGACAGTCCGAGATAGCGGACAATAACTATACCGATTGCCAGATCTCCTAAAATGGCTAATATGATTTAAGAAGACAGTCCGAGATAGCGGACAATAACCCACATAGGTCAGCCCTCCCTTTCTTAAGTGTCAAACAAAATATTGAATTACTTTTTAGAGCAGCTGCGAGGCTGCTCTTTTTTTGCAGGTTTTTCACAATGATGGGGTGAAAATACTGGTATTGTTATCAGGCGGAGGTGATGACGTATGGAGAGATACTATTTTGAAAAATCTAGCAAAGACGAAAAACTGTTCGTACTAATCTATGACATTTCAGATAACAGAAGACGATACAAGGTTGCTAAGCTGATGGAAAGCTACGGAATAAGGGTACAGGAATCAGCATTTGAATGTTGTTTGACAGCGAAGAAATATACGCATCTTAAATCTTTGATTCCAAAACTTATCGATACCGACGACAGCGTAAGAATATATCCAATTATGAACCTGTCGGATGTTGTTATATGGAATGGAGAAATAAGCTTTTTAAAGACAGATGTAATCATAATTTGATTTTTGCAGGTTTTTTAAAAAGCAGGTTTTTTCTAAAGAGTAATATCAGACTGTAACCAATAAACAATTCATTTAGAAAGGATGAGGTGCCATTATGACAGATAAGTTTATTTTTAGAATGAGAAAAAAAGAAGTTTTGAAAATTGCGATTGGTATTCTCGCAGGAATTTTATTTGGAGGAATTTTGGTTGCCTGTTTTGCTTGTAAACTCGAGAGAAAAAGAGAGGCATCTGAACCTACAGAGAAGATTGTAGTTGTGGCTAAAGAATCAGATAACGTATCGAATATCGATCGGGTCACCGTTGAGTATGTTTCCGGGAAACTGGAAAATATTGGGAAACTTTCTACAGCAGAGATGGTATATTCAGCAATCTGTACTGTTGGAGAAGGTAGCATTCCTTTCATAACAAAAAACGGTTTTTCTATGGTTTATTCAGCAAGAATAAGGGCCGGTATCAATGTAAATGAGATAGAAATCATGGTTACGGAGGAAACTGTGAATGTTGTGATACCCAAAGCGGAGATTGATACCCTTCATGTTTTACCTGATTCGATAACTTTCTTTGACTCAAAGTTTGCGCTTTTTAACTGGACAACAAAGGAAGACGTTACAACGGCTATAGCACTGGCTGAAAGTGATCTTTCAAAAGCGCCGGATATAGATGCACTCATAGAGAGAGCAAATGAAAATGCGATGATCATTATTGAATCAATTCTCAAAGATTCTATAGATGATAAGACATTGAATGTGTCATTTAGGGGGTGATTATAAAGAATATTAAAACATCTGAAACTTATAAAACACTACATTAATGAAAATAAGGAGGAGTTACTTATGAACAAAAAGACAATGATTTTTATCGTATTGCTAGTGGTTGCAGTTATTTCGTTTGTAATAATCAGGGATAATGTTCGCGATGCAAGAGCAAGAGCTGAGCTGAATCAACTGGCAACAGAATGGGAAGAAAACGTAAAAAAGGAAGAGGAGGCACTACAAGAATATGAAAACAAGAAAAAAGAGTATGTGAATTTTTTGCTGAAAGCATATAATGACGAACTTGCAAAATACGGGGAAGAATTCAAAGCATATTACTCTATGAGTTCGGAAAATCCGACTGAGATAGTCATCTATTTTGATGTATACAAAGGATCAGAGTTAATCGCAGGGGTTGAGGCGCATTGCAAAGACTATGGTGATTCTAATCCGGAATTTAAGAATAGTTGGACATTATCGAAATAAGACATAAAAGCTGTGGCTTATAAGGAGGTGATAAGTATGACAACTACCGATTGTTATTTTGGAAATATAGTAGGGAAAACAATTTACCACACATTGTATGGGTATGGCACAATAACTGAGCTTGATGAGTGCGGAAGAATTTGTGTTGAGCATGAGAGTGGCAAACTTGTGAAATATCCATTTCCCTATTCTGTTATCAATGGCTTCTTAGTGAGTGATGATGTTGAATTATATGACTCTGTATTCAAATTGCTTGATGAACAGGAATCTTTGGCAAAAGATTCTTTGGGGAAATTATTGATGAAAATAAAAGAAGTTAATCCCAGATTTGAAGGCTTAGTTCATACAACCAGCATGTGTAATTTCACCTCAATTATAAAAGATGGAATACTTATGAGCCGTGGCGCTGCCTGTAGAAGTGGAAAACTATTTGTTGACGCTGCTGACACTGAAGTAATTAATCACACGTCGCAGGATATTCTTGATAAGGTTCGTTTTTATTGGGGAGTAAAGACGCCTACAAATTACAGCGCGGCATATGATAGACCTGTGATTATGATTTTCAGTCCGTTTTTGTTGAAAAACAAAGGTGTTATTTTCTGCAACGGAAATGCAGCGTCCGCATATTCTTTGAAAACTACATCCATTGAAAAGGCAATAAGATTTAATTGGAAAGAAATATTTGAAAGAGGGCCTTTTTGGTATGGCGTAGATAATGTATACGAAAAGCGGAGGATCAGAAATGCTGAAGTACTGTATCCAGGTAACGTTGAAACAAAATGGATAAAGAAAGTCATTTTTCAATCAAAGGAAGATTATGAGTATGCTAAAGAGCAACTGGGAGAACTGTTAGAATCTTTTGCATACATCATTGACCACAACTATTTTGCGAAGGGAGAAAAGAGATGATTGAATATTATGACGGAACTGTTTTTAATGCAGGATGTGAGGCAATCGTCAATACGATCAATACGGATGGATTTATGGGCAAAGGAATAGCGTTGGAATTTGCACTTCGCTATGACGGATTTGAGGAAGCATATAAGCATGGATGTGATAACGGGGATATACACATAAATAAGGTATATTATCACTCCATAGGAGAAGAGTGTATTGTATGCTTTCCAACAAAAATGCACTTTCAGTTTCCATCCAAGTTGGAATGGATTGAAAATGGGTTGAAGGATTTTGTCAGCACGTACAGAAAGGCAGGAATACATAGTGCAGCGTTTCCAAGGCTAGGGTGTGCAAATGGGGGTCTTAAATGGGAAGCGGTGAAGCCAATCATGGAGAAATATCTGGAACCACTGGATATTAGTGTTGTTATCTGTCTGGATAGCAATGAGAGAGCGGGCGGAAAAGAGCGAGAGATGGTTGAGGCATTTAACATACTTGGGATAGGTATTGTTTCAGAATCTGTGAGGCTTACGAAGATGCAGCAGGACTTTTTGGAGAAGGCGAAGCCAATAAAAAGATTTAGAGAGATTGGTGACATACAGGGGATAGGAGTGGAGACATATCGTAGACTTTTTAAATATTTTTATGGGAATGAAGGTTTGCAGATGACATTCAACGATATTATCCACAACTAATGTAGGATTGTCTCTTGTTAAAAGAAGGGGAATATTTAGGGATATTCGTTGGTGCAAGTACGGATTAAGGGACACCTCATGACTATAATAGGTATTGTAGAGGTCAGAATTTCGGCTTCGTATTATTAATCAATTAATAGAGAACGAGGAGATTAGCCGAAAGGTAAGAGGGAAACTTTTGAACGAATTAATCTATTGTGATGTGATTGAAAAATTAAAAAAAGAAATATCGGAAATTAAACTCAGGATATCAGCACTTATTCAGGAAAAAGAAGAGCTTGAATATCATATATGTCCGGAACTGAAGGCGGAATATTATGAAAAAATCGGCAAGATTGAAGTGAATATACGAATGCTTGAATTAACTGCTGACGAGCTTAAGTATCGTATTTCGATTTTACAGGCAGCTATCAATCGACGTGAAAAAGTATCTGAGGAGAAAGTAGAGAAGAAAGTCGAAGAAAAATATTCTGAGTATCGTAAGAAATACGAGGAAGCTTATGAAAAGGCTCAAGAGGAGAAAAAGGAACAGGAAGATCATCAAAAGCGCAAGCAGGAGAATCGCGAAAAGTACGAGAAAGATAAGGGTGCTGAGCATAAAGAAGATGATGAGACTGGGAAGGATGCCACTTCCGGTAAGGATGGAAGAGATTCTGAAAGGAATAGAGACGGCGGTAAGGGGACTAAGGATGATTATTACAAGAATATGTCCTACTCACAGAAAATCAAGGAACTGTATCGTCGCATCGTCAAGAAGCTTCATCCTGATATAAATCCTAAAATTACTGAACACGAAAAAGAACTTTTCTATGAAACGCAAAAAGCATATAAGGACGAGAATCTTGAGAAACTCGAAGAGATTTATGAAGAAATCACATCCGCTGGTGCTGAGGTCGGAAACAATAGTAGCGTTGATGACATAGAAAGACTTAAGGAGATTAAGGAGAAACTTCTCAAAAAAATAGAAGCGCTTGAAAAAGAGATAACTGCAATAAAAAGCTCATTTCCTTATTCTGAGAAGGATATGCTTTCTGATCCCGAGGCATTAGCAGCAAGGCAGGAAGAATTTAACTCGATTATAAAGACATATCAAGAAATCGTTGACGAACTGACAGAAATATATAACAAGCTTAAGGATGAACTCTACAATCCTAAAGAGAAGAGTACAGCAAGAGAAAAGGATAAAGTCAATACTTCTTCTGATGAAAACAAAGATGCAAAGGCTGACACTGAATCAACGAAGGAATCAGATGATTCAGTAAATATTAAAACAGTGGATGAACCGGAAGAGTTCTGGGAATAACGAAAGGCTAAAAAATGACAGATAATCAGTTACTTGATTTGACTGTTGCAATTAATGAATATCCATTGGATGTTCAAAAATTAAAACTTAACAAACCGTTTTCACAGGAAATATTTTTAATGAATACTTATATTGCAGGACTTCAATTTGTTCGAGGCATAAAAGGAATGGCCGAGAGATTAGAAGAAGGCGAGGAGCTTAAGCTCGTGAGGGAACCAAAGAACGAATACGATGAGCTTGCAATAGTGGTTAAGACTCAACAAGGGAAAAAACTGGGATACATCCCCAGGAAAAAGAACGAAGTTATCGCAAGATTATTAGATGCCGGCAAACGCATAATCGGAAAAGTGAATGAAGTTAGCTTCGAAGATGATAACGAGAATCCCTATTGGGACTTAAGCATTTTTGTTGATGTTTTTTTGATTGATTAACGGAGGATAAGCATTCAGGAAGAAATGATGGTGTGAGAGCGCCAAAGAAAATTGTCTGATTGAAGGATGAACTGATGGTTAGTGTAAAGAATGATGGTTTGGCAAGAAGGCTTAGTAAACTGAATAGATGGGAAGATTTGCTCACGCCGGTCGAATGGCGTGGGTATTATCATATGCTTAGTGGCTCGGAGAAAGTGATGTATGACAAAATTCTTGATGCAATAGTATCGTGTCAGTATTATATTCATTTTTCTTTTCCGACTGTTTTTTCGGATGAAGACGTTGGGCGTGTGCTCCATTTCGTTTTGTATGACAACCCTGCCATTATAGATATAAATGAATATGATATGTGGGATATTCTCTCTGATGATCATATGACAATTCGAATACCGTTTACTTCGTTAAATTCTATGGTTGAAACAAGCAGAAGAATAGACGTGTTTAATGCAGTTAAAACAATTCTTACGGAAAACGAAATGGTATATGTACAAACGGACTTCGACAAAGAACTGTTTGTACATGATTATATCTGTAAGAATGTTGAGTATGATAATACACAGGGAGATTATGGAAATCGGTATGAACCGTATTCGATATTTGGGCCGTTGATTGAGAAAAAGGCGGTTTGTGATGGGGTTTCAAAACTGACAAAACTGTTGCTGGAATTGCTGGGTATAAGATCGTATGTGGTTTCCGGAAGTAAAGCTGACCCTAAAAAGCCTAAGCATGCTTGGAACATCGTTATGTTGGATGAAGAAGCATATCACCTTGATGTGACGATTGACATGTGCCAAACAAAGGCGACCGGTGGTCTTCTTCGAAGAGACTTTTTCAACATAAGTGATACTGTTATGGAACGGGAAACCATGTGGGATGGAAAAGATGACATATGGAAATGCTCTTCTTACGAGTTAAACTACGTTTATCTTGTGGGCGGTTACGTATCAAGCGCTGAGGCCTGCCGTGAATATATTGCAAAGAAACTTAAAGAAAAGCGCAAGCTTATTTATGTCCGCTTGAACAAAAAGACACTTGGCGATATTGAGGATCGTGTGGAATGGGTTAGAAACAGATATTGTGAAGCTGCTGCAACGGTTCCTTTTTATTTTAAGGGTGTATTTGAACGATCTGAATTAGATGGATTGATAGTTATGCATATGGAATATATCGAAAGCAGATAGACCAATATTAAGGGTGGCTGATTGTGATTTATGTAGGGTATTATTGCACGAATGTAAAGACAAATACGAATGCCAAAGAATATCTTACAAATGATGTTGAAGACGCATGTTACACATTTGATAAAGATGAATACATAAGAGATAAATATAGAGTATAAATTTCACTGATTCAAAGAGATTTCTTTAGATTTACATGCAGCTTATATAGCTTATAGATATAGCTTATAGATAGCTTATAGAGCGCCAATGACGATGCGACAAAAGCAGCATGCAATGTGTAATTAAAAAACATGTTGAACTTGCGAAGTGAGAGAACAGTACGCCATAACGTAAGCGCGTCTATTGCACTTTCTTTTTTATTTGCCTAAAATTTATTTACATACAGAGTCGACGCTGTGGGAGGAAACTATATGCACATTGATGGACTGGACGAATTGGATAACAGAATTCTTAACACGATTAAGAACAATGCCAGATTAAGTTATTCGGACATTGGCGAGGTTGTGGGGCTTTCCCGCGTGGCTGTTAAGAATCGTATCTCAATTATGGAACAGGCAGGAATTATTAAGGGATATCAGACGATCATCGATGAAACGGCTGCAAGTAATTCATTGGTAGAATTTGTATTGGATATTAGTGTAAATGCAGATAAATTTAAAGACGTAACGGATGATTTGGCTAAGGAACCTTATATTCGCAGACTTTGCATCACATCCGGAAGATGTAAACTAATGGCATTTGGTTTCGCTCCTAATACAAGAACACTTAGTACTTACGTAGACAGATTGTATTACCGTATGAAAGGAATCGAAGCAATCAGCTGGCAGGTAATGATGTCTACGCTTAAGGACGTTGATGGAGGCGTTGAATATGAGCGAAGAGAAGAATTACCAGACGATAAAGATAATAATGGAAGCATCACAGGCTGTTGATGTTAGAAATGTACATCAAGGAGGAAACTTCAAGTGTCCGGTGTTTATACGAGATTCGGATAAAAATACCGGGATAGATGTGCTTGATTTATCAGTTCGTTCCTATAACTGTTTGAAGCGGGCTGGATTTAATACAATGGAAGATCTGATTACTCAAATACACGGCAAGGCAGATCTTATGCGAATAAGAAACTGTGGGCAAAAGAGCGTGCAGGAGATACTTGAAAAGATGTTCATTTATCAGCTTATGTCATTTCCTGAGTCACAACGTTCTTGGTACATAGATGAAACAATTCGTAGAAGCTTACACGGTTAATAACTTTTTATGAGGATTTAAACATGGCATATTTTGGAAAAGATAAATGTGAATATTTACGAAACCTTAGGGTTAGAATTGCGGAGGCTAATGGAATTGATTATGTTCCTGCAGAGTGCCACCATGAAGGTGATTGCCCAGGCTTCTGCCCGGTATGTGACGGTGAAATGGAATTTATCGCAAAAGCACTTGAAGAAAAAGCTAACCGGGGAGAAAACATAAAATTAAGCGGGTTACAAGTTGATGATACCAGACTGGCAAACTATGCAAGTGTTGTTTCAGATTCGGAAGGTGGAATTGACGATATCAGAATGGGCGAAATCGCAATGGAAGAACCTCAGGAAACTGTAAGAGACTGGGTAAGAGAAAGGTTGGAGGAACGTCGCAGACAAAGGCGGGAAGTAGTTAGTAGCATAGACGCCGGAACCTGTACTTTAGATTCAACGAATAGGAAATATAGGCGAAATAAAGAGTCACAAAAAGATAGTGCTAAAAGCGAAAGTGATATTCCAGGTAAGCTTACGATGAAAGAACAGCCTGGTGGAAACGACTGGC
The DNA here is from genome assembly GCA_045627845.1 of Lachnospiraceae bacterium. Classification (GTDB taxonomy): domain Bacteria; phylum Bacillota; class Clostridia; order Lachnospirales; family Lachnospiraceae; genus UBA1258. Next base: position 30,646 of record JAZQOL010000010.1, on the reverse strand, counting down.
CAGATGATTTAGTAGAAGGTTTAGTGCTCATATCTGATGAGGATGAATAGTTTATGGGAAATAGTACTAATCGTTATCCCATCAGCGCAGTTTCAAGGTTACGAGTTGGAACCGATGGTCATGGTATTCGCACGCTTGTTGTTTTAAATGGATGTCCGCTAAGGTGTAAGTATTGCCTGAATAAGTTTACCTGGGATGGAAGTTATGAGCCGGAGTTGCTCACTTCAGGAGAGGTATATGACCGTATTGCAAAGGATGTCATATATATGATAGCGACCAATGGTGGCATAACATTTGGCGGTGGAGAGCCCCTTATGTTTCCTGAATTAATCAAGGAAATGAGGGTTTTAAGTAATGGTTGCTTGAATATAAATGTTGAAACATCGTTAAATATTCCGTGGGAAAATATATCAAATATAGTTGACGTTGTGGATAATTTTACAGTTGATATCAAATCAATGAGTGCAGACACGTATAGGGCGTATACGGGATGTGACAATAAATTAGTGATAGAAAATTTAGAACAACTTATTGCTGCCGGATATGCAGGCAAAATTACAGTAAGAGTGCCGATCATACCTAATTTTGCAGATGAAGAATCGCAAAAGGAATCTGCAGATATACTTAACGATATGGGAATAAAGCATTTCGATTTATTCAAATATAAGATATCATAATTTGTGAATAAATTGCTGATGCGATAGAGTTTTATAAGGGACTTTTGTAAAAAGAAGGCAATCTGACATGCATAATGCGGTAAGAAGGGGTGAGGAATAAACTATGAATTTGATTTGTTTTGTTTTGGCACTGGCAGGCGGATTAATTTGCTGTATAGGCGACTGTTTGTTGGACTTAAAGGGAAAGGACAATAAAAAGCTTGGGACAATCGGCAATATAGATTCTGCATGGAGTCGTATGTCGGAGTGGCGCTTTGGACTTTCTATTCTTTGCGCAGCGGTTGCGGTTCCCTGCATTGGACTGGGATTATATGCTATGTATTCTTTGCTTTGCCCGGAGCATCCTGTTTTGGCTACGCTTCTTGGTGTCTTCTCGGTGTTGACCTGTACCGGGGGCCTGTTCATTCATGCGTTTTTGTGCATGCAGGCCATCATTTATAAAAGAATCACGGAAAATAGCAGGGATAAGCGTAGCTATGATGAGAAACTTATGACAACAGATCACGTGTTGAACGGCCTGTATAAAGCAATCTATGTACCATTCTTTGTATTGTATCTGGCGATTCTTGCAGCAGGCATATGTGTATCAATAGCGGCTTTTGCAGGATTTTTAGGATGCCCGAGATGGATGGGGTGTTTGAATTCGTTTATTTTTCTTTTGATAGGGTTGCTTCTTCGAAAACTGTTTCCAAAGGTTTGTTATGATTTGCCGGGCATTATCATGCCAAGCCTCGGGCTTGCAATGATTGGAGTCATTGGGATTGTATCAGTGATTTGATTGGTATGTTATGGGATAGAAGTATCAGTCTATAGATATGAAAGAGATTGGGAGGTTTATAAAATAGCCTCCCAATTTTTGTGATAAAAAATAAGGCAGATTTGATATATTTGCCCCCAAGAGCAGTATTAATGTGATAATGCCAAACGATTTATGCGAGGAAATGTAAAACGGTTTACGTTAAACGAAGGGGGTAGATTCTATGAACGCAAAAGCGATGTACAAGCTTACCTACGGACTTTTTGTCCTGACGGCCAGGCAGGGAAACAAGGATAACGGCTGCATTATTAACACTGCAATCCAGGCAGCGTCGGAGCCCAATCAAATCAGTGTTGCAATCAATAAAGCCAATTTCACGCATGATATGGTAAAAGAAACAGGCGAGTTTACCGTATCGGTTATCAGCGAAAAGGCTTCTTTTGACTTATTTAATAGGTTCGGCTTTCAGTCGGGCCGAGGTGTTGAGAAATTTGACGGCTTTACAGGAATGAAACGAGGAGACAACGGCATCTTCTACATAACGGAGGGAACGAATGCCTTTGTTTCGGTAAAGGTGAAAAAGATTGAGGATCTTGGATCGCATACAATGTTTATCGGAACAATAACCGATATGGATGTTCTTTCCGATGATAATTCGGTGACATACGGTTACTATCAGGAATACATCAAACCAAAGCCTGTAGCAGTCGGAAAAACAGACGACGGGCAGACGATATGGAGATGCAGAATCTGTGGCTATGAATATGTAGGCGAGGAACTTCCGGATGATTTTATTTGCCCGGTGTGCAAACATCCGGCAGCTGATTTTGAAAAAGTTGTTAAACAGGAAGTCGTTGTTAAAACAACAAAGTATTCGGGAACTAAAACAGAAAAGAACCTTTGGGAAGCATTCGCAGGTGAATCCCAGGCAAGGAATAAATATACATACTTCGCATCTGTTGCAAAGAAAGCAGGCTATGAACAGATTTCTTCTTTGTTCTTACAGACGGCTGAGAACGAAAAAGAACATGCAAAATTATGGTTCAAGGCTCTTGACGAGTTAGGCGATACACCGGCCAATCTTTTGCACGCTGCAGAGGGAGAAAACGCTGAATGGACCGACATGTATGAAAGAATGGCCAGGGACGCTGAAGAAGAAGGCTTTGTTGAACTTGCTGCTCAGTTCAGAGGCGTTGCAGCTATAGAGAAACTTCACGAAGAAAGATACAGAGCACTTCTCAATAATATTCAGGCGATGGAAGTATTTAAGAAGAGCGCAGTTACCATTTGGGAATGCAGAAACTGCGGACAAGTTGTTGTAGGCATTGAAGCGCCGGATAAGTGCCCTGTTTGCGAGCATCCTCAGGCATATTTTGAAGTAAGAAAAGAAAACTACTGATAATGATAATTACAAATATTTAAAAGTACAAAGAAAGGTGGAACTATCGATGAAATTTTATAAGTGTGAAATTTGCGGCAATTTAGTAGAGATGGTAAAGGAGTCAGGAGCTCCCATGACATGCTGCGGTCAGAATATGACTGAGTTAATTCCCGGAACTTCAGACGGTGCTTTTGAAAAACATGTACCTGTATATAAGGTAGAGGGAACTGTTTTAAAAGTTAATGTCGGAGCGGTTAACCACCCTATGGTTGATGCTCACTATATTGAATGGGTTGCAATTGAAACAAACAAAGGAGCATACAGAATTTCATTAAAGCCTGAGGAGGCTCCTAAGGCAGAGTTTACTCTTGCAGACGGCGAGACTGTTGTTGCTGTATATGCTTATTGCAACATTCATGGTCTTTGGAAGGCAGAATAAGGCTAAACACGGTTGTTAATTCATGGGAAATATCTTTGATATTATCAAATCCCTCATTCCTTGGAATGGGGGATCTTTTGTGCGCTAATAATTGTGATTTACGACAAGGAAATGTTATATAAAAACGTGGTATAATTTATAAAGACTACTGTAAGTGTCTTCGGTTTTTACCGGGGCAGAACGGAGATTGGTATGTGGCTGTTATTTGCAATTTTGTCGGCTGTATTTGCAGCTTTAACATCGATACTGGCAAAAGTCGGAATTGAAGGCGTTAATTCAAACCTGGCGACAGCCGTACGTACGGTGGTTGTGGTTATAATGGCATGGGGAATGGTGTTTTTGACAAATGCGCAGAGCGGGATATCTGAAATCAGCAAAAAAAGCTGGCTGTTTCTTGTCCTTTCCGGTCTTGCAACAGGCGCATCGTGGCTTTGCTATTATAAGGCACTTCAGGCGGGCGAAGCTTCGAAGGTTGTTCCGATAGATAAACTCAGCGTGGTAATAACGCTGATTCTTGCTTTTGTCTTTTTGCATGAACAGTTTACATTAAAGTCGGCGATTGGCTGCATACTTATCGTAGCAGGTACGCTGGTGATGGTTTTGTAAGATTTGTTTTATAACTTAGTAATATTGATGACAAAAGCGCAGAGGAAGTTTTAAAGATTGTTGCTTCTTTTGGATTTTTGTATTATGGCAGTGATTAACAACAAAAGGTATTATGGTCGCAACGGACGAACCGAATCTGAGACTTTTCTTTTCGACAAGCGGAGAAATATATAGGTATTTTGAGTCGAATAGAAACAGAACGATATTCATTCTTGCGTTCACTGTAGCTATTCTGGATTTGGTTATATTGTCAGTTTCTAAAAAGTTTTCAAAAAGCGCCTTATAAAGAAAAGTATAAGCGCCATACAAATAAACGAAAGGTTTGGGAGAAGCATGAAAACTATACGGGAGGGTATTCTTTCGGTTATAAAAAGATTTTTCGTGGCGATATTATCGACACTTGGAATAGTGACGCTTTTCGGGTTTGTTCTTGAAAAATTGGAGAGCCTTGTAAATTCAAGACTGTACTCTTCACTTGGGAGCGGAACTGTTCTTTTTACAGCGGTTGTCGGTACACCGTTGCATGAAACGGCGCACTGGCTAGGGTGTAAACTGTTTGGTTTCAAGGTTCACGAAGTGGTGCTTTTAAGGCCCAAAGCATATAAATATGACGGAATACTCGGATATGTTTCATATTCCTATAATCAGGGCAGCTGGTGGCAGAAACTGGGATGTTTTTTTGTTGGAATTGCGCCGATGATTTTTGGCGTTCTGTTTATCCTTCTTTTCATTTTTTTACTTAAGCCCGAGATATATACGGAAATCAGTGAGGAGATTGCCAAAGCAACAAAAGGCAGAAAGAAACCGGATTTTACGGCGGTTCTGGCAGCAGCCTTTTGCGGATTTTGGAAGGGTCTGTTCAGCGTAAAGAAGCTGGGCCTGCTTCGAGGCTTTATTTGCCTCTACCTTGTGATGTCGATTTCCATGCATATGACAATCAGCTATGCGGATATAAAGGGTGCAATGGCAGGCCTCGGCATAGTGATGCTGCTTTATCTTATTTTTGCAGTTATAACTGCGATGATCGGAAATGATTACGTTATTACCGGAGCAAAGACAGCTGCGTATGTGTCCGCGTTCTTTTCGATTGGGCTTTTGTCGGATGTTCTTTTGCTTCTTATATCTTTACCTTTTTCATAACAGTCGGCGATTTAAAAACTCACGTTATGCTGTGAAGTGATTTGCCGGGTCCAAAGAAGCTTAGTATTTTTAGTGGTAATCCGGCCAATCCTGTAGGTGAATCTGTAAAGAAGTGTTGTCGGGCATACATGAAATTTGCGGAAGATTTCCCAAACTACGATGTCGATGTTACATTATGCGTTTTCAATGCAAGTGAACTTCCCACTGCGCAGGCTGGGGTTGATAAGTATTTTGGAAAATAGAAAGTGATCAACTATGATATATGTATCCTCCGATTTACACGGATGTATTGATAAATATAAAATGTTGCTTGAAAGAATAAATCTTTCCGAAGGTGATACGCTGTATCTTTTGGGGGATTATGCGGACAGGGGACCGGCCGGACTTGGCATTTTGCTTGACATTGCGAATCAACATTTGCGGAATTTAAGGAGCTCTGTAGTGAAAAACGCGACGAGGTGCTTCGTATTATGCAAAGGCTCCCGCTTTTTGAAGAACTTTCTTTTGCCGATAAGAATTTCTTTTTGTCGCACACGGTAAGTGAAAAGAAATGCTTTATTGATGAGAAGTATGAAGGCAAAATTTTTATAGCCAATAATCATATAGCAGTCGATTGTGGCGCTGTGTTTGGAGATCCGCTCGGATGTATTTGCCTCGATACGATGGAAGAAATATACATTTAGTAAATTCATAATTCTTATAAATATGATGATACGTAATTAGCGCGAAATTGGGGATGAAGATGACAAAAGCAGAAAAGCTGGCGACAATTGCAGAACTGAAAACATCATAACAGGACTGGTACAGATGCATTTGTCCGTCAGTCAGGAACAGGGTGATAAAGGATTCAAATTCCTTTCGTGTTAGGGTCGCTAAGCGTGAATTGGAAAAGCACCGGGCCAAACTGGAAACGTTAAAAAATCATCTTGAGGCTGAAGGTGTGGATGGTGATCCGTTGGAAATTGCGAAGCAGCTTCTTTTGAAACAGGTCGAAGCAAAAACCAAAGAACTGCTAAAAAGTATGGGCATGGTGATTCCGGACGAGTTTGACTGTATTGTGAAGACAGAGGAAATACGCACTGAAATAATGGTATTGAAAGATGGAATTATCACAGTTTCTTTGCCGGTAAAAATATCAAATTGTCTGAACCGGATGACTTCATATGGATGAAAATCAATAAAAACGGCATCATCAGCGTGGTTGGCATATGTAGGGACATTTCTTTTTCAAAGAATGCAAAAGAAAACACCTCAGCAGGGAAGATTAATCGTTGGTTGAACGAAAAACAGGAGCCGGATGAAAAACAGGAGCCGGATGAAAAGCAGGAGCCGGATGAAAAGCAGGAATGGGATGAAAGTCGTATACTCATATTTCCGCTAATATCAATTCCGAAAGAAAACGGATTGAACCGGTCGGACATAGAGAGCGCGGTCGGAAACTATCTCATTGAGTGTGGGTTTTCGATATTGGATTATTACTCACATATTTACTAAAGGAGTGGTTGCATGGGATTATTCAAAAGCAAATACGAGCGCGAACTTGAAACATTCATTGTCCGCATCAACATGAATATGTCAAACAATTACAAAGACAATGCGCAGGCCGATTTAAAAGACCTTGAGGCTAGATACGATGAATTGAAGGTTGCAGGGGTTCTTAAGGAAAAAGAAGTTGCAGCGTTTGAAAGACAGATTGGTATTTATAAAGAACGTATGAAGGGTTATACGCACAAGGACCAGAAGCCGTATTGGACTTAGAACTTTGGTGGAATAAAAACGGTACAAATTCACCTTTTATCCTATGCAAGGGGTGGTACGACTAGCTGAAATCTTCAAAATAGAATTTTACCAGTCGGTTGGGACAGTTTTTTGCTTACTCTTACTGGTAAAAATGGGAATAAGGCATTTTTACTAGCATATTTTGGCGCAAAGTGACTAGCAAAAATATGATTTATGCTCATTTACCAGTCAGAAGCAGGGAAACACGACTGGTAAAAAATAGATTTTGAGAAAATTACCAGTCCGGAGTCGGGAAATCATACTAGCTAAAAAGACAATTTGAGGAATTTACTAGTCGGGAGCCGGAAACACGACTGGTAAAAGATAGATTTTGAGGAATTTACTAGTCGGGAGCCGGAAACACGACTGGTAAAAATTAAATTTTGAGATATTTATCAGTTCAAAGAGGATTGATGTACCGGCGAATAATGAAACAACAATAATTTAGCCGGGCAAAAGGCTTATATAACATAAAGATAGGCACATAGATAGCAGTCTATGTGCCTTTCTTTGTTCACTCTGATATTATCTTCGCAATGCGCGCACCTTATCTCTGCAAAGCCTATAAAACTGCTCTATTAAAAGATGCTTGACAAATCAAAAACGATTGCGTACAATCCAATCGTACGCAATCAAGGCAACAAAAAATCAAACATTCAAGATGTGTAACCGAATGCACATCAAAACGTGCAACAAGTCACGAAGCAAGCGTAACCGGGTTTGAAACCGAGTGCATATTCAAACTGGCTGAAGTTACGCAACTGGGCGCAATCAAAATTACAACAGACAACAAAATGAATCAGATTAAAAGAAAAGGAGAACACAAAATGAACGCATATGAATTTACAGTTAAGGCACAGGATGGTACAGATGTTAACTTATCGGACTATGAGGGAAAGGCACTCCTTATAGTGAATACAGCTACAGGCTGCGGTTTTACACCTCAGTACGAAGAACTTCAGGATATGTACGAAGAGTTAAAGGACAAAGGCTTTGAGATTTTGGATTTTCCTTGCAATCAGTTTGCAAACCAGACACCGGGAAGTAACGAAGAAGTTCATGATTTCTGCACAGGCAGATATGGAATCACTTTTCCTCAGTTTTCCAAGATTGACGTAAACGGTGAGAATGCCATTCCGTTATTTAAGTGGCTTACGGAGAATACGGTTTTCCAGGGTTTTAACGGAGCAATGAAGCTTATCCTTGCACCTGTTGTCAAAAGAATGGATCCCGATTACAAAAACAACGGAAATGTTAAATGGAACTTTACGAAGTTTGTTATAAATCGTAAGGGAGAAATCGTAGGGCGCTTTGAGCCTACAGCTGACATCAAACTTGTAAAAGAAAAAGTTATGGAGGTGCTCTAATGTTTCATTTTGATTATCTTACGGAGAATACCTGCTCACAGTTAATAAGCTTTGATCTTGACGGGGAAACTGTTCATAATATCACCTTTACAGGCGGATGCAACGGAAATTTAAAGACTATTCCCATTCTTTTGGAAGGATGGACAGTGACTGCAATCAATGAGAAACTTTCGGGAATTACCTGTGGAAAGCGTGGTACTTCCTGTGCCGACCAGCTTGCGAAGGCTGTTGTTGCAGCATATGAGGCGTCCAAAAACCCTGATTATGTTTCACCGCTTGAAGAGGATTAATAAAACGTGATAAATTAATGGTGTTATAAACTGATTGGAGGTTTGTATGGACCAGTACGATTGTCTTAAACTCGAGAATCAGCTTTGCTTTCCGCTTTACGTATGTTCAAAAGAAATTGTAAGGCATTATAAGCCGCTTCTCGACGAAATAGATTTAACATACACGCAGTATATTGCCATGATGGTTATGTGGGAGCATCGCGAGCTGATCGTAAAAAGACTTGGAGAATACCTTTTTTTGGACTCGGGAACTTTGACGCCGGTTTTGAAAACTCTTGAGAAAAAGGGATATGTCAAAAGAAAGCGTTCCAAAGAAGACGAAAGAAATCTTGTTGTTTCCCTGACTAAAGAGGGTGAAAAACTCAAGGAAAGAGCTGTGACGATTCCGACAGCTGTGTCGAAATGTGTTTCGCTAAGCAGCGAGGATGCGATGGAATTATATAGAATCCTTCATCTGATTATTGATGAGTGGAGAGGGGAAGAATAAGCGCCGAAATTTGTGCGTATGGTGAGAACTGATGGAGAGCAATGATCACCATTTCGGGAGATTGGGACGAAATTGGCGAAGAGCATCCACCACGCAATGAGAATAAGCGCCGAAATATAGGAAAATGGGGATAGGTATATGCCGGGAGCAACTTACGAAAATATTGTCGAAGAAATTCGCAAGGTAGAGGAAAAGGTTAAGGGAAAAGTAGACTACAGGGCAAGATATGCCGAATTGTATGAGCTTGATTATACAAAATGCGATTTCAAGAATAAAAAATTACAGGACTCAATGAGAGCAATCTCTGAATATGTCGAGGCACGTAAAAACGGAGAAAATGCCTTGGGATTGGTGAGAGCCTGCCGTTTGTGCTTCGAAGGTTTGGACGAATCCGACAAGCTTTCAAAAGAAGATGCGCTGGAGGTTTGTCGAATACTCTTTTTCATTGCGAGAAACAGGCTTAATAAGCCTATAATCGACAAGCTTGCGGCAAATTATGACAAATACGTCAATGATGAGAATGCAGAATGCTTTGAAATGCTTATAATTGCTGCTTCATATGATGCATTGTATGAAAACTGGGGGCGTATTACCTACAGACGCTGGATGAATTTGTACAAGCTCATTTTTGAGGACAAGTTTAAGGCAGCATCTGAGTATGCAGAAGAGATGGCGCTTAGGGATAAAATTGGGTCGAGGTTAAGGTTTGCTTTTGGCAGAGGAGACGGAGACCAGACTAACGGAGCTGAAGACTACGCATTTCCATGGAAGTTCGATAATCCGGAGACGTGGGGGCTTAGACTTACAAATGTGATAAGGCTAAAATTGAAGACCTTGAACGGACTTCACTGGCTCACTCGTTGGATAAGTCATGCTGAAAAGATGGCTGATGAGACTTATTCGGGGTCGAACGTGCTCGGTGTTCTTGATATCTGCTGGTATATAGTTGAGACAATTGCCAACTGTGTTGGCGTGGAAATCATCAATCAGAGCTCTGAGGATTTACTTCAGGATGGTGAAAACAAGGCCTGGTTTATGGACTTTCTTTACAGAAAGAACATTAATTTTCCCAATTGCATCGATGATCTTCTGGATGAAATCGATTCCGAAGAAGACAATGATGTCATTTCTTTGGTCAAGAAGCTGGCACTGGTTTATACGGAGGCTCACAACATAAAGGAATGCCTGAAGGTGAATTCTCCTGAAAAGCTTATGTACTACACGACTTACGAAACTTTGATGTATATGCTTCCTCATGCTGATAAGTCGATTTCCGACAGTCAGCTTAAGAGAGAGGAAGAAAAGCTTTTAGACAGCGAGAATGACGGCTGCATTAAATGGTCGTTCATGAATGTGGAGTACATGAACGATCCAAAAGAAGGAAAAACCGCGAAGAGTTTCTTTGGCATGAGTGACGAACCACACGAGATTGGTGGATGCAATGAAATTATGGTATCGGATGTTTATCTGAAATCGTTCACGCAGAGAAGAGAAGATCTTTCTATGTGGGAGATGTATGGTGGGCATGCGGAAGGATGCTTTATTTCCGTAGACTGGAAGTCGACCAAGAGAAGAAATAAGAATGTTCCGGATTTGTATGCGGTTTTGTACCTTACAAAGGGAAGAAATAATGGAGAATTTTCTTTTGACAAGAAAGCAAATTCGCACATCGACAAGAACGGCGATGCTATCGAAACTATAAAAGATAACATGATAAAGCTCAAAGAGCTGATTGATACGGAAACAAATCCCGAGATTAAGGAAAAACTATTCCGTGGAACCGAATGTCTGTGGTTCCTTATAAAGGACAGCAAGTACTATCATGAGAAAGAAAGCAGAATTCTTTTCGATGATGTTGACGATGACGACGGAGAATTAAGATACACTGGTGGAGATGTGCCTAAGGTCTATGTCAGGGGCGATTTTACTCTTACAATTCAGGAAATCATCTTTGGACCAAAGTGTAAAAATGTAGGCGAGAAGGCTTTGTTTTTATCTAAGCAGTTCAAGGAACTTCGCAAAAAGTACAGGACCAGAATGCCGAAGATTCTGATGTCATCGATTGAATACAGGTAGTGGCATTGGAAATCGCTTTCGAAAGGAATAGATTGTCTTTAAGGAATTTAATCAATTCATTTATAACGGAGGGTTACGACATGAATGAAACATTGAAAGTATTGGAAACAAGAAGAAGTTGCAGAAACTTTGACAGGGAGAGGATGGTGTCTGAGGAGGACCTTCAGGCAATCCTCAGAGCCGGTACATATGCAGCAACCGGAATGGGCAAACAGAGTCCGATTATCATTGCTGTGACCAATAAAGAAATCAGGGATGAACTTGCAAAAGAAAATGCAAAGATTATGGGTGCGGAAACGGATCCTTTTTACGGGGCTCCGGTCATCCTGATTGTTCTTGCAAATAAGGCGGTAGGGACTTATAAGTATGATGGCTCGCTTGTAATGGGCAATCTTATGAATGCAGCCGAGAGCCTTGGTATAAACAGTATCTGGATACACCGGGCAAAAGAAGAGTTCGAGTCGGAGTTTGGGAAAAAGCTTCTTTCCGATCTTGGAATCGAGGGAGAATATGAAGGAATCGGTCACTGTGCAATCGGTTATGCAGCAGCACCCATAAATCCTCCGGCACCGAGAAAAGAAAACTACGTCTATTTCGTTAAATAGTGGTTTTTGCGAGGTAATTTGTGTGAGAACAAGAGAAGAAGTGCTGTCGTACAGTCTTTCTTTTGCAGACGTCTATCAGGATGCACCGTTTCATGACGATAACTGGCAGCTTGTGAGGTTTAGACCCAATAAAAAAGCATTTGTGTGGACATATGAAAAAGACGGACATATAAATATTAATCTTAAAGTAGATCCGATGAAGTCCTTCTTTTGGCGTGATAAGTATAAGTCGGTTATTCCTGCTTATCATCAGAATAAATCAAACTGGATTACCGTGGTTTTGGACGGAAGCATACCGGATGCAGACATAAGGGTGATGATAGATGACAGTTATGACTTGATTTCGTACAGTCCTACAACCCGTATTTATGAGGCGGTAATGAAGATACCGCGAGGAAAGGTTGCCACTTACGGTCAGGTTGCCGACATGGCCGGCGATAAAAAGATGGCGCGTGCAGTAGGAAACGCCTTGCACAAGAATCCTGATCCGGATAAGATTCCATGCTACAGAGTTGTTAACAGCAAGGGTGAACTTGCCGGAGAATTTGCTTTTGGCGGAAGTGGGGCGCAGGCAAAACTGCTTGAAGCCGATGGAATTGAAGTTATCGACGGAAGAGTTGACTTGAAACGGTATGGGATGTGAAAATGGACACTTGCGGCTAGCTAAACTTAAAAAATCCCGATTTTGCCAGTAACAAATTGGCGAGGTGTAGACACCACTGCTGGCTAAACGGAAGATTATTAATTTTTACCAGTCGCTTTTTTACATTTATTTAGTGTTTTGACTAGCTAAATCCATAATGTAATGATTTAACCGGTACGTTTAAGCAAATATGTACTGGCTAAAATTAAAATATCATGTTTTTACCAGTTAATTATGTTTGTGACGTACTGGCTAAAATTGTTATTTGGCAAATTTACCAGTACAAAGGTGGAAAAAGGTACTGGCAAAAAAAAAGAAACCCAAATTTAGCCAGTAACGCGGTTGACATAACAAAAAAGAACAAAGGGAATTCACATTTCAAAACAGAAGCAGCCGTAAGTCGTTCTTAACAATGCAAGACGAGAAAATGGAATACGGATGTATAATGCACAACTAGGCAAACAGACTTTTGCAAACACCGAGGCTAATTATATTTTTCTCCTACATTGCAATTAAGCATGCTTATTTCTGAGTAGAATTCATATATCTGTTTCTTGAGTGTGAGAACAAAAAGCAAAGGAAAACAACGTACTTCTTTTTTCGTTCTTGTAATAGCGCTATTGCTGTGCGTTGTGGGTAGTGTGGTACTGAATATCTATCCTGAATATGCTAAGCCTATCAACAGTTGTATGGGTACTATCTCTTCTTTAGAGATTATCATTTTGGCGATAGCCATCTCGATAAGTTCATTTAGGGTTCGTAGGAAAAGAAAATTCATAGGACTCTTGGTATTTTTGCCGATAGTTGGTTATTTGGATATTTTGACTTCCGCAAATAGACTCTAATATTATGAAATCGGAATTATTCGTGCCGATTGTAATCGGAATGAGTGATATGAAGCATAGAGTCCTATGACAGTTCTTTTTCTTTCACCAAAAGAAAAGAACGCTGTCATAGGGCTTTTTTTGCCTGAGTCGGACGTTCTTGCGAAAAAAATTTATGTTTGATAGAAATCCGCGTATGGAATATACTGAAACTGGTTGGTAAATAAACTGGACATACCTTGTCTGCTTGGAAGAATGCGGGAATTCCCGTTTTATGTCGTGTTTTTTCTTTTGACATATTGCTATCATTTGATTTGTAAGGAGCACAGAATGAATCAGGAACAGATTGGAAGTTTCTTAAAGGAATTGCGAAAAGAAAAAGATTATACTCAGGAACAGATTGCTGAGAAATTCGGAGTTTCAAACAGAACTGTTTCACGTTGGGAAAACGGAAACAACATGCCCGATCTTGATGTATTAATCGAGATTTCTGATTTTTATGATGTGGACCTTCGCGAAATTTTAAATGGCGAAAGGAAAAACGAAGAAATGAATAAGGAAATGAAGGAAACGGTATTACAGGCAGTTGATTACACAAACACAGAGGCTGAGAAGTACAATAGAAGGGTTCGGTTATGTAACGGACTGGCAGCATTGGGTATTCTTATTTATGCACTTATAAAAGAAAGCGATAATGCAACTTTACTGGTGATGGCGGATGCGCTTCAGGGCTTTTCAATAGGAATGCTGTTTGTTGGATTGGTTTTCTCAAGTAAGTACGGTGCAAGAATCAGAGCATTTAAGAGAAGAGTTTTTGCAATAGGACATAAGGAACAATAATGATTGTTTATAAAGCCTTTTAAAAGAAAGGGGCAGAAGATATGAACATGACGATTGCTTTGGGACTGCTGATTCCGTTTGCAGGAACAGCACTTGGATCAATGATGGTTCTTTTTATGAAAAAAGAAATGAATGCGTCGTTGCAGAGAACTTTGACGGGGTTTGCTGCCGGTGTTATGGTTTCAGCTTCCTTTTGGAGCCTGCTCATTCCGGCTGTAAATCAGGCAACCGAGAGCATGGGTAAGAAATCGATTATTCCGACTTCAATAGGGTTTTGCCTGGGCATAGCCTTTCTTTTGCTGATAGATACGGTGACTCCGCATATGCATTTGAATGATACGGTTGAAGGCCCCAAAAGCAAGCTAAAGAAAAATACAATGCTTGTGCTTGCTGTTGTTATTCATAACATTCCGGAAGGAATGGCAGTCGGTGTTTTGTACGCAAGCTGGTTACAGGGAAGTACAATGGTTTCATTATCTGTTGCATTGTCTCTTGCGCTTGGAATTGCGATTCAGAACTTTCCGGAAGGCGCAATTATTTCAATGCCACTCCACGCTAATGGTATGAGTAAAGCAAGAGCGTGTATTCAGGGTGTGCTGTCGGGAATAGTTGAACCTGTTGCCGGATTTGTGACGATTCTTTTGGCTTCACTTATTGTTCCTCTCATGCCGGTGCTATTAAGTTTTGCCGCTGGAGCAATGATATATGTTGTTGTTGAAGAACTGATTCCGGAAATGTCAGAGGGAGAGCACTCGAATCTTACGACAATGGCATTTACGCTGGGATTTGTCGGAATGATGATTCTTGATGTTGCATTGGGATGATTGCAATTGGCAGTGATTTGATTCCGCGTGACTATATATAAAGGCTTTATATAGGAGGACGTTAAAATGCGCCGAAAAGACAGGGAAGTAAATGATTTGAATGAGATATACGACATATTGTGCAGATGTGACACAATCAATCTTGGAATGAACGGAGGCGTTGCTCCATATGTAATTCCTATGACATTTGCATGTTCTTTGGACGATGGGAAGATTACCGTATACTTTCATTCGGCACTCGGTGGTCGAAAGTGGGACATTCTCAATACCGACCCTAATGTGTGTGTGGAAGCACATCTTTATCATAAAACCGTTGAGACGGATGGTGGCATTACGGCAAAGTATGAGAGCGTAATAGGCACCGGAGTAGCTGAAATGATTGAAGACAAGGACGAGAAGGTTGCTGCGTTTAAGTACATGCTTGAACACTACAAACACAGTGGGTTCCCGGCCGAAAGTTGTAAGGGCTTGCCCAACTGTGCTGTATTTAAGGTTGTCCTGGAAGAAGTGAGCGGAAAGCACAATCTGTAAACATTAATCTGGGGGGCACTTTTGTGCCACTCCACAAGGGAGCACCACTGCAAGTGCCCTCCGGATTCCGCCAGAGGCGGAATGGAGAATGGTGTGGAATGGAGAATGATATGAAAATTACGATGGAAGAAATGGCGGCTCATAAGAAGGAATATGCTGCTTCACAAAAATACGGAGCACATTTTATAAGTGCGTCATTAGTAATATGGATTTTTATAACGGTTGTGAGTTTTTTGGATATTACACAGTATTACAAAAATGTACTGTCGCTATACAGTTCGGCCGTACTTGTGCCTTTGGCGCTTTTGTTTTCAAAAATTTATAAGATCAAGTTTTCCGATAAAGAAAATCCGTTGAATTCGGCAGGGCTTGTTTTTGCGCTAAATCAGATGCTATATCTTTTGATTGTTATACTTGTATGGCTGATAAAACCGGAACAGATGCTTACGGCTTATGCGATAGTTGTCGGAGCGCACTTTTTGCCCTATAGCTGGCTTTATGATTCGGTTACATACAGAATTGTTGCCATTGTTATCCCCGTAGCAGCGATTTTGTTCTCTCTCTTGCAACTTTCTTTTGCTGTTCCGATAATGATGGTTGTTGCTGACGTTGTTATGATCGTGGTGTTTCTTTGTACTAAGAAGTGACGCTATGGTTAAATGTTGCAGGGATTTTGTTGGATTAAGCAAGCGATTAGAATGGTGATGGCGTGGTTAAATGTCGCATGTTTTTTGCGATGTGAATATACGCATTAGAGAATTTATGGCTGAGAGCATGTGGCTTGAGAATTCAGTCTGCTGATTGGGTATATAAGGTGGATAAGAAGAATAAAATATTAGTAGCGGTTTTTATTATATTTGCAGCTTTGGTGCTTGCGCGTGTTGTTTTGGCAGTGTCCTGTGCTTACGGGATGCAGAATAATAACGGAAGCAGTCAGCCGGGTTTTGAAGGAAACGCGCAGGGGAATAATACGATGAATGGATACATTTCAATAACAATGGAAGAAGCCAAAACGATTTTTGAAACGAAAGGTGATTATATAATACTTGATGTGCGACGTCCCGATGAGTTTGCTTCAGGACATATTCCGGGAGCAATAAATGTTGCAAATGAAAGTATTGTCGATACACAGCCCGAGCAGCTTCCCAACAAAGACCAGGTGATATACGTTTACTGCAGAAGCGGTAACAGAAGCAAGCAAGCATCGCAGAAGCTTGCTGATATGGGATATACAAAAATAATCGAGTTCGGCGGAATAATTGATTGGACCGGAGCAGTTGAAGAATAGTCCGGATGATTGAATGGACTGAAGCGATTGAAGATTTGGTCGGATGATTAAATGGACTGAAGAGATTGAAGAATAGTCCGGATGATTGAATGGACTGAAGCGATTGAAGATTTGGCCGGATGATTGAATGGACTGAAGCGATTGAAGATTTGGCCGGATGATTAAATGGATGGAAGAGATTGAAGAATAGTCCGGATGATTGAATGAATCAAGGCTATAGAAAAATAAGCGAAACAGAATGTTTTATTGAGTTAATTTGAGATCTAAACGAAGGAAAAGTGCATGGAATATGGATTTTGGGGCTGGGAGCATGCAGATGCTAAGCCTATGAATAACGAATATAACGGTATTAACTCTCCAAGAGATTTGTATGATGCGCTATCAGAGATCTGGTGCGCAGATACGTGCGCACCGCGTATGCGCTCTGAGTGGACGAAAGAGAACATGACGCTTGGGCAGTGCTCAATTACGGCTTTTTTGGCGCAGGATATTTTCGGCGGGAAGGTCTATGGAATATTGCGACCCGGCGGAAATTACCATTGCTATAATGTTGTGGGAGATTGTTCTTTTGACTTAACCAGTGAACAATTTGGAAGAGAAGAACTTGACTACAACGATAATCCGGAGCAATTTCGTGAAGTTCACTTTTCGAAAGAGGAAAAGCGCTTAAGATATGAGCATCTTAAGGCTAAACTGCATGAAAGTTGCGGACGTTAGAACTTAGACGAGTGATGTTTGGAAGATTATTTGTTGCATTATTGTTTTTGTTCTAATACTATATGTCTATATAGGAGTAAATTTATACTGTGTCGAGCTTTAGCAAGATCGGCTGAAAACCATTTTCATGTTTTTGCATGTCACCCTGAACAATCGAATTTAGCGAAGGACCGGCTAATCAGATGGTTTTGGACTTTTTATCGGTTGGTTGAAACCACAAGGGGACGTGACTGACTAGTAAAATGATTGATTTGATAGTTTTACCAGTCACTTTTGCCAAGGTAAATTGACACTTGACTAGCTGAAATCATTATTTTTGATTTTTACTAGTATTATTTCTCTATTTTTGGCTTGTATTAACAGGCTAAATTTCAAAAACTGGTTTTTAGCCAGTATTTTCATTCTACCGATGACCGGTAAAATTTTAAAAATCTTATTTTTACCAGTAATTATTAACCCAAATTGACTAGCTAAATAGAGTATATGTTTTTTTTGCCAGCATTAGAGCATATTGATGCTTCTTTTTCGACTGGAAAAAATGAAAATTGGATTTTTAGCCAGTTAGAAAAACCAAAAGGAGGAAAAATGTACAAGAAAGAATTACAGGAACGGAAGCGTATTTTAGAGAAGGCAGCAGAGGACATTTTGAAAAAAAGGGTATCATTTCCGGAAGGAAATCTGAGAGTTCAAAAGCGCGGTTTGGGAAAACAATACTTTCAAGTAACGGATAGCGACGACTGCCATGGGACATATATAAAAGCTGACGAAATTGATTTGGCAAAAGCCCTTGCGCAGAAATCCTATTGCGAAAAATTGCTTAAGCAGATAAGAAGAGAACTGAAGGGGATAACCGCGTATCTTTCGTCTGTGGAAGGGACTAAACCCGAGGATGTTTACGCAACTATGAATCAATATAGACAGGAACTGGTGACACCTATTTTTTTGTCTGACGAAGAATATGCTAAAGAGTGGGAGGCTGCGGAGTATATAAGGAACCCATATCGACGTGAGGAGTGTGTAAGAGAAACAAAAAAAGGAGATTTGGTAAGGAGTAAATCCGAGGAGATGCTTGCAAACATGTATTATGATTTGGGTATCCCTTATCGATATGAGGCTGAAGTCAGGCTAAAGAATGGAAAAGTGAAATATCCGGATTTTGTACTTCTTAATGTAAAAGAAAGAAAAGAAATATATCATGAACATCTTGGACTCATGGATGATGATTTTTATCGTGATGCAAACATTACAAAATTGAAGGATTATACAGCCTCCGGAATATATTGCTGTAAAAATTTGATAGTTACTATGGATACCGATTCGGCACCTATGAACATGAACGATATCAGGCATATGGTAAAAGAAATATTTTTTAAGTAAAACTATGGTATAATTGAAACAATTATGCAACGCTTGATAAGAAAAGAAAAAGCGAAAGAAAAAGCGAAAGAAAACGCAAAAGAAAAAGCGAGGGAATCATGACTGAGAGAGAAGCAATACTGGCAAGACATTCTGTTAGAAACTATAAAGACAAGGCAATTGAACCTGAGATAATTGAAAAACTGAATTCATTTATTGATGAATGCAATAAAGAAGGAAATCTTTGCTTTCAACTGTGCGTGGATGCAAAAGAAACATTTAACAGACTTTTGAACCGGACGATGGGACTTGGAAGTGCACCGAGTGTAATTGCCTGCGTTGGACCTGACGGAGAAGATTTGGACGAAAGAATAGGGTATTATGGAGAGAAAATAGTACTCTATGCGCAACAGTTGGGACTTAATACATGCTGGGCGGGCACTTTTAACCGTAAGAAGATCCCGGCGAAGGTAAGTGATGGCGAGCGATTGGTCATTTCGATTGCAATCGGTTACGGTGAACATCAGGGAAAACCTCGTAAATCTAAGTCATCGGAGCAGGTTTCTTTAGGAAGAATAAACTACCCGGAATGGTTTAATAAGGGTGTCGAAATGGCGCTTTTGGCACCGACTGCGGTTAATCAGCAGAAATTTGAAATTCGATTAAATGAAGACGACAGCGTCGACTTTATAGATAAAGGCGGAGTTTTAAGCCGTGTAGATATAGGAATCGTTCGATACCATTTTGAAGTCGGAGCAGAGAGAAAGACAAACGGGTGAAGGCCGAAACAAAAGAAGGCAAATAAGTAAAAGGCGGCTCTGCGAGCCGAGGTCGGAAAATGCTTTCATAAATGAAATGCCAATTGACAAGTTTTTTTGCTTTGTGCTATATTCATTTCGAAAATAAAGAAAGAGCACATTTTATGTGTATGGTGAGGAAATGTATAACAGATAGTTTGATTTGAGTTGACACATGATGATTGCAAAACTGCAAAAGCAGGTTTGTTTGTGTACGCTTGAATTGGATTATCACAGGAGCATTTCCTTTATTTTTACAATAAAGGTCTGATTTTGTGAGCCCGTTTTGCGCATGCAAACGGGCTTTTATATTTGCAGTGTTATGAGAGGAGGAATGTTGAATGTTACAGATTAACAAACTGACACTTACACACAAGAAAGATCTCAGAACTATACTGGATCAATTTGACCTTACATTAAATTACGGCGACAAAGCAGCAATAATAGGTGAAGAGGGAAACGGAAAGTCTACACTTATGAAGTGGATATATGACCCGAAAACGGTGACGGACTATATTGAAGCCACAGGAGAAAGGGTAGTGGGAAATGAGCGACTTGCATACCTTCCGCAGGAATTGCCGGAGCCGGTAAAAAGCAAGACGCTTTACGAGTTTTTTTCGGAAGATGACAATTTTTGGAATCAGTCGCCAAAAGAACTTGCTTCAATTGCCAATAAATTTGGTGTGAATGCTGACTTCTTTTACAAAGAGCAGGATATGGGTACGCTCTCGGGCGGCGAAAAGATCAAGGCACAGCTTATGAAGATTTTCATGCAGGCGCCGACGGTTCTTTTGCTTGATGAACCTTCAAATGATATCGATATTCATACGCTGGAACTTCTTGAAAAAATAATCAATGAGTGGGAATACATTGTGTTGTTCATATCTCACGACGAAACGCTTATCGAGAACACAGCCAATATGATTGTTCATATTGAACAGGTCAAAAGAAAAACCGAGAGCAGATATACAGTTGCGAAGATGCCTTACAAAAGGTATGTAACCGAACGACTTCATGCTTTTGAAAGGCAGGAACAGCAGGCATTAAACGACCGCAAGGAAAAGAAGATTCGAGACGAAAAGTTTCGAAGAATCATGGACAGTGTTTCCTATGCGTTGGGAGAATGCTCCAGACAGAATCCCGCCATTGCGAAAAATCTGAAAGACAAAATGCATACGGTCAAAGCCATGGGAAAACGTTTTGAACGTGAAGATGAAAATATGACAGAGATGCCTGAACAGGAGACGGCCATTTTCTTTAAACTTGGGGGAAAGGATTCTTTAATTCCGGCGGGAAAAACGGTTGTTGAATACAGCCTTAATAAACTGACGACGCAAGATGGTGAAAGAGTTCTTTCGGAAAATATCTTTTTAAGAATTCGCGGAGCGGAAAAGGTATGTATAGTCGGAGCTAACGGAGTGGGAAAGACAACTCTGTTTAAAAAGATTGCTGAGGAATTACTTGCAAGAAATGACATCAATGCCGAATACATGCCACAGAACTATGAGGATATTCTTGACATGGAAGTTACACCGGTTGAGTACCTTGCAAAAACCGGGGACAAGGAAGAGATTACACGAATCCGCACGTATCTTGGATCACTTAAGTATACGCCGGATGAGATGAGTCATCCGATTAGGGAACTATCGGGCGGGCAGAAGGCAAAAGTGCTTCTTTTGAAGATGAGTCTTTCGGATTGCAATGTTTTGCTCCTTGACGAACCGACGCGTAATTTCTCACCTCTGTCGGGACCGGTCATAAGAAAGATGATTCGAGAGTTCCCGGGGGCTGTTATCAGCATCTCTCATGACAGAAAGTTTATTTCGGAAGTATCGGATACAAAGTATCGGTTGACTGAAACCGGGCTCTATAAGGTTGAGGAGTAAGTAAAATCGATTGGTGGTATAATAAATCGAAATAATAATCGGAGGCTAGCATTGGCAAGAAAGTATTCAGCAAAAGAAGCAAAGACATTAAGCGAAAATCATATAAAGGTATTGGAATATCTCGAAATTCTTTCAGGCAGTGCTGTTAAAGCAAGAAAAGAAGTTGAACTTGAAACAGAGAAGTATGTAACAAAAGAAGTGATGCGGATTCTTAGCAATGTTTCCGTCGACGAATTGAATCGTGACAAAGCAGGGCTGAGGGTTAAAACACTTCGCGATTCGGGCATCAATACCATTGCTGACATTTTAACGTGCACAAGGCAGAAACTGGAAGCTATAAATGGTATCAGTGAAGATGGCTCATATACAATAAAGAAAAGGGCTGAGCAATATAAGGAGCAGACAGTCAGCCAGATAAAAGTACGTCTTAACGCAGATGACAGGAGTGAATCTTCTACGGGACTTGTTAAGGCTTTGGATGCATTTATGGCATCGGAACCGGTTGCAAAAGAAGCTGATGAACTGCTTGAAAAGTATGGGGCATATATAAGAAAGTATGTAGAGGATATTCGTCCGGCGTGTAGTAATATTAAATGGATTTTTGCAAAGAAAAGCGAAAAACAAGTTGCAGATATTGCTTTTGAAAACTTAACAAAACTGCGAAACAGCGACTTTTTTTACAGATCGAGGCAGGTCTTTGATGAATCTGAAAGGATTCGGGCTCTAAGTAACGAAACGGTTTGGAAAGATTTTGAAACAAATCCGATTGCTTTCTTTACAACGCTTGAACAGATTGCTCCGGGTGTGCTTGGAAACGGCGATACGCTGTACGGACTTCCGGAGGAACTTGCAGGAAGTATAAAGGATCAAAATTTTGCTTTTGAAGGATTGAAGTGCACCCTGAGAAATTATCAGTTGTGGGGTGTTAAATACATTCTCCATCAGGAAAGGGTGCTCCTTGGCGATGAGATGGGCCTTGGAAAAACCGTCCAGGCCATAGCTGCAATGGTTTCGTTAAAAAATGCCGGAGAGACACATTTTATGGTCGTTTGCCCGGCAAGCGTTATTACAAACTGGTGCAGAGAGATTGTGAAACACAGTACGTTAAGTGTTACCAAGATTCACGGAGCGGACAGGATGGAAGCGTTTTCTTCCTGGCTTCACGACGGAGGAGTTGCCGTAACGACATATGAAACAACGGGATTTTTGAAATTTGAAACGGACTACAGGTATTCCCTTCTTACTGTAGATGAGGCTCATTATATTAAAAATCCAAGCGCAAAAAGAAGCATGAATGTAAAGCATCTTTCAAAGTATGCAACGAGACTTCTGTTCATGACAGGTACTGCGCTTGAGAACAACGTCGACGAAATGATAAATCTAATCGGGATGTTGCAACCCGACGTTGCGAAAACGGTCGAACACCTGACATACATGTCATCTGCAAGAGAGTTTCGTGAAAAGATAGCGCCTGTTTATTACCGAAGAAAGAGGGATGATGTTCTAAAAGAACTTCCTGAACTTATTGAAAGCCTTGAATGGTGCAACCTTTTCCCTGAAGAGGAAGTAATATACGAATCAAATGTCTTAAAGAAGGACTATGCAGCAATCCGTCAGGTTTCCTGGAAAACCGATGATTTAAGTAATTCGTGTAAAGCAATCCGATTAAAAGAAATTATCGATGAGGCAAAAGAAGATGGAAGAAAAGTTTTAGTATTTTCTTTTTACCTCGATACTATACGAAAGATACATGAATATCTTGGGGATATATGCATGGAACCAATCAACGGATCGGTTTCTCCGCAGAGAAGACAGGAAATTATCGACGAGTTTGACCGTGCTCAGGCAGGATCTGTGCTTCTTTCGCAGATTATGTCGGGAGGAACAGGACTTAATATTCAGTCGGCGAGTGTTGTGGTGATTTGCGAGCCACAACTTAAACCTTCTGTGGAAAGCCAGGCAATTTCCAGAGCGTACAGAATGGGTCAGGCGAGGAACGTTCTTGTATACAGGCTTCTTTGTGATGAGACCGTTGATGAGAGAATCCTGGAAGTGCTTGCACAAAAGCAGGACATTTTTAATGCTTTTGCAGACAGATCCGTAGCTGCAGGAAACGATGAACGTATTTTACTAAGCGGAGAGTATGAACTTGATGAGAACACCCTTGGTAAGATCATTGAAGAAGAAGTAGCAAGAATTCGCGAGAAAAAGGCAAGCAGAATTCTCGCAAAGTAGCCGAAACGAGAAGATTTGCGAGAAAAAGATAGCCAAAACTCGCGCAAAACACCTAAAGTGAGGATGTTTGCGAGAATCTTGGCTCATTGTGTGCAAGAAGTTTGAAATGAATACTTCTGTGAGTAGGAAAGGCTATGATGTGAACTTGCGGATTTTAAGGTAAACTCCACGTTCGTCGGCGATTCGTTTACATTCGGCGATTTCTTCGGGAGGAAGAACATCGACGATTGAAAGCTGTGTGTGGGCAATTTTGCTGTTGCATTCCGAAGCAAAGTCCAAAAGAGCTTCGTAAGCGTTGTCAAAGCTTGGACGGGTTACTCGGTTGTACTCTTCAGCGTTTGCTGCATTAAGACTTATTGAAACGCTGTCAATAACTTTTGCAAGCTCCGGAATGATATCACGCTTATGATAAAGATTACAAAGACCGTTGGTGTTAAGCCTTATGGGCAGCCCGGTCTTTTCTTTTACGTATGAAGCACTTGCGAGAAGATTTTCAAGAGCACATGTGGGCTCACCGTATCCGCAGAAAACAAACTCATCGAATCCTGTGAAATTAAAGGCGTCTATGGCTGCCTTTATTTCGTCAATTGTCGGATCCTGCTTGTGCCATAATGTCTCGGCATCGCCTACGGAATCTTTCTGAGATCTTATGCAAAAGGTACATGAACAGTCGCATTTATTGGTGATGTTTGCGTAAACCTGATTCTTATATGTGTAAATAATGTCTGCCATATGATTAGTCTCCTTTATACTCTGAATATTTTACTCTTAAATCCAAGTTTGTCCAATGCCAAGCCGAAAATGATGAAGAATACTGCACTTCCGCCACTTTGCATAAAACTTCCGGTGATGGAGGTGAAGAAAGCAACCTTTGTACCAAACAGTATCTGATTGGCAAAGAAGTATCCTGTACCTGAAATCATGAAAGCAAGCACTGTTGCTATTATGTTACGAGGCTTAACAATTTTCGCCCCCTTATTTGTAAATGGAATTGTAATAAGAGCCTTAATTATTATAGTCGCAGGCGCCCACATAGGTGCGGTAAATAAATCTGCAAGCCCTCCGCCTATTGCTCCGGCAAGCATTGCATAAGGCAATGGAAGAACGGTCGCAGCAATATATATAAGACTGTCTCCAAAATGAAGGTAACCTCCGTTTGCCCCCATCGGAATATGGCAGACATAGGCTGTAAAAATAGTGATTAATGCAGCGAACATCGCCGTAAAAGTAATATACCTGATATGCAGGGAACCGATAGCTCTATTTGGAATGTTTTCACTCTTGTTCAATGTGTTCAACTCCTTTTATAAGTTCGATAATATATTTTTCAAAATTAACACCCTCGGCCGTGGGAACATTTTCTTTCACGGCATCTTCGATGCTTTTAAAAAGAAACTTGCCGGCGAGAGCTATGGACTCATCGGTGGGCATGCCTCTTACTTTACATCCGCAGACAACAGAGGCGAAAAGGTCACCTGTTCCCGAAAATGATTTATCAAAGAATTCCGATCGATATTCCATAATTCCTTCTTTTGTAACGGACAGGTTATAAATGCACGGAGCGTATGAATCTCTGCATTTGATGCCTGTGATGACGACATCCTGATTATGCTCTGCGAGATTTCTTAATTTGGTACCGACTTCGCCCGCAAAAGAAAGAAGCTGTTCTTTAGACAGATCCGCATAGGCATCTTTAAGACTGTAATCAGCCAAAAGACATGCTTCCGTAAGGTTTGGCGTAATGAGGTCGGCTTTCCTTGAGAGGCGCTTCATGCTCTTTAAAAGCTCGTCGTTGTATATTGAGTAAGTTCGACCATCATCGCCCATTACGGGATCGACCAAAAGAAATGTATTCTTTTCATAAAACTTATCGATAAATGCCATGAAACTGTCAATCTCATGACTGCTCATCATGAATCCTGTATAAATTCCGTCGAAATGAGCATCGTTCTGAGTCCAGGCATCAATGTAACCCGGAAGCATGGCGGATAAATCAGTGTAATGGTAATGAGGGTATCCTGTCTGGTTGGTAAGTACGGCTGAAGCTATGGGACAGCACTGAACTCCTAAAGCAGAGAGCACCGGTATGGCTGCTGTAAGGGAACATTTTCCAAAACCTGATAAATCATTTAAAGCTGCAACTTTTTTCACGTTAATCCTCACATTTTGAAGTTGTTTAAAACTGGCCTCTTATTTTTTTTATCAAAATATTTATAGCAATGTATACAAATGAAGAATAGTATTGTAATTGAGATAAGATTAAATCGGTTAAGGCTATTATAAATGCTGCTGGGTATATTGATATAACCAAAACGAAATGATTTGATATAACCAGGGGGGACAACAGATGTACGGGGATAATGTGAACGATACTGAAATAATATCCGACAAGCCTGATTATTGTATCAGAACTGATTCTGTTCAAGAAGATGAAGACGACGATGAAGAATTGTACGGAGCTTTTGCCTTGAAACATCACTATATCACAAGTACCAGTGCCTGCTGCATTTGACGTGCGTCAAATATGTGATATAATACAGAACAAAAGAGAGAACATTTGACGAGCGTCAAATAAAAAACGGAAAGAAATGTGGATATGGATACCAGAGTTATTTTGGAAAAACAGGATTTAACATATTTAAAATGGTCACATGCAAGGAGTTCGAGCGGAACAGCAGGAACTTTCTTAAAATCGGAATCGACCTTAGGCGGAAGGAAAATTTATTATAAGCTCTCTAATTTTGATTCGCAGAAAGGTATTGTAGGACATGAATGCGTAAATGAGATTATCGTCGACAGAATGCTTACGATACTTGGTGTAGAACATCTTAGTTATCAGCTGATACACGCGGACATCGAGATTGACGGACAAATCTATACAACATATTTGTGCGCGTCGGAGGACTTCAAAATGCCAGGCGAGAGTAAAGCTTCGCTTGATAATTTCTATGAAGCAGGTCGCGAACCCGGGGAATCACGATATGCTTTTTGTGAAAGATTTGGATTTGACCAATACATTGACACAATGCTCGCGATTGATTACATCATTTTGAATCGTGACAGACATGGTGCCAATATTGAAGTTCTGAGAAATGCAAGGCAGCATACGCTTAGGATTGCTCCGTTTTTTGATCACGGGCTGTCGCTTTTGTTTAATTGTAGCACTGAGGAAGAGATAGCTTCTTTTGACGTTATGGAAGACCGGAGATGCAATAATTATATTGGTTCGAATTCGTGCCATGAAAATCTTAAACTGATCAAGAACACTCATACTTTCAGGGGAAAGCTTAATAACGCTGACCGGGCATATGTTTTTGGAGGACTTGATGGAATTATTTCGCAATTACATATGAATCGAATTTGGGAGATGATTATAAAGAGGTACGAGATTTATGAAAATCTATGAGATTATAGATGATGAGACGATGGTGTCGGTAGGCTGTATTTTGTATTATGCAAAAGAAAAATCTTTTATAATTGAACTGAATCCTAATCTCGACGAATGGACTGCTCCGCTTATTTTTTCTGAGGCAGTTAAGAGGGGCAGGGTTACCATGGGAAGGGAACTTAGTCTTAAGTGGGTCAGGGAACGTATAATACCGAGCGGTCGTCAGAACATCGGCAGTATACTCAAGAACGCGGGTCTTTCCGATTATGATGAGATGGAACTTCTTTCAGAGTCAGGGGCAAGAAGCAGTCAGGATCATATGTATATTAAAAAGATGGAAAATGCTCCTGAATATGTCAAAAGAAGGATGGAGCATAATCTTAGGGAATGCGTAATATGTAAAGATAATTCCATGCTTTGCTTTTTCTTTGATGATACTGTAAGGAAGGTAAGCCTTGATGAACTTTCAGACATTTCGGATGTTGATAAGCTGGCGTCGAATACTGCTCTTTTTCAGTCAGGGCATGTAGCAGCGGGAGGATATTGCGTGACATTCAATGATTCGATTGATATTTCTGCAGATATTCTTTATGACAAAGGGATTTTAATTCCACTTGTTCTGGATGATTTTCTGGCTTTTGTAAGGCTTAATACGGTTGATACATCTGAAAGCTGTGAGTTACTTGGATGCTCAAGGCAGAATCTTTCGTATCTTGTTTCAAAGGAGATACTTTCTCCGGTTAAAAGGGATGTAAACGGAAATCTTTTCACGAAAGGTGATTTGCTTGGGAGCAGATGGTAGTCAATCTGATACGGAGTATATTAATTCCTCGTAAATGGAGTATAATAGGTTAATTCGTGAGGAAGCCAGAATGAACAGAACTGTAACGGGAATAAAGAAATATAGTATGAATACAACAGAAGGAGCAATCTTTCCAAAGATTGTTTCTTTTACGTTGCCTTTAATTCTTTCAAGCATTCTGCAGCTTCTTTTTAACGCTGTCGATATGGTTGTGGCCGGAAGATTTGCCGGTAAAGAAGCGCTTGCTGCAATCGGATCGACTTCTTCATTAATTAATCTTCTTGTTAACGTGTTTATGGGACTGTCCGTTGGCGGAAATGTTCTTGTTGCAAGATTTTTCGGTTCGGGAAAAGAAAGAGATGTTCATGAAACCGTTCATACGGCGATTGCAATTTCTTTGATAAGCGGAGTTGCGCTTGCTTTCATCGGAATAGCGTTTGCGCCTGCGCTTCTTGAACTTATGGGAACTCCAACGGAGATTCTTCCTCTTTCAAGCCTTTATATAAGGATATATTTTGCCGGAATGCCGGTTCAGATGTTTTATAATTTCGGGGCGGCAATTCTTCGTGCAATAGGAGATACAAAGCGACCTCTGACATACCTTACCGTTGCAGGAGCGATAAATGCAGTATGCAACATTGTATTTATAGTTGCATTCGGGATGGGAGTTGACGGTGTTGCTTATGCAACTGTTCTTTCGCAGACAATTTCGGCTGTAATGATTGCGAAATGTCTTATGGGGTCTGACGAGTGCTATAGGCTTGAGATAAAGAAATTGCGTATTTATAAGGATAAACTTATTCAGATATTACGGCTCGGTCTTCCGGCAGGATTCCAGGGCGCAGTCTTTTCAATTTCAAATGTTCTGATTCAGGCTTCCGTCAATTCTTTTGGCCCTGATGCCATGGCAGGAAACACTGCAGCAAGCAACCTTGAAGGATTTGTTTATGTTTCCATGAACGCCGTACACCACACTTGCCTTAGCTTCACAAGCCAGAACTATGGTGCACATAAGCTTGATCGAATAAAGAAAATATTTCTTCAGTGCCTTGCCTTTACATCGGCAGCAGGAATCTCTCTTGGTGTGATATCATACATCTTCGGTCCTCCGCTTCTTTCGATATACGCAGGTACGGCCGACCGTGATGTGGTAATATATTACGGAATGATTCGTATATCCATAATAATGCTTACGTACTTTACCTGCGGAACGATGGACACATGCGTTGGCGCAATACGAGGGCTCGGATATTCAATAATGCCGATGATTGTTTCACTTTTGGGAGCATGCGGATTTAGAATTTTGTGGATTTATACAATCTTTAAGAAGGTTCATACTCTCGAATGTCTTTATATTTCTTATCCAATTTCGTGGGTTATCACTACAAGTGTGCACATCATATGTTTTGTGGTGGTGTTTAAGAAGGTGAAATATAGAAGGCGAAAGGTATATAGCTGAAAATACATATTCGTACGATGAATACGGGAATGAAATCGGTTGCAAAGTATACTATTCTTTTTGCGAGACAGAGGAAAGTGAACCGGATATTTCGGTGTGCACATACAGATATTATTGATGAATTGTAAACTTTTTGCTTGCAGATATTGCAAATTGTAAACCATAATTGTAAACTCCTCATTGTTGACAATGTCGACAGGAGGAGTTTTTATATGAAAAAGAATACAATTAAACCAATTGATTTAGCTTACATGGGAGTATGCGCAGCTCTTATGGCTGTTTGCTCCTGGATAGCAGTTCCTACAACTGTTCCATTTACGCTTCAGACTTTTGCGGTATTTCTTGCCGTAGGCATTTTGGGAGGAAAGTACGGAACACTGTCGGTTATCGTATATATTCTGCTTGGAGCTGTCGGCGCTCCTGTTTTTGCCGATTTTTCCGGAGGCATGGGTGTTTTGCTCGGACCTACAGGCGGTTACATTATCGGATTTATTTTCTCGGCACTTGTTATGTGGCTGATTGAAATATTCGCAGGCAAAAAGCTCTGGATTCTCGGGATTTCAATGGTAGCAGGACTATTGGTATGTTATGCTTTCGGAACAGTGTGGTATATGCAGGTTTACGCGCAAAATAACGGAACAGCTATTTCACTTGCTACAGCTCTTAGCTGGTGCGTAATTCCTTTCATTATTCCGGATGCATTAAAGATTGCACTTGCAATTTATCTTTCTAAGGTGTTAAGAAAAGTGCTGAAAAGACAGTAAAGTTAAAGAGGTATTGATAAGCATTTTTTAAAAACAGAGATTTAATGGTGATGTGATGGATAACGATGTTAAAAAACAACCTTCAATTGATGAAGCAGAAAAAGCGGTTACGCTTCGCGCCCATCATGGAATGTGCTTTAAATTTTTTCAGGGAAAAGGCTACAGCGAGGGCTTCGTTGGCAACATGGCTTCCATGAAAGAGTATTTGGAAAAAGAAAATCCTATTGTAAGAGTGGTCGATAAAGACGACGTAGTATGCAGACATTGCCCAAATCTTACAGAGAAAGGTTGCATTTCCTATGGCAAGGTTGAAAACTATGACAGGGGTGTTTTAAAGGCGTTGTCGGTTGAACCGGGTACTACTCTAAGATATAGTGAGTTTTCTTCATTGGTTGCAGAAAAGATTATTAATGCAGGGCTTCGCGAAAAAATCTGTGGAGATTGCCAGTGGAACGAATTGTGTAAGTAGTTTTTCTTTGGGCTAAATACAGTAAGCAAAACGAAACAATTATAGAAACAGACTAATCGTAAAAAGCGGTTAGTCTGTTTTTGATTGTGCGCCTAGCGGCGCACGTTTCTAACGGGTTAAAGTCCCGAATCCGCCTGGTAGTGGGAAGGATATAGCCGAAGGCAAGGGTGTCGAGGGCGACCTCGAATCTGAAGGAAGCTGGATGTGGGGAACATACTA
>JAZQOL010000009.1:0-145874 GCA_045627845.1 Lachnospiraceae bacterium | reverse complement strand
CTCAAGCCTCCCTAGCGCATTTCCTCGTACTTCTGTAACAACTTGTCAGCAAAGCTCTCTGAGCTTACCTCGTAAGTACCATTGGCAATTGCCTTCTTTAAAGGCTCTACTACATCGTATCTGATGTCGCTTGCACCCTTAACGGCTGCTCTTGCCACCTGGATATCGAGTCCCATAGAAGAAATCTGTACCTGATCGGTAGGTCCCTTCTTGGCTGCATTTGTGTCCTTCTGTACCTTAGAGGAATTATAGAGTTGCTGAACTTGTGTATAGGCTTCTATACGCATATGTTCCCTCCTTCGCATTTGCATGCTTTTTCTAATTCTCTACTTTCTTTATCGGCCATTTTTACTGTTACTTTATACCTTGCAAAAAAATAACAGGCCATATAGCCTGTTATTTCATACCTTTGAGAGAATTTATCATTTCGACGTCATCCGAATTAACCTTCATGTTAGCAGTTGTTCGTTTCCCATCGGCGTCAATGATGGATATTTCGATGATTTCCCCCTCCGAAACGCCTCTCTTGGCAACGTCTCCTATAAATGCAGCAAATTTGGGATGTGAAGAAACAAACTTATTCTTCATTCCCATCAGTTTCATTATATCTCCGGGCCCCGGCATATCATTATCCTCCTATTGTTTTGCTCTCATTCTTTGCTTATCCGCATACATAGCAAGATCAGCAAATCTATATATGTCCTGAATAAAAGTCGACGAATCATCCAGAATCTTTTCGTGCCATCCGCACGCGGCCGAAAGTTTTACTTTATGGTCTTCATTATATTCTTCGATAACTATTCTAAACTTGTCTATTACATTCTCAGGCATATCTTTAAGATCCGTTACAACCGCAGCAAACTCATCTCCGCCAAGTCTGTAAACAGATCCGATTCCACGAAACGTCTTTTCAAGGCATTCGGCCATTCCCACAATAAGAGCATCGCCGGCCGGATGTCCATGTTCATCATTCACATGTTTAAGATGGTTCATATCAAAAATATAAAGAGTGACAAGTGTTCCCTTCCGGTGCTTAACTCTGATTGACTCAAACTTCTTTTCAAAAGCACTTCTGTTCCCGACTCCGGTAAGTATATCCTTAAAAGCAAGTTCTCTGTATGTATCAAGATATTTTCTTTCGCGTATATATGTCATCTGTCTGTATAGAACTAGTCCAAACAGTGCAGTAACAAACACAAGCATGCTTATTCCTACCATAGTGGAAGCATAGCCTTCAGACGGTGCGATATAAAAAAGCGTCATTCCGATTGCCACGCCAAGAGCAAACAGCGAAACCGCGAAAAACAAAATCTTCGCTTCAAAGCCCTCTTTGTAGTTGACAATTGTCAACGCAACCGACAGTGTAGCGGCTATACCTATATAAATGTGCGAAAGAATCAAAGCCTGCGGAGGATCAAATAAGTTCGTTACAAAACCTATGATATTGATTATCGGCAAAATCCACCCAACCATAGCAACAGTTTCGCAAATTTCTCTCCCCTTCTTTACTATAAGTGCGCAAAAACCAAGATACGGAATTGCAATCACCGTAAGACAAAGAAATGATATAAGTGAAATTGCTTCGTTTGCATTTGTAAAGAATTGAGGAATATCGGAACTGCATATAATCCAAAGAACTATAACAAAAGCAAAAGCGGAAAAATTCGCAAAAAGAAGATAGTTGTCATGATTGTTGTCTTTAAGCTGATACAGTGCCAATCCTTCACCTATAACCATTATTGTAAGGAGGCTCACAACAATTGCCAGCCTAAAAAGATTTTCTGCCAAAACCTTTTCTTCCAGCGAGCCGATGCTTGCATATCTCACAGCCGAAATATCCATGTGGAGAGAATAGTAAGGGGTGATTACAATCTTTACCTCTCTGCCGGCCATTGTGCTGTCAAGTTTGGTAATCATTCGAATATTTCCCGTCATGTTTCCAAACGGAAGAACCTGCTTTGCTCCATAACAATATATTTCTTCATCATCAACGAATATCTGGCATTTTGAATAAAGCGACTTTATCTCAAGTCCGTATCCGTCCGGGATATTTTCAGGTAAAATTCCCGTTAAAACTATCGGAACATTTTCTTTTGCATTAACGGAAAGCGGTAGTTCAACAATCTCTCCATCAACAGACCACCCTGTTGACGAATATAGAATATCGTCTGCCGCTATCTTAGTAAACTCATTATCACTTTTAATGAATGCATATATCACAACTGACAACATTATAAGAACACAGAATAATGTCAGCCTTTTTTTGTAAGTAACATTCTTCACAAGGGTATCCTCTCTCTTTTACACCCACTTATTATATTCAAAACACTGCTTAAAATCTATTAACAAAGTATAAAACTTATCATAGCCAAAAAGAAAAGCCGATGCATAAGCACCGGCTTTTCAAACAGAGTATGTCTTATGGTGAAAGGGGGATTAACCCTTAACACTACCTGCTGTAGCTCCTTTGATAATGAACTTAGAAAGGAAAAGATAAACAACAATAACAGGAAGAATGGAAATAAGGATATAAGCATAAATCTCACCCATATCAAACTTGGCATAATCTGCACATCTTAATGTATAAATCATGATAGGAAGTGTACGTAAGTCTGCAGCTCTTTCTCCCTGATAGCTGATAATCATTGCAGGAATGAAGTAGTTGTTCCATGATGCAACGAAGGAAAAGATAAGTTGAACCGCAATCGCAGGCATCATTATAGGAACAATAATTCTGTTGAAGGTATAAAATTCATGAGCGCCATCAACTCTGGCTGCTTCCACTATTTCAAGCGGAAGAACAGATTCCATGTACTGCTTCATGTAGAAGAATACGACCGGTGAAGCGATACTTGGAACAATAAGAGGCCAGAATGTATTAACAAGGTTGTATTTGTTACAAAGTGCTACGAAACCTACAGCCGAAACCTGTGAAGGAATCATCATAACAATAAGAATAAACTTGAACATAAAGTTCTTAAGTCTGAACTGATAGCAATGAATTCCGTACGCTGTAAGCGCCGAAAAATAAGAAGCAAGAATTGCCGAAATCGATGCAACAATGAAGGAGTTCTTCATGCCGACCCAGATATTAACAAGCGACTTATCATTAAATGCATTTGTAATATTTTCCATAAAATGTGTCGAAGGAATAAGACTGAACTTACCCTGAAGTTCCGAATTACTCTTCGTACAGTTAATGATCATAAGGAAAAAGAAAAACAAACAAAAGAAGGTAATAACAGCGAGGCCCAAATATACAAGAGTTCTTAAAACAGCAAGCTTGGCTCTTGCGCTCTTAGGCTCTTTCTCAATAGGAGTAACATATGATGTCATTATTTGCCTCCTTTCTTAACCTTCTTATAAATAGAAGGCTGGTTCTGATACTGTTTGGAAATGAAGCTGTAAATGAAAAGACTCAAAACCATAGCGAAAATAAATATTAATGCAGAAAGTGCTCCGCCCATACCATAGTTCTTGGACGTTCCAAGATACGAGTTAAGCTGCATAATAAGCGTTCTCGACGTATCTGCGGGACGACCCGTTCCTTTGGTAAGGACCTGAGGAATATCAAACATGTTAACACCACCGATAAGGGCAGTGATGAATGCGTAGTTAACAATAGGCATAAGCATGGGAATTGTAATCTTTGTAAATACCTTCCACGAGCCAGCACCGTCGATAGCTGCTGCTTCGAAAAGGCTCTGGTCAATACCCATGATACCTGCCATAAGAACGATTGTGGTATTACCAAACCACATAAGGAAGTTCATACCGGCAACAAGTAGCCAGGTACCCCACTTCGATTCTTCGTAGTTCCAGTTAAAGAGAAGACCAATAGGTCCTGACTGGTTGAACACAGCGAAGAATAACATTGAAATAGCCGACGCCATAATAAGGTTAGGCATGTAAATAACTGTCTTAAAAAACTGCTGTCCTTTAATCTTAAGTCTGGAACTTGTAAACCAGACTGCAAGTAAAATAGCAATAACGAACTGAGGAATTGCTCCAAGAATCCACATTATCATCGTGTTTCCAAGATAGCTTAATGTCGGAATTGTGCCTACTTTGTTTGGCTCAAAAAGTTTTGCATAGTTTGCAAGGCCAATGAATTTTTCTTCAAACTGTAACGTTTTCTGATTTTTATATCTCTGAAAGAAACTGTAATAGAATGTCATAAACTGGGGAACAAGCGAACATACTATATATGTAATAAAGAAAGGCGCTGTGAAAATATATCCCCATTTTGCATAGCTGACGGACTTATGCTTGATAACGCCCGTAGAATCCTTTTTTTTGCTCATAAAACTGTCTCCGTTTAATTAAAAATCGCTGCGCCGAGACTCTCGACGCAGCGTTAATTTTTAAGTATTTACTTATCGGCTCTCAATTAAGGAGTTACGATTTCAGGATACTTTTCATTGATGTATGTGTAGAAGTTAGCCCATGCTTCTTCTTCACTGATTACGCCAAAGAAGTAATCCTGGAACTTTGTCTGGATACCTTCGCAAAGAAGCTGATCGTAAATTGTGTGATACTGCCACTTAATAGCATCTGTCATTTCTGAGAAGATAGCTACGTCGTTCTGTCCACCAAGGAATTCTGACTTCCAGTCAGCATTGTTAGCGTACTTAGCTGCAATCTTCTTGTTGTTAGGATACTGGTTTTCAACTGCTACTAAAGCATCGATAACATCTTCGTTAGAAACGAAAGCGTTCATGATATCAGCAACGATATCGCCGTTATCTGTTCCGTTTGCTGCGAGCATCCATGTACCACCCCAGAAGTGAGACTGAGGTCCCTGGATAATAGCCCAGTCACCCATAGCTTCTTCATGAGCAGGTCCCATACAGAAGTTGAAGTACCAAGCGGGTCCGAAGAAGCAAAGTGCCTTACCGGCTGCTGCCATTTCATCGTTCTTAGCTGCATCCCAAACGCCTGCGTTCTTTGTAGCGCCCATATCTGCAAGTTTCTTTGTCTGGTCAATCCAGCCTAAAACTTCAGCAGGAACTGTAAGATTGTTGTTAGCATCTACCCAAGCAGAAGTACAGTTGTTAGAAAATACACGGAAGTCTTCTGCGAATGAAGGTGTCATAAGATATCCCTTAGCGGAGATTTCTTCTGCAACAGCCATGAAGCTGTCCCAATCACCTAACTTAGCCTGAACCTGAGCAGGATCATCTGTGCCAAGTAACTGCTTAGCAAGTGAACGACGGTAAATAAGAGCTGAAGGAGCGCACTGGAAAGAAGCACCCTTTACGATACCGTTTGAATCTGCTGCAGCAAGAGCTGTGTAAGAGTAAATCTGAGACTGGTCAACTTTTCCAAGTGAGTCGATACCAGCTGTGAAAGTTGAATCAGCGTACTTTGTGATGTAGTCAGCTTCTGCAAGGAACATATCAACCTTGTCATCAGCAGCTGCTGTGCTCTGGTTTGCAAGAGCTGTATCAAGCTTATCCTGATATACACCTTCGTCTGAAGGGTTGATAATCCAGTTGAATACATATCCTTCATCTACATAGTGCTTACCGGGTGCCTTGTCGAAGTATGTTTCAGCTTCGCCGTCTCCGTCTGCATCAAGATAAGGAACTTCAGCTGTGTAATACTTCTGGAAGAAGCCCTTGAACTCTTCGTTCCATGCGTAAATGTTGAATACCTTACCACCTGTTGTAACGTCATCTGTTGCTGTTACGTTCTCACCGCTGTTAGCATCTACTGAAACAGAAGCAACTGCATCGGGTGTGCTTGTGCTGGGTGTATCCTGTGCAGAATTGCCCTTTGCACCACATCCTGCAAGAAGAGATACTGCCATAGCAGCTGTGAGTAATGTTGCTAATACTTTTTTCATTACCTTTTTTCCTCCCTTTGGATTAAGTAATTAAGTTGTGTTGATTGCGATCAGGTTTTAACTCACCGTTAATTCCTAAATCGTTTTCGTAAGTTCACTTTATATCAGAATTTACACAAATGCAACTCTTTTTTATATTTTTTTGTTCAGAATGACACTTTTGAGTACATTTGCACAACTTTATTATGTGATTTTTTATCAATTTCACAAAAGATATAGCTCTAACGCCATTTATTGGCCCCGAATACACTTAAACGTTTACTAAACGTTTTCGTAAAACCCATTTCTTTTTCCTATCCTTTTTTTCTGTTAAAAAGCACGAAAAATGCCGAAAACTCAAGGGTTTTCGGCATTTAGCATACAATATTCATACTTTCCTTAACGGTTTTCGAAAAATCACCCCTATTGGGCACTTAACTCATCGAAACACAGCTTACACTCTTAACCTCACTGTTTGATTCAAGGAAGAAGTCCAGTTCTTCTATAGTAATTTCCTTATCGGTTCTTATTGTAAGGTTATAAGAAGCATAACCGTCTTCATCAAACTTTATCTTACTTTCGAGAACCTTTCCGTTCTTTTCTTCAATGTAGTCATTAAAAGCCTGCCTGAATTCCGAAGTATTTTTCACAGTAAATCTTAACTGGCTTGTATAAACCGCATCGTTACCGATTTCAATCTTGTGCATAAGCAACTGAATCAAAGAAATGACAAGCGTCACAAAAAGTCCGAGAGGATACATTCCTGCACCCACAGCCATTCCGATTCCGGCTGTAGCCCATATCCCGGCCGCCGTTGTAAGTCCTTTAACGGCATTTCCGTTATGGAATATTACGCCCGCTCCAAGAAAAGAAATACCCGTAACGATTTGAGCCGCAAGTCTTGCCGGGTCAGTTGTGTGTGTCCC
Source organism: Lachnospiraceae bacterium (assembly GCA_045627845.1). Taxonomy (GTDB): domain Bacteria; phylum Bacillota; class Clostridia; order Lachnospirales; family Lachnospiraceae; genus UBA1258. The sequence continues at coordinate 139,121 of JAZQOL010000009.1, read as the reverse complement.
TGCAAAGAAACCCTCTGCACCCTCGAAGCCTTCCAAATCAGCAAATCCGTACTTTGAAATAATCATTATCATCGCAGAAGCACAGCAGACAATTATGTGTGTCCTTATGCCCGCTTCTTTAAATCGCTTGCTTCTTTCGTATCCGATTATTCCTCCACATACGCATGCAACCAAAACTCTTAGAAAAAACTCTCCGTACTGAGCAAGTGAAAACTTGCTGAACATAAAACTTGCAAAAGTCACTTTTATACCCCCCCATCATATCAATCAGTCAAGAAATCGTGACATCTTCTCTTTTAATGTATCCATCTGGATAGGTTTGGGAATAAAATCATCCATCCCCGCACTCATAAACATTTTCTCAACTCCCTTTATCACATTGGCTGTGCAAGCAACAATCGGGCACTTACAGTCAAGTTTTCGAATACGTTTAGTAGTCTCTACGCCATCCATATCAGGCATCATGTGGTCCATAAATATCAAATCATACTGTTTAAGCTTTATCATTTCAATGCACTCAGACCCCGAATAAGCAGCATCCGCAGTAACATTAAAATGCTTAAGAAATGCAGAAAGGACTTTAACATTCACACGGTTATCATCGACAACAAGAATCGCCTTCGATGAGTAATCCTTAATATCTTCGTAGCCCTTATTTTCGTTTTCAGCCTCGATTGACTTATTCTTTGTGCCGTCGCTATACAGATTAAACGCAGAATTCTTAGGAATGCTGAATAGCATTCTTTTGCCTTCGTGAATCTGCGCAAAATCTATAATTCCAACCATAATTTCAAAAGAAAAAGTGCTTCCTTTTCCATACTCGCTCTCAAGCCTGTATGTTCCGTTCATTAACGTAACAAGCTGTGCGAAAATAGCAAGGCCGAGTCCGCTTCCTTCAAGTTTACGGTTACGTCTAACATCAATCTGCTGGAATGCGGTAAATAATTTGGCCTTATCATCTTCATGAATGCCCATTCCCGTGTCTTCAACCGCACCCTTAATTCTAAGCGAACTTCCTTCTCTGACTCCGTTCACGGTAAGTTTTATATGACCTTCGTTTGTAAACTTTTCGGCATTACTCAAAAGATTCATAAAAACCTGTCTGATATGAACATCATCGCCAAACAAAGTCTTTGGCAGTGTGGGGTCAATGTCGACAATAAAATCTATCGGCTTATCTCCGATTCTCATATTTGCAACATTTATAACTGTATTTAAAAATTCTTTTGTATCAAACTCGATGGGTACAAGTTCAAGTTTACCTGACTCAGCCTTCGAAAAATCAAGCACATCACTTACTATTCCAAGAAGCATCTTTCCTGCGGATTTAATCTGTCCTACATATTCTTTTGTAAGATTTTCTGATTTTTCACGTTCAGCAAGTTCTGCCATTCCTATAATCGCGTTAAGCGGAGTTCTTATTTCATGGCTCATATTGGCAAGGAACGTGCTCTTTGCCTCATTTGCAACATCAGCCGAATCCTTGAGTTTTTTCATCTCGTTTACCTGGTGCTGCATCTCGGTTGTGTCGGTAATCGTAATTGTATAACCTATCAGATGACGTTTTTCCCACAGTTCTGTTCTTGTGCTCTTATAGAATCGTCCGTCACGTTCAAAATAGGTATCAGCATCATTTATGAACAGTTCTTCGAAAAATTCATTTGCGCGATGGCCTACGCTCCATTCCATAAGTTCGGGGAAAAGAATGTCAGCCATTTTATTTGAACAAAGATAATTTTTTGATCTATCGATGACGATAACGGCATTTCCGACATTGTGGAACATATTTTCAAGTGCAAGAGTAACCGCGTCGTAAAATCTGCCTTCTCTTAAGGTTATATTCATCAGCGTTATGAGAATGCATAGGAGCATCGGGCTTGGATCCCATCCTCCAAGATCAAAAAATGTTGTTCCGAAAAGGCCCACTATCGGAATCGCACATTCACCGAACAGAAAAAGCAATCTTCTTCTTTCGGATTCTGCCTCGACCTTGCGTCTGAAAAGCAAAACAACAACGGCATCCGTCAAAAGCGCAATCGTTTGAAAGGCTGCAAAAGAATAATAAATGGCCCCTTTTCCCATTATGGCATGGGGGAAAATACCTTCATCAGTAAAAGAAACGGAAGTATAATACAGATTTGTCTTATCTCCCATCTGAACAAGTGTAAAAATGAACAGACAGTATACAAGAAGAATCCTCCTTATCCACGCAGAAACACTCACATGGCAATATCGGAAGATAAAAACAGAGAATGCAAGAGCAGCAAAAGAAAGTCCGCAATATTCAAACGCGACCACAACACGAAATGACGTCATATCTCTGCAAAGCATTTCCTGCAAATAGCCGATGGCATAAATATCAATGCATAATGCACTCAAAAAGATATATCTGTTATCAAGAGACCCCCTAAGTCTTAATACAAGAAGAGTTCCTCCTAATGTAATTGCCGCAACAAAAACCTGAAGAACAACCAGAAAAGTAAACATTCTGCTCCTTTTTGCTCCTTTTCGTACTATACCCGTATCCCACGACCAATTACTTATTGAAAAAGCAGATGACGGGAATCGAACCCGCCTCTCAAGCTTGGGAAGCTCGCATTCTACCGATGAACTACATCTGCATAGTAAGACAACCTTATTTTACGCTTTTGAATATTAACAAACAAGCAAAAAACTATGCTTAAAAGGTAAAATCCGATGGAAATTTCTTACACCTTTTGCTTTTTTACAAAAAAGGTCGTGACCTAACCGGCCACGACCTTTACCAAATTTTAACGCACAATTATAATGTTTCGTCTGAAGAAATTGATACTGTTACCGAGGCAACAGTCTTAGATGTAAGAGCTGCACTTCTCTTATCAGGTTGCTGATCTCCGACATAGACTATCGCTTTTCCCTTGTTCAGTTTAAGCACACCGTCTGTATCAAACAAAGCAAACGCTTCTTTGGGAAGTTTGATGGAAACCTTCTTTTCTTCACCCGGATCAAGTGTAACTTTCTTGATTCCCTTAAGCGAGAAGTTAGGAACATTAACAAGTTCCTTTTCGGCCTCAACCTTAACATATGCCTGGATAGTATCGGTTCCTGCAAGTTTTCCGGTATTCTTAACCGTAACTTCAACTTCAACTCCGTCATCTTTCAATGTCTCGCTGCTGCACTTCAAGCCGCTAACATCGTACGATGTATATGAAAGTCCGTATCCAAAAGGATAAAGAGCATCCTTTTCCATATATCTGTAGGTACGTCCCTTCATTGAATAATCGGTAAACGAAGGAAGATCATCTGTAGAATAATAGAAAGTAATCGGAAGCTTTCCTTCGGGATTAGCATCCCCGAAAAGAACCTTTGCTATTGCCTTACCGCCTTCTGCTCCGGGATACCAACCCTGTAAAACGGCCGGAAGATTTGCATCAGCCCAGGAAAGATCCAATGCTGAACCCGAAAGAACAACGAGTACAACAGGTTTTCCGCTTTCCTTACATATTTCAAGAATCTTTGACTGAAGACCGGGCAAAAGAAGATTCGGCTTGTCTCCGCTGGCATACTGGTTACCCTGGTCGCCTTCTTCACCTTCAAGGCCCGAGTCAAGACCCATTACACACACAACAACATCCGAAAGTGCACATATCTCTTCAACTTCGGAGAATCTGTCTTTGCCGTTTGCAAGATCGGTTACCTTTCCTTTGCAAAGATGGCAGCCCTCAGATGTAAGGACTCGCACATCGTCGCCGACGTAATCCTGAATACCTTCCACAACAGTGATGTATCTTGCAGCTGTGCCTTCGTAGTTTCCGACAAGTGCACGTCTGTTATTGGCATTCGGGCCAACAACACCGATTGTCTTAATCGAAGACTTATTGAGAGGAAGAAGATCGTTTTCATTTTTAAGAAGAACTACACACTTCTGTGCAGCTTCAACGTTAAGTGCTCTCATAGGCTTGTCGTCAACAACATTGTATGGAATGTTGTCAAAAGCAGTCTCATCGCCCATGATTCCAAGTTTAAATCTTGTGGTAAAGAGGTTAACAAGAGCTTCATCAAGTCTTTCTTCTTTAACAAGGCCCTGCTCAACAGCCTCCTTTAAATAAACAAAAATGTTACCGCAGTTAAGGTCGCATCCGTTATTCATTGCAAGTGCAACAGACTCAACAGGTGAATTAGTAACATGATGACCTTCATGGAAGTCTTTTATAGCCCAGCAGTCACTTGTTACATGGCCTTTGAAGCCCCACTCATCACGTAAAATATCTTTTAACAATGTCTTTGATCCGCAACAGGGTTCTCCGTTTGTACGGTTATAAGCACCCATGACTGCTTCAACCTTAGCTTCGGTAACCAGAGCCTTAAATGCAGGAAGATAAGTCTCTCTCATATCCTGTTTAGAAACAACTGCATTAAATTCATGACGAATATCCTCGGGACCCGAATGAACAGCAAAATGCTTTGCACAGGCAGCAGCCTTCATATGATTCTCATCATGTCCCTGAATACCGTTTACAAAACGAACACCAAGTCTTGAGGTAAGATAGGGATCTTCTCCGTACGTTTCGTGACCGCGTCCCCATCTGGGATCGCGAAAAATATTAACGTTGGGAGCCCAGAAAGTAAGTCCTTTGTATATGTCTCTGTCTTCACGTCTTGCCTGCATGTTATACTTTGCGCGACCTTCCTCTGATACAGCATTACCGATTTTTTCAAGAAAGTCTTCGTCAAATGTAGCAGCAAGACCAATTGCCTGGGGGAATATTGTGGCAATGCCCGCTCTTGCAACTCCATGAAGAGCCTCATTCCACCAGTTGTAAGCATTGATTCCGAGTCTGTCCACAGCTGCTGCCGGATGAAGTGTCTGTGACACCTTCTCTTCAAGAGTCATCTGGCCGACAAGCGCGGTTGCTTTTGCACGATACTCGGAAATCTTCTTCTCGTTCTTTGTGATATCCATATTAATCTCCTTTATCTTCTGGCACTTTCCGGCATTCCGAAATACGAAACCGGAGGTTCTTCTTTGTACAGGTACAGTTTCATGGGAACAAGCCCTGCATCCTTAAGAATAAGTGTCAGATTATTTACGCCCTTCTCAAGCGTTACTTTTGAAATACATTTTCTCCGGTGAGTAAGAACACCTTCACTCCAGGTACGGTCAAAAGCAACTCCGGCCCGATAGCCTTCGGGAACGGTATTGTAAACACCTGCATTTTCACCGTTTACGCTAACGCCGTAGAACAGTCTGTTGTCACGTGAAAGCGGACTTGTCGGTGCGAAATCAATTCTGAGAGTATACTCTCCCGACTCTTTTGCAAAAAGTCTGTAGTCAAGCGAGGGCTCTTTTCCTTCCTCATATACTACTCTCACAGGGTAAGCCTTAACCGCTTTGTCATACACACTGTAATCATCAATCTCAACAAATCCTATACCTTCCGGGCAGAATGCCTTGTCGTAATTCACGGCAAGTATCGAATATCCGAATTTTCCGGGAAGGAAAACTCCCTTTTCGATTTTTTCATCAAGTTTTTGCCCTGATATTTCAATTTCTACCTTTGTATCACCATCCGTAATCACAGCAATCACAGACTTTCTTTCGAGTGAAAGACTCTGTCTGTTGCAGCTAAATGTGATTATCTCATCCTTTTCAACCTTTAGCGCCGTTTTATCAGCCTTAACCCAGTCGTTTTCAGGTACGTTCACCGTAACATCCAGGACACCTGTTCCGGCATTGGATACTCTGATTGTAAAAGAATCTGTTCCCTCATATTCAAAATCATCGGCCTTTATGCGCATGCAGGGACCGTATACTTTGTCATATATCTTTTCATCGTCAGTTCTTGAAACGTACATTCTCGGTCTGTCAAAAGGTTCAACATATATCTTGAGAGGGTACTTTGAACCATCTTCATTCCATTTTGTAAAGCCTACGTGACTGGCAAGCTCCATTCCACGCCATTTGTGATTGTTAAAGTTTGCAAAGTCTGTTTTAAGTTCTTTGTCCTTTGCAATATATAAAGCTACCTTATCGGCATAATCATTTGCGCTTACAAGTCCCTGCGAAGCAAACAGTTCGTTCTTTCCACTGTTTAAATGCATTCTTATAAGGGCAAGTGTTGCTCTTGTCTGAAATCCCGAAAGAGAATACCACGCCTGCTTTTGACTTTCATCGAGACCTTCTTCAAAAGAAATCAGTTTCTTTTCAAGTGCTTCAAGTCTCAAAAGAAGCCTGTCCGCCTCTCCGAAATGACACGGACTGTATATACGCTGATTCAACGCCTCAGGGCGTCTGTATCCATTGATACGTACAGTCTCCGTAAGAATTTCCGATGCTTCCTCAACCATTCTTTGAGTCAGCGTGCCTCCGAAGTGGCTGTCCATTAATGTCTTCGTATATTCAAAGGTTTTATTCGGTGCCGTTGTTCCCCATTTTTCAAAGTCATAAGCAAGATTCAAAAAATATGAAAGAGGAAACTCATTGTGCTTCAAATCACCCACATTCAATATCCAGACGCTTCTAACTCCGTAATCATACGCTTGTGACATCTGTTCCCACATAGTTGTAATGGGAGAAGAGTTAATCCACTCATACGAAATCGGATCTCCATGGTAATCAACATGGTAGTACATACCAAATCCCGCAGGGTGCTTACGCATCTTATCATCCGGAACAGTTCTTAAGTATCCGTGATTATCTTCACAAAGCATCAATATTACATCATCCAATTCTTCCCATTCGCAGAGGCCTTCCGTGTCTTTGTCTCCATAATAGAAAGGCTCAACCTCTTTGTACAAAGCAAGAACTTTGGGTAATTTCTTTGAATACTTTTCTTCGGTTTCTTTTATAAGTTTCTTTTGGCAGACTATGACGTCCTTCAAAAGATCGATGTTATCTTTTAATGTTGCATTCGCCCCAAGAATCGTGGAATCGGCTTCGCCTCGCATACCGACTGTTACCATGCTTGTAAACATGCCTCTTTCATCAAGAGAGTCTTTCCAAAACCTCGTAATTCCCTCCGTATTGGCGTGATAATTCCAGGCATCTCCGTAAATGCTGTCTTTTCCGCGAACATGTCGGTATTCTTCGCCTGCACGAAGACAGGGCTCATGATGTGAATTCCCTATGTAAATTCCGTATTCATCCGCAAGTTCGTAAGATTTAAGACCCGGTCCGTCCCAAGCAAAGCTTGATGACCACATCGCAGGCCACAAGTAGTTTCCCTTAAGGCGCAAAAGAAGTTCGAAAACGTTGTCATACATTTCAGCTGTAAAACCGCCGAAATGTTCCATCGTCCAGTTGCCAAAGCAAGGCCATTCGTCATTTATAAAGAACCCCCTGAACTTAACGCTCGGCTCCTTTGATGCCTGCTTTTCAAGTTCAAGATTCAATATGCTCTTTGAAGGCATAACTGAATCTGCCCAATATTTTAAAGGTGATACTCCCATCTTTTCGGAAAGCGTAAACAGACCGTAAATAGTTCCCAGTTTGTCACTTCCCACAACCAAAAGAAGGTTTTTAACCTTCTGTGTCTTTAGAGTAAAAAATTTAAATACTTCCCATTTTCCTCTGACGTCGTCAATTGATATAGCGCCTTTCTTCTCAAGGTTCGATACCAATATACTGTCGTCAACAGTACATGCTATAACTGCTGATTCAACTTCTCCGGTCAAGTCTTCAAGACAGGAAACATTTCCCGATTCTTTGGTTATTGCATTGTAATCATCAAGTACTTTACCGGTTACTTTCTTTATTCCCAAAGATGCATCTTTTTCAACCAAAAACATCGTGGAAACAGATTCATTATGCAGCAAAAAATTGTTCATAGTATCCGATTGTTCCTTTCTTGGATAGTCATTTAAAAGGCGTCGTTTAAACGCGCGCAAATTATACTTACATATTAAAGCAACGGAACATGCTTTGCTAATCAACAAGCGTCATGAAATTATCAAATGTTGCGTTTACCCCAATTATTTAATAGTATAAAGGCAGATGATTTTTCCAATCTATCGATTTATCACTCAAAAATAGTATTAAAATAACCGAGCACAACGGAGATTAAAATGGAAAGCAAAATCAGTTTGCCAAAAGCTTTTAAAGAAAGTATGAAAGAGCTTTTAAAAGATGAATACGATGAGTTCGAAAAAACCTACGACGAGGATAAAAATGTAGGTTTAAGGCATAACCCCTTGAAGGCTTCGCGCGAGCATTTTCTTTGCACAGTTCCTTTTTCTCTTGAGCCGGTTTCTTTTGCAAAAGAAGGGTTTTATTACGAATTAAGTGAACGTCCCGGAAAGCATTTTCTCCATGAAGCAGGTGCCTATTACATCCAGGAGCCAAGTGCTATGTCCGCGGTCGAAATTCTCGACCCTTGCCCCGGCGATAAGATTCTGGATCTCTGTGCGGCCCCCGGCGGAAAGTCCACACAGATTGCCGGCCGTCTTATGGGATCAGGTCTTCTTGTTTCCAACGAAATCGTACGTGAGCGTGCAAAGATTCTTTCATCAAATATCGAAAGAATGGGAGTTTCAAATGCACTTGTTATAAGCGAATCTCCCGACGCACTTCCTGCTCACTTTCCCTCATTCTTTGACAAAATTCTTGTCGATGCTCCTTGCTCCGGTGAAGGAATGTTCAAGAAAGAAGAGCATGCTCTTTCGGAATGGAGTCCCGAGAATGTCATGATGTGTCATAACCGTCAGCTTATGATATTAAACGAAGCTTCAAAAATGCTTAAGTCCGGTGGAATTTTAACATATTCAACCTGCACCTTTAATTCAATCGAAAACGAAGGAACCGTATCTGATTTTCTTTCCTCTCATCCTGAATTTACACTCGAAAAAACCGAACGATTCTGGCCTCATCTTGTAAGAGGTGAAGGTCATTTTGTTGCCCGTTTCAAAAAAGCCGGAGAAGCCTTCGATCACAAGGAGGTTACACTTGATCGTTCTTCAAATAATCTGAAAAAAGAAATAGCAGCCTTTCTCACCGATGAAATCGGCATATCGAAAGACTGCGTTGATTCATTACTCACAAATCGTAAAATTGAAACCTTCGGAGAAAACATTTATCTTCTTCCGGAAGGAATTTCATCTTTAAAAGGCCTAAAAGTCGAACGTCCCGGACTTCATCTTGCGATGTCAAAGAAAAACCGTTTTGAGCCTGCTCACGCACTTGCATTGTCGCTTGACATGAAGGACATCGGAAGATTTATCGAAATATCCGATGCAGAAGCAGAAAAATATATAAGTGGCGAAACACTTCCCTGCGACCCTGATTTAAGAGGCTGGGTTCTTGTTACGGCACGTGGATTTTCCCTCGGCTTTGGTAAAGCATCTTCAGGCATGATAAAAAATCATTATCCCAAAGGACTGAGGCGTTAATCAATCGAGTTTGCACAAATAGAAATCATCAAAGGTTCCCCATGCACCGGCACCGGCTTCTACCGACACTCCGATTGTAAGTGTTCCGCCTGTCACTTTGAATTCATTAATCTCAGGATGTTTCCAGTTACACCATCCATCAACCGAATAATCGGTTGAATAAGTATCATTTCCGCATTTTGCATAGAGACTCATCTTCGCTCCCACTCCGGAATCGCCACCCTGTGTATACATGCTAAGATAATATAATCCGTCTTCAATGTCTTCTACGGTATATTCTGCCTTAAACGACACTTTATCCTGTCTCCAATAGTGAAGCGCCCACTCTCCCGAATAAGCGTCTGTTTCCTTTTGCTGATAATCAAGCACCGGATCTCCCGAGAAAACGAAGTTCCAGTTTCTGTCATCTTCATCCTCAAAACTTGAATTTTCGATCCAGTTTTTATTCTCAATCTTAACGGTACACTTCATTTTGGTGCCATCGGAAAGGGTGCCCGTAACAAAAAACTCTCCGGGAACGCTTGTGTCAACCTTTGCAAGTTCGTCCTTATCCCATTCAACCAAAGAAGGACCATTCTTACTTCTGTCGTTATAAAAAACATCAACAGTTTCCGGCATAGCAAGTGTACCCCCGGGGTTAACCGTTCTTGTTATGTCTTTAACATAATCTGTTTTAAGTTCACAGGTGGAGCCATACTTTAAGTATTTCCATACGTTAAGTGAAGGAAGTGCACGACCGTTAAAATCAAACATCGCCTGATTGTCCCACGCCGAACCCCCATAGTATTTTCCGGCGTCATCCGGATCATATTTGCCTGCATAACTTGACGCCCATCCGGATCCGCACGTTTCCCAAGTTGACGAATCTACCGGTATCCATGCCGGTTCCCAGTAAAATACGCCAAGGCCTCCTACCTCACTTACAGCAGCACATACATCTCTCACCTCATTGGCCTGGCTTTGCCAGGTTGCTGCATAGTTTTTATGAATCTGGGTTGCGCTTACGGAGTTCGGATTTCCGTCTCCGTCTTCGGTTGTGAACATATAGGCATTCTCAACTACCATGACCTCTTTTCCGTAATTTTCTTTTGCAAAGGTCATAACATCCTTGAGATTATCAAGTGTGCCATGCCAGTAAGGATAATACGAAAGTGCAAATATATCGTAATCAACATCACAGTTTTTAAGTTTTCTCAGAATCGATTTTATTCCGTCTGTATTCTCAGGATTTGTGAAATGAACGGCAGTTTTTATATCAATCTGATACTTTTCTTCCATTTCACAGATTGCCTTTGTACCGCCTTGGACGATTTTATTGATTTCCACCCATTTTGTTTCACCGGACATTCCATTGTTCGTTTCGTTGCCCAGCTGAACAATGCATACCTTGGCACCCTCAGAAAGAATCTTGTCCATTGCCTCAAGGGTAAATGTATATGCAGCTTCCCCCTTTTCATCGCCGGTCATCCCTGCCCAGGCTTTTGGACACATCTGCTTTCCCGGATCAGCCCAAAAATCGGAATAATGAAAATCAACCAGAAGCTGCATTCCGTACTGCGCTGCCCTGCGTCCTATTTCAGCTGCATTGGCTATATCACAATTCCCGCCACCGTATCCGTTTCCGTTTTCATCATACGGATCGTTCCATACTCGTACACGTACACAATTGACTCCGCTGTCGGCAAGAATCTTAAAAACATCTTCCTCAGTTCCGTCTTCTGTATAATATTTCGCACCCGACTTTTCCTCAGCAAGTATTGTAGATATATCAACTCCCCTCAGGAAATCGTCCGAAATACCTTCAACAGGCTGTACAAATACCGAAGCCTCCTCAACGCCGGTAGGCAAGACCGCCTTGTATCCCGGTGTTTCTTTTCCCTTGCAACCGGTCAATATGCTCAACCCGATTATTCCCATAATAAGTGCTGCCTTTCTCATAAAAAACCTCTCGCTTATGTTCTTTGCTTAAAATTTTATCCTCTCCGTTATCTCTTGGCAAATCTTTTTTCCGCTTTAAGAATCATGCTGATTAGCAAAGCAAAAATAATTTAACGAAAAAAGAACCCGAACCGACACACAGCGTCAATCCGGGTTCAGGACGGGCTTCATTATCTTTCGTAGGAGAAAATCAATCCTCCACGCTCTGCATAAAAAGAGCAAAGACCTGTAGTAGTGCTGATTAATATGTCTGCGTCAGGATAATGCCTGAGTATCTCATCCTTAAGAGCATTTGCAAGCTCAAGTCCGTCACAGTGGTCAATTATAACTCTTCCACCCTTGTAGCCTGCTTCTTCCATATCAAGATACATGCATTCAATTGCCTTTTTTTCGCCTCTGGCTTTATGGGTAGGTTGGATTTCTCCCCACTCCGAGAAGTGCCCTACAACCCTGATACCTACAACAGTTGCAATCTTTGCAATAACAGGGTTGATACGTCCGTTATTTGCAAGATTTTTCAGTGATTTAAGGCAAAAGCCGAGATTAACATGATTTCTTACATAGTCATTAACACAGTCGTATGTGGAATCAACATCCATGCCTTTTTCATCGCATTCTGCAAACTTGTCTGCAGCAAGTTTTTCCGTAGGCCCGATTCCGTTTGAATTTATTACATAGACCGTAGTATTCTCATTTTCTTCGGTATAAAGTCCTGCTGCTGTGTATGCTGCATTATAGCTCCCCGACAGCTCCTCTGCCAGTGTAACAATAATCGCATCCTTTTCTCCCTCGAGTGCGCCAAGATATGCGTCTACTCCGGGGCATGCAGAACCCGAACGTCCCTTTATACCCTCCAGATAACCAATCATTCCGAGTACATCAAGATTGGCATCATCTGTAAATTCCTTATCGTCTGTACGTATATAAATAGGAACCGACTGAAAGTTCTTTACTTTCGAATATTCCCACAAATCCGATGCTGAATCCATAATCAATTTCATGTCTCATTCTCCATTGCCGTCATATGGTTGTTTGAGTCGTTGCATGTAGTTTTGATAACTACTTGTTATAATCATAATAGCACATCACCAAAATGTGTCAATTAAAATATTATAAACAAACCATAAATTTGCCATATCAAAAGTCAATTTGCTCCCTTTAAAACAAAAAAGCCGGTGACTTATCACCGGTCTTTTGTGCGTTGTTCATATATCAGGAATATCAGCAAATCAATCTTCCCTCTCATATTGGAGCCTGTACAAATCATAATAAGCTCCTTTTTTCTGAAGAAGTTCGGCATGATTTCCTTCTTCTAAAATCTTTCCGTGAGAAATAACAATAATCTTATCAGCATGCTGAATTGTTGAAAGCCTGTGCGCAACAATCAGCATTGTACCGATATTCATCATTCTTTCAAGTGAGTCCTGAATAAGCTGCTCGGTCTCTGTATCAATATTTGCCGTTGCCTCATCAAGAATCATAACATCGGGTTTGTGAATAACTGTACGTGCAAAAGAAAGCAACTGTCTTTCTCCCTGAGAAAGGTTGTTACCTCTTTCCCTTACCTCCTCATTGATTCCTCCGCAAAGCTTATTGATAAAGTGATCGGCATTGACATATTTGCACGCTTCAATCACTTCTTCATCGGTAAACTCATCATTTCTAAGTACAATATTGGAACGTATTGTACCCGAGAACACAAATACATCCTGCAACATCTGTCCAAAATGACTTCTTAAAGAGGCTATTTTAATCTTCTTTATATCGATTCCATCTATAAGGATCTGCCCCTTCTGAATGTCGTAATTTCTGCAGACCAAAGAAAGAATTGTAGTCTTTCCGGAACCGGTTGAGCCCACAAACGCAACTGTTTCTTTGGGAGAAATATGAAAAGATACATCTTTTAGCACCCACTCTTCTCCCTGATATGCAAACCAAACATTTCTAAATTCAATCTCGCCTCTTATATGTTCAAGTTCAATTGCATCTTCTTCATCAACAACTTCGGGAGCCATATCCATTATCGAGAAAATTTTCTCTGCGGAAGCAAATGCGGACTGAAGCCAGTTAAACTGTTCCGCAAGGCTTTGTATCGGATTGTAAAACTTGTTGACATACATATAAAAGCTTACCAGCGTTCCGCTTGTAATAACCTGTCCGAACGCATGCACATCTTTAATGTAGCTCTTTCCGCAAAGATAAAGAAGGCAAAGAACCGAAGCCATATAAAGCATATACATCGACGGTCTGAACACGGAAAATACAGATATTTCTCCGCGCCGTGACGCTGCAACTTCATCGTTCTTTTCCTTAAACTCACGAAACTTCTTTTCCTCGCAGTTAAATATCTGAATTATTTTCATTCCGGATAAGTTTTCGGAAAGGAATGTGTTGATTGCTGTATTTGCATCCTTCGTTCTTCTGTAAGCTCTTCTTGAGAACTTACGGAAAATCAGGGTAAATATAACAATAAACGGTGTAAAAGCAAGCACCATAAGTGTAAGTTCCAGGTTAAGTGAAAACATTGCAACCAGAACACTTATGATAACAAAAATATTTTTGATGAGATTTACCAAAATATTCGTAAACATCATCGAAATCGCATTTGTATCGTTTGTAACACGGGTTACAAGCTTTCCTACCGGAATATGATTAAGCTGGTCATGAGAAAGCGACTCAATATGAGAAAATGCGTCCTCACGAATCGAAGAAAGGATCTTCTGACCGGTTGCCTGCAAAATCATCGCCTGTGAATATGTACAGATAATTGTCACCACAAGAACACTTGCATATAAAGCAACCATCCTGTACAATTCCCGCATTTCGAATCGGCCTTTTATGATTTCTACGATTCGTCCGCTTATAAGCGGTCCTGCAACATCATATGCTATTGAGAACAAAAGAATCGCTAATATCAGAATAAAGCTTTTCGAATGAGGTTTTGCATATACAAAAAGTCTCTTAACTATCTCTGAGTCTTTCATGTTACGGTCAAAACCGATTGCCGCCTTTTTATCCTTCATAAACACAAAAGCGAGGACAAAAATCAGGGTAAACAAACCAACAATTGCAGCAATAACCAAAAGAGGATAATACTCACGCATTAACTGTCGCCCCCTTTCCGTCCTCTGCCTCAAGTTCCTGGAGCTTTACCATACGGGCATATTCCTCGTTCCTTGCAAGAAGCTCGTTGTGTGTTCCCACATCAAGCACCTTCCCGTCATCTATAAAGATAATCTTATCCATTGCTTCTATCGTAGAAATTCGATGAGCAATAAGAATTGTTGTTTTTCCTCTTCGGGTCTTCTTTAAATTTCCGAGTATTACCCTCTCCGTCTTTGTGTCAACAGCCGATACAGAGTCATCAAGAATCAGAATCTCGGCATCCTTAAGAAGGGCTCTCGCAATGGAAATACGCTGTTTCTGCCCACCTGAAACCGTTACTCCGCGTTCTCCGAGAATCGTATCGTAAGTATCCGGAAACTCCGAAATATTGTCATGAACATCGGACAGTAGTGCAGCAGCTGCAACTAAGTCTCTTTCCTCGTCATTTTCTTTTGAAAAAGCTATATTGGCAGCTATAGTATCGCTAAAGAGGAAATTGTCCTGAGGAACATAGGCAATATGGTGCCTCAGTTCCTTAATAGGAATCGTATTTACATCGCGCCCGTCAACAAAAAGGGTCCCGTCCGGGACATTGTAAGTACGTGCAATGAGGTCGACTATTGTAGTTTTACCTGCGCCCGTTCTTCCTATGAGTCCGACATTTTCTCCGGCATTAATGGTAAAAGAAACATCCGAAAGTATCTCTCTTTCAGACAACGGATAAGTAAATGACAGCTTTCTAAACTCAATCGATCCTTTTACGTCAATGTTTCCGGCAACAACTCTTTCCCCGTCCGAAACATCAATGGGCGCACTTAAGAATTTGTCCACACGTTTTGTAGATGCAGCTGCCCTTGCGGACATATCAATCAAAATTGATATTGCCTCTATAGGCCATATGATTGAAGTAAAATAACTTACAAACTCAACAAGTTCTCCTGCCTTGAAAGTTTTGCTATATACAAGATATCCGCCATATCCGAAAATAACGCAGATTACCGATTCTACAAAAAAGAGAAACAGAATGTTCATAAGAGTCGATATTCTTGTGAACTTAACATTTATCTTTTCGTTGTCTTTATTCAACTTTTTGAAAGCCAAAAGTTCTTTAAGTTCTTTTGTAAATGCCTTTATAACCGCTATTCCCGAAAACGACTCCTGTGCAAAATCGGAGAGGGAAGAAAAAGCTTCCTGTCTCTTATCCCATGTCTTTGACATTTTGCTTCCAATAACGAGCGCCATTGCAAAAAGAAGTATCATGGGAACCATAGAGAGTGCCGTCATTGTAGCATTCATACGAAACATCTTAACAAACGCCATTCCGCCAAGGACAACCGCATCAAAAAAAGTCAGCACTCCGTTTCCAAAACAGTCCTGAATGGTGTCAACGTCATTGGTAAAAAGACTCATAAGGTCTCCAACCTTATTGACATGATAGTATTGCTGTGACAGTTCTTTTGCCCTTGAAAACATTCTGCTTCTTACGTCAGTCTCGACTTTTATCGCAGCCCCGTAAAAACATACCCTCCATAAGCACCTTCCTACGCAGATAAACAAAACTACAATGAGCAAAGGTCTGCAGACATAATCCAATAAAAAATCCATATCAAAAGAAAGCGCTGCACCTTCATATTCGACAACGCCCTCGTTCATTCCGTTTACTACCATTCTGTACAGTTCCGGAACCTTTAACTGACCATAGTCTACAATCACAAGTGAAAGAATACCGATAAGCAGCATCCAGCCATACTTTATGTAATAAAAATTAAATCGTTTGTGTAATACCATATATCACCTGCTGAAATATATTTTCCCAACTATATCTTTAAGTGCGTCAAATGTCTCCATTTCGTTAATCTGCTTTCGTAAAGAAGCTGCTCCTTCAAAACCTTTAAGATACCACGAAAGATGCTTTCTCATTTCCCTTATTCCTATGTATTCACCTTTGCAGTTAAGCATCATGTCCGCATGCGTAAGGATAGTTTCTCCGATTTCTTCAAAAGAAGGCGGCGTGTAATCACTACCGTCAAGAAAGCTTACGGCTTCTTTAAATAAAAAAGGATTACCCTGGGCTGCCCGTCCTATCATTACGGCGTCGCAACCGGTCTCTTCCATCATACTTTTTGCATCCGCACCGCTTGCTACATCACCGTTTCCGATTACCGGTATCTTAACCGCCTCTTTAACGGCCTTTATAATACTTCTGTCAGCAAATCCTGAATAAATCTGTTCCCTTGTTCTTCCGTGAACAGCGACCGCCTTTGCACCACCGGCCTCCGCTGCTTTTGCAATTTCAACGGCATTCACATGGTTTTCGTCAAAGCCTTTTCTGATTTTTACCGTAACAGGCTTTGATATTGCTTCCGAAACCGCTCTGACTATCTCAAATACAAGTTCGGGATTTTTCATAAGTGCCGAGCCTTCGTTGTTGTTAACAATCTTTGGAACAGGGCAGCCCATGTTTATATCAAGTACAGAAAAAGGACGATTTTCGATACGTTTTGCAATTTCCGCCATTATCTTTGAATCGCTCCCAAAAAGTTGAAGCGAAACACACTCTTCCTCAGGGTGTATTTCAAGAAGGCTCTCCGTATTCTTATTGTTATAAAGAATCGCTTTTGCGCTGACCATTTCCATGCATGTCATGGCTGCGCCCTGCCTTTTGCACAGCAAACGGAAAGGCAGGTCAGATACACCTGCCATCGGAGCCAATATTATTTTATTCTTAAGCTCAACATTTCCGATTTTCATAGTTTCTTCGAATTCTTACCGTATATGATGCGAAGTCCGTCAAGAGTAAGGAATGGATCGTAGACGTCTATCAAACTTGTATTCTCGGATATAAGCCTTCCGAGTCCTCCCGTCGAAACAACCTTGCAGTTTGGAAGTCCGCTTTGCTTTTTAACTTCTCTTATTATATATTCCGTTGCACCAATCTGCCCGTAAACAAGCCCTGCCTGCATTGAAGAAATTGTCTCACTTGCAAGTATCGAAGCCGGTTTTTTAATCTCAATTTCAGGAAGTTTAGCGGTATCACTCCACAATGCCTTTGCAGAAATCTTAATACCCGGAGCAGTTATTCCCACCCCGAAGCATCCGTCTGCTGTCACAAGGTCATAGGTTGTAGCCGTGCCAAAGTCAATTACAAGCACCGGACCTCCGAACTTCTCATAGGCAGCCACAACATCGACAATTCTGTCCGCACCGATTTCTCTTGGGTTCTCTGTAGTTATTTTAATGCCGGTCTTTGTTCCCGGTCCCACAATAATCGGATTAACCTTTAAATATTTCGATACAGCACCCGTCAGTGAATGCATAACGTTCGGAACAACACTCGCTATAATAGCGCCGTGAATATCAGCCAAAGAAACCCCGTTAGTAGAAATCAATTCTCTAATCATAAGACCATACTCGTCAGAAGTTCTCTGAACATTTGACATCATACGAAATGATGTAACGAGTTTATCCTCATCATACACACCATATGTAATATTAGTATTTCCTACATCAATCACCAGTATCATCTAAGTTAATATCCTCTCCAAGTACCAATACCTTATAAAACAGATTGAGTGATTCAAAAAGTTCCTGTCTGGAGGTTCTTATTCGCCCAACCAAAAGTCCGCTTGCAATCTCATCATAAAGATAATCGTCATCCGATGCCTGAGTTGTAATCTCAAGCTCTCCCTCTTCGTCAAATCCGATTGTAATAATGCCTCCAACCTCTTCCGTAAAAAGAACACATATCACATTGAGTTCTTTCTTAACCGATTCAGGAATTTTATTAAACTGCGGATTAAGATAATACTTACCTTCGTAAGCATTCGCTCCACACACAACAACCTTTTCCATAATAACAATCCAGCCTCTCTTAGCCCTCGTATCCGAGTGTTGCAGCCATTATTGCCTTAATTGAATGCATTCTGTTCTCGGCCTCATCAAAAACCTTTGACTGCTCAGATTCAAACACTTCGTCGGTAACTTCCATCTCGGTACGGTTAAACTTCTCGCCCATTTCCTTACCGATGACAGTCTTCCAATCGTGGAAAGCCGGCAGACAATGAAGGAATATTGCGTTTTTTCCGGCATTGTCCATGCATGCCTTATTAACCTGATAAGGAGACAGTTCTCTTATACGTTCTTCCCAGATTTCCATAGGCTCTCCCATTGAAACCCATACATCGGTATAAATAATATCTGCAGCCTTTGTTCCTTTATTGACATCCGTTGTAAGCTCAACGCTTCCGCCTGTAGTCTTTGCTATTTCCTCACAGGTTTTAACAAGTTCGGGATCAGGGAAATATTTATCCGATGAGCAGGCGGTAAAATGCATTCCCATCTTAACGCAGGTAACCATAAGAGAGTTTGCCATATTATATCTTGCATCACCCATGTAGCAAAGTTTGAGTCCCTTAAAATCACCGAACTGTTCTTTTATTGTCATAAGATCGGCAATCATCTGTGTAGGGTGAAACTCATTTGTAAGCCCGTTCCAAACAGGTACGTCGGCATATTCCGCAAGTTCCTCAACGATCTCCTGGCCAAAACCCCTGTATTCTATTCCGTCAAACATGCGGCTTAAAACCCTTGCAGTATCGGCGATGCTTTCTTTTTTGCCGATTTGTGAACTTGCCGGCTCAAGATATGTTGTTCCCATACCAAGATCGTGCGCAGCCACTTCAAAAGAACATCTGGTTCGTGTGCTCGTCTTCTCAAATATTAAGGCAACATTCTTACCCTTAAATACATCATGAAGAATGCCCTTCTTTTTCATATCCTTAAATTTGAGCCCGAGATCGACAAGATAACCGATTTCTTCGGAAGAATAATCAAGCAGTTTTAAAAAGTCGCGTCCTTTTAAGTCCATGTCAAACACCTCAAAAAAAATAATAACCCCCGGGGAACATATCCCCGAGGGTGTCCTTTTATATTATAAAACTTCTTTTACCGACTTAGCAAGACCTGCAAATCCTTGAATTTCAGAAGGAATAATAATCTTTGTGGCCTGGCCGTCAGCAGCCTTTTCAAATGCCTCAAGGCTTCTTAATTTGATAACCGCTTCGTCGGCACCTGCTTCTTTTATCATTCTGATACCGTCAGCCGTTGCCTGCTGAACCTTTAAGATTGCTTCTGCCTCACCTTCGGCTTCTCGAATCATTTTTTCTTTCTGCGCCTCGGCTCTTAATATTGCCGACTGTTTCTCTGCTTCAGCCTCAAGAATTGCAGATTCCTTTTTACCTTCTGCAACAAGCACGGACGATTTCTTTTGGCCTTCAGCAATAAGAATTGCTTCACGTCTCTCACGTTCTGCTTTCATCTGTTTTTCCATTGCATCACGGATAGCTGTGGGAGGCATAATGTTTTTAACCTCTACACGATTAACCTTGATTCCCCAGGGGTCTGTTGCCTCATCAAGTGTTGCACGCATCTTTGTGTTGATTGTTTCTCTGGAAGTAAGTGTCTGGTCAAGTTCAAGTTCACCGATGATATTACGTAATGTAGTTGCCGTAAGATTTTCAATGGCAATCATGGGAGCTTCGACACCATATGTAAAGAGCTTAGGGTCTGTAATCTGAAAGAAAACGACCGTATCAATCTGCATTGTAACGTTGTCTTTTGTAATAACGGGCTGAGGCGGGAAGTCTACTACCTGTTCTTTCAAAAGAACACGCTTTGCAACCTGATCAAGGAAAGGAACCTTAAAATGAAGTCCAACCGACCATGTTGACTGGTAAGCACCAAGTCTTTCAATAACAAATGCATGTGCCTGAGGCACAATTTTAATGCATGAAATAACAATAAGTAAGATAATAACTGCAATGGTAATTAATAATCCTGTTGTAAAACCGTCCATAAAAACCTCCTGTTTTTTATACTTTTATTTATCTGTTTCTACAATAAGTTTAACTCCGCTGATTTTAACGACGCGAACAACGCTTCCGGATAGAATCACTTCTCCGTTTAAAGACCTTGCACTCCATTCCATTCCATCTATCTTGACCTGACCGCTTCCCTGCAGGTTATCAATATCAGATGTAACAATTGCCTGCTTGCCAATCTTCTCATCGATATTAGTCTTGACACGATTCCTGTTAAAATACTTCACGGCAATTGGCCTTGTGAAATAAAGAAGAACTCCTGATACAATAACAAATGCTATAATCTGCATCCATATAGGAAGCAATATCGCCGCCATGATGCAGGATACAATTGCGCCTCCGGCAAACCATACTGTTGTAAGACCCATCGTTGCAAGTTCCGTAAGCACAAGCACAACAAATATGCTAAGCCAGACTATTGTCGGTATATTCATGTTTTTACCTCCTTGAGATATTTAAATTTTACATCATTCTAAGGCCTAAAAAAAGACCAAAACCGAAAGGTTAGGTCTTTATATTTTACTTCTTTGGCAAATTAAACCCCTGCATCGATGTTCATTCCCGTATACTTTGATGCATCCTGGGTTTTTAAATCCTGCTGATAGGGATTCGATTCATTATAGTATTTAATCTGAGTTGTTGTGGTACCTCCCGAAATATAGCTTCTTCCACATTCAGGGCACACCGACGTGTGAATGGCCACGCTGCATGATACTACCTTACCGTTTCCTTCCTCAGCCTTTTTGTATGCGTTTGAAACATGCTCCTGCTCGTGGGCTCTGACCGCAGTCCCCGCTGCGTTTGGAGACATGTGCTGTGGAGACTTAAAGGATACCATTTCATCAGAGCCGTCCACATATTTTCTCTTTTTACAGGTTTCGCATTCCTTCGATGGGTCATTACGTTTCTCAAAATCCTCTTTTTCTTTTGCAAGAGGATCAATGATGCCCATACGTTCTTTTTTTTCAGATTCCTGCTCTTTTTCAAGCGGAGTCATATATGAATATTTAATCTGCTCATTGCCGATTCCGTATCCCGATCCGACAGAAAAACTCATAGGCACCTCCTTATTGCTACTATTATCTTAATTTATATATGTCTTCTTTCTTTCGTCAATATACTGGTCAAGAACATCGTGCAGTCTGTCAGAATCAATAGGCTTACCAAGATAGTCCGTAAAGCCAAGACTTCTGTATTTTTCAGCAGCATCACTGTCCTCATTTGCCGTGAGTGCAACAACCGGAACTTTGGCATATATCGAAGGATAATCTGCCTTAATACGGTTAAGTGTCTCAACACCGTCCATTCCGGGCATCAGATGATCAAGGAAAATCAGGTCGTAGTCTTTTACTGCCAGCATCTCAAGGCACTTTTCACCGCTGTCAGCGTGGTCAGGTGCAATTGAATAATACTTCATCAATCCATTGCAAACAGAGAAGTTAACCATATTGTCATCAACAACCAGAACCTCCAGTTCCGTTGCCTTAAACATACGTTTCTTTTCACGGTTCATATAATCCGTTTTTCTGAGCGGTGTTTCATCTATTACTTTTTGCTCTACGGAAAAAGAAAAAGTAGAACCTATCTCATATTTGCTCGAAACCTTAAGTTCGCTACCCATCATATTAAGAAGAGAAGATGTTATCGCAAGTCCGAGCCCCGTTCCCACAACAGTTCTGTTCTTTCCCTCATCAAGTCTTGAAAATGCTTTTGTAAGCGTAGGTAAATCTTCTTCTTTAATCCCTATCCCCGTATCAATAACCATTACATTCAGCATTCCGGTCTTCGATTCCGGCTTCAAATAACTAAACCAGATACGAAGTGTAACCGAGCCTTCTTTTGTATACTTAATGGCATTTGACACAAGATTCATTATAACCTGACGTATTCTGACATCATCACCGAACAAGCTTGCCGGAAGATTTTCGCTAACCTCGATCTTAAACCCGATGCCTTTTTCCTGTGCCTCAGATTTCATAATATCGGCAATCTCGTAGCTTATACCGTAGCTTGAATATTCAACAGGATTTATTTTCATTCTTCCTGCTTCCATCTTTGAAAAATCAAGGATGTCGTTTATAAGTGAAAGCAGAAGTTTTCCGCTCGAATTTATTTCCTGCGACAGTTTCTTTGTTGAATCTTCTTTTGTGTCGTTGTAAATAATTCTGTTTTTTCCAAGAACCGCATTTAACGGAGTTCTCATTTCGTGAGTCATATTTACAAGGAAATGTTCCTTATCTTTCCTCTGATTCAACAGACTCACCGATTGTTTAAACTCTCCGAGTTCATAATGGTATTTATCTATCATAAGGAATGTGATAAACACAATAGCCATTATTATATTGTAGTAGTCCTCGTTCTTTGCATTTCCATCACATGCAATTCTTATTACAAGAATAATATTAGCCAAAGAAAGACCGTTTGCTATCACCGCCATATACGGCATCATAGTGTAAAATGCCGTCAGAAGAAGATACATTATTATCCATGGGACAATATGAATGCCTCTTCCTGCCTTATAACTTACAAAAAGTGTAAACGAACCCCAAGAGGTATATCCCAGAAAAGAAATAAACACAACCATATCAACTATGTTTGTAAGTAAACGTTCCCTCTCCGGTCTGTTAATCCACTTAAAATGCGATAAAAATGTCGTCAGAACAAGGAATGTAATCGCAACCAAGCCAAGAGCTTCGCTTTGGTGATACACATATTGCCCTTTGTCAACAAACAGGCTAATGAGTATAGGAGAAATAATCGCATAAGCAGTACAGCAAAAACTTAATTTTTTTAATCGATTGAGTTCTCGTCTGACAAGATGCTTTCTAAATGAAAGATAGCTCTCATGCATCTTATGTAATTTATCTTTAACTCTTTCCATTTTACTCTCCATTACGATTAGCAAAACCACAGCGGCCGGCAAACTCCGCACAAAACACACACAATAACAGTTTATACATCATACAATGTTTAAAAATCAACACTTTTTCGCAATTTGTTGCTATATTAATTCTATTTTACAATGTATCACAGCGTAATTAACGAAGAATAGTATCATTTACAGTCAATATGGTGTTATAATAACTGTATGTTTCAGGAGGGTTATTGAATGAGGTATATTCTCTTATGTCTGGGCGGATTCGCTGTCCAGGTTTGTTTTATATTCTCTCAAAAAACCAAAAAGCATTCTCTTTCTGCATTGCTTAAATGTCTTGCGTCTTTGTGCTTTGTTGCTCTTGGTTCTCTCACTCTTCTAAGTTCTTCAGGCGGTATTTTCCCGGTACTGATTTTTTCCGGACTGCTTATAAGCATGATTGGAGACACTTTACTTGGGCTTCGTTATGTATTCGCAAAGTCACGCATTCTGCTTTTCCTTTTCGGAATGGTTTTCATTCTCGGTGCACACGCCCTGTATTTTACAGCTATAGCTCCCTTGTCTTCGCATCACATTGTCTACATCGTTGCCGGAATTTTAGCTTCAGCATTTGCACTTGCAATGATTTTCTCACACATTGATAAGGTTCGGTTTGTTTTCAAAATTTATGCTGTACTTTATATTACAATCGCAATTCTTATGTCCGTTTTCTCACTCGGGTGCCTGTTTGAAAACCCGATGTCAAGTCTCGCTCTTTTCTTGTCCTTAAGTACGGTTTTCCTTGCTGCCAGTGACTTAATTCTTATTTTTATTACTTTTACAAAGAAAAATCTCTCATCCGCACGCGTCACAGGTCTTACCGCCTATTACATCGGGCAGCTTCTGATTGCCTGCTGCGTTTTGTTTTCCTGATTAATAATTCACTAATTTTTAAAGATTACTATTACGTTATATTTAAAAAGAGGTAGTGTAATGAATAAGTCGGAATTCGAAATTAAAGCAATTGTAGCAGGAGCATCTCAAAAAGAAATGCTTGATTTTGAGTCCGTTTTTCGTCAGGTTACCGGCATGTCACTTGAAAGTCCTATGATAAACGATGAATTTATGAAAAAGGAAGGAATTGCCACGGCGATTGCATGTCGGGCACTTTTAGACAAGAAGCTTTCGTCTGCCGGAATAGACCGAATCATTGATGTTTTTCAATCATTTTGTTAAGTAAACAAAGAGCCTTGGGTAGCACCCAAGGCTCTTATTTTTTATGTGCTCTTAACAACAATTACGGAAGTCTGGCAATCAACATGCTTCCATTTCTCTTTAA
This sequence comes from Lachnospiraceae bacterium, assembly GCA_045627845.1. Lineage (GTDB taxonomy): Bacteria > Bacillota > Clostridia > Lachnospirales > Lachnospiraceae > UBA1258. The sequence goes on along the minus strand of JAZQOL010000009.1, from coordinate 114,643 downwards.
CCAGATTCTTTGCTCTCTGTAATCAGGCATGAACTCCGAAACCATAGCCCAGAAAGCTTCTGAATGATTCATATATTTTATGTGGCAAAGTTCATGTACAACAACGTACCGAATCACGCTCTCAGGGCAAAGTGCCAACAGGCAATTGAAGTTCAGGTTGCCCCTTCCGGAGCAACTTCCCCATCGTGATTTTTGGATTCTTATCGTAACGTGTCCACACTCAACACCCATTATCTCTGCGTAGTCTTCAACCAACGGTATTATAAGCTCAAAAGCCTTCTTCTTAAGTTCCCGAATATCATTTTCTGATAGTTTTTCAACCGAGTCGAGTTTTTCTTTTCGCAAAAGAACTTTTTCCTTCGCACGCTCAATCCACTCTTCCTTCTCCTTTACGAAACGGTCAATATACGGTCTTGGTGCACGCGTTGGCGCTTTCACAACCACTCGCCCGTCAGGCTTTACTTCTATTGATATAGTCCTCCTGGGACTTCTCTCAAGTTCGTATTCCATAAGCTATAATGTCGGAACCACACCGATAAATCGCAATGGTTCGCTTCCTGTATTTACAAGGCTGTGTGAATGACCTTTAGGGCAATAGCTTACCGCCCCGGGAATCATTTCTTCCTCAGCCCCCTCGTAAAGCATCTTTCCGGTTCCCGAAATAATGTACACCGTTTCGCTGGAATCATCATGTGCATGCATGCCGATTGAAGAGCCCGTTTCAAGATATCCGTTTATAATTTTTATCGACGGATCCACGTACATTTTGGCAACCATAGCACCAATTCCACCTTTAAATTCAGGCATGCGTTTTTCTTCTATTTCGTCATAATTAATTTTCATCTGGTCCCCCGTTTCACTCTGAAGTTTAAAATTATTAAAAGAAGACTCCTGTAATAAATATTTCAAGTCCGATGCATATAAGAATTGCTCCTCCGAGAATTGAAGCTTTACCGGAAAGTTTTGTCCCGAACTTCTTTCCAAGGAGCAGTCCCACCATGCAAATAGCAAAAGTAACCAAAGCAATAACAATTGTGGCTAATAATGCTGCAAAGAAATCATATTCGGCAATCGTAAATCCTACAGATAAAGCATCTATCGAAGTTGCGATTCCCTGAATCATCAACGTTTTAAAGCCAACCTTCTCTGAAAAAGAAGTTTCCTCTTCTTCGCCGCCTTTGATTCCTTCAACAAGCATCTTCCCGCCGATATACCCTAAAAGAGCAAGAGCAATCCATGGAATAAACTTTTCAAACGCCTCAAAATACTGTACTACGGTATGAACGCAAATCCATCCCACAATAGGCATAAACCACTGGTAAAAAGCAAAGACACCTGCAATATAACACATGCGTCCCTTTTTCATTTTCGGCTCATTAAGCCCGTTTGCAAGAGATACCGAGAAAGCATCCATCGCAAGTCCTGCGCCAAGGAGCACATTTTTTACAAAAAAAGCTACTGATAAACCCATGTATTCCGCCTTTAAATATTATTTTCAAAAGTCCTTAGTGAAAAGAAATAACCTTCTCATAATCGTATCCCCTGTCGGGAGTGAACTCTCTCTTGATAAGTTCAAAATAAACAACTCCGTTTTTCTTTACGCTTATCTCAAAAGAAGCTTCACCGGCATTTTCTTTTACAACTTTACTCTCAATCAGCGGCTTGGCAGCTGCCTTAATAAGCTCAATCTCATCCTTTTTAGGATAAGTATGTTCTCCCAAATCATGCCAAACTTTTAAAGGATTACAACATTCTTCATCAACGGTTCTCGTAATTAGCGAGTATTGTTCTGCCTCAGCAGGAAGTGCTATTTTCCTGTCAAATGCCTCACCTTCAACGTTCCAAAGAATGCCTGCATAGTTGCATCCGTTTTTCAGAACGACTGCATTTGAATCTTTGAAAATACAGTCTCCTGCGAAATTCTTAAGCTTCTTGTAAAAAGAAAACGTCCAGAATGTAGGCTTAGGAATACAGCCCTGTGCTACAAGCCCGAAGCCGCCGTAAAACGGAGTATTCGGAACGCCCTGTTCCTCAAAAACATCACCGAATGTCCAATACGAATAAGATTCATTGGATTCACCCAGTCTTGAAAGCTGTCCCGCAAGATAAGCTGCATTTATATTTGTGTCGTGAATAACTCCCTTGGGTGTGTACGAAGTACTGAATTCCGTAATATGAACAGGCAGTCCCTTAAACTCCTCGAAGGAATCAATTATGTCTCTTGTAAGTTTAAGATTACCGATTCGCATATCTGAGTCTTCAAGTTTTGAATAATCATAATGACCTATTCTCTCCGGAAACTCTACACAGTAATGATGTCTTGTAACCGAATCGGGCTTAAGATTTTCTTTTTTGCAAAACTCGAGGAATTCCCGGATCCAGACTTCATCGTTAACTCCGCAAATGGCAGGCCCACCGACTTTAAAACGTCCGTCATACGCTTTTATTGCAAGGAATGTTTCTTTGAACAGTTTAAAATACTCCTGCATATCAGCTTTATACCAAAATCCCGGAAGATTGGGCTCATTCCAAACTTCGATAGGCCAGTCAAGCACTTCCTCTCCATAACGTTCTCTTAAATGTTTCAAAAGCGCTATAACCATATCGGTCCAAAGCTTATAGTCCTTCGGCGGAGTCGTGTTACCCTGCCAGTAGAAAATGCACTGCTCACCGCTTGCCATTTTCTTTGGCATAAATCCTAGCTCGATGAAAGGTCGAATGTGAAGTTCGAGATACTTGTCAAAAATTCGGTCAAGATAAGTGTAATTGTACTCAACCTTAGTAACTCCGTCTTCCTCATATTCGTGATAAATGGAAATATCTTCATGAAAAAGTCCGTGACCACGAATATGCTTAAAACCTATCTCTTCCTGTACCATCCTAAGCTCATCAAGATATTCCTGTGTAAGCGCAAGCCCAAGTCTTCCCGTTCCCACACAGAAATCCACATTGTTAAAGAAAGGAACTGCTTTTGCCTGTTTAATTGTAATATCAGTAATCATTCCATACCCCCATTTTACTGTCAGCGTTGGCGGCGATCCTTGCCTGTCTGCTGATAGTACCTTCTTTTATCATTGTACATTGCCTCATCGGCAAAGCTTATTAACTCTTCAAGTGAGCTGCCCGGATTATCCGTAGACGAAGCATATCCTACCGACATCGACAATTCATTGCCGTAGGAATCGGACCAGTTCGAAAGGTTCTCCCTCAAAACAGTCAGAACCTTTTCAACCGGAAACTGTCTTATCCTTACTACCGCAGAAAACTCGTCTCCGCCCACTCTGTAAATATTGCCAAAGCTTCCGATTGCATCTTTTAAACAATTTGCCGCGCCTCTTATATAATCGTCGCCCGCCTGATGTCCAAAAGTATCGTTAACGTGCTTAAGACCGTTGACATCCATCGAAAATACCATAACATCTTCCGGAATACGACCGTTAACAGCCTCGGATTTTATGCTATCAAGCTCAGTTTCATACGCATGACGGTTTCCAATCTGAGTAAGTTCGTCTTTCATTGCCTTGTCACGATACCGTCTGCTTATCTCACATGAGTTCATTTCTCCGACAACCTCATGCCTTCTTACTTCAACGTCATTGTCGTAATATGCTCTTAGGAGCTTGTAATAATCCCGATATATGTCGTCTTTACCAAGTTTCACAAGATTGAAATTATCTATAAGAAAAGAGTACATCTCAATCTTATCGGATATATCTGTTGAAGCTTCAATCAGATTGAGCGTATAAAGAACAGCACTTTCCGACGGAATAAAATCTTTAACCCATCTGAGGATAGGAATGATCATTTCGGAAAAATCAGCAGTTATACCGCTACGAAAATCGCCATGCTCCATAAGCTCGCAAAACTCTCTTACAAACGCTCCCGTCGGATCGGAGTTTGCATCAATAATAGCCTGTGAGCCAAGTTCATACAGCTTTATAATATTGTTAACCGCATAATCCGAAGTAACTTCCGGATATTTCTTTATACAGCTCTTATAAAATTCATACTCTTTGCGACGGCCCATATTGGCGTATGCCTGCAACAGATTGCATTCCAAAAGAACAATAAGTCTCGGCGGAAGGTCACATATATTTGCAAAAGTACATGTAGCTTCAACATACTTTTCAGCTTCTTTTGAAAGACCGCACTCAACAAAAATGTCGATTGCCTTGGAAAAACATGATGCCATGCAAAAATCCGGAACTCCTTCGAGGTCCATCATCTCGTTAATAACGCGAATAATCTGCGAGTATGAATTAACCGTTGTAAAATATTCAATTTCTTTAAGATAAAGATACGGAAGATGTTCTCTCTTAAGTTCAGGCCTTCTCATTACCTGCGCAATGTATTTTTGGTTGCAATGATGAAGTTCGTCAATAAATGCCCGTCCATCAGCCTGATTTACAACATGACAAAACTGCAAAAAGTCCTGAACATATTCGGTTTCTTCCTCCGAATCTGCCATGAAAAACTTAATGACTTTTGATATATCTTCCTTGTACAGGTATCTTTCCCTGCTCTTTGAAATTTCTCTTATTTCTTTGATAGTCATATTCACTCCCCGGGGTGACCCTAGTCTGCGAATTAAGTCGAAAGCTCCCCTAACCCCGACCTGACCAAAGAAATCTCTACAGTTCTACTGTTCTTGAAGGTGCTCCAAAAGAAGCAAACACTGCTTTTGCATCCTCAAAATATAATACCTCGGTATTATCATCGTTCTCGTCATACATTCCTCTTAAATGAGGATATGCATCAAGCATTGCCTTCTTTGCTTCAATTCTTTCATCGGCAATGAGTTTTCCCGAAATACGTACCCATGCATCACCGGAAAATGCACAAATCTCCGCCTTGGGATTTGCATGAAGCTGCTTCGAAACAGGTTTAACTTTTCCTGTCTGAATGTAGAGTTTTCCTTCAAATACAATTGCTGTTCCAAAAGGTCTGACTCTTGGCTGATCTTCCTCAACCGTAGCAAGATAATATGTTCCGCATTTTTTCAAAAAATCCAAAACTTCTTCCATTTTCGCCTCCAAAGTAATTATAATTTCCCTTTTATTCTACCACAAATAAAAGGCCATTACTATGCTTAGCACCGTAATGACCTTTCTATCTTTCCCCTTTATAACACAAATTTATTTTTTCTTAGGCTTCTCGGGAGTATATTCGAGAATGTCAGAAAAATCAGCGTCCAAAATATCGCAGATTCTGCATAAAACATCCATCGACACTGTTTCATCCTTATGAATTTTCGTCATGGTGTTAGGGGAGATGTCTGCTGCTTTTCTGAGTTCAGCTGCACTCATTTTTTCATCAATTAAACGTTTCCAAAGCTTGTTATAAGAAATTGCCATTAATCTTCACCTCCGTACAAGCATACTATAGAGAAGAATAATAAACGCGAAATTAACAGACTGTTTATTAACAGCAAATTATACACTCGCAATTATTTGAGATACTTTGAGTATATCTCTTTGACAAATTCTGTCATTTCTTCGCAAACCGACTCCGGACCTACGATTTTCAACCCGGTATTCATGGAAAGCACCCACGAATAAAATTGTCTGCTGACAGCGACATTAACATTAACAAGAAAATGTTCGTCGTCCTGCTTCATTATCGGAACGTCCTTACCAAACCTGTCGAGTATCACTCCCACGTAAGAATTATCGGCCAGTATCTTTACCGTCTTTTCTTCTCCGTCATACATGTTGAAGCGTTTCTTTGCGTAAGCCGCAATGTCAAACCGGTCAAACTCATCTTTACCGGAGCGTTTTTCGCCCGTAAGCGATATTTTCTGAATTTTATCCACTCTGAAGTACTTAATCATCCGGTCTTTTTCATCAAAAGTCACAAGATAATAGTTTTCATCGGATAAAGTCAGAGCCCATGGGCTAAGCTCGTAAAACGCTCCGCCGTGGCGGGGTTCCATTTTCTTTTGAAGATTCCAGTTGCAATATTGAAACTTAATCTTTGAGTTTTCCGCTATTGCATTGTGAATTGCATCAATATTCACAAGAATCATCTCATTTTCGGACTTTACGCGCTCGGTAACGTATACCTGTCTTTGAAGTTTGGATGCCTCGTGTTTGCTCGCAAGCGATTCGATTTTTGTAATCAGCTCATTAGATTTCTTTTGCGTAATAAATCTTGCTGACTGGACAGAGTCAACTAACAGTTTTAGCTCAGCCAGTTCAAATTCCCTGCTTCCTACATAATAGTAAAAAGAACGGTCTCGCTGCTCACCTATAATGTCAAGCCCATACTGCCTAAGCGCCTCTATATCCGTATATATGCTTTTTCTTTCGGCAGATACCCCGTATGCAGCCAACGAACTTATTATCTCCGGCATCGTAATAGGATGATCCTCGTCGGTTTTCTCAAGAAGTATTTTCATAAGGTACGGAAGTTTTAACTTAGGGCTTACATCTGATGGCATGGCATTTTCTCCCTTTACTGTTATTTGATATTCTTCATCCGACTATCGCTTTTTGCTTTTGATGCAAAAGCTTTATACTCGGCTATTTCTTCCTTCCAGTCGCAATCATCCATGGCCATTGCCATATCTTCAGGCGCCTTACAGGTACGAGCCGATTTAATAACACGGTCAAGCGCATTAAAATTAACTGCCGTTCCCACATGGTCACATTCATACGTAGCAGCTCTTTCCTTTCGGATTCCCATTCTTCCTGCAACTTCAACCGCATCCATGTTGGCACCGAGAAAAAGGAATTCCCACTTGAACTTTTCCTGCATTTTACTTACCAATGTTTTTACTTCCTGCACGGTATATTTAGAGCTCGCGTTCTCAAGTCCGTCTGTTGTAATCACAAATATAGTCTTACCCGGACGTTCTTCTTCCCTTGCATACTTGTGAACATTTTTAACATGGTCGATTGCGCCACCAAGTGCATCAAGCAAAGCCGTGCAACCTCTTACATAGTACTGTTTATCCGTCATTGGCTCTATTTTGTCAATATTCACGCGGTCATAAACCACATCAGAATAATCGTCAAAGAGAATGACCGACACGCAGGCCTCACCGTCTTCTTTCTTTTGCTTGTTGATAAGAGAATTGAAACCCCCGATTGTATCGCCCTCAAGGCCGGCCATCGATCCGCTTCTGTCAAGAATAAACACAAGTTCCGTTAAATTATTGTTCATATGACTACCTCCGTTTAATTTTGTTTACGTTGTAATCATATTCTTATAAAGGGACTTCAAGGTCGCCTCATAAGCGACATTTATCTCAATCACAATATCTTGGAACCAAGACATTCCTCACCGTGCTCAAACAGAGCAATATTTACGGCGTGAATGTTATAGGCTTCTTTTTCTATGAAATACTGAACGATAATATCAGTCTTAAAACACGGTGAAAGGGCATAACCTGCTCTTGCAAGAAGATCCTTTGTCTCATCAAGATTAAGTTTAAGAGACAAAGCCAAAGCAAGGGCAGTGCTTTTCCCGGGATTTCTAGTGCTCCCACTTCTTAGTTTACTGAACGCTTTTCTGTCAAGGTTTGCGCCTTTATATATAGCCGTATCCTCTAAGCCTTTGATGCCGGCATACCAAAAAACCATCTCCATAAAAGATTTTTCTTTGTTGTTCATAACATCGTCCAAAGAACGTTGGGGAAGAGAAGCCGATCTCTCTTTAGCAAAATAATCTTTCTTCTTCGAAATGCCAAAAACAGTTGAAGTGAGGGGAGCTCCAAATACCGCGCAACCCGTAAAATCCTCTTTCGAATCAGAAGCATCACATCCCTCGTCTGATAAAGGTAAAAAATCGCACGCAGGAACATAGTAATCATCTATATACGAGTCGATATCTCCATATAATTTCCCGGATACGTTACGGTCCCCGAAATCACTAAGCGTAAGAAAGACCGTTATATCATCGTTATCATTGATAAGAAATCTTTCAATAGAAGATATAGCGGCAGAAAGAGCAATCTCTTCAGGCTGTTCATAATTTCTCGGCACAACAAGCGGAAATGCAATCGAACGGGCGCCCTTATCAACTGCCTGCTCAAAGCAATAATTATAAAGCGAAGAAAGGCTTGATTTGCATTCTTCAACATTATATTTATCAAATGTAGGCGGAATAATATCTATTCGATGGCTTGATTTACACAAAGCAGGAGCAGGATAAGTTGTATTAACAAGAATATCTGTATTAATATTCGATATATCGTCTCTAATTACGAAGAAAGGCATACGAACTCCTTATTTTGATGCGGTTAAATCTTGTTTAAACTTTTTGTGCAATATTGGAGGCATTGCAAATAACAAACGTTACACCGCCTGTTTTAGCGCGTTTGCGGCATTTTTTGAAATAATTGTTCTAATTATTTATCCGGGCATTCACAAGATTCAAACACATATTTGTATAATATCTTTTAACAATTGTATTAAACGTCTCATTTTTAAATAGCACGTGTAACTTAAGAAAATAATCTTTATATACCATTACTATCTGTTAATATAATAGCATGTATTCTTAATTATATTAAGTATCTGTTCTGATTCATCCAAAATTAGCAGAAAGAAAAGGAAATTAAATGAAAAAAGCATATTTTGCAGGAGGATGTTTTTGGTGTATAACTCCTATGTTCAAAATCTATAAAGCGTCAGATGTTACAGCAGGATACAGTGGTGGCGATGAAGAAAATCCTTCATACGAAGATGTAAAGGCTCAGCGTACCGGTCATCGTGAAACTATTTGTGTTGAATACGATCCCGAAAAGGTGGATTATGATACTCTTCTGGAGATATTTCTTGCCAACGTCGATCCATATGATTCGGAAGGGCAATTTATTGACAAAGGGTTCTCTTATACCCTGGCAATATATTATACGGAAGAAATCGAAAGAGCCAAAGCACTTTCTGCCATTTCTTCTCTTGAAAAGGAGTCCGGTCAGAAAGTTTTCATTGCTGTAGAGCCATTCAAATCTTTCTACCCTGCAGAAGACTATCACCAGGACTATTATTTAAAAAATCCCGAGGCATTCGAAAAAGAGCTGATTGAATCAGGTAGAAAAAAATGATTTTGCCTTTTTTCAGGCAATATCTTGTGTTTTAATTAATTAAAATAAGATTTAATATCAATCAAGGAGGGTTTACTATGATCAAATGGGGGGTTCTCGGAACGGCAGGTATTGCAGGAGGATGCACTATTCCCGGAATGCAAAAAGCTGACAATTGCGAGCTTTATGCAATAGCCGGAAGAAATGAGGCAAAGGTCAATGATTTCATGTCTCGCTTTGGTTTTAAAAAAGGATATGTCGGTTATGAAAAACTTCTTGAAGATCCCGACGTTCAGGCTGTATATATACCGCTTCCGAACGATATCCACAAAGAATGGGTCATAAAAGCACTTCGCGCAGGAAAACATGTTCTTTGCGAAAAGCCTATGGCTCTTAATGTAAAAGATGCCTTTGAGATGTACGAAGAAGCAAAAAATAACGGTTGTATTTTAATGGAGGCTTTTGCATATCTTCACAGTCCCTATATGGAATCTCTCATTTCTGATGTTAAATCAGGAATAATCGGAGATATTCTTTACATTGACACTTCTTTTGCAACACAAGGTTATAAAGAAGACTTCCGGCTTCATCGTGAGCAGGGCGGCGGAATGGTTTATGACGTCGGTTGTTATTGCACTACCATGATTCTTTCTTTGGTCGATTCGGAAGTTGAATCAGTGAAAGCAGTTGCCGAGATGACTGATTTAGGTGTCGACAATCTCACTACGGCAATAATGAAATTTGAAAACGGAACTCGTGCTGCTCTTACTGTCGGTATGGTTCTTGGCGAAAATTCAAATGCACGATACGACAGACTCTATATTAAAGGAACAAAAGGGGCAATTTACTCGGATATTCCATATAATGCAGAAGGAATGCTCAATTATCGTATCGAAGCGGAAGGAAAAACAATTGTCAGAGCGATTAACGTGCCTCAAAACTATGCTTTGGAAGTAAGTCAGTTAAACGACTGCATTTTAAATGGTTCAAAGCCTCATGTTTCTCCCGAATTTTCATTGAAAAATGCAAAGCTTCTCGATATGATTTTAAAGGAAATAGATTACTGAATATAAATTTTTCCAATAAACACCATAAAACAAGGCCGCTTCATACGTAACAAAGATAGCAGCCGGAAAGGAGACCATTTGTCCGAAGAACAATTTAACAGTTGTATAGCCCTGATTATTTCCGAAGACCGCATGGGGCTTAAGGAAATATACGAAGCATATCTTAGCTATATATATCGTATTATCCTTGGCGTTGTAGGACGAAAAGAGGACGCCGAAGATATTACTACCGAGTTTTTTATAAAGCTATTCCAAACAGCCGACAAATATAAACCCGGCACCGGTCACAAAGGATACATGGCCACCATTGCAAGAAATATGGCAATAGACTTTATGCGAAAGAACAAGCGTGAAATTCTGGAAAGTTTCACGACATCAGACGACGAGGAGTACAAGCCCGAACCGTTAGCAAATGACAACACCGAAGAAGAAGTACTCGAAGAACTTTCTCTTACAGATGCTCTAAAAGTACTAAACGACAAAGAAAGAATTATCATAGATATGAAAATTCTTTCCGAAATGACTTTTCAGGAAATATCCGATTCGCTTCATATTCCAATGGGAACGGTAACGTGGCGATATCGGGAAGCAATTAAAAAATTAAGGAGGTGCGGATACTATGAAGAATCTTGAAAAAGAATATAAGAATCATATTGAAGACAGTGTCCCCGACCTCTGGAGCCGTATTGATGAAGAACTTGATAAGCTTAGCGTAGCAAGCGAACCTGCTAAAGTCGTTCCTTTTTACAAAAAGAAAAATTTTAGAATCGCAGGTGAATTAATCGCAGTTGCTGCCTGTGCACTTATAGTAGTATCTGTTTTCCCCATGTTCCCTCAAAAAGACTTAAGTAACATAACCTCAACTAAGGATTCTGCTCCCCTGGCTACTGAGCATACGTTTGATAGCATTTTTAACAATGGGGCATATGTCGAGGAATCGGTTAATGCCTCCGACAGTTCTTCCGGTTCTTTTGAAGGAGATGCCGAGGCCACTTACAATCCTTCCGAAATAGTAAATGCTGACGAGTACTATGATTATTCTTTGGAAGAAAAATTCGAATCAGCATATAACAGGAAAGAATATGCTGACAGCGAATTGCCCTCTTTGGAAACTCCAAGCGGGAGTGAAAACGGCGTTACAACTTCCGATACTGTATACGGCGGAATGATTGTTTATGATGAATATACCACATTGCCCGACGGCACCTATGAATATTCCGGATACTCATTTACTTTTCTTCTTGAGTTAACCGGATACTCAGGTAGTAAATATTTCGCTTACACGGTATTATCTCTTTCGGATGAGCTTTCTTTTGAGGATGTTCATGACTGTATGCTCTCAGGCAATCGAGAAAGCAGCCTTCCTGATTTCATCGTCGTTAAAGAAATCTTTTCTTCCGATCCTTTGCAATAATAATCTCAAAAATTATTCTAACCTCGTAAGTTCCACTTACGAGGTTATTTTTGTAGACACTATATCATCTTTCGAAACTCCATATCAGCGTATAGACTGCATTTAGCATTAAATGTACATTTCTTACATTCTTCAATGTTGGTTATATGTTCAATTCCATTATAACATTTGTAAAACACACCTTCGGTTGGATATTCTTTAGAAGATACATCTACCCATTTTTTCTCATCCCAATTCTCATATCCGCCTAAGGTAAGGGCTTCGTATTCCTCATAATAGCTTCTAAAGTTCTCGATTGAGCCAATATTTTAATATGAGTAAATTCCTCAGGAATCAGGATTTAGCACTGATACTCACCATACTCGCAGCCGGCATTGTATATTTCCATATCATCTACGAGCATCCATTTTTTTGACACCTTTCTGCCGGACTCTTTATCGTTAAGTAGTATTTCCTTTTTGTAAAGTCTTATTCTTCCTACTCCGTTTCCGCCGTTCCAGAGCCTTGTATGCTTTTTGCTACCGTCAGGTGCCTCATAATTTACCAAAAGCATATCGCTTTTCTTGCAGGACAGCCTCGTCTCCATCTTTGCAATAGGCGTTGTCTGAACAATCTTCCAAATGATTTTTGTGTCTGTTTCCTTACATTCAAATTTAGTCTTGGTAAGTGTCCAAAATTTAGAAAAATTGAATTCATAAGGTTCGCCTTCATACCACATTGCGCTTAAAAGCTTGCCTTCAAGACTTACAGGTCCAATCTTCGGCCTTCCGCCACCTATGTCAAACACAGTGTTTTTAAGCCATTCACCTGTAATCTTACTGCGTATATGGTTTGACGAAATCCATACCCACGGAGAAGTAAAATTGCTGCCCCAGTTCTTATCGGCATATCCGTATGAAGTTTCCCTGTTGATTATGTATTTCTCGCCATCAAAGAACACTTCTCCGTCATATAAAGTCTTAATACCTTCCGCATGCCAGTACATTTCAAAAGCCTCAACATCTCTTAATGCTTTTCCGGCACCGTACCCTACATTAAAAGAAACCTGCTTATCCATAGTAAGATTCCAGCTCATTGATCCATAAGAACACATCCATTCAGGATGCATAAAACATTCTTCTTTTGAAATATCTATTGACCCCTTCGTAAAGGATTCACTGCAGAAGCAATCTCCTGCACTTATTTCATATGGTGCTCCTTCTTTTACGGTAACATCATTCCAGCCGAAAAATCTGTGAAGTTGTCTTGCATCCTCGCCCCATGCTCCTGCCTTTACCATCATATATGAAGGTTTTGTTCCTCTCTCTTTGTTTGTCGGAAGTTGTCCGAAAACCGGTTCATCCACGCCCAATGCAGGATTAATTGTAAAGAACTCAATAAAGAAAGCCTTCTCTTCTCCTGTTCGCTCATTTATACCGGTGAAGTTATGCCACCACCAATCGTATCCTTCTTTCGCAAGATTACCTTTAAGCATAAAAGCATTTCTGGTAATGTCCGATATATTAAAGTTGCCTTCCAGATTTATTCTATCCTTTAAAACAAGCTCTTTCCTGTCTTCAAACATGTTTTCTGCACCTCACTTTTTCTACGTTTCAAATATAACTTAAAAAAATTTTTTCATTTCCCCATAAAAATATAATACACCCTTCGTATCTAAGGTACAAAGCAACAAACACATGTGTAAAAAATCTAAATTTTAGGAGGATGCACATTATGAGGAAAAGAAAATTATTAAGTGGACTGATGGTCCTTTCAATGATAGTCGGACTTACAGGTTGCGGAATGGCAAAAGACGAATCACGAGAGGTTCGTGAAGTTCATAGTACATCCGGAACACACTACGATACAGCAACTGCGTTTGATAGTTACTGCGAACCGACAGTCAGCCCTTCCGGTGCAATCTGGGAAGCTTATAACGGAACAATCGGCGAAAGCAAATATTCAAAAGAACTCTGTTACGATGACGGCATTGATTTAGGCGAATATGAACCTATATATGAGACGTTGCCTATTTTTGACACTGAGGAATACAATCCCATACACGAAAACAGTTTTCTTAACGTGAAAACGTCTCCCCTTTCGACCTTTGCTGCAGATGTTGATACGGCAAGTTATTCAAACTTTAGAAGATTCGTTAATTACGGTTATGATATGTACGATATTCCTTCAGGCTCATTGAGAACAGAAGAAATGATAAACTATTTCACCTACAATTATGCTAAGCCAAAGAATAACGAGCCCTTCGGAGTATCTGCCATGGTTTCCGATTGTCCTTGGAACGACGAAGCAAAGCTTTTAAGATTGGGAATTACAACAAATGACATGGATTCAAAAGATATTCCTTCATCAAATATCGTTTTCCTTATCGACATATCCGGTTCTATGACTGATTACAATAAACTTCCCCTTATAAAGGAATCCATGGGGCTTTTACTTGAATCCTTCGGCGAAGACGATCGCATTTCAATTGTTACCTATGCAGGCAACACCGAAGTTGTTCTTAACGGAGTATCAGGTGATAAATATACAAAGATAATGAGAGCCTTCAACAAGTTAAAAGCAGAAGGCTGCACAAACGGAGCCTCCGGAATCGACATGGCTTATGAAGTTGCAGAAGATAATTTCATTGAAGGCGGCGTAAACAGAGTAATAATCTGTACGGACGGAGATTTCAATGTAGGACGCACATCAGCTTCCGAACTTGAAGACCTTATAAAAGAAAAGAAAGATACCGGAATTTTCCTGTCTGTTCTTGGCTTTGGAATGGGAAATTATTCCGATTCAAGAATGGAAACTCTTGCAGACTGCGGAAACGGTAACTATGCATATATCGATACACTTGCGGAAGCAAAGAAAGTACTTGTTGACGAAATGACTTCAACCTTTGTAACTGTTGCGAAAGATGTAAAATTCCAGGTCGAATTTAATCCCGCTACTGTTTCTGAATACAGACTTGTCGGTTATGAAAACAGAGGCATGGCAAATGAAGACTTTACCGACGACACAAAGGATGGTGGGGAACTTGGTGCCGGACACCAGGTAACCGTTCTTTATGAAATCAAGCTTGCAGACAATGAAAGCGAAGGCATCGACCTCAAATATCAGGAATTTGCTATCACAAAAGAAGGGAAAAAAGGCAATGAGTATTGCACACTTTCAGTAGCATACAAAGCACCCGACAAAGATACATCCGAATATATTGAGTATCCTATCGGAACCGAATGCTATACTGATACTCCCGATGATGACTTTGTTTTTGCTTCCCTTGTTGCAGAAACGTCCCTTGCATTAAGAGATAGCGAATATATCAAAAATTCAACAAGCGAAAGAGCTATGAGTAACATCTACAAGATGCTTTTACACATGGACCACCTCACCGAATACCAGCAGGAATTTGTTACACTTGTCGGAACCCTTACACCCGACGATATGTAATTCTCTCCCATATAAATAGCCACCCGATCAACCGCCGGGTGGCTATTATACTGTTATTTTAACCTCTAAATTCAGTTAGTGTCGAAAACAGTTCTCTGACATTTATAGGCTTAGCAATGTGAGCATTCATTTTCGCCATAAGAGACTTCTTTTTATCTTCTTCAAATGCATTAGCCGAAAGTGCAATAATCGGTATTTTATCTCCGCCCTCAAGTTCACGAATAAGTGATGTAGCCCTGTACCCATCCATAACAGGCATCTGAATGTCCATGAGAATATAATCGTAGTAATCGCTTCCCTTTTCACTTACCATGGTTACTGCTTCTTCGCCATTTTCCGCCTCTTCAACAATCATTTTCTCCTCTTCAAGAAGAGACCTTATAATCTCACGGTTCAGTTCATTATCTTCAACAGAGAGAATTCTTTTCCCTGCCAGTGAAGAATACGATTTATGAGTATCACCTTCACGTTTGTCATAATGTTTTCTGATTTTGAAAGAAAGAACAACAGTGACTTTAGTTCCTTCCCCGGGTTTTGACTCAATATCAATAGTGCCACCCAGATAGTCAACCAGTCTTTTAACAATTGCCATTCCAAGACCGGTTCCCTGAATTCCGCTTACTGTCGAATTTTGTTCTCTTGCAAAGTAATCGTATACATGCTTAAGAAACTCCTCACTCATTCCTATACCGGTGTCCTGAACCGTAAAGGTATACTTAACTTTACCTCGCTCCGAATTTTTAAGTTCGCGTATCGTATAGTTTATTGTTCCGCCGGAAGGTGTATATTTGATTGCATTACTTAAGATGTTCATCATTATCTGATTAACATGCAGAACATCGGCATAAACCGTAATGTCTCTCAAGTCCTTTCTGCTGCATGAAAAAGAAATATTTTTCTCTTCAGCATTTTCACGGCATATGGTAACTACATCGTTTGTAAGATTAAAAATGCTCTCAGCTGTTATCTCGCTTTGAATCCTTCCGGATTCAATTCTTGCCATATCAAGAATATCATCAATAAGTTTGACCAGGTGCTGACCCGAAACTCCAATCTTATTAAGATATTCCAGCACCTTTTCTCTTTCATCAATATGTTTTACCGCCAAATCCGAAAAGCCGATTATTGCATTCATCGGAGTACGTATGTCATGAGACATATTGAACAGGAACTCGCTCTTTGCATTATTGGCTGCATCAGCCTTTGTAAGAGCTTCGCTCAGAATCCTTGCCTGCTCTATTTTTTCTTTATATCCCTCATCAGCCCTTATCATACCGACGGCAACGTTTACCGGCTTCTCATCTTTTGGTTCAGCCTTTGCAAACATAATTTCTTCGTATTTATATTCATCTCCGTCAAGTCTTCTGTACACAATCGAATGACGTTTCTCATGAGCCAGCAGTTTTGCCACAAACTCGGGCGAATTCATATTTTCGAGGTTCTTGCGGTCTTCCGGATGAACCATGTTTTCAATAAACCATCCTGTCTTTTCATCCGGCGACATCATATCGGGAACAACATCTTTAATATAATCCTCTTCCGTAGACGGAAGTGCAGTAAGTACGCATTTGTTTTCTTCAATATTGTAAAGATATAATCCCGAAAACTCGCTCGAAAGAATATGTATCAAGTCCTTCCTTGCCTGTTCAATCTCCGCGGCCTCAAGGCTTTCCCTAATTTCCTTATCCATATCACTCATTCCGAGAATAAAACACCGTGCACCTTCTATATCAACACGTGCAAATTTCGCGAAAACATACTTTTCAACCCCGAAATTTGTAAGCCCCCTGTATGTAATATGATACGAATCCATAGTCTTCAATCGTTCATAAATATACTCAGCATCATATTCCCTGACAGCATATTCTTTGTCAGCAGGAACAACATTGTTGTGCATAAGTTTTGCAATTCTGTCGCTATAACTTGAAGTAAGCTCTTCTATTCCAAAGTCCCTTTTATGTGCGGAAGTAACCCTGACATTTAGTATAAGGTCGCTGTCAACGTTGACAAGGAACACACCCGTAAAGTCTCTTGTAAGAGCATTTACGAGACCAAAATGATTTCTTGTTGCACCGCTTACTATAATCGTATATGTAGACGCAAGAGAAACGATGGCTCCAAATCCTTTAAAAGAATATCTTGTAAGATACTGAACAAGAATCGCAAGAAGAATCGGAACAGAGTATGCTGCAATACAAAGATTCAAACGGCGCTGTTCTTTCACAATTGTTTTATAAGCTCGGATAAGTGCATGCAATGAAGCTCCCAGAAGATATATTACATCTATGATTGTTCCTAACGGAAACAATGGTCCTCTTTGATATTTGCACTCGGAAGTAATTGTGAATATTGCGCTTGTAAACGGAGACGAAAAAACCAGTCCGATATAGACTATAGCAGGTACAGCAGCAATCAGTTTTCGCACTTTGTTTTTACCGATTGTCGTCTGCCCCTGATTCTCGGCAAAGTAAAACCAAAAAAGCGGGCCAAACTTATTCGCGCAAAACATCGTTGCAAAAATAAATCCTATGAGGTTTCTTTTGTCAGAATGATATGTGGTAACATACCGCCCGAAGAAATCTGCGATTGCAGAGACGGCATAAGAAATAAGAACGATGTAAATTGTAGGGTTAACCGAATTGCTCTCGCGTTTGTTATGAATTCTGATTCCCCAGCACAAACACAAAAGAATCGCGACATACATCGCCTGAAGTTCCCCATAAACAACCATAGAAAATGAGCTTAGCTGTGACATTTGACCCCCATAAATCAATTCTGCTTTTTAAGCAGATACAGTTCCTTCTCAAACTCCTCTAAAGCATCATAGCCTGCTTCGCGCAGCCTATAGACGCCTTTCTTAACATTTTCAAACCAGCCATAATAATTGGCATATAAAATATCGGTGGATTTATCAATTCCGGAAAGTATTTTAATATCTCTTGTCGTCGCCTCTCCGCCAAGTTCCGCTAACGCATCAAGTACAATAAGGGCATCTTCCCTGTAACTCGTGATAAGTTTGGTACCCTTAACTCCACCTACATTGGTTTTAGTCTTCCGTTTGTTAAATTCCTTTGAAACAAGTTTTCTTTTCCCCGTGTTCCGTTTTCTAAAGGAAGCAAGTTCGCTTATAACCGGCTCACTTACAACCGACACGCCCAGTCCTCTTTTCGAAACACAAACAAGCCCGATTCCCAATCGCTTCAAAAGATATAATTTGTCTTTAAACGCATGCGAACGCATATTGGAAGGAGTAAAGGTCCCTATGTATACAATGTCCGTAATCTTTTGCCTAAGCGCTGCCTGTTGAACTGCTCTAAAGTCAATCGAAACCTTAAGCTCCACTGCAACGGTCTCTCCGTTTTTTTCCATGTAAAGATCAATGTCCTTCACTTCTCCGTCGCAAACGTAACCCTGCTTCTCAAAATATTCTTTTATAGGATTAAACAAATCCTTTTCCACTATATGGTCCTGCCAAATTTCTTAATATTTGCCGGGCAATTATGAGAGGTAAACGGTCCAAACTGACAAGCCTTGCAACCCAAACATTTAACATATTCGGCATCGTCAATAACTGCTTTCGGGAAATAAGGATCTGCCAAAACGGTTCTTCCAAGATCTACCGTATCGACAAGATTATTTTCTATAAGATATTTAACCTGTTCGGAAGTGTTGATTCCGCCAACACATGAAACCGGTACTCTGTCTTGGAAATGTTTCTTAAAATAAACGCCCAGAGAAGGAATCTTATCAATCTTTCCTCCTTCGCATTCGGGAATTTCATCAAGAGATGACATACCGGCAGATACCTGGAGATAGTCGCATCCTGCCTTAACATATTCCTCTGCCACAAGAACTGCTTCCGAAACATTAGGATCGCAACCGGTTGTGCGAACGCTTACAAGGAAATCATTTCCACATTCTGCTTTAACCGTTCTGATAATCTCTGCGCCAAACCGTCCACGATTTTCTGCGCTTCCACCATACTCGTCAGTTCTATGATTTGCTGAAGGGGCAGCAAACTGATTAATGAGATAACTGTGGCAACCATGAAGCTGAATGCCATCATATCCTGCTCTTTTAGCTTTTATTGTAGCATCAACATATGCCCTTTGCATGTCATGTAATTCAGGCAACGACAGCCCCCTTGTAGTATATGAGGTACCGTCCCAGTTCTTTCTTTCCATCGTTGAAGGTCCGATTGCTTCTCCCATTGATGGATGCGTTGTGTAGCCTGTGTGATTAAGCTGTATGATAACTACAGCACCTTCGTCATGGCAGGCCTTTGTTATGCGCTTGTGGCCTTCCATCTGTTCATCATTCCAAAGGCCCATGTGATTTTCTCCGAACCGACCACCCGGAAGCACAGCCGTAGCTTCAACACAAATGAGAGCAGCTCCGCCTTTTGCCCTTTCTTTGTAATGCTCCACAAGTTTATCGGTAACCGTTCCTGTCGCATCCGTATAATCAAACTTGACAGTCGGAGCCATAGTCATTCTGTTTTTCAGTGAAAATTTACCAATTTTAATTGAATCCGATACCTTACTCATCATTTACTCCTTTGGAAGATATTTTTCCATAGACTTAACTACAGCTTCTGCTACTGTCTTAAAACCCTTTTCGGTAAGATGTATATGATCCGGTCCTATAAGAGAAGGATTTTCTTTTGGGATAGGAAACAAATCATCCACAAAAATGTCATGCTTTGCAGCAACTCTTTTAAGTATTTCATTATACGCTTCGATATCGGAGGAATCGGGATTATCGGTCGGCATTGTAGTTGCCATGATAATCTTTGCTTCCGGAAATGTCTTCCCGATTACGGTAATCATTCTTTCAAGTGCAGATTCGTATTCTTCTGGCAAAGAAAACGGTCTTCCAAGATGATAATCGTCGCCCAAGTCCCACAGTCCGTTGTTCCAATGAATAAGATCCGGCTTAGGCATTGACGGAATCCAGAATCTGAAGGAATTAAGCGTATATCCGGCCCATCTTCCGTTTTCTTCCGGACCCGATACTTCCGCTCGACCCTTCAACATTTCTCTTACAATAGGCTCGTATCCCATTCTTAACGAATCCCCAAGTAACATCACCTGATACATAATTACCTCCTCAAATCAACCCATTCTATTGACGGCTCTTTGCATTCTCCATCCGTGCATACGGCGTATTTATAGCCATCGGAAAAATCAAGTTCAAACAATCTGTACTGCGAAGACGGCATTTTGTCAACAATCACCCCAACGCAGGCATTATTATCATTAAGCATAAGTTCAAATGAATTAAGCGGTGTAGACAGCCCTTTTCCTGTTGCCTTTATGAAGCTCTCTTTTAAAGTCCAAAGCCTCGTAAAAGTCTCGGGATTATCCTTACACATCTGATACTCACGCTCCGAAAAGAATCGCCTGGCTATTCTCTCGGTATTACCTTTGCGAATCTTTTCAACATCACATCCAACCGGAACGTCTGCCAGCACACACATCACCCTGCTTCCCGAATGTGAAAGATTAAAAAACACATCCGGATGTTCTTTGAGATATGGCTTTCCCATTCCTTTATAAAGAATCTCCCTTTCGGAAAAAGGAATGCCTGCTTCCGTAAGCGCAGCATCAAGAATCGCCCCCGCTCCCAGCGACTCAATCTTGGAAAGGTGGCATCTGCACCTTTCAACCTTCTCACGCCGGTACAAAGGCATTCTTTCAAAATAGTTATAAAAAAGCGTTTCATCCTCAAGGCAGGCAGTATCCGCCATATAAATCCGCAGCTCCATCAAATCCCCTGATAACCTACATCATCGTATATGTCATAAATTCGTACTTAAGCTGTGACCCTTCCAAAATCTCTGCGGGAAGAAGTGCTCTTGCCACAAGTTTGATATCGTCGGAATCAATATCCGTTCTTTTTAAATTGGCGTAATCTCCATCGATTGAGATTACTTCGTAATACCATGTTTCCATTATGTACTTATCTTTCTTTAGTGTTCTTATTTAAGGAAATCGTCACAGTGAAATGCCAATCCCTATCAAATTAATAATATCACAAAAGCAACTGATTATTATAAAAAAAGAAAGTAATTACGACAGAAAATACCATTTTTCTAAGCTATAATCATGGTATAGGTATTGAAAGGAGAACTGCTATGGATAATTATTCGGCAAGAAAATCTTCCTGCACTCTTCACATTACCGACAAAGCCGGTAATCCACTTAAGAATGCTGAAGTTTCTGTAAAACTTACCAATCATGAATTTCTTTTCGGTTGCGGAGCTTTCGACGCCATTCCTGCTGCCGGAAGTAAAAAAGACGATCCTTTTTTCATCGATCGAATGAAAAAATGGACCGACCTCTATAACTATGGAACAATGTCCTTTTACTGGGGCAGTTTTGAACCAAAAGAGGGCTCTCCGGAAACCGAAAGCAGAATGCTTGGGTCTAAATATCTCGTTAAGCACGGAGCAAAAGTCAAAGGGCACCCATTATGCTGGCATACAGCCTGTGCTGACTGGCTTATGAACTATGACAACAAAACCATACTCGATAAACAGCTTAACCGAATAAATCGTGACGTTTCAGCATTTAAGGGCGTCATCGATATGTGGGATGTCATCAATGAGGTCGTCATCATGCCTGTATTTGACCGTTACGATAATGCCATCACACGGATATGTAAAGAATATGGTCAGGTTAACCTCGTTAAAGAAGTATTTCTTGCTGCAAAGGCTGCAAATCCGAACGCAGTGCTTCTTATCAACGATTTCAACTTAAGCGACAAGTACGCAGAACTTATAGACAAATGTCTTGATGCAGGCGTTCCGATCAGTGCTATCGGTCTCCAGACACATCAGCACCAGGGCTTCATGGGACTTAAAAAACTTGACACAATACTGAAACGTTTTGAAAAATTCGGTCTTCCTCTTCACTTCACCGAGAACACGCTTGTCTCCGGTCATATTATGCCTCCTGACATAGTTGACTTAAATGACTATCAGATTCCCGAATGGCCGTCAACTGCAGAAGGTGAGGAACGTCAAAAGAACGAGCTTAATGAAATGTATCGTTTTCTTTTTGCTCACCCTCTTGTTGAAGCAATTACAGGTTGGGACTTCACCGACGGTGCATGGCTTGGTGCTCCGAGCGGAGTCATCAGAAAAGACAACTCCGTAAAGCCTTCCTATGAGATGCTTAAGGCACTTATCCACGAGGAATGGACCACAAGTGAAAAGCTTCGTACCGACGAAAACGGAAATGCAGAGTTCACCGGTTTCAAGGGATCTTATGAAGCTGTCGTAAATAACAGCACGCTTTCGTTTAAGCTTGCAAAAGAATCTTCTCCTATACGCTTATCAGTCTGATATTCTTAATCAAAAGAAAGGCTTCGAAGTCAACATGACCTCGAAGCCTTTTTAGTCATTTATTAATGGCCGATTTACTTTGTAGAAATAATTCTCTCATAAAGATCAAGTCCGAAGCTTGTCAGTTTGGGAACACTTACTATCATTTTGTAAGTTCTACTACCGTCGGGTTTTCTTTCCGCACACAAAAATTCAACATCGCTTTCTTCGACCCCTCGAAAATCCCGTATGCATTCTTCATGGATTTTTTGCGCGAAAGACAGAAGATGCGTTACTGTGATAACTTTAATCCCTGATTCCTTCAACGCCTTAATGATGTCGTAAGCAATTGCGGAACCATCGCGCTCTGTCGTCGTTGCAAATGATTCATTTAAAAGAATCAACGAATTATCATCGACGTTATCGATAATTTTGCTCATTCTAGACAATTCTTCATCCAGTCTTCCCGAATTCATTTCTGAATCTTCGCGCCTTGTAAAGTGCATAAAAAGTGACGGAAACAATCCGCTTTCATAACGGTTAGCTGCAACCATAAGTCCGCACTGCATCATCACCTGAGCTATTCCGATGCTTCTTAGGAAAGTAGATTTACCACCCTGATTTGCGCCCGTAATGATAATGAGAAGTTTATCGTCCATCTCACATGTATTTCCCACTGCATCGGTTTTCTGTTCAGCACACATTACAAATTCTTTAAGATCTTCAAAAGCAAGTCTTTCTTTTGACACAACTTTTGGAAAGCAATAGTTTATACGATATCGTTTAAAATGCTGATGTAAACGCAATGCCCCCAGGTAAAATGCAGACTGAAAATGAAGTAAATCAAAGAAGTGTTCAAAGTTCTTCATAAACGGTTCCGTAAAACTGATTATATAATTAACCGTCTCGTATTCCGCTCTTGACGTCTGATTTCTTGCATTTATATCAAATTCAACAGAAACCGAATCCGCAGTAAAGCTGTTAATGAACTCCTGAACCTTGTATATGGTGCTTTTGGGATCACGAAACTTCTTGGAAACAGTCGACGAATCAACCAGCGTAAAATCCGAAAATCCCGCACCCTCACCAATTCTGCACTCATAGGAAATCTGTGGCTTGTATATTATTCCTTCGGTATTTTCCTTATCCGTATCCGGAAGATAAAAGGACACGGCTTCAAGCACTTTCTGTATATCTTTTTCAAGCTCATCATTGTATTCCGAAAGAAATCTTTCGTTAAAGAAAGCAAACCCACAGTTACTTATTGCTTTACCTTCCTCGAGAATCAGTTTTTTCAATTCGGAAAGTTTCTTTGAAAACAGTCGTAACACTTCTATCTTCGTTATAAGTTTGGCTGCATTATCACGCCCGGTATTCTTGGAATTTGTATATCTTCCAAGTTTCTCCCATTCAAAAAGAGCAGTTTTCGAACATTCATAAAGTCCCCTGATATATGCCTGATTGTCAACCGAAGCCTTTACTGCTTCCTGTCTGTACGTGATTTCATCCGCACTCTTTAAAGGAGTAAGCATAGTCTTTTGCATCACATCCTTTAAAAACAAGTCACATTCCCCTACCTTATATACTTCACCCTCACGGTAATAACAATCTTTTCCGGCAAGAGTAAACAGGGTATCAAGTCCAAGATCTCCCGATATTGATTTTTCATCGATGTAATACTCAGGGCCTTTCCATTCACGGCCTTTATAAAGAAGATTTACATTCATGACAGTCTCTCCTTTATCTTTTCATACGTAAGGCCATACTTATTGACCTGGTTTGCTGCACAGTTTGTGTACTCCATTACCTTCTTTAGAATCTTAAAAGTCTGAATGCCGTCATCGTTCAACTGTGCACATAATCCGGATGCCATTTCGTTTCCTTCCAATAGTTCGGAAAGATGTGTTACATATATCCCGTGACATCCCTTCTCGATAAAGTGAGAAAGAACTCTTTTCCCCATAATTATGGCATCGTAATTGGCCGCTGTGGTAAACAGCTCGTTTATGATTACAAAAGTATTTTCCTTGCAATTCTCCATCATGGGTTTTAATCTGACAAGTTCTTCCATAAGTTTTCCTCGTCCCGTTTCGACGCTTTCCTCAACACTAAAATGTGTCATTATACCCGAGAAGAAATGTAGATTTGCACTCTTTGCCGGAACACAAAGCCCCATCTTTCCAAAGAATACAAGTTGCCCCAGGCTTCTTGCAAACGTCGTCTTTCCGCCCTGATTTGGACCTGTAAGGACAAAAAATCTTTCATTTTTATCATAGCAAAAGTCGTTTGACACTACATTTCCGCCTCTTTTGCTGTTAGAAATATAAAGAGCCAGATCATACAAATTTTCTGCTTTTATATCATCATCTTCATTCTCTGTCGGAATTGAAAAAACTGCCCCTTCTTTTTCCATCGTCCTCATAAATTTAACAAAAGAAAGGTAAAACGGAATTTCATCAAAAAACTTAAATATTCTTTCTCCCGCGTACTCTGAAAAGGATGAGCAGAATGCATCTATTCTTTTGAAAAGTTCAGGATTCTTTTTCATGTATATCGCGAATAATTCACGCTCAATTCCCACCAGTTCGTCATTTCCCGAAAAAGGATTCGAAAGAGCAGCCGGATTGTCCGGATAAAGTCTTTTTAACGCATTTAACAATTCGCTCTGATTTTGCGATTCGCAATCCTGCTTAGCCTCAGAAAGAACCATCCTTCCGTTGTCATAGGCAATCGACAGTTTCGCATCCTCAAGTTCACTGCGTATTGAAAATGCGGCCTTACTTAATTCCGAAAATGATTTCGAACCGGCATAACCGTTAATAATCGATTTAAAAGCGCCAAGTCCCTCCGATTTAACATCACACGACTTAAGACCTTCATTAAGTGAAATGATTGCCTGCGCAAAAAAAGAAACCTCAGTCACAAGCCAGAAACGTTTCTGAATAATCTGTGTTGCCTGTTCCTTTGATTCCTTTGCAAGTTTTCTTTGTTCCATGTAACCGTATGCTTCACTTAAAGCATCGAAAACGCCGGGGATTAAAACATCCCCGGTGATTTCACGTCTGTATTGTTCGGCTTCTTTATCCGGAGGAAAATATCTGTAAAAATCAAAGACATCTTTCCCCCAGACTTTTCCTATTTCATCGATTATCTGTTGTAAATTCAGGTCCTCAAAAAATACATCTCTGGCCGACTCGCTCTTAATGACTTCTTTTTGATCAAGGATACTGTAAAACTCCATAACTCCTCCGTAGTATTACCAGAGTGCCTTCTTCATACTCTCTGCAGAAACAAAGGGTCCGGGTACAGCTCTAAGTCCACGATGATTTCCAAAATAATCTTCATCAAACGTAATTGCCGAACCATCCGGATTTTCAAATCGCTGTTCGGGCTGGAAGGCCTTTCCCAATATATCACTTGTAATAATACCATCCGTATAGTCCTTTATAAAGTCATATACGTTTGTATTAAGTCTTACTTTTCCATCCTCTTCCACAAGTTCAACAGTCACCTTTGCCTCATTGTCTACAAGGCAGTCGGTTTCTTTTTTCCAAGGTCTTGCACCTGCAAGATATGCGTTTCCGTTTGCCCACACCGGAAGATGCGCAGACTGAAACTTCTCAAGTTTGCCCATATCCGGACGTGCAACGTCAACGTCAAAGTTTACAATCCACTCATCATAGGTCGGATAATCATCAAACTGCCAAGGTCCGGGAATCGAATCCTTTTCAATAACGTTTCCTGTCTCCTTATCCAAAACATCCGGCCAGTATTTCACAAATATATTGTTGTAGAACCTGTCATCACCGTGATTGATTGTGTTGAAGCCTGCGACCTCAGTCCTGTGTCTTATATGATAAGGTGTATATCTTGTTCCTGTTCCTTCACCGACGGAAAGGAATGCTCCAAGCACAAGGTTATGAACCATAGCCACACTTTCCGTAGCAATGAACACCGAAGCTTTTGACAAAAGAACATTATTGTCAATAAGCGTAGGTCCATGACCAACTTCGACAAATATGTCCTGACTGCCCATTCCGCCTTCTGCCCATGTGCAGTAATCAGGACGCTGGTTATCATGAAGAAGGTTCTGCGTAATTCGCGTGCCCTGTGCTTCCCAGTCTGTCCAGATACCCATTGTGCAATGATGAATATGGTTACGACGCATTACAACGTCAATTGCAGCATGAAGCTTTATACCCGAAATCTCAGCTCCACCAAGCTGCTGCATATTGTTGATGTGATGGATATGATTGTCTTCAATAAGTGAGAACACAGCTCCCATTCTTCCAACAATTCCGGTCTGTTCACAATGATGAATGTGACAGCGTCTTACTATATGAGAACCAACACGCTCCTTGAGCCATCCGTGATACTGGCCTCTGCAAACAGCATCACGTTCCATCTGCGTAGGGCTTTTAAGCTTTTTAACCGTAAAGTAGTGATCGTTTTCAGGATCGTAATATTTACCCAAAGAGATACCGCAACACTTTGAATTTGATATTTCACAATCCTCAATAATCCAACCTTTGCTCCAATGAGGTCCTATCATTCCATCCTGAAATGCAGCCGGAGGAGCCCACGTTGTAGCTGCTTTCTGAATATTAAATCCTGAAACCGTAATATATCCTCTACCTGTCTTATCTGGAAAAAAACATCTTCTTCTGACATTTATTTCAACATTTTCAACATTAGGATTCTTGTCCTTAAAGTTTGCATATATTATGGTTTCGTTGCCGTCCTGAACAGCAAACCATTTATAAACGGAAAACTCCGGATCCCATGAAGGAGTATATACCTCACCTTTAATACACTCTTCCAAAGTCTCAGTCTCATAGAGCATCTTATCATTCAAGTATACTGCACCGGTATGTCTGACTGCCGGCGCAAAATACCAGTCGCCGAATACTTCTGTTGTGTAAGGGTTATAATCGGCAAAAACACCGTTATCAACTCTGACTTCCCATATATTATCGCTGTTCTTCTTCCAGCCCTTAATAACTTCCGCACCTGTAATGACCGCTCCGAGAGGTTCCTCAGAGCGATACACTATACGGGAGTCCTTCGTGCCGCCATGCAAAGGATTTACATATTCTCTGTAAACACCCTTTGCAACCACAACCTCGTCACCCGGCATCGCAATTTTAGCTGCATCATTAATCTTTTTAAATGGTCTTTCTTTTGATCCATCCCCTTGAGTCAACGCATTCGCATTTACATAAATAACCATACTTTCCTCCTTAGGGCTTTCGCCCTGACACATTATATAGTTTTGAGACGTACAATCGTCCGTCCTAATCTTTCTTTTGCAATGATTCCGTTAAACAGCTATTTCATTTCGGGAAGAAATTTTTCCAAAACAGATACAACTTCCTCGAGTGCTGCTTTGTCTTTTTCGGAAAATCTTGAAAACTCGGGACTGTCAATATCAAGCACGCCGAATATCACCCCGTTCATATGAATCGGGATGACTATTTCGGAATTCGAAGCGCTGTCACAGGCTATATGAGTTGAAAACTTGTGAACATCGTCAACTACTATAGTTTCGTCCTTCTCAACCGAAGTTCCGCATACTCCTCTTCCGATTTTAATCTCCGTACAGGCTACCTTACCCTGAAATGAATTAAGTACAAGTTTTCCGTCTTTCATAAGGTAAAATCCTGCCCAGTTCAATCTGTCCAGTTGTTCATAAATATAAGCCGAAATATTGGCAAGATTTGCACTTAAGTACGGAACATCCTCAATTATCGCCTTAATTTCCGATGCAAGAGAACTCATTCAAACCTCCTTCGCAGTGTTTCCTACAAATCCATGTAAGCATTTACTACTTTTTCGTATTCAGTCTTATCTTCAATCTTCTCAACGGTGAAGTCTTCTTCTCCTATAACAGTGCGGTAAATGTAAACGCCTTCCTCAGAAACGGTGTCTCCTTCAACCTTTGCAGCTGCCACATATGTTTTTTTCTCAAATTCAAACTCCTCTAAAACCGCAAGTTCTACTTCGCTTCCATCAGAAGCTGTTATTGTAAATGTCACATATTCTTTAAATTCGTCCATAAATCTCCTGCCCCCCGCATAATATTATATTTGACATATTAACTTATGCCATAAACTGCCGACAATTATGTCCGGTGCAAAGCCTTTAATGGTTCTTTGCACTTCAAGTAAAGTATACCATACGTATATTGATATAGATTATGTTAAATCTTCAAAAAATGTAGTAATATTGTTTCATCAAGAGTCCCTATTCATATCAGCTTCGCCTTATGCGGAGCGTTACCGTGAATAATGACGCCAAAATATTCAATGCAGAACGGAGAATGCAATGCAAAAGAAAAGTGGAATAGTATTTTTAAAAATGATGCTTCACTGGCTGTTAGCTGAGATAGTCGCGCTTCTTGCCTTTTTGGTACAGATTTCCTACTCAATAGATGCAGACCCTTCCATGGCAGAATATTTCCTTTCCGGGGAAACCTACAAAGCTAACGTCCCACTGTTCATTCTTGGGATGCTTATTCTATTCGGCGGATATTTCCTTGTTTGGAAATTCTGGCTGTACCGCGACTGGATAGATTTAAAGAACGCTGCAAAAGGTTGGAAAATCGCTGCCATCGTTTTGGAATACGCCAATTTTCTTATTATGTTCTGTATGTTCTTTCTTGTTATGGTCTTTACTCTTAACTGGGGAGATTTTGCAAAAGCCTACCGTTTTGTAGACTACAGTATCCTTTTTGACATCGTTGTCCTGACCTTGATGCCTCTTGTTTTCTTTAAGAAAAAGGATTGACTCAGACATTTTTTCATTTTTGATTTTTTAGTCCGTATGTTTTGATTGGTTCAGACATTTTTTCATTTTCATTTTTTTAGTCCGTATGTTTTCAATTAAAACTACGGACTAGATTAATATTTTAGACAAAAAGTCCGTTATCAATACGGACTTTTTCGAGAACTCTTTAAGAATGGTCCGTATGATTTGAAAAATTCATACGGACTATTTTACAAAAATGCAGCAAATATCCGAATATGGTGTAATCATGGTGCGAACGAGGAGCTTTTCATCAGTCTTTTGATGTTATGTCAATCATTTAAGCCGCAGTTCTGCTCATTCCAGTCATCTTCGACCTCTCTGATATTGTAGCAGATCTCTTTTTCTCGCAAATACAAACATTTGGAACATTTTGCGAGAATCTGCACCTCATAATTCTCGCAAACTCAGCCATTTGGAACATTTTGCGAGAAACTGCACCTCATAATTCTCGCAGATGCAGTCATTTGGAGTTTTTTGCGAGAATCCACACCTCATAATTCTCGCAGATGCAGTCATTTGGAGTTTTTTGCGAGAATCTACACCTCATAATTCTCGCAAACTCAGCCATTTGGAACTTTTTGCGAGAATCCACACCTCATGATTCTCGCAAACTCAGCCATTTGGGGCTTTTTGCGAGAATAGCATTTAAAAGCCACAACAATCTGTGCTAGTGATATATCAAAAGAAAATCATTCAAACATGCATATGCGCATAGATATCCTTACACCCGCTTGATTACAAAAAAACTGCCTGAATCAACTTTGTCAAAGTTGCCCGGTTTCCATAGGGCTTCGGCCTTGACACAGTTGATTCAGGCAGTAAAATGCAAACAATCGAAGTAAGGTCTGCATTCTGCAGTCATAGCATGCGATATGACTTTTCTTTGAATTATTCAATATATAATTTAGTATCTGATTCCGTTTTGTCTCTTAATCTCATTCGAAATTCTTCTAAGCAAGAAGCAAATCGCAATTGCAACAACAGATATAATGAGGCAAGTGTACAAAATGGGGCGTAAAATCGTCGCATACTCATAAGGATCAAATATGTGATCATGATAAAGCTTGAATGACACAAAAATCCAGTACAGAGTAGATGCAAGCGCAACGACCCAAAGCACAGCTCTTATTATCAATATATTCTTTACGGCTTTTAATGCCTTTTCAACGTTTTCTTCCATACTGTCTCAACTTTCCAGACTACGCTTTGCCTCTCTGATTTTAGAACGTTTTCTGCGCATGGCCGAATCTATCGATGCTCCTACTGAAACACCTAAGCATAAACCAAGGCCGATTCCAACTCCAAGGTTTCCTATGGTAGTTCCCATCGCACACCCAATTGCCATACCAAAGCACATATATACAGAAAGCCAGGCCTCAACCTTCTCCTTATAATATCGGGTGCCTTCGTTTCCGACTCCGTCGGGCTTAAACTCCAATTTTTCAAGTACCTTTTTTGAAGCATGATTGGCATCCGTTGCCTCCGCTTCTATAAAAAAGACATCCGTATTTGAAAAAGCCCACTCTGTGGCTACTTTAAGAGCTTCAGAAGTGTAACCGTTACCTCTCATTTCTTCATGAATACCGAAATAAATCTCAACGGTACTGTTCACGGCAGGACCCATAAAGCCAATCTCACCTACTCTTTTGCCATCAGATCTTCTGGAAATCTTCCAAGGAGCACACCACACACGCTGTTCGGGATGCTCCGCACATAACTCAATGGCCTGTGAACACAGCCTTTTGTAATCGTCGGCAGAAGACTGCTCCATAGAAGCAGTAATCTCCTCGTCAGACATCGGTTTAAGTTCAAGCCGCTTAGTCCTTAATACCAATTCTCTCTTTGCCATTGTTCTCCCCTGTTCTATACCCTTATCCCCCAAGATATAGTTACGATTATATTGTATCAGAAATATAACTACTTTTGTACAAAAATTCTAACAAAAAAATGATTATCATGCTATAATTCTAACTTTTTAGAAACAATAGCCACCTGCAATTTTCAAAAGAAAGTTTTATAACGTAAATGTAGAAAAAAGAATAATTCCAAGTTATTATTTAAATAAAAGTACCCTGAAAGAGAGTAATCGGATTAATGGCAGAAGTTAAGCTTGTAAACACGGATAAAGGCCTCACACTGACTGATGGTAAGCTTGAAATGTCAGGGGATTTTTCCTCTATGCTTTCCAGGCTTAAGCCCAACAATCTCAACGGCGAAATGCTTGTTAAGGCTGCCAAAATAAAAAATCCCGATTCGGGACGGCAATATTTTGCCATCGATGCAACAGCGGGAATGGGTGAAGATTCACTTTTGCTTGCAGCAATCGGTTATAACGTAACTCTTTTCGAGAAAGACCCTGTAATTGCAGCACTTTTAAGAGACAGTCTCGAACGTGCTTCGCATAATTCTGACCTTAGTGAAATCGTATCGCGAATGGTTCTCGTAGAAGGCGACAGCATTGAAGCGATGAGCAACCTTGATTTTAAGCCAGATCTCATTCTTTTAGACCCCATGTTTCCGACACGCGAAAAATCCGGTCTTATAAAGAAAAAATTCCAGTTGCTTCAGCAACTGGAACGCCCCTGTGATGATGAAGAATCTCTTTTTAGCGCAGCCAAAAATGCCCATCCTTCCAAAATCGTCGTAAAACGCCCCGGCAAAGGGCCTAATCTTGCAGGTGTAAAACCTTCATACACCATAAACGGGAACTCCATCCGATACGATGTTTATGTCCTGTCATGAAGTACAATGCCTAACGAGTTCGTCAACGCTTTCAAAATAGTAGTCTGCATTTTCTTTCATGTATTTTACATTTTCAGCAACGTCAAAGCACCATCCGGCTGCAGCAAACTTTACTCCTGCCGCTCTTGCCATATCAAGCCCCGGCTTTAAATCATCTATAACCAATATCTCCGAAGGTTCAAGGTTGAACTGTCTCATTACCGAATAAATCGGAATTGGTGACGGTTTTCTTTCTTCTTTAGGCTGTTCCCATCCAAATATTACATCGGGAGTAGGAAGATCATTGTGGATGTAATCCCGTTCTATGTTATCTCTAAACGAATGAGAAACTACCGCAATGATTCCTCCATCTTCTTTGTGCTTTATCATAAGGTCACGTATTCCGGGAAATGCATCGGAAACATGCGACGCTGCAAACTTACGCCAAAACTCCTGCTCTTCTTCCATTTCCTTTTCAGTAAGTCCACAGATATCCCTAAAAAAAGGAATAACGCCGGGTTCAAAATTATATCTTACATACTCATCCAACGTCATCCTAAGATTCGGTCGGTAAATCTTCATAAATTCGACAAAAGAAGGAAAATGGACATTGGCCGTACTGTTCACGGTTGTGTCATCATGATCAAAAACCAAACATTTATATTTCATTGGTTAACTCCATTCAAAAATCAAGGCACCCTCAAAAGAAGGTGCCTGTTAATCAGTTATATACCTTTCTTACGTCCCAAACACGAAACCGCAACAATTCCGGCCAGCGTAAGGAACACCGCGGATGCTATAAAATAAATAACAACATAGCTTCTCTCTTGCGGAGTAACAACCGCGACCGCCTCTCCGGAAAGCGGAACCTCACTCTCTTCAATATCGGTAACAGACTCAGTCTCGTCAATTGTTTCCTCAATCTGTGCGTCATTTGAATTCTCAGCCGCAAAAGAAATAAGTGCCTTACTTCCAAAAGGAACCGTTAAAATAACTACTGCCATAAGCAGAACAAAAAAATCTTCCAAGTGCTTCATGTCCGTCACCTCAGATACACATATTGCATATAGTCACCCTTAGGACAACCTATGCAAAACTATAATATAAATATACTCGAAATAGCATACACAGTCAATCGAAATAGAATTGGTCAACAAGCTCCTCGGCCTGTCTCAAAGCATCTTTTTCCATGTCAATCCAGTGAATGTCCTTTCGTTTTCTGAACCACGTCATCTGTTCTTTTGCAAGGTGTCTTATCTCCATAAACAGCTTGTCATAAAACGCCTGAAAATCAGGAAATTCACCACGAAGATACATAAGAATGTATCTATATTCAAGGCCAAGTTTATATAGAAACTCATCCGTCGCACCGTCTGCCCTTAAACTGACGACCTCATCAATCATTCCCTGGTCAAGTCTTCTGTCGAGTCTTTCTTTTATTCGTTCGTACAAGGTCTCTCTTGGCCACGTCACTCCAAGTACAAGCGTTTCATACCTTGGCTTGCTCGGATTCTCGTCAAACTCTCCCATAAGAGCTTTTTCTACAGCACGCTCAACTCTTCTTTTGTTCTTAAGATCAACCGTTTCGAGGGCTTTCGGATTTTCTTTTTCAAGAATTGTAATAAGCTCCTTAAGACTTTTTAATTCAACGGATTTTCTGATTTCCATATCAGGAGTCGCCTTTGAAAGGTTATATCCATCCACCACAGAATTAACGTACAGTCCTGTTCCTCCAACCAGAAATGCCTTTTTGCTTCTTAACAAAACATCATCGATTGCATCATATGCAAGTCTTTGATAATCCGAAAGTGAAAAGAAATCGTTTGGCATTGCAACATCCAGAAGATGATGCCTGACACCTTGCATTTCTTCTTCGGTTACTTTTCCCGAACCCAAATCAAGTTTCTTAAATACCTGCCTTGAGTCGGCAGATACAATTTCTGCGCCGTATTTTAACGCCAGTTCAATGCCAAGTCCGCTCTTACCGGAGGCGTTTGTTCCGGCAATTACAAGTAATTTTTCCATGTAAAAACCCACATATCCCGGCCATTTTTCAAGTCAAACAGCCGGGTTATTTACACTTTCTCTTTATTTAAACAATCTGGGAAGAAAATCCTTAAGGCAGTGTCTCCAGAAAGTCCAGTCATGATAACCGTAGCCCTCGAAAGTCACAATCGGAGATCCCGCTTCTATTACCGTTTTCTCATTTTCCACAGTTGACGCATAGCTTCCCTCCTGAAGTCCCACTGCCACAAACATCAGGTCAAAGTGTTTCTTGAAATTGTCGGGATTGAGAAGAATTTCACTGTAATCGTCTTCTTCATCCTTTATAACAAGTCCACCGGAAAAGATTCCTGCATTTGCAAACACATCCGGATTATCACATGTAATCTTCTGTGTCTGCATTCCTCCCATTGAAAGTCCTGCCATCGCACGATGTTTTCTATCCGCAATTGTTCTGTATGTGCTGTCAATGAACGGAACCGTGCTTCCGGGAATTTCTTTTAAGAATTCACTCATCGAATGGTGCCATTCTTTTCCTTCAGGGAATGCATATCCGGCATTCATTACAATAATCATCTCTTCCATTTTGCCTGAAGCAGTCAGATTATCTGCAATATTGCAGAGCTTGCCCTGCCATATCCATCCGGTCTCGTCTTCACCGCCGCCATGCTGAAGGTAAAGAACAGGGTAACGCTTTTCTGTATCCGTATCATATCCGGCCGGTGTGTATACATAGCAAAGCTTCGTTCGTCCGGTTTCTTTTGACGTATAGTAGTTCATATGAACAGTTCCGTGCGGAACCTGTCTTATTCTGTATTCTTCAAAATCAAGTTCAGGCATTTCAAAGAAGTTTACCGCAGAAAATCCGCCATAACCTACAGGTGCATTCGCGTCAACCGTATTTACTCCGTTTATTACACTCCAGTAGTAGTGGAATCCCTTCTCTATTCCTTCTGCTTCGCAGGTCCACCATTCCTTGTCAAATGGCTCAAGTGCAAAACGTTTCATTCCCCAGATATCAGCTTCTACGGTTTTTGCTCCCGGGGCTTTTATCCAAAATCTTGCCTTACCGGTTGCAGCGTCAACAATTTCCACCCCATGGTGATCGTCAAAGTATCTTCCCGCAGGTCTTCCTTCCGGATCAAAGTCAAAAATTAATCCTTTGTAAATCGGATCGAACATCGCTATATGCTGTTCATAGCTTTGTGTGTCGAGAACTTCCCTATCAATCGCAGGTTCGCTGTATTTAAATACAGGCTCGGACAAATCTTCTTCACCCGTCTTCTCGCTGAATTTTATTGCAAAGTCTCTAAATGACTCTCTCCAGACATGCCACTCATGGAAGCCCTCATAGTTTCTTTGCTCGCTGTCCGCCCCAAGTGCAGCAAATCTGTCGGTATACTTTTTCTGCGTAGCATCAAGCCCGACTTCACCTGTTCCCGCAGTCATGAGAACCGTTTCCATCGGATACTTTTCAAAATTTTTAAGAATGATATCAGCTTCAATATCGCGCATACCCGAAAAAACACCGAGATGTGCAAATAGATTTTGAAACCTCGATACTATCTGTGTAGACTGTGCAGATCCCAAAGAAAGTCCTGCCATTGCACGATTCTTTCGGCCTTTAAGCACAGGGTAATTGCTCTCAATATAAGGAATAACCGACTCTGTCAGTTCCTTTCCGAAATCGCCCGGGAAGAAGGTCGGATTTTCACCCTTTTTAAACGAGTAGCTTGAGCATATGACAACAATCATGTCTTTCACTCTGCCCTCTGCAATAAGGTTATCCATTATTAAATTAAGCTTACCGTTCCATATCCATCCGGTTTCGCTTTCACCTACCCCGTGAAGGATATAACAGACAGGATATTTTTTTACATCTCCCGGTTTATAGCAGGGAGGAGTATATACATAGCACTGTTTTACGTGACCAATTTCAGAAGACACATACTTATGAATTCTTACGTCACCATGGGGAACGTCTTTTAAAAACCAAAATTCATCATTACTTTTCGGAAGATCAATAAAGTTGGTAACTCCGAAGCAGCCATACATGAATCCACCCTTTGGATTCATGACCTGGACATCATCAACAAACCATCTGTGATATAAAAATCCGGGCTTAATTCCCGAAACACGTTTTCTGAAAACACCATCCTCACATTTATCCAGGCTTATCCTATGATTGCCCATTGTTCCACCGAAGCCGCACACCTCTACCTTCATCGCTGTCGGCGCATTCATTGCAAAAGAAATATCTCCGTTGTCTTCGATTATAACCGCAGGTTCGTCATTCACATAATGAATATAAGGAAAGCCTTCTCTTTGCTCAAATCTAGCAACCTTACCAATCGGATCAAACATTAAAGGATGCATTGTAACTGCCTGATTCATCTTAAACCCTCCATCTTCTTTTCCTTCTCATATTCCCCTTTTCATTTTAACTTCAGGGCAATCTGCGGTCAACTTGCCATAGCTGACAAATTAATTTTTTGTATTATTTTTTTTTGCCACTTGACACATAATACTATGTGTTGTATAGTATGATGTGTTGTAGGGCATACCGATTCATAAGCCCTCACATTTGCAAATATAAAACCGCATGCAGATTGAACATTTTTGCCATCATTAAAAGAAAGGAGATTTTTGTGGAATCTCAATTCAGAAGAGGAATTCTCGATGCCTGCGTTCTGGCAGTCTTGGAACGTGGCGAATCATACGGATACCAATTGGTAAAAGACATAAGTACCTTCATTCCCATCACCGAATCAACCCTCTACCCGATTCTCAAAAGGCTTGAGCAAAATCAGATGCTTGAGGTATTCAGCCAGGAATATAACGGAAGACTCAGAAAGTACTATCGGATTACATTAAAGGGTCGCGAAAAGATTAATGAGCTTCTTACGGAATGGTCGGAAATAGTAAAAATATACAACTTTATTGTTGCGGAGAGGACGGAGAAAAATGAATAAAATAGAATTTCTTTATGCCTTACGTGAGGCACTTGAAGAAAGTGACATACCAAATATCGACAGCATGATCGAATATTATGACGAAATAATCTGTGACCGCGTTGAAGACGGCATGAGTGAAGAAGAGGCCATTGCATCAATGGACAGCATTGACACAATTATTGAAAACGCAATTCTTGAAAAGCCTTTTTCATCGATTATAAAGGATAAGTTTATTAAAAAGCATACAAAGGCAAAAGAAAGCGGTCACTCAGTGCTTTGGACAATTCTGCTGGTCATCGGTTCCCCTGTATGGTTTCCGATACTTCTTTCTTTGGGAATCGTTGCTTTTTGCTTATATGTTGTACTGTGGATTCTGGCAGGAGTATTTTTCATTGTGCTTGGTGCATTAGCTCTTTCCTCCATTGCCTGCATAATATTCCCCTTCACGGCATTTTGGGGAATTGCATCTTTCCCGTCTGCAATGATGGGCCTTGGCGCAGCATTGGTGCTCGGAGGAGCAACCATTCTTCTTTTCCCGCCGGTTACCGTTATTTCAAAGCGGCTTGCTGCTACTGTCAAAAAAACATTCCTTTCAATCAAAAAATTATTTATTAAGCGAGGTTAACAAAAATGAAGAAATATTCAATAATAGCACTCCTTTTAATAGGTGTCGGACTTATGATAATGGGCACCACATACCTTGTATATCGTGGTAAGCCTGCAGTTTTCAATTCAAAAAGTATCTCATACATTCACGAAACCTTTGAATGTAGTCAGGAAATATATGACATATTGATTCAGGAACGGGCAGAAGATGTAAAGGTTGAGCTTGCAAATGTCAGCTACCCTTCGATAAAATATGTAAATTACAAAGGCAAGGAAGAAGTTAAGGTAACGGATTCTGCCGGAGTCCTTTCTTTTTACAGGCCGGCTGTAAACACAAACTTTGTCGGCGTCAATATGCAGGAAGACACAGACACAACTTTGGTGCTTCCGAAGGATTACTCGGGCACACTGACTATCCGTACTTCAAGCGGAGACATAACTGCAGATATAGATCTTAAATTGCTTAAATTCGAAGCAGAGGCTTCATCCGGTGATGTTTTGCTTAGCAATTTTTCTTCAGAAGAAAGTGCAATAATCAAAACAACTTCCGGAGATATAGTAGTTGAAGGACTTGCTACAGGAGATTCCGTGGATTTTTCCGCTTCCTCCGGTTCACTTAAGCTTTCAGATATCGTAGCCGCGAAAGGTATTCTTGCAAAAACAACCTCCGGAAGTATATATTTGGAAGACTCTTCTTTTGATAAGATAGATTTTGAAGCTTCTTCGGGATCAATAACCCTTGTTTCCGATTCTGCATCATCTGTAAAAGTTAAAACCACTTCAGGAACCATCAGTCTTGATAAGTTAGAGGCAGACAGCATTTCACTTGAAGCTTCGAGCGGTTCCATAAAGGGCACAATCGACGGAGAAGAAAGTGATTATTCCATAATATCAACCACAAGCTCAGGCTCTTCCAATCTGAAAGACAAACGAGAAGGTTCCAAGACTCTCGATGTTAAAACCACTTCCGGTAGCATAAAACTATCTTTTAAGTAAATAGATCCGACACCGTTTGAATTATTGTAACGATGATAAAAATTCCATGGCAAGTGCCGGCCACTTGCTGACATCGGGATAAGGATTCGTAAGAAGCGAAGGAGTCGGTGCAGAGTTTTCCTCATTCTCCGGATGAGGAGCAAACTGTTCAATCAGCTCCTGCCTTCTCTTCTCGGATACTCGCACAGCAGTGTTGTTTCTGACATTTTCTACGGCAGCCATTACTTGCTCCATAGTGTATGGTTCACCAAACACTCCCCTGTAAAAGTCTTCTGTTGCCACAGACAATCCGTGATGACCATAGGGAAATACATAATGAGCAAACGGAACTTTGCTTTTGCGAAGAGCCATTGCATACAGATAAGAGTTTTCAACCGGAACAAGGTCATCTTCTGCCGTCTGCCAGATAAAGCAGGGCGGAGTATTGGCAGTAACGTGCTTTTCAAGAGAAAAATACTCAACATCTTCCTTGGGAGCGTTCTGTCCCACAAGGGCCCAAACAGAATAGATGTGCGTAAACTCTCCTGTTGTTATAACAGGGTAGGATAAAATCGAAGCATCGGGTCTATTCGAAATATCCTTATATGAAGGATTTCCATCTTCCACGTCATCATAATGCACACATAAAGTTCCGCAGACATGTGCTCCTGCGGAGAATCCGCATACGGTTATTTTCCCGGGATTAATGTTGTAAAGTGAAGCATTCTTTCTTATGAATCTCACAGCTCGTGATATGTCAAAAAGAGGCTGCTTTCCAAGCGGTACAGACATAGTAATATCCGTTGTATAAGTCAGTACAAAGGCGTTCATTCCCATGTTATAGAATTCTTTTGCAACTATCTCGGCCTCAGGCGGAACAACCATACAGTATCCGCCACCCGGTACTACCAGCATGCAAGGTCGCTCTGTCTCGTCATCGTGCAGATACGTCCTTAGATTGGGAACGAATCCATATGCTGCTTCATAAGAATATTCTCCCTCGTCCCAAATATCATAACGTTTTGTAATCATATCCCCGCTTTCCGCATCCGCAGGCACTTCATAACGCATCAAAGTGCTACAGATACATGCATTTTTATACATTTCTGTTGCAATAATGATATCTCAATGTATTATATATATCAATGACATTTAGAAAGAGGATCTATCGTGAAATTCAAAGCACTTAAAGCAGCATTCCCCCATACTATCCCTATTCTTGCAGGATTTTGGTTCCTGGGAATGGCATATGGTTTATATATGAAGGTTTCAGGCTTTTCTTTTCTGTATCCTTTTCTTATGAGTATTGTTATTTTTGGAGGCTCCCTTGAGTTTGTGTGTGTAGAAATGCTTCTTTCTCCTTTTGCACCTCTTCAGGTGTTTATCATGGCACTTCTGATACAGGCCCGTCATCTTTTTTATGGACTCTCGATGCTTGAAAAGTACAAAGGAACCGGTGCAAAAAAGTGGTACCTTATATACGGTCTTTGTGATGAAACTTTCTCCGTTAACTATTCCGCCGATATTCCCGCCGATGTTGACCGTAACTGGTTTATGTTTTTTGTTACAATCCTCGATCAGCTTTACTGGGTACTCGGGGCTACGACAGGCGCGATACTCGGAGGTTTTATCAAATTCGATACAGCAGGCATAGATTTTATTCTGACAGCAATGTTTATAGTTATTTTTCTCGAGCAATGGCTAAAAGAAAAAAATCATATATCCGCATACATTGGTCTTTTCGCTTCTGTTATCTGTCTTAATATATTCGGTCCCGATTCATTTATGATTCCGACAATGATAGCCGTAATCACAGTCCTTGCGTTGTTAAAGAAACCTCTTACAAAACTCGAGGCAAAAGAAACGGAGGTGGCAAAATAATGACAGTAACTCAGCACATAATTACAATTGCACTTTGCTCGCTTGCAACCATTATCACAAGATATACACCTTTCTTTATGTTCTCTGAAAAAAAGAAAACACCTCCCTTCATCCTCTACATAGGGAAATATCTTCCTTCCGCTGTTTTCGGAATGCTGGTGGTGTACAGTCTTAAAAATGTTCAGATACTGGAAGCCGGTTCAACCCACGGTCTTCCCGAACTTATTGCGATACTGATTACCGTAGGTCTTCATCTTTTTAAGCGCCAGATGCTCATCTCCATTGCCGGTGGAACAATCGCTTACATGCTTCTGATACATTTCGTGTTCATCTGACTTTCTTTTGATAACATCTTATGACATTTAAAATGCGGCAGTGAAAAAACAACCGCCGCATTTTAAATATATATGATTACTCCTCTTTACAACCGTCCTCGCCGCAAAGTTCCGTGTAAGCACGGTCCTTGAAACTTACTACCCGATCGTCATCATCATCGGTAAGATTTTTAATAAAGTTTGCAATAAATTTAATCGCAAAATATACGGTAGTAACAATGACGATAAGCTTAATTATCGTACCAAGCACTCCGTGTCTTTTATTACAGTCCAAAACGATTCCTCCTTGCACATGTACTTATATGCATTATATCATGCCGGTCATAGGTTTCATAGCGTAATTCTTTATTATCCGATATGTTCTATTATTCCAAAAATTTGTCTATTATAGACATTAGCTTTTCAATGTTTATAGGCTTGGCGATATGCTCGTTCATACCGGAAGCAATTGCCTGCTTTCTGTCCTCTTCAAAAGCGTTTGCAGTCATCGAAATAATGGGTATCTTTGCA
This sequence comes from Lachnospiraceae bacterium, assembly GCA_045627845.1. GTDB lineage: Bacteria > Bacillota > Clostridia > Lachnospirales > Lachnospiraceae > UBA1258. The sequence goes on along the minus strand of JAZQOL010000009.1, from coordinate 73,579 downwards.
ACATCCTCACGTTTCATTGCTCTTATCCGACGCGTAGCCTCATATCCATCCATCTCAGGCATCTGAACATCCATAAGAATCAGATCATATGTGTATTCGGCCGACTTTTCCACTTTTTCGACCGCATATGTACCGTCAGAAGCAGTTTCAACCGAGAATCCCTGGTCAACAAGAATGTCTGTCGCGATTTCAAGGTTGAGTTCATTATCTTCCACCAAAAGTACATTCCTGCCTGCATACGATCTGTGAACAGCAGTATTTGAATCCGTTTTTATTGCAATAAGTTTTTCAGTTTCATTTGCAGCCTGTTTAAGATCTATTATTACAGTAAACTTTGAGCCGATTCCCTTTTCAGATTCAACAGCAATTGTGCCCTCCATCATGTCCACAATGCTTTTTACAATAGCCATTCCAAGCCCTGTTCCCGGGATTCCCGACATAGTTGCCGTATGCTCTCGTGAGAACGGTTCAAATATAGTTTTAACAAACTCCTCAGACATTCCGATTCCGTTATCGGAAATCACAAATTCATAAGTCATGAATTCACTGTTATATGAAGACTTTTCTTTTGCTAAAAAAGAGACCTTTCCACCATTTTCAGTGTACTTTATAGCATTAGATAAAAGATTTAACAGCACTTGCTTAAGTCTTAATTTATCGCAGAAAACCTCATCATGCTTAATATCGCTTATATCAAGCGTAAACTCTATATTTTTCGCTTTAGCATTCTCGGAAGTTATATCTTCAAGAGAACGTAAAAGCAAATGAAGATTCTCACGATTTTGATTGAGGGAAAACTTACCTGCCTCGATACGGCTCATATCAAGTACATCATTAATAAGCGAAAGAAGCAACTCCGATGACTGTGATATCTTGTCAAGATAGTCCATCACCTGTTCTTTCTCACCTATATGCTTTTCTGCAAGAGTAGTAAATCCGATAATTGCATTCATCGGCGTACGAATATCGTGAGACATATTGCTCAAAAAAGCTGTTTTAGCCCTGTTTGCTGCGTCCGCCATCTTAAGTGCATTGGAAAGTGCTTCCTGGCGTTCTTTCTCCTCTTTCATTGCAGCATCAACATCTCTGAAAGCAACGACATAGTTTTTCACTCCATCTCCGCTTACAGCCTTTGCAAAGCACATCTGATGGTAGTCTATACGTCCTTCATCGTTATATCTTCTGTAAGAGACAATGTATGTTCCGACTTCCGGTGTTTCTTTTATAACAGTATCTATGCGAGTAGCCATCGCAACCCTTTCACGGTCTTCTTCGACAATCTTTGTGTTTATATACTGCTTAATAAGATTGTTATAGTCGCGATTATCTATTATTGCATGAAGCATGCTCTTTATAGTCTTATTTCCTGTGCTTCGAAATACACTTACTTCCATTTTTGAAACATCAAGAATCAAAACGGTATGATATTCTCTTGCAAGGCCGTCAAGAAGTGCTTCTGCACGGGCCTTCCTTGCAAGTTCCTCATGTCGAACATCTGTATCCTTTATACCGACCACAACCGAAGTGTTATTGAAAGAATCTATCATTCTCACTGCTCTGGCTAACTTCCAACGATAACCGCTTCCCGAAATAACTCTGAGTTCCACTTCTCGCGGTTCTCCGGTTTCAGCGACCGCCATCATACTTTCCCTGCAATAGAATTTCGCAAACTTTTCTGTATCTTCGCCAAATATCACTTTGCTTTTATCATTTTCAAAAATATCATATACATTTTCACCATGTGGAGTCATGGACGTATACTTAGCCATATCATCTGATTTAACCATATACATATCATATTCGCCTGTCTTTGGATGAATCAAAAGCATATGGTCATATTCTTCTGCCAATGCAACAACCATGTCTATTATCTGTTCTGCCGAGTGCTCCTTTGCGAACCGTTCCTTTTGAGCAATTTCTTTTCTGTAATCTTTTGAGAGCCACCATACAAAAAGGCTAAATACAATTGTTTCTGCTAAAATGGTGATTCCTACTGTTCTTTTTGCTTTCGTTGCTGAGACAAAAGCAACCTTTTCCGGAACCTCCAGGATTACCTGAAAGCAGCCTATGTGCATACCTTCAACAGATGAAGTAGGAACAGCATATGCATGGTAAAAGTCCTTTTCAACCGCAGAACGTTTTCTGATTACCGATGTTTCGATTCCCGAAAACAGTTCTTTTTCGTATTTCTCAATTCCCAAGCCCTTGTCAACGTTCTCGGTTGTAAGGTCACCTTCTGCAATCCGGCTTACCTTTCCTGACTTCGTATTTACAATCACGGTTCCGTCTCTGAGATCAAGACATCTGATTTCCGCCTCGCCATCGTAAATGTCCGTTTGCATAAATTCTGTAAGATTGTCGAGCCTTATGACAGATGAAACCATGCCCTCAATCTCTCCCCTGTAATTCTTTATGGGGACAAAATATTCCATAATAAAATCGCCTTTTTTTTCGACCGAAAGATTATCAGCATGAGTCGTCGAAAGATACGGCTCTTCACTTATTATTTCGTAATAGTCGATAAGTTCTGAAGCATCATCTATTGCACCTTCATCAGTTACGGTATAGCCTTCGGGAAGATAAAGTCTAGCCGGTGCCTGGGCAATTCCAAGTTTCCTTGACATTATTAATTCACGTACCGATTTGCCTCTAAGATTTTTATTCTTTTTAAGAGAATCAGCCACATCATAAGTAGCGGAAAACAGTCCTCCAAATAAATTGTCAAGTTTTTGCGCCGAATTGCTTGCGCCGCTTCTAAGTTCTATCCAACATTCATTTGTAGCATCCATCTGTGCAATAACAGCCTGCACAATCGATATCAGAAATATCATTGCAAAAGTTATGATTGCTACATTTATACGTTTTCTTGTGATAGTCTTTTTCTTCATCATCTTCCGCTTTGCCTTTTTCTGTATTGTAGTCAAAAAATTGCGAGTTCTTACAGGGAATATCAATATATATATTATACTTCTATTATTAACAAAAAACAGTCGGGCAGGCCCGACTGTTTCAAGCAAAATGTATATCAGATTTTATGAAGTTCGTACTGTCTGGTGCCAAGTCCGATTTCCTCGGAGTGTGCAAGGCAGGTTTCCCATTCGGTATCAGGATGTACAACCGTAAACGGATCGTCATGGTCATGCTCATGATGATGTTCATGATGCTTAAGACCGTCCTCATACTGGCTGCCCTTAATCGGAGGCTCTTTCATTGCAAGATCGATACATGCCTGATCGAGTGCTACCGGATCAAAAGAAGCAAGCATTCCTATATCGGGAATAATAGGAATATCGTTTTCAGAGTGACAGTCACAATTTGGAGACACATCACAGATAAGCGAAATATGGAATGTAGGTCTGTCCTTACATACGGCATATGCATACTCAGACATTCTGAGGTTAAGCATTGTGGATGTATTATTGAAATCTGCCTGAATTGAATCAACGGGGCAGACAGCAATACATCTTCCGCAACCTACGCACTTATTATGGTCAATTGTAATCTTTCCATCTGTAAAAGTAGGTGCATCATGGGCGCAGATACGTGTACAAGCGCCACAGCCTATGCAAGTATCCCTGTCAGACTGAGGTTTTCCGTCACAATGCTGCTCCTTCTTTCCTGCTCTTGAACCACAGCCCATACCAATGTTCTTAATTGCCCCACCAAAGCCTGCAAGTTCATGTCCTTTAAAGTGATTAAGGGAAATAAAAATATCAGCATCCATTATGGCGCGTCCAATCTTTGCTTCTTTAACATATTCAAGGTTAATGGGAACAAGCGCTTCGTCGTCGCCCTTAAGACCATCTGCAATAATTACGTGGCATCCTGTTGAATAGGGTGAGAATCCGTTAAGAAGAGCTGTATCCATATGATCAAGTGCATTTTTACGGCTTCCGACATAAAGGGTGTTGCAATCCGTAAGGAAAGGCCTTCCTCCCAGTTCCTTAACATAATCCGCAACTATTTTTGCATAATTGGGTCTTAAAAAAGCAAGATTTCCGTACTCACCAAAATGTAACTTAATGGCTGCGTATTTCTGGTTAAAATCGATTTCTTCAAATCCGGCTGTCTTCATAAGACGATGAAGTTTTTGAAGAAGATTTTCTCTTTCTGTCGTCTTGAAGGTTGTAAAATAAACTTTAGCCTTTTCCATATAAACTAATCCTTCCCAATGCTTTCGACATCCATCCGGAAGCCTTGTGCATCAAATATGTTTCCGATTTTATATCTTTTATCCTGCCTATCTCACAAGATTAGTTATATTATACACGTTTACTAAATTTCCCAGCAACAAATAATATGTTTCTTTTTTATTATTATCTTGCGCTTTAAATATCGTAAAAAGAAGGTGTTTGTAGTAAACTGATAAAGAGTTTAAACGATTCATATTCGAAAGGAAGATTACTTTGAATACAAAAAAACATGGCCGCGAAAGACTATTTGAAATAATAACAATCGGAAGCAAAGCAGACTTTGTCAGTAGAGCCTTTGATATGTTTCTGTCAGCAACAATCATTATTAATATAATTGTTACAATTCTTCTTACCTTCGATACATTCAGTTCTTTCTTTGGTTTCTTTACGGTCATCGAAATTGTAACCCTGTCCCTTTTTGCCGTTGAATATATTCTCAGAATAATTACGGCCGATTACCTTTATCCCGAATCAAAACCTTTCGGTGCGATTTTAAAATTTCTTTTTTCCTTTGATGGAATCGTGGATTTGCTTACAGTACTGCCTCTTGTTGCATTTTCAGGCTTTATTGCATTCAGGATATTGAGAGTCGTACGTATTTTCCATCTTTTCAGGATCAATTCCTCTTTGGACTCCTTTAACGTAATCGCACTTGTTATCAAAGAAAAAAGGAAGCAGATAGCTTCCTCTGTTCTTATCATTTTCATTTTTATGCTTGCGTCATCTCTTGGTATTTATTCGGTGGAGCACCAGGCACAGCCTGATGCTTTCAAAAATGCTTTTTCAGGAATCTGGTGGAGTGTATCCGCTCTTCTTACCGTTGGCTACGGTGATATATATCCCATCACGGTTCTCGGCAAGATAATGGGCATTCTTGTGGCATTCTTGGGAGTAGGGCTCGTAGCTATCCCTACCGGTATCATAAGCGCAGGATTTGTTGAACAGTATTCCTTAAAAGCACAATCAGTAAGCAGACTTACCGATATAAACGAAATCGGCGAAATAAAACTTTCATCCGGTCATGATGCAATAGGAAAAACTGTCGCTTTTCTTTCTAAAGGAAGTGGAGCCAGAATTCTCTTAGTCATTCGTAATGGGCTTCAGCTTATTCCTTCGCAGACACTTGTCCTCGCAGAAAATGATATTATTATTGTCGAATCCTCAGAGATTTCAAAACAAAATTAATCCTTAAAAGACGACCTGAAAAACAATTCCTGCCCTTACATCATTTGTAAATATATCCCGATATCGGAAGCGAGTACATATCTTCAGTAATTGACTCATACTTTGTGCCATTGTAGGAATCCATAAACCCTACCTCAACACGATATACCTCTCCTGTTTCGGTATCATAGATTCTGTCATAACCAAGTGTCGCGTCACTGCTCTTTGCAGAAGCGATATCATATGTAGTCTGCCGTTCATTCCATGAGGAAGCAATCATATCACTTGTCTCATTGTAAATTTTTGTATTCGCTTCAAAAGACTTCATCGTAGAAGACTCTTCTTTGTAGAACTGATCCATATAAGACTCGGTATAGGCAAAGGAATTAAGGCAGTAGTTCAAAATTTCTGCCCACTCTGCAAATTCCCCGGCCGGAGCGGTATAAAACATAGGCGAATAGAATGCACCCGGATAATTATATCCATACATTGAAATTCCGTTTGCCCAGCGACCTGTGAAAATTCCTTCGATTTCTTTTCCATCTTCATTTGTGTAAGAGCCTCTGATAAGTTCTCCACCTAAAGGAGTAGTGCCAAAAGACTCTATCTCACGCCATCCGTTCATAGTCGGAAGCGATACATAATATCCATATGCGGAATCCCTGAAAACATTAAAATTCTCATACATTTCCCTTAAAGGATCTGCCCCGGAAATCAAATACGGGAGGCCGTCAAAGGCGTCACCTGCAAGAGGATAGTTGCGCAACTTTGTGTAATCCTTTTCGCTCTTAAACCAAATTGTTTCAAGCGCGGTAAAAAACTGTATATCGGGATTTTCAGGGTCGTATACGCGTATCGTAAATGCTGCCGCCGAATTGTTAAAAGAACCGGATTCGACTCTAAAGCCCTTGGGTATCTCAACATTAAACCAGCTGTCATAATAGGTTTCGTACTGCATTGTCTTAGCAATTGAAGGAACTACCTCAATGTATTCCTCTCCGTTTTGAAAATCCTTTTCATAAAAATCACGGTCAGTATGGAAATACTTGACGGCGGTATTTAATGCATCAAGTGTATTTTCCTTCATTCTGGCGACCTCAGATTCGCCCCCCTCGGGAGACTTACTGATGTATTTTGCGGTATAAAGAACATATCCCTTCCTGGGACTTTCATCAACAAGTCTTAAGCACTCTATCTCATAAGCATCAAGTTTATACCTAAGCAGAACACCCTGAAGTTTTTTGTCTCCATAGGAATATTCAGTGATGTCACCTGTATAAAGAAGATCGTCTCCATACCTAAAGAAGAAATCTCTGCAATCGTCTTCCAAAAGCGTCTGCGCGGTCATTTTTTCATTGCTGCTGTTCCATACAAGCACATAAGGAATCGATCCTGAGTTCTCCGTGTAAATGGTGATTCCGTTATTTTCATCCCACTCATAGTAATAGTCTTCTTTGTACTTGGTACAAAAATCAAAAGGTTCTTCGGATTTCGCAACAAGCAAACTGTCCTCTTGCTTTGAAACAACCTCTATTGTTTCTTTCTTTCCATTATCATTCTTAGTTTTTTCGTCCTTATCTTTTTTCGACTCTTCAGTATGCTTCTTAGGCAATTCATCATCTTTACCACCTCCGCATGATGCGAAAGAAAATACCATTATAAGTAAAAATAATATAACTCTAAAAAGTCTGCATCTTTTAATCATTGTTATCCCCTCCGTTTAACATAGAATTACTATCGCACAGGAACAATAATAAAATATTAAAACGCAGCCCTGAGGCTGCGTTTTTGTAATTCACATCTATGCTATATTCAATCCGTACTTATCCTTAACACGGTCGAGTTTTTCAAGCATCGGTTCTTCAAGTAACCACAGGAAAATAAAAGTAGCGACTGCATGAATTAAATCCATCGGAAATCCCGTAAGGTAATATGTCAGTAATAATTTAAGGCTAAGCGAAGGACCGGCAAAAATAAGAACCGATACCGGATTCATTATCCCACCATATATCAGGATGGCTGCCACAAATCCAAACAGACTTACCGAAAGACGCCTCCTGCAAAATGCACCCTTCTTATATAGGATTCCGCCCAAAAATCCTATAATTCCCATAGCAAACATCTGCCACGGAGTCCATGGTCCCTGTGAAAACATAATATTCGAAACAAGCATGGTAACAGATCCTACGAGAAATCCCGCTTCTGCACCAAAAGCCATGCCGGCAATAATAGTAACGGCCATAACCGGTTTAAACTGCGGAAACATAAAAAATGCCGCCCTTCCGGCCACACCAAGTGCACAAAGCACAGCTATTATCACAAGTTCACGAGCTTTGGGCTTTCTACCTTCAAAACCGATAAAGAAAGGTGCCATACTTTCAAAAAGTATAAGCGTCGCCGTCACATAATACTGTTTAGTATCAAAATAATAAACGGATACGAAAAGCGTTACCGGTACCGCCAAAAGAACGAGTGCAATCGCAATCTTAGAACGGGCAGAAAGCTTACCCGAAAGCAAATTGTAATCGTAAATGCCCGTGTCCTTTTTGCTCAAAAGAAAAACAACCGCCAATACCGATGCTATCAAGAGTCCATACATACCAAGACTTTTCATTCCTTCATGAGTCAGTCTGTTTCCCTTTACGAGCTCGCTAAGATTGTTCTGTTTCATTGCTGTCACAAACAAAACAGCTGAAATCACTCCAAAAATTCCGGCTACGATTTTTCGCCAGATCGGAAGTTTCTCCCTCTTAGGTCCTTTAGGGTTGTCACCTTTATCCCTGCCGTATTTTATCTCACGCCGCCTGACAAAGTGTCGTCTGCCACCTATCGCATCTATTACTTCATTTGTTGTAATTGTATTGTCATAAATTCCCTCAGACATTCTCCTTGCTGCAGTAGTGAAAAACCTGTTATTCGAAAAGAAAACGGAAGGTTCGGACATTGATGTAATGTCTCCGTCAAAAAGCATTGCCACTTTGTTCGCATACTCTGCCGAAAACTCAACATCGTGACTAACCATCACCACACATACACCCGAATCGGTAAGTGATTTAATAATATCCGCAAGCTCAGCCTTAAAGCCTGCGTCAAGCCCTTTTGTCGGTTCATCAAGCAAAATAATATCCGGATCTGCAAGCAATAGCTTTGCTATTCCCGCCCGTTGCTTTTCCCCTCCCGAGAGGTCGTAAGGATGCCTCTCAAGCAAATGCTCAAGTCTTAACATGGAAGCAATTCTCTCCACCTTGACTTTTGCCTTATCGTTTTCGTTAAAGCTTTCTGACGTTTCAATAAGTTCCTCACCAAGTGTCTTTTTTGCAAACAAGAGTCCCGGATTTTGTGGAAGAAGTACTGCTTTTCCTTCACATTTTACTCTTCCTCTGTAAGGCTTTATAAGCCCACACATAAGTTTCAAAAGTGTAGACTTTCCGCACCCGTTCTCACCCAATATTGTAAGAAAATCTCCGGCAATTATGTCCAAAGAAACTCCGCACAAAACATCCGGAAGATTTTTCTCATATCTGAAAAAAGCATTATCGATGCTTATTAATGTTTTTGTGTTTAAAGAGCTTTCCTCACAAATAGATTTCGTACAGTCTGATGGCTTATTCAATGTTTCCTCTAAGGTATTCATACCTTTTGTCGCCAAATACTGCTCCAAAAATGCTTTCCCCTCCGAGACAGAGGCCGGACACGGAATACTCGTTTCAACAGATTCCCACACCCTCATCGGAGTCGGAAGCGACATAAAAAGACTGCTGCCCGATTTCTTTAGGCTCTCCGAAACCTTGCGAAGTGACCCTTCAGCCACAAGCGAGCCTTCTTCAAGCACAAATATCCTGTCAGCCAAAACCATAGCCTCTTCGAGTCGATGTTCGCTCAGTATGACGGTAGTTCCCAGTTCTTTATTTATTTTATAAAGCATCTCAAGAAATCCCGAAGCTGCAATCGGATCAAGTTGTGAAGTCGGTTCGTCAAGCACGATGACCTCAGGCCTCATTACCATAACCGAAGCAAGATTTAAAAGTTGAAGCTGGCCTCCCGAAAGTGTTGCAACATCCGACCTGAAAAGTTTTGATATTCCAAAGAAAGCCGCCATCTCAGCAACACGCGTTCTGATTTCATCCTTGGGTACTCCCAGGCTTTCAAGGCCGAAGGCAAGCTCATGCCACACCTTATCGGTAACAACCTGGTTCTCCACTGACTGCATTACATACCCGATTTTGGAAGCTTTCTCTGTATCCGTAAGTTCATTTATATTTTTATTTTCAAAATATACGATTCCTTTTCTTTTGCCAAAGGGAGCAAGCTCTGGCTTAATCATTTTAAGAAGAGTTGTCTTCCCCGAGCCGGAACTTCCTATCAACAGGTTGAAGGAGCCCTTCTCTATCGAGAGGCAGATGTTTTCAAGAGCATTAATCCCCGAATCCGGATACGAAAAAGTAAGATTATCAAACTTAATTATTTCCATGCCTTAGCCTCCCTTCCGTCGACCGTCATCGGTGTTATACAAAGTAATAAATATACAATAAAAGTCATTATAGTCATCGGGCTTTTATATACGCCTCTTATGCTCGGAAAATATCTCCAGGATATATTACCAAGCAAAGCGCTTACAATAATAAATACTCCGCACAACAGTATCCATGTAAGCACAATTGCATCATGTTTACCGAACCTATAAATTGAATATGCCGTCCGTCCCTTTAATCCGTAGCCTCTCGACTTCATTGAGTCTGCCGTCTCTATCGAATTTTCAAAGGCCCATGTTACCGCCATGGAAAAGCTTGCAAAAGCTATTTTTAGAGAATTTGCCTTTTTCGTTCCTGCGTAAAGCACCCTTCTTGAGTGACTGATTTCACGCATTTTCTTTGTGAATCTTGGAATAAAGCGAAGTGACATACTAAGCACCAGCGATAAGGCAGGTATTATACGGCCAAAAAGATACACAAACTTATCTGATGTGAAAACCTCTGTAAAGCATGCAAACCACATAAGCACCGAAGCAAGCATCGTCGCTGCTGCCACACCATAAATAATACTTTCCAAAGTAAGCGGATTACCCTTGGGAAGATAACAGATAATAATATTTCCCTGATGATTAAATGCAGGATTTATGATTCCCGTAAGTAACATAACGGGTACACAGTATTTGAAGAAGAAAAAAACAGCCTTCTTTCCGTCCAGAATAATATAGTATAAAAATGCGGACACCAAAGAAACACCCAGACATATCGGATGCATGAAAAACATTGCAAACCCTATGACAAGGGCGAAATATATAAAATTCACTATTGGGTGATATCCGGAAAAAGTGTCCTTTGAAATCATCGTTACCTTATCAGTCGCCGCCTATGGCATATTCTCCTCCGACATCCTTGCCAAGATCACAGGTATATCTCCATTCCACTACCTCTTTGTCGGTAAGGACATATCTGCTGCAACCATAGTTAGGATACCAGCCGTTCACACGGTACATCCATCCCGAAAGCTGTCCGCAATCGAATTCATAAAGATTGTGAATTCCCTCCACATATGCACTATTATATATCGGAGTAAAAGATGCTTCCATCTGTATTCCGTTTTCTTTGCATACTCTTTGCAAAACCGTATATACGGACTCTCCCTCGTAAAAAGCAACCGTAGTCGGTGCAAGAATTATTCCGTTTGATGGGATTTCATCTGCCTTCTCATGTTTAAGCTTATCAAGATTATTAAGAATTGTTGAGCATTCTATCGAAAAAGTGCAGGTATACTGCTTCGACGTATCGACGATCTGAGTTTCCGGTTCAACGGGAACCGGCTTTCCTTCGGGAACAGGATCTGTAAGATACTTATCCTTTCCTTCACCCTTTCCGCCGGAAAGAACCCTTTCTTCGCCCCCTGCATTTCCGGTTACAGCCTGTCCCATATCATTCTTTGCATCAGAAAGATAATCGTCCCTTCTTACAATCTGATAATCGGATTCATTTATAAGGCTATCGTGCTTAGCAGATTCCTCCGCTTCCTCCAAGACGTCCTCTTCTGTATCCGGCAAAATAAGATAGCTTCCCTTCTCAAGTTTTATGGAAAGATTTACTATTGCACTATCGCTTCCTGTGATAGTCGCATCACCGATTCGTGTCCTTCCGGCAGGATTCACCGTGTAGACACCTGCTCCAAGCGCATCCCATTTACAGTCAAGCTTAATTGAAAGCATTGGCGAAAAGGACATTCCTTTATCCGATTTATAATTAAAGAGAATACTCTCTGTATCAGCCTTTATTATTTCGATATCAAGGTCCGTATCGGAAGGTGTGTCAATATCACTTCCGAAAACGGTCCATACATAGTCGGTTCCGTTTGAAGTTTTTTCGAAATTTGTTATTTTGTTGTTTTCCTTAAGATATGCGAAAACGGAAGACGGAACTTGTCCGTCCTCCGATATTTCAATTCCGCTCTCATATTCGGCGGGAGTAAGGTTAATACTCTCCCCACATCCGCACAAAAGCGTACATACGCATATCAAAGCAGCAAAAAAGTTTACCGTTCTTTTCAAAGCTACTCTCCCACTACTATCATGCCATTTATGGTACTAAGCGTATTATTAATCATAGAGAGGCTTTCCCTCTCGTCTGAAGCCGCAAAACAGGCATCCTTAAACGCAATCTCGTAAATATCCTTGCTTCGTGCACTTCCCCTGAGTTTAAACTTGAGGTATAAAATCACGCTATCACCGGGTGAAATACTGTCCTTTACAAAGGCTCTGTCTCCGCCGGTCATATCAAGATACATAAGGTTAATCTCTCCTGTAGCATTACAGTGCTCCGTATCAACACTCCAGTCGGGAAGATTAAAACCGGAAGAAAGTGTCGGTTCGGTAACCATTACATTTCCTTCATCGATTCCCGTAAACTCAAGCCTCGAAGGGTCAAAAGAAATTGAGAAGCTTGCTGCCGGAAATACACCATCTCCCAAAGTATTAACCTTAAGCGCCACAGAAAACTCTTCTCTGTCTCCGGGTTCTCTTTTGTCAGGAGTTTCAATCATCACGCACGGGCTTTTTGCCTCTGTAAATACAGTAAGAGGCGTATCCTGGTCTTCAATATCGGCATTCACTGCCTCATTCTTGGAAAAGCCTTTTCCAAGAAGAAATGCAATAGCCAAAAGAAGCAGTATGATGATGAATGCACATATACGAATTGCTGTTTTTTTTGCCTTTTCTTTATCCATTAATTGCTTCCTTTATTGTGGCAGCCTTTGTAATAAACTCAAACAGTCTGCCTTTTACGTAGTACTCAACAATTCCCAAAGCATCAAATGTATTGATACGTGAATCTGCATTAACGTTTGATGTAATAATCTGAGCGTCGGAAGTTGCAGGTGTTTTTCTTAACCAAAGATCCACTATCTTAAGTGCATCCTGTGCGTTGATAACTCCGTCACCGCTTACATCACCTATAATAGTCTTGTCTGCAGTCTTTCCTTCCTCAATTCTGTAGCTGTCTCTGCTTGCATAATCTTCCAAAGACTTCTCACCCTTCATGCAAATGTATGTCTCAACACCTGTCTTTGCGGATATTTCTTCACTATAGCCAAGCGAGGTTTCCTTACCATCGGCAGTAAATACAATCTTCTGAGCCTTTTCAACACCTGTTACGGCAATTACGAGAATTGTCTGTGAAGATGCAAAAACATCAACATCATCACCGGTTGCAATAGGAAGAACAGTAAAAGTGATGCCTGTTACATACTTGCTCTTTGTCGTTGCTCTTTCGACATCAACAACATACATATTCTCCGCATCTGTCTTAAGAGACATTCCGAGAACACTTATAACAGCCTCCGGAAGTTCTTTGATATCAATATTATCTTTTACTTCAAGCCCGATTGTAACAAAGTCTACAGGGAAAGATGTTGCTGAAACAACTATATCATTTTCTTTTTCAGGGTCAAAATAAACTATACGAAGCTTGCCCGTTTCTTCTTCAAGATTGTAGCTAAGCTGTCCGCCCGAAACTGCCTCTCCCATCTTTACCTCAGTAACCGAAAGCTCCTTAGGAATGCTTACAATACAGTCCATAAGCTTGTAGCCTGCATTTGAATCCCAACCTGTAAGGTTAATCGAGGCATTAAATTTTGTACCCTTAAGATTTTCTACCTTATCAGGTGATGTGACTGTAATTGCTACCGTTGTTGTGTCTTTAATTTCAACATCCGACATATCGTAAAGTGAAGGCTGACCCTTCAAAAGTCTGTTGTAAGCGACCAAAGCATATGTACCCTGGTCTGTAGCCATAGAATTCCAGTCTCCGCTTGCTACATGCTTAAATCCGCTTCCGTAAGTATCACTTACTGTGTAGAAAGAAAGAAGTGCATCTACTGCCGACTTTCCGTTCTTTACAAATAAAGGATCTGTATCGGGATTAATCCCCCAGGCTGTACATGCAACAATAACCTGTGCAATGCTCTCAGAATTAACCGAACCCCAGGAAGCATAACCGCCTTCCGCCGTCTGCATATCGGAAAGGACCTTAAATCCACGTTCAGCTGCTTTTGCAACCGCCTCCTGATTCTTATAGTTTACAAGAGCCTGAAGGGTCATTGCAGTCATATCGGGATCAGCTGTCTTACCTGATAATGCCCAGCCTCCGTTCTCAAGCTCCAAGCCAAGAATATAATCGATACACTGTTGTCTTATAGTTTCGTCTTCAAGTTTATATCCTGCTGTATCAAGTGCGATAAGCATAAACACGGGACCATTTATACCCTGCTTCTTAATCCAGTTAAATCCGTTTTTATCATATGCACCGACAAGGTCTACACCGGCAACATTTCTTGCGCTCTTACCGATTGAAGAAAGTGCCATAATAAGACGTGAATTCTCGGTTGATTTGTTCTTATGAAGAGCACCGTTTAAGTTAACGCTTGCAGCTGTTGTCTTAACAGTCTCCTCGATGCGTGCATAATAATCTTCGAAATATTTATCTCCGGCATTGTAATAGCCACCTCTTGCAAGCGAAAGAACGCTCCATTCGCCGGCGCCTGTTCCGAATGTCGGTGCCGTAACCGTTGCTGCCATTGAAGTAAGTGCACTGTTAAGATATGATCTGACATCCTGTGAATCTCTCGGAGCCGGAGTAACCGGAGCCTCCTGCTTTTCAAATAAAGCAAGTGCTTCCTCAACCTCTTGCTCTGTAGCGGTAAGATTCTCCAACACCTTAAGCGCCTTTTCTTTTGCTGCCAAGTCACTGCTGTTGGCATAAGCAATATAAAGCTTATCTTTGTTAGCATGGTCAAAATAAACCGGCATTCCCCAGCCTGCATCAAAGCCAAGATCTGCCCCATAGCCAAAAAGAGTAAACTGCCATCTTATGACCGTAGTATTGTCATAAGGTGCCGCATTATAGGGTTCCTCGTAATACTGGCTGTCTCCAAGTCCGTACTGACCTGCCCCGACAGGAATCATAAGGTCGTTAACCGTAATCATCCAGCCTGCCATAAAATTGTAGTCAAACTCGCCAAGCCATTCGTCAGCGTTACCTTCATCGGCATCTCCGCCGTTATCAAGTATAACCTGAGGTACATCAACATATCCTTTGTCGATTCCCTTAACTTTCTGAAGGTAGAAGCTATCAAGGCCACCGGAATATTCAAATTCCAGTCCCTGATCGATTAACATTGCAACAGTCGCTGCTGCTGCGGTAAGTGTATCCTCTGTGAATGTTTCAAATCCGTTTGAGGATAAAATTGAATTGATTTCGGTCAGAGTGTATTCTTTGGGCTCTGTATAGAGTCCCTGACCAAGTGTGAGACCTTCCATGGCAATAACCACTCTGAGGTCATCATGTGAGCCTTCCGCCCTTGCAGGCAAAGAAGGAAGCGACAGGGCCATGCATAATGACAGAGTTACTGCCAATAATCGCTTCACCCATAATCCAATGTGTTTGTTCATAACCGTCTCCCTTTCTGCTTTTGCGCCTTTTAACACAAAAACGGAAGCATACACATACTGCTTCTTTTGCATTAAAAAAGGCGCAGAATAAAGATTTTAGAATAATCTTTACAGCTGCACCAATCACACCAATTTGCATAACCGTACGAAAATAGGCAGGGATACCTGACTTATGAACACTAATATAAAGAAGTCACTTAATATAAATATATAAAGAATCTAAGTTAAAATATAAATGTATATAAATATACCATGACAAATGCATAAAATGTTCAAACACAGTAATGGTGGTTGCTCCGGATTCAAACCGGATTGCCTTTTCATCTACTCAGTTAACAACCTTTCAAACCGTATTTTCGCTTTATCCGCATAAAGTATATCAAGTGATTTTTTACCAAGTCAAGATATAAGTCAAGATTGTAACATTTTGTCTATTATTGCCTGTCATAATAAGCTTTTCCTGCGTCGGGCAAAAAGTAAGTTCTTATATAGCCATCTGTTGAAACAATAACAAATTCATTGGTATCCTCAAGATAATAAACGTCATCACCGTCTTCTTTTTCGATTTTATGAAGCGCGTTAATATTGTTTATAACATCTGATGCTGCGCTCTCATATTCAACGGCATCTGAAAATCCCATCTCCCTGCCGTGCTTTTCGAAATGTTCGTCGCGAAGTTTACTGCTCCTGAATGAATAATCTTTCTGCTCCGACATCAAAGTATCTTCTCTTGAGTTGCCATACTTCTCATCCCTTGCTACAGGCTTTGCAAGAAAGAAAAATGCAGCAAATACTAAAAGCAAAACTACCCATACTGCCTTAAGAGCACTTCCTTCGTTTTTCATATCTATGTCTCCTCTTTCACACTTCTTTTTGTTTTATTCGATTTTCTGCGAAAAAAATTTCTTACATTCGTTAAGTGATTTTTTATTTGCGCCGCCTTCAAAATCCGGATCCTCGTACTGCACTCTGTCGTCTTCCCAGTTACAGACCGGGCAGATATCATGGCTACCCGGACCCTTTTTAAAATCGTAACGTCCGCAACACGGACAGTTAAACAATGCTTTCTTTTTCCTTCCAAATATAGATTTCAAATTCAATTCCTTCCACACTCCTAAACATCAAAAACGGTGCCGGCAGATACCGACACCGTTATAAAATCTTAATTCAATATTACTTGAGTGCTTTCTTAGCTGCTTTTGCTTCAAGAGCCTTCTCTGAAGGTCTTACAAGAACAAGTGAAAGAACAAGTGAAACAACATAAAGTGCAACTGTTACGTAAAGCACTGTCTGATATCCAAGAGGATTAACTGTAATCATTTCACCATGGTATTCAACCTGTCTTAATGCTTCGGGATGAGCCTTTTCAATTGCGTTAACAATCGCTGCAGCCATCTGGTTACCGGTAAGTCCGGCAATACCCCAAGCAGAAAGTGTAAGTCCGTGAATAGCCGAGATGTTGCTCATTCCGTAATGATCGGAAAGAAGGTTGGGAACATTGGAGAAGCCTCCGCCGTAGCCTGCATTTACAACAATAAGAAGTGCAAGTACAAGTACTACAAGAACCATATTCTGTTTTCCGTCAACGAATGCATTGTTAATACCGCTTGTCAAAATTGCGATACCTGTGAATACAATCGAAAGAACGAAGATAATCTTGTATACGGTGTTTCTGTCCTTCATACCGTCTGCCATAGCTGAGAAGCCAAGACGTCCGCCTGCATTTGCAATAGCGGTTACGGTTGAAATGATACCTACGATACCGGCAAGACCGATACACTTAACAATAGCCTTTTCCTGTGAGATAAGTGCAAGACCACAGGTGATGTTCAAATAGAACATAAGCCAGATTCCGATATATGTTCCGATAGGCTTGGACTTGATAACCTGGAATGTTGAGGGACCGGCATTCTTTCCCTGAGGCTCATGCCATCCTGAAGGCTTCTTAAGAAGAAGGTGTCCGACAAACATCATTACAAAGTATGCAGCTGCAAGAACCCAGAACATCTTGTAAACACCTGTTCCGTCGCTTTTTTCAACACCGTCAACAACAGTCACAACGCTAAGAGAAGAAAGAAGTGATGTCATAATAGGTGAAGCGATAGCCTTTGCTGCACCAAAGCCTGCTACAGCAAGACCGGTTGCAAGACCTTTACGATCTTCAAACCAAAGCATGAGTGTTTTAACCGGTGAAAGGTAACCTGTACCAAGACCAACACCCATAATGAAACCGTAGCATACATAGATACCGATAAGTGCAAGCACGCTGTGCTGATGTGCTCCGCCATACCAAATGAAAAATCCTGTACCTGCCATACCACCTGCAAAACAGAATGTAGCGATAAGGGAAGATTTGTGAATATCTTTCTCTACAACATTGCCAAGGAATGCAGCTGACATTCCGAGGAAGAAAATTGCAAAGCTGAATGCCCATTCAGTAGCACCTTTTGACCAACCGATAAAATCAGCTATTTCCTGACTGAAGATTGACCAGCAATAAACGGTACCGATACTCATGTGAAGAAGTAATGCGGGAATTGCACCGCGCAACCATTTGTTTTCTGCCATAAATATTTCCTCTTTTGTATTAAATTAGTTTATGCGCAACACGCACCCGTAAGATTATACTATATAAAGAAATATATATCCATATATAAATTGCTTCATAAATAAACAAATTTTCAAATACAGTGATTATATATGACAAATAAATATCCTTCTTAGGTTATTTATCAGCCTCTACAAGCTTCTTTCCGAACCACTTCTTGCTTCTCCAACGTCCGAGTACCACAAGTCCCCTTATGCACTCATCGGAAGCCGTTCCGATATAGACACCGGCAACACCTATTTTGAATAAAACACCCATCGTAAAGCCTACCGTCGCTCCAAGTCCCCACATACAGATAAGTCCCACAATAAGCGGATACAAATAATCGCCTGCTGCCTTAAGGCTGCTTACCATTGTCATATTAAGGCATCTTCCGATTTCAATGAATATGTCAACAAGCATGATGTAAAAAGCAAATTTGATGATTGTATCGTTCTCGGTAAACAATCTTAGTGAAAACGGGCTAAGCAACCAGTTCGCTGTTGATAAAGCGATTGTAATCGGAAGTGAAAGCTTAAGCGTATCAAATACCCTTCGATACGCAGCATCTTCTTTTCCCGCTCCTACCAGATGTCCCACAATAATTTGTGTAGCCATAGCCGAAGCATTCGAAAAGCACATTGCAAAAGAAATAAGCGAGTTGCAATATACTCTTGCGTTAACCGAATCGGGGCCCATATTGTTTATCAAAGAAAGCAGGAACATCTGATACATGTTGTAGAAAAGATTTTCTCCTGCGGAAGGAATTCCAATCTTGACCATCTTTATAAGAAGCTTGCCGGGGAAAGGTACCAAAAGTTTCGGCGAAATCTTACCGATTCCTGCCTTGTAAAAGAATACTATTGCAACCGTGATGGCAACCAATCGTGCTACAACAGTAGATATTGCAACGCCGGCAACTCCAAAATTTAAAAACTTCAGTGGACCATACAGGAACAGATAGTTTCCGAAGATGTTTATAAGATTGATGATAATGGAAATATACATTCCGATTTGTGTTTTTCCATTACATCGAAGAATCTGAAGCATAACATTGTAGCATGCCTGAATGAACATTCCCCCTCCGACTATCGCAATATACGTCATCGCATGAGGTCTCATTTCTTCCGGTACATTCAATATGTTCATAATCGTACCGCGAAGAGCCACAAGTGCTCCGCTTAATATAATACCAACGACAAAGTTTACACCAAGTGCCAGTGTATAAATCTGGTTCATCTTTTCATACTGCTTTGCTCCAAGATACTGAGCCACAAC
The DNA here is from genome assembly GCA_045627845.1 of Lachnospiraceae bacterium. Taxonomy (GTDB): domain Bacteria; phylum Bacillota; class Clostridia; order Lachnospirales; family Lachnospiraceae; genus UBA1258. Next base: position 54,423 of record JAZQOL010000009.1, on the reverse strand, counting down.
AACCGAAGTTGCAGTTGCAATAATGTTGAAAAGAATAATTATCATAAACATTACCGTGTTAGCATTTCCGACTGCTCCCACGGCATTTTCATCGTAATGACTAAGCATTACAGTATCGATATTATTCAAAAGAATGTTCAGGAACAACTCCATGAACATCGGCCCTGCTATAAGAAGCAAAGGTGTTTTTTCGTCTATTTCTTTAACTTTCGTACCTGCCATAATAATTCAGCTTAAGCTGCTGCTCCTTTTAATTTGACATCATAATATTAGGATTGCCTCATTAAAAAGAATATAATTATCTCTTTTATTATTTTCAAAAAAACACCTTACGACATAAGCTCCATCATTACATCCATAAGCCTGTGAATCTTAACAGGTTTAGCCACGAACTCGTTCATTCCACAATCAAGTGCCTGTTTCCTGTCTTCGTCAAACGCATTTGCCGTCATCGCAATAATAGGAATTGCCGATGCATACTTATTGTCCAGCTTTCTGATATATTTTGTAGCCGTATACCCATCCATGCGTGGCATCTGTATGTCCATCAGCACAAGGTCATAGTCGCCCTTTCGCATTTTGCGTAATTTCTCTACGGCAATATCACCATCAGAGGCAACAAACACATTAAATCCTGCTTCTGAAAGAATATCGACCGCAATCTCCTGATTGAGCGGGTTATCTTCCACAAGAAGTATCTTCTTTCCCTTGAATATATTGTTGTCAGCGTTTCCTTCGCTACTGTTTGATTTCACACTTTTTCCGGAAGTTTTATGTGATGCCTCAGTCTTGTCGGAAAGTTTGCAATCAAGAGTAACCACAAACTCGGTTCCTTTTCCCTGCTCACTGTTTACCGTAATTGTTCCGCCAAGCATATCAACTATATGCTTGGTGATTGCCATACCAAGCCCTGTTCCTTCTATCTTACTTACAGTTGATGTCTTTTCCCTTGTAAATGCTTCAAAAATGTGTTCAGAAAAATCTTTGCTCATTCCGATTCCGTTATCTTTAACTCGGAATTCATATGTGGAATACCCGGTCATCCTTCCCGGTTTTTCCAATACCTTCACAGCTATTCTTCCGCCCTCGGGAGTGTATTTGATTGCATTGCTGACTATGTTCAAGAGTATCTGATTGATTCGTAGTCTGTCCGTAATAATGTAGTTGTTTGATACAGAACCAAAGTCAACTATAAATGTCTGACTCTTAGCATCGATATCAGCCTGAACAATAGTGGCAAGATCATCCATTATTTCGGGAATGTGCACTACTCTTTCTTCTATCGTCACTTTTCCGCTTTCGATTCTGCTCATATCAAGGACATCGTTTATAAGTCTTAAAAGATGTTTTCCCGATATGTCAATCTTGCTTAAATACTCCAAAACTGCATCTCTGTCTTCAATATGCTTTTTGGCAAGCGTAGTAAATCCCATAATAGCATTCATGGGAGTTCTTATATCATGAGACATGTTATTCAAAAACGTTGTCTTGGCCCTGTTTGCTTTATCGGCGTCCATAAGTGCTTCTTCCAACGCCTGCGCTTTTCTTTTTTCTTCCATAACGATACTGTCGATATTTCTGAACGCAAGAATAACCTGTCCGGAGTCTTTCAGTTTCATAAGTTTAAATTCAAAGTAACTTATTTCACCTTCGACAAAGATTCTGTAAGTTCCGGTGTATTCTCCCGTCTTGCTCAGTATTTCATCAACTTTATCGGGATTTAAAAGTTCAAGCATCGCACTTCTGTCTTCGGGATGAACACGATCAAAGATGTAATCGCCAAATATTTTCGAATACGGAAAAGCTTTCTTTCTTTGCTCCCAATCCTTAAAGTCTTCGATAACTCTTCCTTCAAGTTTTATTATATTTACCTCATCCTTATGAGCATTTACGTTATATACGTTACTGAAGTCGCTGCTAAGCGCAGTTACGATATCTGTCTGTGCTCTGAAAGCAGCATCTTTTGCCATTTCAATTCTGACAATATCATCCACGTCAATAAACCCGATTGCAACTTCAGTTGCCGGCTCATCAACAGGATCTATTTTTATCAGAACATACTCCGTCCAACGATACCCTCTTCCTGTGTCGGAAAGAAATCTCATTACATATTTCTTTTTATTGTCAAGGACATGTCTTATATAATCATTTTCAGAGAATTTTCTCATTTCTTCCGCATAATCCGGATGACAGAAACGTCTTACAGACTCTTCATGATTTGACTTATAGTCGCCAATTGAATATATCAGCTGGTTAGGCTCATCAGCGGCCGTTTTTGCCGTATAATAGTTGGTAAACTCACCCGTTTTCAGATTATAAAAACGTAACAGCTGGTATTCGGTTGCAAGTCCTTTTATACGCTTTAACCCCTCAACAAGAAGTGTCTTCTGTTTTTCAAGTGACGATACATAAAACTCGTCACCGGTAGCCTTTGAATCGAAATAAGAAATGGTAAGGCTAAGCAATACAGGTCGACCGTCTATACGGTCAATTACTTTAACAACACCTCTTCTCCAGGAAACTGTTTCGTTTTTCAAACGATAAATATATTCTTTACGGTCCGTAACCATTAGGTCTTCGCGAAACAGGTTAATATCAGCCATCCTAAGAATCACATCTCTTGTATCTTCGGATACTTCCCCTGCAAAATCAGCTGCAGCCTTACTCCAAATATAATCGCTTCTGTATGACATTACTCTTGTAGTATTCGGGACCTTGATAATTCTGTATATATCGTTATCAAGATCAACAAGATATATCGATACAATCTCATCTTCTATCGACTTAAAAACGGTACTGTCCGGTATTTTACAAAGTCTCTCGGCAGCAAGATTATCCATCAGGATCCTCCTAATTTTGGTAAAGGGGTTATCTTATTACTTTATCGTTTAATGACATATGATATCAGATTACTCGTTTAACAGTTTCCAACTTCCAAACGCAACATTGTCAGGTACCTCGGAGTGTTGTCCTATCGCCTTTTCCATCCATATCATGTCATACCATTTTCCAAACTTATATGCGCAGGAATGAAATCTGCCAACAAGTTCAAAACCCAATACCTCATGAAACTTTGGACTGTCTTTTGTCAGGTGCTCATCTTCTCCCTGCGGAAAAGCAATACAGGCATTCATGTTTATGATTCCCATACTTTTTAGTGCTTCTTCCAAAGCCTCATAGAGTTTTCTTCCTATTCCTTTGCCTTTTTCGCTCTCTTTTATATATATTGTCGTTTCAACCGACCAATCATATGCTCTTCTTGTCTTGAATGGTCCTGCATATGCATATCCGACAATTTTCCCGTTTTCTTCGGCTGCTATATATGGATATCTTTCCGAAATAGTCTTTATCCTATTTCTGAACTCCTCAGACGAAGGAGCCTTCGTCTCGAAAGATATCGCCGTACTAATCACATATGGTGCATATATTTCCAAAAGTGCTTCTGCGTCGTTTTCCGTAACACGCCTTATCGTAATGTTGTCCATAATAATTCTCCACATTCTCTTCTATTATAGGGCACCGTCGATAACCTCTTGTTATATACTGTGTCTCATTGTCATCAAAGACCTCGTCCTCCGGCTGCCAAAAAAACACCATGGAGCAGCCCAACCCCATGGTGTTATCCATATCGCCGCTTGTTTATATTATCGGTTGGTCATACTAACAATATAAATCAAGGGCAAGACGATATCAATCTACCTTAATCCCATTATGTTCTCGCAATTTTTACTTTGCTGTGTTTTTTCGCAGAGTTCATTTTCAGTCCGGCATCCGCTTCCGTTATCGGCAGTCCAAAGGCCGTGAAGACTGCAATACTCATACACACCCGTGATTTCTTCATCATCGGTTATCATAAATTCGGCCTCCGGTTTATCTCCCGGCCTTAAGAATTTTCTTTGCATCCCATGAGTTGTTTCAATTGCTATCCACTCAATATAGTGTGAACCAAGCATCGGATGCGACTCGGAACCAACCTTTACGAATACTCGGTTCCCGTTTAAGCAGTATACCGGAACATGCTTTTCGAATGCACCATCACTAAGTCCGGGCTCTATCATATACATCGTGAGTCCGCAACAGGAATAGCAACCTTTCCCCGGCTTTATTTCTTCAATCATAGATTCACAATTCTCGCAGGTAAATAAATACATTTTCTTCTCCTCCCATATCGATTAATATCCATCCCCTTTTACACAATTCATAAAAACCCTGTTCACATACTATTTCCAAAAAACAGCTTTAAAAACTTGCCGCTTTACATATTCTTTTGAATGCCCATGAAGGACTGCTGCAGAACGGACACGAAAAATTGCGTTGTATCTTTTTCCCTGCATGGACAAATCCGCATATTCTGCACTTAAAAACCTCCATCTCAGACACATCGAACTTTGTATTCATTGTAGCCAAACCTTTTTTCTGATAAAAATCATACGTAGCCGAATCATCCTCGGACAGGAGCATCATATCAGTGACAATACCAATAAAGATGGTATGTGTTCCGACGTCCTTTTCTTTCTCAACCTCTGCCGACAGATATGCATTTGTTCCTTCGGTAATATAGGTGACTCCATTTTTGCATCTTTTATAGTCCGCAAAGTTTTCGAATTTATCGGTATATCTGCCCGACTGATACCCAAAACGTTTAATGAGACTGTCATCAGCATTTTCGCTTATTACCGAAACAGTAAATTTTCCGCTTCTTCTCACCATATCATGTGTCAAGTTCTGCTTATTGACGCACACACTGATTCTTACCGGCTCAGAGCTTACCTGAACCGCCGTATTGATGATGCAACCGTAATCATTTCCACCGTATCTTGTAGTTAGAACATATATTCCGTTTGTGAGTTTATATATTGCATCAGTATCCATATCACATCCCCCTTTCTACTTGATGTACTATCAGAATAGTACTTAATACCAGGCGTATATATCAGTTATGTACTGTATTTTTTGCAAATTTGTCCCATTCGATATTGTCTGTTTTTGTTTGCTACTGTAAAATGTAAATGTACAATATTGATTTTTGTAAAATCCTGTACAGTAGTTCAGTCATTGATTCAGTTCACTTTCTTTTATGGGAGATAACGATGAAAGATTCCGACTTTGACAAATATGTCCTTGCAGACCGGTCACTTGCTCAGAAATACAATATCGAAGATTTGCCCCTCTATATTGCCAGAGAAGAAATATATGACTTTCCGGTTCATAAAACCGTTCCTCACTGGAATGACGGGCTTGAAACAATATATGTTCGTAAGGGTGAGATTTATATTTCGGATAACGGGAAAAAGTTTTTGTTAAAAGAGGGTGATATTGCAATTGTGGAGCCAGGCTGCGTTCACTTTCTTGAAAGCAAAAACAATGAAAACTGTATATATTATTGCGGAGTTGCTTCCGAGGATATATTCAGCAATACTGCCGGAATATTTGACCGTTACGTAGGTCCGCTCTTTCATAGCATGAATCCGCATATATTGATTATTGCTAATGACAGTGACAAAAGTTCAGAAATACAATCACTCTTTCTTATGATCAATTCTGTTCTTTTGGATAAGCCTCCTGCATATGAGCTTCGTATTGTTGCTGCATTTCATAAATATATTGCTCTTGTTTTTGAAGCTTTCAATCCGGACGGGGCCGTTCCTCATTCCAACATTTCAAAAGCCGAGGTTGCTATCCGCAATATGCTCTCCTATATTCACAAGCATTATTCGGAAAGCATTTCAATTGAAGACCTTTGCAAAGAAGGACTCGTTTCACGCAACAACTGTTTTGCCATATTTGAAAAATACACAGGTGATACTCCTGCCAATTATATCCTGAAATATCGGCTTATCACCTCCCGACGCATGCTAAAGAATACTGATATGTCTCTTTCGGAAATCGCCTCTGCGTGTGGCTTCACGCATCAAAGTCATTTCACAAACCATTTCACGAAACATCACGGTATTACGCCTTTACAATACAGAAAAAAGAGTCGCATGTAATGCGACTCTTTTTTAACGTTTACTATGTTGTTTTATTTTGCAAGCATCATTCTGTCGTTGTTAATCTCCGAACCGCTTGCAACGGCAAACTTCGCAAGAAGGTCCTCAACAGTGAGTTTTTTCTTTTCCTCTCCCTTTATATCAAGAACGATACGTCCGCTGTCCATCATGATAAGCCTGTTTCCATGGGCAATTGCATCCTTCATATTGTGCGTAATCATGAGTGTAGTAAGATGATCTCTTTCAACAATCTCATCTGTCTTGGCAAGCACCTTTGCAGCGGTCTTTGGATCAAGTGCAGCTGTATGTTCGTCCAAAAGAAGAAGCTTCGGCTTCTGAAGTGATGCCATTAAAAGTGTAAGTGCCTGTCTCTGACCACCCGAAAGAAGTCCTACCTTTGAAGTAAGTCTGTGCTCAAGGCCAAGATCAAGTGTCTCCAGAAGCATCTTATATTCTTCACGCTCTGAATTGTTAATTCCCGAGCCGAGTCCTCTGAACTTACCACGTCTTTTGGCAAGCGCAAGATTTTCATCAATTCTCATCGTAGCAGCTGTACCAAGCATAGGATCCTGGAACACACGTCCCAAAAATTTAGCACGCTTATACTCAGGCATTTTTGTAACATCTTCACCGTCTATAATAATCGAACCACAGTCAACATACCAAGTTCCTGCAACAGCGTTCAAAAGAGTAGATTTTCCTGCTCCGTTGCCGCCGATAACTGTAACAAAATCACCGTCTTCAAGTTTGAGTGAAAGATTTTTTAAAGCAGTTTTCTGATTGACCGTTCCAACATTGAAAGTCTTCGAAATACCGTTAATCTCTAACATTTATCTGTCCTCCTTTTCAAAATCAATAACAGGAGCCTTTGTGAAATACTGCTTCTTGATGTAAGGCATTGCAAGGAACACAGCAACAACAACTGCAGAAAGAAGTTTCAAAAGGTCAGTATCAAATCCGAGGCAGATTACAACCTGAAGCACAATATAATAAATAACACCGCCGAGCGCTACTCCTACAAGTTTCAATGCAAAGTTTTTAAACAGTTTATCAAACAGTACGCCACCTATAATAACAGCAGCCAAACCGATTACGATTGCACCACGTCCCATATTAATATCGGCAAATCCCTGATACTGCGCCATGAGTGCACTTGAAAAGGCAACAAGTCCGTTTGAAAGCATAAGACCGATTACAACATTCACATTTGTGTTGATACCCTGCGCACGGCTCATGTTGGGGTTACATCCCGTTGCACGAATTGAGCAGCCTCTCTCTGTCCCAAAGAACCAGTACAAAAATCCGATTATTACTGCGAGACATATTATCGTAACAACGATTGTATTTTTTAATGGTGATTTTTCTTTTACATAGAGTAAGGATACCAGCAGTTTATACTTCTGGCTGTTGATAGGCACATTTGCCTTTCCCATAATTTTAAGATTGACCGAATACAGACCAAGCTGTGTAAGAATACCGGCAAGAATCGGAGGAATTCCCATCAGTGTATTGAGAATGCCTGTAGCAAGACCTGCAATAACACCTGCAACAACTGCCATCAAGAGAGCAAACCACATAGGCTTTCCGCTTGAAAGCATCATTATGCACACAGCACCACCGGTACACATTGTTCCATCCACTGAAAGATCCGCAAAATCAAGAATCTTATACGTGATATATACGCCGATTGCCATAATACCCCAAATGAGGCCCTGTGCAACGGCACCCGGCATTGAATTAATTATAACGCTTAAAGTACTCATATAACCCTAACCCTTCCCTATACTTCAATATCCTTCTTTTGACTGACGTTTGCTCTTTAATAGAACATCTCTTTGAAATCCTCTATTAAGGAACAAACGTCGGGCATGCAAAAGCACACCCGACGACTATTATATCACAAATTGTCCCAAAATATTATTCACCGATTGCAACATAACCTGCGGGAATTGTAACTCCGAGTTCATCACAGATAGCTTTGTTGTATTTCTTTGTAACGTTGGGAGCGTACTGAACTTCCATTTCCTTTACGTCCTTACCGTTTGCAAGAATTTCATATGCCATTAAACCGGTTGTGTATCCAAGGTCGTAGTAGCTGATTGAAAGTGTAGCAACACCACATCCTTCGCAGATACCTTCCTCACCTACAACAGCAGGAACCTTTAACTCAGAAAGAACGTTGTAGATAGCGCCTGTGTTTGAAGCAGCTGCATTATCTGTAGGAATGTAGATAACATCGCTTGATTCAGCAGCCTGTCTTGTAACAACAGCAACGTCATTTGTCTCTGCAAATGAGAAGAAAGAAACTTCTTTGCCAAGCTTCTCAAGTTCAACCTTGATAACATCTGCCTGGTACTGTGAGTTAGCTTCTGCTGAACAGTAAAGAACGCCAACTTTCTTTGATTCAGGAAAAAGTTCGTTGAGCATTGCTGCCTGCTGTGAAAGAGGAGCAAGGTCAGAAGTACCTGAAATGTTACGTCCTGTAAGTCCGTTCCAGTTATCAATATCAAGTGCTGTAGCATAGTCTGTTACGCTTGTACCAAGAATCGGGATATCAACCGTTCCCTGTGCAGCTGCCTGTAAAGGTGCTGTAGCGTTTGCCATGATAAGTGAAACATTTGCTGATGAGAACTTGTTAATGATAGTAGCACATGTAGTGGAATCACCCTGAGCGTTCTGAATATCAAATGTAACGTTTTCTTCTCCAAGTTTTTCAACGAGGGCATCCTTGAATCCCTGTGTAGCTGCATCCAAAGCTACATGCTGTACGAGCTGACATACACCGATTGTGTACTTCTTGTTAACTCCGCAGCCGGCGAAAAGAAACAGGCACATAGTTGTTGCCATAATAACCGCCAATACTTTTTTCATAATTATCCTCCCGACTTTAAAATTACGCACCGTCTTCTCGCAATTGAGCAAACAATTTATGGTTGTCACTTTATCGCTTAAAAGCGCTAGAGCGTTCAAGTCACTAAAAAATATAAGGCAAAAAGTGCGAAAAGTCAACAAGTTGCACCGCTTTTGAAAGAAAAACAAAGAAACACTCCCGTTACTTCTTCAGTATCTCGGGAGTGTTTATAGACTTGCTATTTTTCAAGGTCAATTGTCTTAAGGAGCTCGCGGATTTCTTCAACGCTGAGCCACTCTGTATTATTACCTGAGCTATAGGAGAATCCTTCGGGAACTTTCTTTCCACCGGGGATAATCGTCTGCTTGGAATTAAATACCATCTGAGGATATACGATGAAGTGCTTGTCATACTCGTATGTAGTCATTGAGTCCTCAACAGTAACCATTATCTCGTGAAGTTTTTCGCCTTCTCTGATGCCCACCTCGGGCTTCTCACATCCGGGAAGCATTGCCTCTGCTAAGTCTGTAATCTTGAAAGAAGGAATCTTGGAAATAAATGTTTCTCCGCCTCTTGCCTCTAAAAGTGCTTTAATAACAAGTTCAACGCCCTGTTCAAGGCTTATCCAGAAACGTGTCATTCTGTAATCGGTAATGGGCATTGATTTCTCGCCCTTATTAATCCTGTCATTAAAGAAAGGAATAACCGAGCCACGGCTTCCTGCCACGTTACCGTATCTTACGATTGAAAAGTTTATATCCTTTGAACCCGCATAAGCATTTGCAGCAATGAAAAGCTTATCGGATACAAGCTTTGTACCACCGTATAAGTTAACGGGATTAACTGCCTTGTCTGTTGAAAGTGCAACAACCTTCTTAACTCCTGTTGCAAGAGCTGCGTCGATAACGTTCATAGCTCCGTTGATGTTAGTCTTAATAGCTTCGGAAGGATTGTATTCACATGCAGGAACCTGTTTAAGTGCAGCTGCATGGATAACATAGTCAACACCTTCCATAGCTCTCTTAAGCCTGTCACAGTCTCTTACATCACCGATAAAAAATCTGAGCTTGTCAAATTTATCGGGAAACTCTTTCTTGAAATCATTCTGCATGATGAACTGCTTAAACTCATCACGGGAATAAATGATAATCTTCTTGGGGTCATAATGATTGAGTACGTATCTGGTAAACTCCTTACCAAAAGAACCGGTTCCTCCGGTTACAAGTATTGCTTTATTATTTAACATATTTATTTCCTTTCGGTTCATTCAAACGCTAAACTGATTCTAACGCAAATCGCCCCTTCTTTCAACCAAAAGGGGCGATTCTTCATAGTAACTTAAAAGAAGACACTATATTTATTAATTATATTTCTTCAGCCCGTTCAATAAACCATCAATCTGATGCCTTGGATTTAAGTTCCATAAACAAGGGATACTGTAATATCAAAAGCCAGAAAAAGGTCATATGAATGACCGATTCGCATTCAAGAAAGAAGAACGGAGCGCAGAAAGAAATCCAAAGAAAAATAAATATGAAGGCCTTATCGTTCTTTACAATTCTCTTTCCTGCTGCCACCCATATACTGAAGAACCAGGCTATCATGAAGCCTCCGCCTATCCAGCCAAGTCTTAAGAGCCAATCAAGATAGGTGTTATGAGTATGGGCAAAATAATCTCCATTAGGAAGAGTAACATCACGGGCTGAATTACCCCACAGCTTTATCTGCCTTACGCCCATATATGTAATACTAAAACGTTCACTTGACAATCGATCAATTGCATTTTTAACAGTGCCATCCATGAACACACCGGTCCTGGTCTCTCCGCATGCAACGTTTCTTATCATATATAAATAATAAACTCCGGGAGCATTGTCCCCCTTGGACGCTATGTATTCATCTATTTGGGATGAGCCATTGCTTATTAACAGTTTAAGCACCAGTACAGATATCACCATAAGAAAAAGCAAAACAGTAGCTATAATAAGTCCTCTTTTTTTCGCCTTCTTTTCACGATCCGTCTTTGCAAAAAATATAAAAGCAAAAACTCCCGCAATCATAACAGAAAGTATCGATACGCGATTTGCAATCATAAACAGTGCTATTGTCGGATATGCTGCAATCACGACAATTACGACTATTCTAAGCCATTTAGCCTTCAATTTTTCACAGTATTTTTCAAACAGATAAACTCCCGCCATAAGCGCCATCGCAGCCGGAAGCCCTCCCGCTACAGGGAAATTAAATAAGCCCATATATCGGCCACTCTCATAAACATCCGGAGCAGTAATAAGGGACTGTGTCATAATGACAGCAAAAGCAACATACATTGATACTGCCAGCGCATCAACAAACTTTAACCAACTTTCTTTTGACATTGGTGTAATGTATACTGCAACCGCTATCGCGAGGACAGGCAAAAGATAACCCTGTCCCACAATCAGGGCAAAGGAAAAAGCAATTGCTCCAATACCGAGCATTACCCAGTTGTTCTTTTTAAATTGAGAAAAACTTCGACTGTCGGCCGCCATTGCGAAATAAAGTACCAGTATAAGTCTAAAAACATATTTACAGATAAGATAGTTCCTGTAATCCGGTCCCCATCCGGAATTATTGATAACCAAATAATATGTCGAATATCCAATATACAAAAGAGCAGCGATAAGCATACTAAGTTTAAGCTTAGCCTTTCTTAAAAACATAAGAGCAATAAGTAGTGAAGCACATCCACAATTAAAATACATATCCTTAAAGATTTGCCCCGCCTCGATGTTAATATGTGCAAAACAAAAAGATGTAATTGAAAGAAACAGAATAAGAAAAATCATTTTCGTCCCTTCTCCCCGTTATAAATGTAGAACCATGGATAATCCATGGTTCATCCTTTATCTTTCAAGATACTCTTTAATAGAATATACAATCAAATTCTGATCCTCTTCATTCATATAAGGATGAAGCGGAAGAGCCAAAACCCGTTTACAAAGATTTTCCGTAACCGATAAATCTACCACTTCACTCTCCGGTCCGAAAGCTCCCTGTCTGTGCATTGCCTTAGGATAATAAACCATTGTCGGAATGTCTTTACCCTTAAGGAAGGCCTGAAGTCCGTCTCTTTCCTCTGAATTCTTTAAAAGAATGGAATATTGAGCCCAGCTTGAGTAAAAACCGGTCTTAACGATGGGAGTAACAACTGTGTCTCCAAGCAACTTCGAGTATCTTTCCGCAACCTTATTTACATCAGAAAGCTCGTACTCCTTAAACGCATCGAACTTAACCTGCAAAACTGCTGCCTGAATGGTATCAAGTCTTGAATTCATTCCGATGCGAACATTATCGTATTTGTCGCTCCCTTTACCATGAATACGAAGGGATTTTATAAGAGCTGCCCACTCGTCATTATCTGTAAAAATTGCTCCACCGTCTCCGTAACAGCCAAGAGGCTTTGCCGGGAAAAAGGATGTTGTTGAAATATCACCAAATGAGCAAGCTCTCTTACCTCTTATATTTCCTCCAAATCCCTGCGCACCATCTTCAAGAAGAAGTAACCCATTGTCTCTTACAATCGGCAATATCTTATCATAATCTGCAGGCTGCCCGAATAAATCAACCGATACTACTGCCTTAGGTGTAAATCTACCCTCTTCTTTTACCTTTTCTATCGCATCCTTCAAGGATTCCGGGTTCATGTTAAAGGTATCTTCACAAACATCCACAAATATCGGAGTCGCACCTTCAAAAGAAACGGTTTCACCTGAGGCAAAAAAAGTAAAATCAGGCACAAAAACTGCATCGCCCGGGCCTATGTTCCAGGCCTCAAGTGCCAAAGAAAGTGCATCCGTACCGTTTGCACATGTAATACAGTGTTTTACGCCAACGTAAGAAGCCAATGCCTCCTCGAGTTCCGACACTTGTTTGCCGGAAATATAATTAGCATCTGTTAAAACCTTTTTTATTGAAGCATCTATTCTGTCTTCAAGAACTGAATACTGCTTCTTTAAATCACGAAACTGCATAACAATCCTTCCTACAATCTCCAGAATCTCATGCCCGAAGCTTCCAACTCATCCTTACGATAAAGGCTCTTAACATCGATAAGCACCTTTTCGTCGTCTGCAAGATCAGACTTGAATAATTCCTTAATCTTCATCATGGACATGCTTCTGAATTCGCCATGTCCTACTGCCACAATAACACAGTCCGCCTTAGGAATGTCATCAAAAGGCACCAAATCAACGCCATACTCATGCTTTGCAACAGCCGCATCAGCCCAAGAGTCAGTTACTATCGGCTTAATATCAAATTCCTTGAGTCGGTTGATAATGTCAACAACCTTACTGTTTCTTGTATCCGGACAGTTCTCTTTAAAGGTTATTCCGAGTATCAGAACAGTTGCCTTCTTGGGAGCCATTCCCGCTTCAATCATCTGTTTAATAGCAGCATCTGCAACATATGCACCCATACTGTCATTAACCTTACGGCCGTTAAGAATTATCTGGCTGTGGTAGCCAAGTTTCTCAGCAGCATTTGTAAGATAGTAAGGGTCCACTCCGATACAGTGTCCTCCAACAAGCCCGGGTTTGAATCCAAGCGCGTTCCACTTCGTATTCATTCCGGCAATTACCTCATCCGTATCAATACCCATCTTGTCACAAATCATTGCTATCTCATTAACGAATGCAATGTTGATATCTCTCTGCGAATTTTCAACTACCTTTACTGCCTCCGCAGTCTTTATTGAAGAAACAGGAAATGTTCCTGCCTTTATTACAATATCATAAACCTTCTTAATCTCACTTGCGGATTCTTCATCCATTCCGGAAACAACCTTGACGATGTTGGTAAGTGTATGCACTCTGTCACCGGGATTAATTCTCTCCGGAGAATAACCAATCTTCCAATCTACTCCGCATTTGAGCCCCGACTCCTTCTCGATGATTGGAATGCAGATATCCTCTGTAACACCGGGATATACAGTAGATTCAAAAACAACTATTGTGCCCGGCGTAAGATTTTGTCCAACGGTTTTAGACGCTCCTCTTACAGGATTTAAGTCAGGAGTATTATCAGGATTAACCGGTGTAGGAACGGCAACTATAATAAATCTTGCCTCCTTAAGCCTTGAAGGATCTGCCGTGAAATCAACTGTTGTCTTGCTGATTGCCTCGCCAATTTCATTTGTGGCATCGATTCCGTTCTTATACTCATTTACACGTTTCTCATTTATGTCGAAGCCAATAACATTAATATGCTTTGCAAATTCGACAGCTATAGGCATGCCAACATAGCCAAGGCCTACAAGTGCCAGTTTAGCCTTACCTGCAATCAAATTTGAATAAATATCGTTGAACATTTTTCATATCCCCCTACTATCAATTATTCCCAAGTATCATTTCGTGAAAGACTCACTTTATCATATTTCTGTATTCCTGCGCCTTGTCATGAAACAATGTCTGCCACAGTTCAAGACAGAAGAAGCCCCAAAGATTTCTTCCAAAACTTCCATCGGTTCCAATCTTGTCAATAACCTTTCGGTTATCAATCAGGTCTCTGGAATAAGCATTTGAAGAAGACAATATGTCATAAATATAATCTCTTGCCTCGTTTTGTGCCCATTTTGCAAACGGAGTAGGAAATCCCATCTTATCCTTACGATTTATAACTTCATCAGGCACAGCCTTTCCAAGTGATTCTCTCAAGATATATTTTAAATTGCCGTCTTTCATCTTAACATTCGCAGGTATCGTCGCTGCGAACTCAACCAAATCCTTATCGAGAAAAGGAACTCTTGATTCAAGGCCATGCGCCATACTCATTCTGTCTTCGACATGAAGCAAAGCCGGAAGCAATGTTTTAAAATCGAAATGAGTCATTCGATCCAAATATGAATCTTTTCCCACATTCTCAGCAACAAATAATCTCTCATAAGAGTCGTACGGTCTATATGTTCCAAGAGCCTCTTTTTTAATACAGTCTTCCATCTTTGAAGAGCGATTTACAAGGCGATAATATCTGGTATACGAAGGGTCAAACAGACCTTCGCTCCAAAACTCTTTAATCATTGGCTTATAATTCTTAAGCGAAGTAAGATTCGGAATTATTGACTGATATGTAACAACGAACTTTCCTGAATTCATCGTTCCATCAATTGCGCCCTTTATACATTGTTCAAAATATGCTACCAGATAACGGGTATAACCACCAAATATCTCATCACCGCCCTGTCCGCCAAGAACAACTTTACGATGCTTGCTTGCAAGACTTGACACCATATATTGAGAGAATGAACCCGGACCTGCAATTGGCGTATCAAGATGATACACAACCTTCTCTATGTTATCAAGAAAATCTTTAGAAGTAATGTCTATCTGATAAAGATTAAACCCATTTGCATCTGCAACAATCTCTGCATATTTGCTCTCGTCATACTCTTTTCCGATTGAAAACTTTCCTGTAAATCCTTCAAAATTCCCATTCAATGCTTTTGAAGCAAAAACAGATGTAATCGAGGAGTCAACGCCTCCGCTTAAATAACCACCTACAGGGACATCACTTCTTATATGATAATTTATCGAATTAAAAAACTTGTTTTCAAGTTCTTCAAAGAAATACTTTTCTGTGTGATAAAAATCAGGATTATAATAAACTTGCCAATATCTATCTATCTTTAACTTTCCTTCAAAGACGCTTAATGAGTGTGCCGGTTCAAGTTCACTAATGTTATTAAATAACGTTTTTCCACCGAGGCAAAACTGAAAAACTACATAGTCATAAAATGCGTCTGTGTTTGTTTTTATGTCTTTTTGAAAAGGCAATAATGCCTTGGCTTCAGAAGCAAAATAGAATGTATTATCAACTATCGAATAGTAAAAGGGTTTAATGCCAAAAGGATCCCTTGCACAAAACAGTTTATGCTTCTTTTCGTCCCATATGGCAAATGCAAACATACCCGAAAAATGGTTTACGCAGTCTTCGCCCCATTTTTCATATGCATGAAGAATTATCTCTGTATCACTGCTTGTTTTACACTTGCACCCAATCTCATCTCTTAATTCAATATAATTATATATTTCACCATTAAAGCATACCCAGTTTCCACTGTCGTCACACATGGGCTGCTTTCCACTGTCTATATCAATAATGCTAAGTCTTCGATGAGCGAATCCAACCGCTGTTGTCTCATGAACCCAAACTCCTTCTCCATCCGGTCCTCTGTGAGCTTGAATATCATTCATAACATTCAAATACTTTGAAATGCCGGGAACCCCATTCATATTCATTTGCATTATTCCGGCTATCGAACACATAAAAATATCCCCTATTCATCAAACTTAATGTAAGGGAGCTGAAACAGCTCCCTTACATTTATTTATTATCATAAAACTTTAAATGATCCGTGTGTTTTTCAATGCACCTCTCGATTAAACCAATGTTTTCCTTGGTCCATTCAATTGTTCTTCTAAGGCCCTCGGCATGCTCTACTTCCGCCACAAAACCAAGTTTTTCCTTTGACTTTTCGATTGAAGCAAATCGTTTACCTGAATTATCCCACTTACGTTTAGGCAAATATTCAATCTTTGAATTGCTTCCGGCTATTTCCTTTATCGAATTTGCAAGGTCTGCAATAGAAATCTCCCTACCGGAGCCAAGATTATAAACGTCCCCCGCTTCACCCTTTGACGCGCAAAGTAAAAGGCCACGGCAAATATCCTCAACGTATATAAAATCTCTTGTAGCTATGCCTTCATTTTCAAGCGGTATGTCTATATTCTTAATCGCTTTAAAAATAAATGTGGGGGTAACGTTTCTCCAAATCGTGGCATACGTTCCTCGCCAATCACCCGCCCCCAATATTTCCCCGGGGCCATAAACATTCTGAAATCTCGCCCTTACTATGGGGAAACCATATTGTTTATGATAATATGTAGCATAAAACTCTCCAAAAATCTTAGACATTGAATACGGACTATCCATATTAATCTCTATAGGACTGTCTTCCGTTGTCGCACACGCTGTATCAAATGTCTTTTTTGCAACAGAACAACCTGCAGATGAATAAACTGCTTTCTTGATGTTCTTAAACTTACTAAGTGTGTCAAAAAGCATCAATGTAGTAAGCGTGTTATTCTCATGATCCTTTATCGGATCAAAAATGGAACTCTGATTGCCATGATATGTAGCAAGGTGAAAAACATAATCAATATTATCTTCAAGCCTTCCCAAAATACGATAATCAGTTATCGAGCCCTCCCAAAAAATGACTCTGTCATCCTTCGGAACATTATTTATCTCAGCAGACAATAGATTATCAACTACAATGATTTCTATCTTAGAGACATTCTTAAGAAGCAATCTTACAAGATTACTTCCTACGAATCCGGCTCCACCCACAACCAGAACACGCTGATTTTCAAAAACACTATACATATTGCTCATTACTTTTTTTCATCCTCAAGTTTCAAATGCGTATATGTCTGTGAAATTCCATGAACTTTATACCATTCAATCGTTTCCTTAATACCTGCCTCTAACGGTGTAGATACCTTCCAATTGAACACATTATTAATCTTTGTAGGATCAAGGAGGATTGTATAAACGTCATCCTCACCGCGCTGTCTTACTTCAACAGGCTCATCAAGCGTAATGTCAAGTGCCTTTATAGTAGAATCAAACAATTCCTTTATTGCATAATCCTTACCGGACGAAACATGATAATAGCCCTTCTCACCCTGTCCATCGATTGCCTTTATAACAACTTCAACCAGGTCTTTAACGAAAATGAAGTCACGTCTTGTATCATTAACAAAGCATTTCTTACCTGTTGTAAGGCGGCTATAGAAAGTCGGCAAAGGACCACTAAGGTTTCTGGGACCATACGAATTAGCAAGTCTGAACGAAATGAAGTCCAAGCCGGAAAGCTCAATATACATTTCACCACCGGTCTTACTGATAGCATAACTGCTTCCGCCGGAATAACCACCGCTAAAATAAGGGTGTGTCAATGTTATCGGCTGTTCAAGAGGCTTTAAGCCATAACACAAAGCAGTCTGGAAATATATAATTCTTCTGATTCCAACTCTCTTTGAAGCCTTCACAATATTTGCAGCGCCAACAACGTTAGTAGCTGCATCTTCAATCCAGTTCTCCGGATCCTTATAAGATGCTGCTGCGTGCACAACAACCTCCGGTTTAAACTCGTCAAACACACGATCAATCATTTCTGTATTTGCAATCGAATCCTCAACAATAGTAAGATTCTTCTGAGGCAACAAATTGTCTCGTCTTCCGGTCTGGTAATTATCGATTACCAAAACTTCATCGCCTCTCTCTAACAATACCTCTGCAATGTGTGATCCAATATGACCACATCCACCAGTAATAAGTACTTTCATAGGGCTCCTTTCGCATCATAAAGCATTTTCTACTATTATAGATTTACTACATTATAAAGTCAAATTATAGTTTTATAATTTGCTTGTGGCTATCTAATACGCTCAACCTTTCCGTTTTTTACCTCATATAGGCAATCACAATTTTCTATAGTCTGAAGCCTGTGAGCAATAATAACAATCGTCTTACGACCATGTAGTGAATTAATAGCATTCATAACTTCTCGTTCAGTATCATTGTCAAGAGACGATGTTGCTTCATCAAATATCAGAATGTCCGGATTATTGTATAGAGCACGTGCGATTCCGATTCGCTGTCTTTGTCCTCCCGAAAGCCTTATTCCTCTTTCACCAATTGGTGTATCAATTCCAAGCGGAAGATCAGACGCAACAGATTCAAGTTGAGCGTCGCGAAGAGCGGCATTAACTCGGTCACGATCTATCTCATCTGGATTTACACCAAAGGCAACATTTGCCGTAAGCGACTCATCGGTAAGAAATATCGTCTGAGGAATGTATCCTATATTTTCGGTCCATATTTTTTTGTCGTTGGGAAGACAAACATCGTCAACATATATCCCGCCTTCCTGTGGGCTTAACAAACCTAATAAAACGTCAACAAGCGTTGTCTTGCCAGATCCGGAAGCTCCGATTATTCCTATTGTTTTCCCTCTTTCTATTTTAAGCGATATTTTATCCAAGACATTTCTATTCGAATTAGGATATGCATAAGATATATCTTTTAATTCAATCTCACCCAATAAATTTATGGAAGAATATACCGAAGCAGCATCATTGTCATTCTGTAATATCGTTTCGCTCTCAAGCATTCTAAGTTGTTTTATAAGACTATCCAATGCAGGCATATTATATGAAATACAGTTTGCTGTACTAACAATTCTGTTTGCACTTGGCATTAGTTTTAACGCTGCCATCGCAAACGCGCCTAAAGTCGGTACAAGAACGGTAATATCTTTTCCCAAAAACAACTCTATTCCAACCAAACCAAGCATAGTACATACAGCAACCATCTCAATAACAAGGCGTGGAACGCCATTTGAAACATTATAAATAAGCTCAGACTTTGCAACTTTACTACCGGTCAGTTCATAGCGATTTTCAAAGAACGTCTCTTTGTTCATCACTTTAACCTCTTTGATTCCGCCTATCGCCTGTATCAGCCATTTATTGTTTTCAATCACATTTTTCTGAAAAATAGCGCCCTCTTTTGTTACAATAGGTCTTGATATTCTTGTTATAAAAAACATAATAATCCCCATCATGAGAGCGACAAACATTGTCATTTTGTAATCAATAAAAAGAATCGTTGCAACAATGCCTAATGCTACAATTGATTCAGACGCCATTATAAGGATATTCGAAAGAAGGTTAAAAACCTGTGTAGTATCACTTTGTACTATTTTAATAATCTCACTTGATGAAAGATTCAAAAAAGTTTCATAAGGCTTTGCTATAATGGCATCAAACATCTTTTTTTGCAAAGCAAATCTGTTGTTGCACAAAAACCTGGTCTGTGCATAGTTTTGCAGTATAAGAAATAAGTCTTTAATAACAAATATTAAAATTAATGCGGCAATACACAGAATTGCAAATGTCCTGTAAGATCTCAAGCCAAAAAAACAACAAATTTCTGCTATTGTTTCGTTCTTCTCAATAATATCGGGTTCCAATATTGTCGAAACAAGTGGCAGCATCATCGCAACACCCAGAACTTCGAAGCAGGTTCCAACAATTGTTATCAAAAACAGGATAATGAGATTTCTCTTTTGCCTTCTATTCAGTACGATTCTAAACTTGGCAATGGTGGAGAACAGTTGTATCTTTTTCATCTCAGTTATTTCTCTTCCTTATTATGCAATCTACTTTTTCATCATACTTTCGTACAAACGCATCAAAAGAATAGTCATCGTTTAAAATGATATCCCTAAATGCATTGTCCGTTATCTCTTTACGTCTTTTATCATCTCTAATACACGCAATTACTTCTTCAATATTTGAAAAATCTCTTTTTAACGGAACGTAGTGAATCCATGGTTTGAAAATACCCTGGAACTCACCTTCAAACATAACCTGAAGCGTTCTACATGCTGCGGCCTCAAAATGTCTTGGTGAAATAGCACAATAATGTATACCCTGCTCATATTTCTTTAAAAAATTGACAATATCTTCTTTTGAAGCATTCTTATTTTTCCTCATATATCTCCGAACGCTTTTTCTTGCTGCTCCGTCAATGTCCACTATCCAACTACCGCTTTCTGTTCCCAAAACAGCTCGACAATCTCCAATAAACTCCAACCACTTATCGCCCATAATGCGGTCTTCTTCAGCACTGCTTATGTTCATTTTTAAATCATATTTTCTTGTATTATCAATGAATAACTTACCGATTATCTCTTTCTCATAGCATAAAGTTCCAAACGTTGCGGGATGAACGCTTCCTCTGTATCCCACATCGTACCGTCTGTTATCACTGCAAAAGTCAAAAAGCTTATACTCAGAAGGCACATACCCTGTCAAATATTGCATAAACTCAGTATCTTCGGATATCGAATCCCTATACACCTTCTTTGCAGTATCTACATCCCATATAGTCAGTATTAGATCGAATTTCTGTTTTTTTACGAATTTCAGCAGTTTATCCGTCATATGATTCTCGTCCTGCTTAAAAAGAATCTTAATTCCGCAATATCTGCTCGGAAATTTTTGGTTAATAAGATGATAATAGTGCGATGAATAAGCTATGGTATTATGAATGATAATTCCATCATATCCCTGTACGTCTTTCAAATGAATTTTAGGAAAACCTTTACGAACATTTAACAAATCAATTCTATACTTCGATTTGCTTACCAATTCATTTATGCACTGGGATAACGTAATAATGCCCTCTTCATCCCAGTAAACAATCATAAGAAATGAATACTTTGATTCTTTTTCCTCCGAATATCTGATATTCAGACGTTTCTCTCCTTTGAGAAGCCTTTTAACAAGCATCATATTATTTAAAGTAGAAAAACCCATGTCATATAATATTGACCCTTGTGGTATTAATTTCTTTATATTATCAACAATACTCATATATGTTACTTTATAAGATACTTTCTTATTCTCTTTCTATAGAAATGTATCATCCTTTTATAAAATCCGGTATTTTCTAAAGGACGCAATAATTTCTCGACAAATGCAAGAATCATTCCTACAAGCCGATATTTTGAAATCTTCACTGTTGTTTTAAACCCAACAGCGCTAATTGATTCTTTTAGCATAAAGATATTAAAAAAAGGAATCTTCTGAGAAAATCGGCACATTTTCACCAGCAACAGATTCGTTTCTGTAGCCTTCAAGCTACAGTCATCATTTAAAGTAGCAAACGAAATAACTTTATCAACGAATCCGGCATATGTGTATTTTCCCGATTCAATAACATCTCTATAACAGTTTTCCGCTATCTGCTTACAGTAATCAACATCTTTAATCTTCTCAATTATTTCTCCAATGTTTGAAAAATCGCGCTTTATTTCTATGTAGTCAACTCCGGGTTTGAAAACACCCTGATAATTTCCTTCAACAAGGAGCTGACACGTTCTCGTAATTGCACACTCAAAATGTCTCGGTGATAAAGCAAATAAATGAATATAATTATCTTTACCCGGAAAGCAAGCCTCCTCCACTTCTTCAAAAGATGCTTCCGGATGGTTCAATACATAATTATCAACATTTGTTACAAGCGTGCCATCATAGTCAACCAGACCGCTTCCTCCCAAACACCCTAACATTGTTCTGCAATCCAAAAGGTAGTTAATCCAGTCATCTCCCAAGAAAACTTTTGCATTTCTATCAGCCGTATTAGCAATATCATAAACCAAGCCTGTATCGTGGTTTTCTAAGTAATCAAGGAATACATCTGCAAGTTCAACCTTCAATTGTCCATGTTTTCCAAGCCAATACGGAAGTTTTCTGGCTCTGTATCCAACGTCAGTGTGTCGCACACCAGAATTTGATGCTTTTTCATTTACAGCTGCCAGTGTAACCTCATCAACATACCCCGTAAAAACAGTGTCTATTTTTTTATACCCCAGCGAAGCCGGATACAGTTTTTCGTAATCTTCTTCATTTGAACAGGTTAATACAGTATCAATTTCGGCTTCTTTTATAAACTCCTGCAAACGACCCGTATAACTGTATTCATCCTGTGGAATTGCTATTTTAGGTCCTTTAAACGCTCTGACAAACGGAATTATCTGAATTTTCACCCTATCCCATGAACTAGGATTATATCGCATTGCAAGCGCACTGTAATGAAAAATCATAGTATCGATGCCAGCCAATATTCCACCAGCAGAACATAATTTGCAAGTAACATCATATTCGGCCATATTGAAAAAATAGTATTTATTTTTTTGATCATACCTTTCAAAGCAGAACAAAGAATCATCAATCGTTTTTCTTATTTTTTTATCTGAAGTACAGTAAAAAATCAAAACATTCATACATCAACACTCCGAAGTCCTAATTCACCCAATAGTTCAACGATTTTGGCCGCCGAATTTCCGTCTCCAAACGGTCTGTAATCTTCATCGACAAACTGTCTTTCGTTAAGTTTCTCAATAATCATCTCTGCGTTTGGCTTCGAAAGTACATTTCTCCCTGAAACCATCGTTTCAGGCCATACTTCAAAATCAAGAACCGTTACGCATTTCTTTCTTGCGAAAAATGCCTCCCTCTGCAATCCGCCTGAGTCTGTAACTATTTTCTCTGCATTTTTTACAAGTGCCATACTCTCAAGATATCCTACAGGCTCGGTAAGAATAATGTTATCAAATCCGTTCTCGTTCTTTATGCGTAAAGCCCTTGCCTTATTTCGTGGATGAACAGGATAAACTGTCTTAACATCTAAAGAATTTAATCCTTTAAGAATCTCATATAGAGCTTCTTCATTAATAGTATTTTCTTCTCTGTGGCAGGTAAGATACACAAACTTTTCAGGAGCAGATACTTTATCTCCTTCAAGTAACGTTAATTCAACATCTTCAATTCTGCGTTTCCCTGAATATTCCACGAAGGCATCATACATCGGATCTCCTGCCAAATATGCCTTATCCTTGAGCCCTTCTTTTTCAAGTTCAACCATATTTTTCTCTGTGCATGCCAAAAGAAGGCTTGAGATATGATCCGTACATACTCTGTTAATCTCTTCCGGGTTTGTTGCAACATGAAATCGAACACCTGCCTCAACATGGCAAATTTTTATGCGTAATTTTGCTGCAGCAAGCGCAGCTGCCAGTGTAGAATTAGTATCTCCGTAAAGAAGTACCACATCAGGCTTCTCATTTAAAAGAACTTCTTCTATCGCAGCCATCATCTTTCCCGTCATCTGAGCATGAGTTCCCCCGGAGATGCCAAGATTATAATCAGGTCTCGGTATATCAAGCTCCTCAAAAAAACATTCTGACATATTGTAATCATAGTGCTGGCCCGTATGAATAAGCACTTCTGTATGTTTTTTTCTGAGTTCGTGGCTCACTACTGCCGCTTTTATAAATTGAGGTCTCGCCCCCACAACCGTAACAACTTTCAAACCACAGTCTCCTTTACATATATCTTTCTAAAATATTTCCAAATTCATCAACCCTACCAATTACTTTAGCCGGCACTCCTGCAACAAGAGCATAATCCGGAACATCTTTTGTAACCACCGCTCCCGCGGCAACCATTGCAAATCTGCCAACTGTATGACCACAAACAACTGTACAATTGGCTCCCAGAGACGCGCCTTCTTTTATGATTGTTTTCTTGAAATTTTCATGTCCCTTGGGATATCTTGCTCTTGGAGTTAAGTCGTTTGTAAAAACACAGGACGGTCCGCAGAAAACTCCGTCTTCAAGTATTACTCCCTCATAGATAGAAACATTGTTCTGTACTTTACATTCGTTGCCGATAATCGCGTTGTTTCCAACGTTAACATTTTGTCCAAATGAACATTTTTTTCCTATCTTTGCGCCCTTTTGAATGTGGCAAAAATGCCATATTTTAGTACCTTCACCCACTTCAACATTCTCATCCACAAAGCTACTTTCGTGAACATAATAATCAGCCATAGTCTTATTAATTCCTTTAATCGTTCAATCTCTACCTACATAATCATTTATTTCTGGATAGTTTTTTGTTTAATGCATAGAAAAAATAATGTACCGTATTTCTCCACGCTCTCAACTTTCCTATATTCTCAAATTTGGTCTGTACCTCATAGACATCTACTAAACTTTGGAATTTGCTTTTCGATAATGATCCTTCTCGACGCGTAACATGAACTAAAGCTTCATCAATCCCATAAGCATCCGTTTTCGATAAAAGAACTAGCCAAAAAGCATAATCCTGCCCTGTTCTTCGTAATGGCATATCAGGGTCTTCAAAAAACTCACGGTCATAAATAACCGTCGGTGTACTTATGTATGTCTTTGTCAATTCATCCTTATATGAAACCTTTGATTTAATCTTCGACTTATTGCCAATGTGATTCCCTTCGCCATCAACAAAATCATAAGCACAAAAAACAAAAGGATGACCATTTCTTAATGCAAGCATCTGTTTTTCAACCTTATCCGGTAACCAAATATCATCCGAGTCAAGAAAGGCGATGAATCTTCCTCTTGCATTCCTAATTCCCACATTTCGAGCCACAGCAGCCCCTTGATTTGTATCTTGAAACACGTACCTTACACGGCTATCAACGTTTGAAATGCTTTTAATCACCTCGCGCGTATTATCACGTGAGCAATCATCAACAATGATAATCTCCAGATTCACATATGTCTGACTCAAAGCAGAACTAACTGTCTTCTCTATATATTTCTCCGAATTATAGGTAGGTATAATAACCGAAACCAGTTCCTGTATATATGTTCTGTTATCCATCCATCAACCTCCCCCTTTTCTTTACACCCTCTCAATCCATTCCGAATACTTTTTGTTTTTCCCTGTTACCACATCAAGGTAAACCTCATGGAGTTTTCTTGTAATCTCTTTTTCCTCGGCGCTTATTTCAAATCCGTCAACTGAATAAATCGGAGTAATTTCCATTGCCGATCCGCAAAGAAATGCTTCATCAGCTGAGTACAATTCGGTTCTATCGATGCTTCTTTCAGTAACCGTAAGGTTTAACTCTTCACGTGCCAGCTTTATTAACGTATCTCTTGTAATGCTCTCAAGCACGCTGTCTGTAAGCTGCGGAGTAATAAGTTCTCCGTTCTTTACGATAAAGAGGCATGAGCCCGGCCCTTCCGAAACCTTTCCTGCCTCATTCAAAAAGATTGTAGTATCATAACCGTTTCGAAGTGCCTCAAGCTGTGCCATTCTGCTGTTTATATAATTGGCTCCACACTTTATGCGAGGAGAAAGTGAATTGTCACTGATTCTTTTCCAGGAGCTTATGCAGCATCTTAAACCTTTTTTGTTGTACTCGGGATTTGTCTTTGCCTTCGGAATCGGGGCAATAAACATATTTACAGGTCCTCTGCTGCTCCAGCTTCCAAAACCGTCCACAAAAAGAGTCTGTCTAACCGCAATATCTTCGTGATAATCGTTGGCTCTTACGGTATCAACAAAAGCTTGTCTTAACTCATCAATCGTATATGTATCTTCCATCATTAAAAGACGCTGTGACTTTTTGAGTCTTTTAAAGTGATCTTCAAGTCTGAATGCATAAAGTGCATCCTCGTCTTCGTTGTAATAGCATCTGATGCCCTCAAAAACATTAAGTCCAAACTGCGAAGTGGGAGAAAGAACATTTACCTTTGCATCGTTAACATTCATTATCTTTCCACCAAGGTAAATCAATCTGTTTGCTACATCTGTTTTAGCCATGCCATTCCTCCTCGTCCGGCAAATGCGCAATTCTTATAATCTCCTCCTCTGCAAGGGTTGCTGCCTCTGCGTCGGAAAGACTGCTGTCTGCCTTCGTCTCGTATATGTCTGCCTTTTTATACACCTTTGCAAAGGTCAGAAACATAATATATATATCAAGAAAAATTCCGCTCTTCTTAAAACGGTCTATGTATTCGTTGTCAAAAGAAACCTTCTCGTCCCAGGAATTCTCGTTTCTGCCCTTTACCTGAGCAAGCCCCGTGATACCGCCTTTCACCTCAAAACGTTTCCTGTAACGTCTGTTCAAAGTTTCAAAATCCCCAAGTTCATACTTAACGCATGGTCTTGGTCCTACAAGCGATATCTCACCTTTAAGAACGTTTATAAGCTGAGGAAGTTCATCAAGACTTGTATTCCTAAGGAATCTTCCCACCTTAGTAACTCTGGGGTCATTCTCGTAATTAAACAGACCTGCTCCGAGCTTCTCCGCATTTACCACCATAGAACGAAACTTAAGCATCCTGAATATTTTCCCGTTTTTTGTTCTTCTTTCCTGTCCGAAGAAAACCGGGCCTTCCGAATCACATTTAACGGCAATGGAAAGGCCGATAAAAAGAGGAGACAAAACAACAAGCCCCAAAGCAGAAATAATAAAATCAAATATTCTTTTTAAAACAACGTTAAAAATATTCCAGATTTTCATGCATTAAAACCTATATGTCTTAAACAGGTCGTCAAACTGTTCCGCATTTTTTATAGTTTTGAATCCGCCGTCATTTTCAATCTCAACAATCGGGAAATTCGGAAGTATAAACGGCGGTTTAAGCACAACGGAATACGAACCGGCATTTCCGAATACCGCATAATCCCCTACAGCCAACTCTCCTTCGAAGTGCCTATAAAGATAATCGGATTCTATACAGGTAAAACCACCAAAATCCAAATCGTCATAGTGGTCCGCATCACTTTCTCCCATATGAACAATCTCTATTGGAGGATTCTTTTTGTTAAGCGTAGGATTAATGTTATATATACTGCCCAACACAGACGCAATTTTCTTGCCTCGTACGTCCTTTATGTTGTGAACTCTGCATGCAAAGTCCATGACATCACCGGCAAGAGCGCTTCCCGGCTCAACCAAAAGAAGAGGCTTTTTCTCAGTACTTTCAAAGTATTCAGCAATCGGAGTGGCAACAACCTTCGCATACTCCTCAAAACCGGGAATGTCCGAATCAAACTGAGCTTTTAAAGACTCGGGCATATAACCAAACAAACCTCCGCCAAGGTCAATTCTGTCCGGGCAGATTTCATATTCTCTAAGCACATTAAGCATGCCCTTAACTTTATCGCCCCAGACCTTGATGCTTCTGGCCGCAAAATGGCACTGAAGACCTGCAAAATATACATTCTCAGTATTCTTTACAAAAGAAAGTGCTTCTTTGAACAGTTCCGAATCTGTGTCTATTCCGAATCTCGAAACAACGTTGTCATTAACATCAAAGTTACATCTGATTCCAAGATTTAGTTTTTCAGAAGAATGCTTCATTGCAATTCCTTTTATCAATGCCAATTCATACTCTGAATCGATATTAACCGTAACACCTTTAAGAAGCAGTTCCTCCATACTTACAGGATTCTTGTAAGGTCCGTTCCAGATTATGTCAGCAGGCTTTACTCCCATCCTTAATGCAATCTCTGCCTCCATATCGGAAACAACCTCAGCGAGTCCTCCAAGTTCATTAATAATCCCGCAAAGTCTCGGGATGTAATTCGTCTTATATGAATATGCAATATTGAAATTGGGATAAATTGAAGAAAAAGCAGCTTTAAGATTCAAGAAATTCTCCTTAAAGCGCTCTGTATCAAGAATATAAAATGCATCGCCATATTCTTTTGCCAATGCTTTTATCAGATTCTTTTCCATACCTTTCCCCATTCTCACCATAAATTTCCAAACCGGGCATGCTTCTTCTCTCTACCCAATCGGATGACCTTTCAAAGTCATGCTGTAATCGCAGTAACAATCTTTGTCACACAAACCTTAACCTTTTCGTGCGTGCTCACATACTCTTTCGCTCCGAGTCCCGAAACTGTATTCTCATAGTCTCTGAGTGCTCGAACATTTACCGAGAATATATTCTCAATCTCGTCAATGTCCGAAATCTTTGCAGTATCGCAAAAGCTTCTTGAAAGAATAACCTGTGAAGATTTGAGTCTGTAATGCTCACTCACTATATACTCGGCAGGAAGTGTTCCCTGTCCGATAACTCCAACGCCTCCGAAACCGTATCTTATTCCGGCGGATGATATTTTATTGCAAATTTCATCAACCTTTCCGTTTGCAAGAAGTTCGAACATAAATCTTAGTCCATACTGAATATGGAGATCGTTAAGTCCTATGTGAATCTCATCAATACCCTTAAGTTTTAAAACCTCGTCAAGGCTTGCCTCTGCTCCTTTTGTTTCCAAAAGAAGGCTTACCTTTGCTCTTCCCGAAACAGCATCGATAAAAGCCTTTGCCTCGCCGGCAGTCTCCCACATTGGCAACATGACAACATCCGCGCCCGCATCAATTACGGCTTCTATCTCTTCAACAGAATTGTCATTCCATGGGTTAACGCGTACCATAAGTTCTGATGTCGAAAGAACGGATCTGATGTTTCTGACATCCTCAACCGTGTGATGGTTTTTTACCGAATCAAAGTTCTTTTGCCTTGACTCTTTTCCAAGAGTTTCAAGATCAACCCAAATTCGATCGACTCCGTACTTTTCGGCAACAAGAGCAACATCTGTGCGATTTGTTATATACATAAGAGTAAGCGACATTTTATTTACCAAACTCTCCGGTCATATCAATACTTGCAAATCCCTCAAGGGGTAATTTTACAGGCATACCGGTTTTCTGACTCTTATAAATTGCAAGAATCATTTCAAGAGCATTCCTTCCGGCGTGAGCATCAACGTACGGAGCTCTGTTATCGGTAATGGCTTCCATCATATCCGCAAAAAGCGATGTATGTCCGTTTCCGTACACATTGCTTGTTGCTTCCTCAAGGCCCTTGTTCTCTTTGTCAGCCTCTGTTTCATCCGCAAAGTCCCAAACATCTATGTTGTTAGTTGATTTACCGCCGATTTTAACGGTTCCCTTTTCGCCGAAAATATAAAGTGTTTCTTCGAGATTTTGAGGATAAACGTTTGTAGTTCCTTCTATTGTAGCGATTGCTCCGTTCTTAAATTTGACAACGGCCATTCCGATGTCTTCCGCTTCAAGATAATGGTGGAACTGCTGACGTGTCTGTCCGTACACTTCCTCAACTTCATTTCCGAAAGTCCATCTCAGCAAATCGATCCCATGTATGCACTGATTCATGAGTGCTCCGCCGTCCTGAGCCCACGTTCCTCTCCAAGGCGCCTGTGTATAATAATCTTCATTTCTGTTCCATCTTACATGAATGGAACCGTGTGACAGTTTGCCAAATCTTCCTGCTTCAAGCGCTTTTCTCATCTTCTGAACGGCAATATTGAAACGATTCTGATGACACGCAGCAACCTTAACGTTCTTTTCCTCGGATAGCTTAATAATCTTGTCCGCATCTTCAAGAGACATTGCCATAGGCTTTTCTATTATTACGTTAATGCCCTTATCAATACAGTAAAGAGCGATCTCCGCATGAATGCCGCTTTCGGTTGCTATGCTGATAAGTTCAATGTCTCTGTGCTCTTCAATCATCTTCTTGTAATCTTCGTATCTTGCAATTGTCTCATCTTTTTCGATTCCGTTCTTTGCAAGAACCGCTTCCATATGTGAAGGCTCAATGTCGCATACGGCAACAATTTCAAGCTTATTGTTTAATGCTGCTTTAATATGATTGGTGGAAATTCTTCCACATCCGATAAGTGCGTATCTCATATCTAATCCTCTTTAGCGAAATTATTATCCCTAAAAGGGCATAATAACCCCTTCCCATGGATATACCGAATACGATTATAACACAGTTTTTACAAGGTGTCTCTTTAAAAATTCCTTATGATTGAGCCTGTTCGTTCAAAAAAAACCGGCGCATTTGCGCCGGCTGATAATACCTACAATATTTCCTCCATTGTATATTGTTGAACCTTCATTCCAAGATGATTGTAGAACCCCACTGCCTTCGGATTGCATTCCCAGGCGTGAAGTGTAAGATTGTAATATCCGTTTTCTTTTGCATAGTTCTTTGCAAAGTCATACATTTCTTTTCCTATATGTTTTCCTCTTACATTCCCATCAATGCATAAGTCATCGATATAAAGTGTCTTGTAGGCATAAGCATTGGGCCGTTCCTCATGGACGATTGTCTGACAAAAGCAATGTCCTAAAACACTATCACTCTCATCAACATACACAAAAACAGGATTAGTGTCATCCTTTAATATTTCTTCCAGCTCGGAATCTGTGTATTTTTGTCCCTCTCCCTTGAAAATATCCGGGCGGCCTTCATGGTGTACCAAAAGCACCTGCGAAAGAAGATTATTAATGCCGGGTATATCCTTTGAAAAAGCTCTTCTGATCATTTTATCGTCTCACTGTGATTTAAAACCGAAGTACTGTAAATAAAAAGAACATCCGCACCGTCAAACTCAAGAAACTTATCAAGATACTCCGGCGCCAGATACCTGATATCTACAAGCCAAGTCTCATTATACCCTTCTGAAAGATAAGGCGCAATGCTGCTGCCAAAGGAATCTCTGAAAACTATGAGTTTTTTCCCATTCTTCACTGTAGGATTTTCAATTTTCAGTAAAGAAACCGGTCCCGAAAGAAAGAACTCATACGGGTCACGCCCATTTCCCTTGTCAAAATCATATATTCCTCCAACTGTATTGCTCTCATAATTGGTCACAACGCAATTATCAAGAATGGCATTTGTCACATAATTGATTGTCTCAGACTCAGTTTTAATCGCCGACTGGCCGGCATAGTTTCCTTTATAGGCAACATCCAAAGAAGCTTCCTTATAACTTCCCGATACAGAAACTCCCATCGCCTCCGCGATGGTCTTTGCCGTCCCGTAAATCTTCTCCTGTCTCCAATGAGGGTCTGTTTTGTAGTAGCAGTCCGCATCGAGAGTATCAAAAATATCTATATACTCAGCATAGGGCATTTCTTCTATTAAAAGACTGCAAAGCCTGCCATAATCCATGGCGGGATACCCGTTTTCTTTTGCCAGAAAATACCCCTTATCCGGAACAACAGAAAGAAAAACATTGCAATTATCCCGGTTTAAATACTTCTCATATACAAGTCCAAAGCGCTTTGACGCATACTCTATCGAAGTCTCGTTGAGAGGATAATCAAGTTTTGCGAAAGAACTGTTTTCAACATAAATATCATGATTGTCTTTCTTTTGAAGTATTTCCATCGAAAAGAAAGCAGCAACACTTCTCATTGATTCTCTTGCAGGGAACTGATCCTGCGAATAAGTTTCAAAGTTTTTCATAAACGATCCGTTTACTATTGTTTCTGCGGAAAGTTTGGGCATCTTCGCAAGTTTACGCCGTTCGCTTAACGAAAATTCCTCTGCCGGATGAATCCAGCAAAGAAACGACATCGTAAATAAAAAAATGCCAAGTATTGTCATTGTAACAAAGGGTTTTATTTTTTCCATTTTGATCCTTTTATCCATTTTCAAATCGTCATACACGTTTTATAAAGAAATCTTTCTTTTATCTTTTTCGTAAAAAATTTAAAATCTGAAATACAAAAACGGATTAAAAGATCCGTCAACCATATATGCCACACAAACCATAAGAAGAATCACAAGATACAAAGGCTCAATGAGTGAAAGTATGCTTCCTAACGTTCTTTCTTCTTTAAGACGGCTGTATGCTTTCTTGGGCAAGGGTGTAGCGCCTATAATTGCAAGCAGCATCACCGGCCCGTAACTGCGTATATAATACAGCCCTTCAGTAGTAAGCAACCCATACTCACTAAGGCCGGCCATGCTTCCAAAGACAAGCATCGCCGATTTCATCGTGGCTGAGTCAAAAATAACAAATCCAACAATAGTCGCGAATGCAGTAAGTATATATTTAAGCGGGCCCGTTTTGCTAAGCAGTTTCCCGAGGCAATATTTGTCGATAAGCAAAAGCACTGCATAATACAGTCCCCATACGACAAAATTCCATGAAGCGCCGTGCCACAGCCCTGTAAGCGCCCATACTACGAATATATTTCTAAGATGAATCACCGTTCCTCTACGGTTTCCTCCAAGTGGAATATACACATAGTCTCTGAACCAGCTTCCGAGAGTCATATGCCATCTTCTCCAAAACTCGGTCACGCTTCCTGATATAAATGGATAATTAAAGTTTTCCGGAAACTCAAATCCAAAGATTGATCCAAGGCCGATTGCCATATCACTGTATCCGGAGAAGTCAAAATATACCTGAAGCGAATAGGCAATGGCATATCCCCATGTAAGCAGGGTGCTTTTTTCTCCAGAGTTGTAGAATGCCTGACAAAACTCCGCCAAAACATTTGCTATCAGCATCTTCTTTGAAAGGCCAATGACAAATCTTCCCGCACCGTAAGATATCTTTTCCGGCGTATGCTTTCTTTCTTTTAACTGTTTTGCAACATCTCCGTAACGAACAATCGGTCCGGCTATAAGCTGCGGAAAAAACGAAATATACGCAGCAAGATCAAAATAGTTTCTTTGGGCCGTTTCTTCTCCTCTGTATACATCCGCAAGATAGCTTATCAGCTGAAATGAATAAAAACTTATTCCTATCGGGAGCGCTATACACGGCAAGGAAATATTTGTTTTCGCAACACTATTAATTGTTCCCAGCAAAAAATCCGTATACTTAAAAAATCCAAGTGACAAAAGAACGCAAATAACGCCCATCGAAAATACAAGACCGGAGTACCGACCTCTCTTTCTGCACTTTTCAATCAAGAGGCCAAACCCATATCCTGCCGTTATAGTAGCAACCATCAATATAACGTACTTAGGCTCTCCCCACGCGTAAAAAATAAGGCTCGCAAAAACAAGCACCGGGTTTTTTAACTTACCCGGTGCAATTGCATACAAAACTAAAGTTATCGGTAAAAAGTAAAATAGGAACGGAATTCCTGAAAAAAGCATCTGTTATCCCTCCACAGCCGGTGCTTCAACCAATACCTTAATGTCCTTATCTGCTTCAATGCATTTCGCTTTAAACGTATCAACAATCTCATCCGCGCCATAGGCAACAATCATCACATCGCCAACAGAGAGTACCACAACCGTGTCAGGCATTCCGCACATCCACATATTTGACTGTACTGACGATTTGTAAGCTTCCGCAAGACCATTAATCTTTGAAGCATCGCCAACTTTAAACATTGCTGCACAGAATGTATTGGTGTTCATCATATGTCTTACAGTTGCTGCATCACCCTGTATTTCTTCGTAAATCTCATCGTTTATAAGGAACGAATAGTACAAGTCCGCTTTGTTCGTAACTATGTCAAAAGCATCGGGAGCTTCCATATTTGAATGGTCAAAATCTCCACCCGCAATTGGGAACAAGTCCTCTTCACCGTAAGAATTCCATACTGTCTTAAACAATTCGATAGGAGAAATCTCTTTAACGCTTTCGGTTGTCTCCTCTTCCTTTTTATCACATCCGGTTAAGGCTACCACGGAAACAAGCATAACCGCTGCACATAATAATGATAATATTCTCTTCATATTCATCCTCCTGTAAATCCTATTCAAGTATGTATATTATACATTGCTACCTTGTATCGTTTATTAACAAAGTGATTTCTGCCTTTCTTCATCAAACGGCCGTGTTGATCATATCATCTCATTTATCAAAGATTGCCCCTTGCCTTCTTTCAAATAGCGTGTTATAGTGTCGAAGTTATCCGGTCAGTTCGAGACCTTCCTGACCTACCCGCTAATGCGGCAAAAAAACAAAACTAAAGGAGATTAAAAATGAATAAGAAAGTCTATTTTATCGCTCAGGCAGCTGCAATAGCTGCTCTTTATGTTGTGCTGACACTTTTTATCAGCGCATTCAATCTTGCAAGCGGAGCCATTCAGGTACGCATTTCCGAAGCACTTACAATTTTACCGTTTTTTACGCCGGCAGCAATTCCCGGACTGTTTTTAGGATGCTTAATCAGCAATCTTATCACAGGCTGTGCTCCCTATGACGT
This sequence comes from Lachnospiraceae bacterium, assembly GCA_045627845.1. Taxonomy (GTDB): domain Bacteria; phylum Bacillota; class Clostridia; order Lachnospirales; family Lachnospiraceae; genus UBA1258. Next base: position 20,124 of record JAZQOL010000009.1, on the reverse strand, counting down.
TATCTTTGGAAGTCTTGCTACCCTTATTGGTGCACTCGGATCTTTTGCAATCGTAAACGGTCTTAAGCACAACGGCTTGTCAAAATGGATTGTATCAATTCCTCCCATTTTGGCAAATACGGTCATCGTACCATTTATCCTCGCTTACGTGTACAAAATGGAAGGGACAATCCCTTTCTTTATGCTTACAGTCGGCGCCGGAGAGGTAATTTCATGCGGAATACTCGGAACGCTTCTTCTTAACGTTCTTAATCGCTACAAAAAATACATCTTTCCCCAAAATTAATACGGTTCTTCTTTTTACATGTTAATAGTAATGCTCAAGCGTCGGATATGATATCAGATTGGTAACATAATATTGCATTGGAATATCACTTGTTTGACCCGTTTCAAGCATGGCGGCTGCTCACTCAGACAGTTCAACAATTATGACCATTCTGTCCGTATCAAAAATCGATTTCATGCAGACTCTTTTTGCAAAAGAAAAAATCTGTCCGTATGTCATACGGACAGATGCGTAAAAAAGCAAAAAATGTCCGTAGTTTCGATCAAAATCTTACGTACAAATCTCTATTTTCACATATTATGTCGGTATCAAGCTTTAATCACAGCTAAAACGAGGAGGTTTTACGCCAGTAAGAATTTTCCTTTTTAAAAGAAAGAAATCGCAGCTCCAAAAGGGCTGCGATTTTGTCTACAGTCTGTGGCCTGCCACAAGTGGCAGGCCTTATATATTGTATGCGCAGAGCCAAATACGGGATGCGCGAATCGAGGTTAGTTGTCCGTCTCCCGGACAGGTGAGGTATTTTTCATAAGCATGTACCTCCTTTCCTCAATTCTTATATTATTGAATTATGTTTATCTTTTCAAGAATGATATACATGTTTTTAATAATTGTTCTAAATGTCATTACAAAAATGATCAGCTATTATTGTTCCGCAGCCGTTGGCGCAATTTTTAATCAACTTATTTTAAAAATCATTGACATATTTCTTTTGAAATCATCTATATTCAACGGGCAATAAGAAGTCTCATAAGTAATTATAAGATTATCACCTAGAAGAATCCCCGCAGAAGCATACTCATTTATTTTTATAAGGCTATTCTTTCTGTAATCCGCATCATCAATCATACCAAGATGCTCATGATATATCACCTTGCGTTCCTGAATTTTCAGAAGTGAGAAATCACAATATTTTCTTTTGTTTCCCGGAAGCTTCACAATATCCTCATATCTGTATGGAATTCCAAGTTCATAATATGCATTTGCTATCATTGCTTCCGATTTTGACCTTACAAAGTCGCCTTTCACCGTTGGATAAACTTTCTCTTCCTCCCTGTAAGTATTTGGTACCCAATCATCATATTCCCATTTTTTTGCATAGTCCGCGTCTGATAATACAATCGGTTCTTCGATTAACAGTTTGCGTCGTTCATTCAACTTCCCATAAATGTCCTCGACTCTCGTCATTTTTTCTTTTTCCAAAAAACGGACGATATCCGCGTATTCCCTTTTTGCTGCTGCCAGCACTTTCTCTTCGTATCCCCTAGTAGCAAGAGCTTTGGCCAGATCTGTGTTCCCCACATCTATATATTTGCCAAGTTTAGCCGATGATCCCGTTATGTGATAGTATTGTGGCGTCGCTCCGCTCATTGATATTCTGAGATTTCCGGAAGGATATATTTTCTCCGTGTTCTCCAGTTTACTTATCACCCCTTCAAGGTAATTCTTTCTTTCATGCATATTTTTAAAATACATTTTTCCTCCTTCTTTCATGCACCTTCTTTATACAGTTTTCTTCTTTCATGCACCCGGTCAAAATGAACTGTTTCCTCAGGGTAATCATCAATACCCGTCTTCAAAGAATATTTATCTGTTCTTAATCATTAACAGCCATCTTCATAGAACTTTGAGCCGTTCTTAGCCGTTAACAGCCATCTTCATAGAACTTCGAGCCGTTCTTAGCCGTTAGCAGCCATCTTCATAGAACTTTGAGCCGTTCTTAGCCGTTAACAGCCATTTTCATAGAACTTTGTTTTCTTATTCAGACATTTCTCTAAAAATCTAAATTGTATCCGTACTCTTAGTAGAAAAATCACGGACACATTTCCATCTTTTTATAAAAAGTCCGTATGATGTACGGACAGATTCTTCCAAAAGACAATCTAGTCCGCATATTTTGTCCAAAGCATACGGATTTTTTCCATAAAACAAAAGAAATGTCTGATATTCAATCTTAAAATGTGGAATAAAAAATAAAATTACCAGCCCGAACCGCTAATCGGTTCAAAGAAATTGCGATTATAGATATAATAACACTTTATCTGTATTAATCCAACGCTGTATTCAATAAAATCATTCAAAAAACACGACCCATTTAATGGGCCGTGCCATAAAGCCATAACATAAAATTTGTTTTATTACTAATGATTCATTAATCAGCTTCATAATCGCTGATGCTCTCATAAACAACAGTAACCAACTTACCCTTTGTATTCATTGCATGCCTTAATAACCGCCTCAACCTCTTCATCGGTCATTTCCGGAAATAGAGGAAGTGTTACGCAATGGGAAGCAAGCTGTTCTGCATTTGGACAGTCACCGGGCTTATAACCAAGGTTCTTATAAGCCTCCTGAAGATGACACGGAACGGGATAATGTCTGTTGCACTCTATTCCACGTTCTTTCATGTACTCAAGCATTCCCTCCGGATCTGGAACCTGAACTTCAAAAAGGTGGAAAACCGGATTTGTATTCTCAGGGTGCGTCTGCATTTTAATGAGAGGATTTGTAATCTTTGAAAGATATATTTTTCCTATTTCACGGCGTCGCTCTGTCCACTTCGGAAGATGTTTTAAGCTTACCGACAATACAGCTCCCTGGATTCCTTCAAGCCTGTAATTGTAGCCAACAACCTCATGATAATAGCGGACATTACAGCCTTGATTTTTGTAAACCGTAATGGCATCGTTATATTCTTTTTTGTTACATGTAACAGAGCCGCCCTCACCGAATGCGTAAAGGTTTTTCCCCGGGTAGAAAGAAAAGCAGCCAATCTCACCAAGCGATCCGACCGTAAATGTTTTTTCAACACCGTCCGGCGAAAGAAGTTTGCTTATGTATTCGGCACCGTGCGCCTGAGCGCAATCTTCAACCACATAAAGATTATGCTTCTTTGCTATTTCATAAACCGCATCAAAATCAAAAGGCTGGCCATAAAGATGAACTCCGATAATAGCCTTTGTACGTTCCGTAATCTTTTCCTCAATACATGAAGCATCAATCTCCCATGTATCCTCTGTGCAATCAACAAAAACAGGTGTTGCTCCTGTGTATGTAACACCCCATGCGGTAGCTATGTATGTATTGGCGGGAACGATTACCTCATCACCTTCACCTATTCCTAAAGCAAGCATGGCAAGGTGAAGTGCAGAGGTTCCGTTATTGACGCCATTTGCGTACTTGGTGCCGACAAATTCGGCAAACTCTTTATCAAATTTATCCGCAAAGGAGCCTCCTGAAAAAGCCGTCTTTTCACAAACTTCTTTTATGGCTGACATATACTCTTCTTCATGTGCCTTAAAATCTCTTGTTAAGTCAATTCTCTTTATCATTTTAATCTCCGACGCTTTAACGCCTTCCCTACAGATGTAGTTTAAATTTAAGTCTGTACATCTGCTTAATATAGTTTTTAATAGTTTTCCAAACTTTAACTGTTGTATCATAATCTTCCGTCCACTCAACAGGAAGATCGATTATTTTCATATTCTTGCGTTCCGCACGCAAAAGAAATTCCACGGTATAAAACCAACCATGATCATCACTGCACTCTCTTACAAGTTCAAGTGCCGGTTCTTTTCTCAAAAATGTAAATCCGCAAAGAGCGTCTGAAGCCTTCATCTTAAAGAATAACTTCAGCATAATAAGCAGTCCCTTTGATGTAATCTTGCGATACCACTTACGGCCCTTTGTATCGGACTGCTTGTGAAATCTGCTTCCGTTGACATACTGTACTTCAGGAATTGTTTCAAAAAGATGAATCGTCTGTTTGAGATACTTAAGATCCGTTGATAAATCTATGTCCATATATCCGACAATATCCGAAGTATTAGCCTCAATTCCTGTTTTGAAAGCAATTCCTACGCCTCGTTCTTCAATTCTGACGTATTCAACTTCCGGATATTTTGCTTCTAGCTTCCTTGCTATTTCCGGAGTCTCATCATCCGATCCGTTATCGATAATTGTAAGTTTATAGGGATTACTGACATTTTCTCTTAGGTAGCTTAGACATCTTTCAATTCCCTTTTCCAGTCTCAGCCTTTCATTGAGGACCGGGAAAAGAAGATTTATGCTCATTTTATTTTTCACTGCAGTCACCAAGTTCAACCTTCTCAATACTTTCAATTATGTAGTGCCTCTCCTTGAATACAAGGTTTAAAAGCACTGCCAGATATTTCAAAATAATTGTGCAAAGAGCAAAAACTCCAAAGAAACCGAACGACATAAATATCATGGTACTCATCCAGCCTTCAACAGGCTTTGTTTTTGCATAAAAATTGCAAAGAGAATATACAGCCATACCGACTGTTGTCAAAAGAAAAAGTCCGGAAATAAACATCGACAGTCTTTCCATTCCGTTCGTAAAATATATGAAGGAATCAAGCGCCAGTCCGGTTCTTTCGGAAAGAACCTTGTGGTAGGAACTCCTTTCCCTTTTGTCCGAAGTACGATATTTGATTACCGTCGTCTTAAGACCGCAATTGCTGTAAACTCCCTTTCTGTAGGGAATATAAATACCTAAAGATTTAACTCTGTTAATCGCCCGTCTTGATATAATACGGCAGGTTTCCGGGCCTATGGAGGTATTGGATCTGCTGGTGGTGTTGTAAAGTTTGTAAAAAAGTTTTGACATAAGTCTTGCATCACCTGTACTTGAAGAAACTATGTCATAACCCGAAATAAGCTTCTCATACATTTCCATCAAAAGCTCCGGCTCATAGTCAGCCACCATGTCATCGAACTCGTACACAAAGTCGCCGATAGCCAAGTCTCTTCCTGCATTCATCGCACTCTCAAGCCCCTGGTATCCGCTCATATGGACGGAAGTAAAAACGATATCCGCAAAGTTGTCCGCAAGATATCTTTTGGCTTTTAACACGGTTTCTTCACTGTTCCCATCATCAACAGCTATAAGCTCAAGTTTGCTGAAGTTATCGTGAAGTACCGGAATTACTCTATGTAAAAAGTTTTCTGTTCTGTTTTCATTCTCTCCAAGGTAAATTACCACGGAAACAAATTTGCTGTTTTTCATTCAAATCACCATTCCGTACCGACCGGTACAAGTTTAGTTACGTAAGACGGTTTCTTCTAAATCAAGTATTCATCAAGATCATAAACCGTATTAATCTTTCCGGACAAAACACTTAAAAATCTCGGTCCGCCGTCCTTGCTTTCTTCAAAAAAAATCATTGTCGGTCTTGAATCATCAACCTCCGACGATTTCATAATCGGTTTCTGAGAAAATAATGACTCTGCGTATTCGAAGCTGTACTTAGCAAGCATATACTTAGTTGCAAGATGGCTCATATACGGCCATGCCGATGCAGGCTTACAGGGACAATCGTTACAGTTTCCAAGCACCGCCGGGGAACATCCGTATCCTATTTCCGCTGCCTTATGCTGACACATAAACTCAGGCAATGCGGACCGACTTGTCACGTGAGGTGTAAAAGAAACAGCTGTCAGAGAATGCTTTTCTGTCTTTCCAAACGGCATAATCGAAAAGAAAGGACCGTCCATTACCGTAATTCCTACATCCTTTAACTCTGAGGAAACATTACAAAGAATTATCTCGCACAGTTCATATTTAATTGGGAATAATCTGTCCTTCTTACCTTCAGTCATCGAAAGAACCTGATTAACGCCCGCATAAGTTGCGTTTATCACAAAATCCGTTTCAAAAGAATTACCATTCTCCAGGCGAAGAACGTACACATTATTTTCTTTTGATATACCAACAATCCGCGCATTATATCTTATTTCCACGTTAGGCAGCGAAGCTATAGAATCAAGGAGAAAATCTCTTAAGATTTTTGCATCATATGTATACTCTTCGGTTGCAAATGCTCCATCACACATGCCCGGATTAAAATATCTGCTAACCGGTTCTTCTTCGCATTTGATTCCTGCCGCCTTACAAAACTCAACAAACTGCTTAGCATTTGTCCAGCTGAATTCACCCGATGTCGCATAGATTTGCTTAAAATCCTTATGAATACAAAATCCGTAGTCTTCAACAAAACGATTAAAATAACCGGCTGATTTCACAGCGGTTGTGAGACTTCTCGGGTAATGATATCCCATGTGTACGCGAGCCTGATTAATGAATGTTGCTCTTTTAAACGCCTCACTGTCGTACTCAAGAACAAGCACCTTATGCCCAAGTTTCCCAAGTCGTTCTGCCGAATAAAGTCCGTACAGTCCTGCTCCGATTATGATGTTGTCATAATAATTTACTCTATCTGTCATATTTTGCATTCAGCACCAATCAGGTCTTTTAATAACAAACTTAATTATATCTCGTTTCACACTTTATTAACAAGTAATCAATTGAGTATGAATCTGTAAAGATTAATATAATATTTTCCAAGCCACATATCGGGATATACTTCAGAAGAATACCCGCTTGATTCCATAAGTTTTAAATAGTCTTCAGTATATTTATATCCGGAGAATGCCCATATCTCTCTCGGTTTTGAAGACAACCCCGAAATTGCTACATTCGGAAGCGCATTCACAGACTCGTTTTCATAGTAGTATCTAAGTACCGTCCAGTTTAAATGCTGAACATCATTAACTGTAAAAAGAACATCTTCCGAAGGGGTCCCAATAGTATTAAGCACTCTTTTCGTCTGATAATCCTGAGTCTTGGATGCCGATCTGAAATCTTTGAAATCAAGCAATGCAAAAGCAAGCACAACAGCCAAAACAAGCCATACAAACATGCTTTTAACCGCTTCTTTGATTGAAGATTCAATCACTTTTTTCAAGCAAAGCGAAAAAATAAGAAGCGTAATCGGAATAAGCGCATACGTATATCTTTTTACAACAATAGGATGAAATACATAGCTTGCCACGTATCCAAAAGTAAGTAACGCAGCACCCGAAAGCCAAAGAAAAAGAATTCCTTTAAGTTCGTCCGAAAGTTTTCCAAACACCGGCTTTGAAAATGTAATGAAATATGAACATTTTTCCTGCCCTCTAAGGATTCGTACGATACCAAGCTCACTAACAATAATCCCTATCGACAGCACTATACATACAGTCATCGCAAAAGCATGTAAACGTTCCCCAAAGAAAATAAAAGAAATAATTCTTTTTAATTCGTCGGGCTTATCAAGCCATGGATTTGCAAGTTCCGTCTGTGTCTGCCTGTAAAGGACAATAAGCCAGGGAATATACAAAACAACATATGACACGGTTGAAACAGCCCAATTTATGATGTTTTTCTTTTGCCTGAAAGTAATGAAAGAAAATGCTCCGGCAAAGAATATAAGGAGACCGCACAAAGCCACCCCGTAATAATGGGTATATGCTGCCAAAACTCCAAACAGTGTCATGAGAATTACATGGCGCGTTTTAGCTTCTTTTGTTATTACTTTCAGCGCACAGAATGCACATAGTAAAACAAAAAGAAAAAGAAGTGAATACATTCTGATTTCAAGATTATATTCGACGCAGCTTTCCGACAAGCCACTGACTATGACAAATAAAGCAGCCGGCAATGCTCCAAGATATTTTTTCAAAACAGTGCATGCAAATACCATTCCAACAACAAACGGGAAAAGTGAGGCTATGTGATATACTGCCGTTTTATATCCGAACAAGTCGGCAAAAAGCCGTAAATAGTAGTAGTAAATCGGAGGATGTGTATCCCAGTAAACAATTCGTTGAAAAACACCCGATAGATCACACCCTTTGATAGCCATCTGAGAATAAGCTTCGTCCCCCCACACGGTATTGTCAAAAGCAAGCGATATATTTAATATTGTCACACCCAATGCAAGAATATATAAACCGATCTTATCAAAGAGACCGTTGATTTTCTTAACCATTCATACTCCATTCTTTGATCAAATATTAAGTTCCCAAGCAAAGCAAAAGGGGATTCAAACAGAATTATACTACAGAAAGATCAAATAAGCACGGATACCATTACCGGAACGGTAATGACACTCAGAATTGTTGTAAGAAGCACTACATTTGCCGCAAGCTCTTGCTCACATTCATGCAGTTCCGCAAGAGTTTCGATAACAACCCCTGAAGGAGTCGCTGCAAGTGCAACAACAGTAGCCTTTGAAATATCATCGATAAACGGAAGATATTTAACAAGCAACAGTGCAAATGCCGGGAATACGATAAGCTTAAGCACACAAGTAGCGTAAACAAAACCTCTTGTAAAAATCACCCTAAGGTTGGCTTCCGACAGGCGCATTCCAAGAATAATCATGCACATGGGAGTTACCATTTTAGCAAGAAGTCCTATTGAACTAAGCATCGTCTCCGGAAATTGAACTTTGAAAATAAAAAGGGGAAGAGCTGCGATAAGAGCGAGTGTTGTAGGATTCAAAAATGCACTCTTCACAGACATATACTTTCTTTCACCGGTAATAAGAAAAACACCGATTGTGAAAACAATTATGTTCATAGAAACAACATTTACAGAACTGTAGCAAAGAACAATCGGGTCATTGGGAAAAATACCGGAAACGATGGGCATGCCAATAAAGCCGACATTACCAAGCACAGCTCCTACCGTCATAATGCGGTATTTGGCATCTTCATACTTTCTGCTAAGAAAAATATACAATACAAGAAAAAAAACTGCCTGTACAAATAGTGTTACAAAGAAATGCTTGCTAAGTTTAACAAACACCTCCGGCGTATATTCTACCTGCAAAAAGGCATTGATAATCATAGCCGGATTCAACACATAAAGAAGAAGCGCGGACATACTCTTTGCATGGGAAACAGTTGCTTTTTTGAATTTGCACAAAGAAAATCCAAACAGCAAATATACAATCATTAATGATACTGTTGAAAAAAGTGTAAGAAACAAGTTCGCCTCCGACCAAAATGCTAAATCATATCGGAAAAAGAATACATTCTGCAAAAGAAATACGCAACTGTTTTATTTCTTAAGACTATTTGTTGATATATTTCTTTATAGTCTTCTCCAGAAGCTTTGAATCAATCGGTTTACTTATATAATCATCAAAGCCTTCGTTTATAAACATTTCCCGAACTCCGGAAATGGCATTCGCGGTAAGTGCAACATATGCCGTATCCTCGCAAAGGCTTTCCTCCATCTTTGCCCGATGCAATGTTTCTATTCCGTCCATATCAGGCATCATATGATCAAGAAGAATAATGTCGTAATGTTTCTTTTTGATTAGTTCAAGGCACTCTGCTCCGCTTGTACATGTGTCGACATCAGCATTTGTAACCTTCAAAAGCCCTGATGCAACTTTAAGATTAAGTTTTGTATCATCAACAACAAGAATACTTGTTCCGCTTGCGTCTATATGAGTTGTCGGTCCGTTCTTTCTCTGAATACTTAAAGAGCCTGTTTCAACTACTCCTATGCTCTTTGAGTCAATAATTCTCTGTGGGATTGAAACACGAAACTTTGAACCGACACCGTAAGTGCTTTCAACTCCTATATCTCCGCCCATCATATTAACAAGACGCTTTGTAATGGCAAGGCCAAGCCCCGTGCCCTCAATATTTTTGTTCTTTTTCATGTCAGCTCTGGTAAAGCTATCAAAAAGAGTCGCAATATCGCTTTCTTTTATTCCGATTCCCGTGTCGATAACTTGAGCCGCAAGTTCAAAAAGCCCTGCATCTTCCATCTTTCCAAACAGTCTGAACTCAACATATCCTTCATGAGTATATTTAACTGCGTTAGAAATCAGGTTTATCAGAATCTGTCTTACCCTTGATTCATCACCATGAAGGACACTCGGCAAAGACGAGTCAATATTCATTATAAACTTCAAATTTTTCTCGGATGCTCTTACCTCGACAACATCCTTTATGTCTTTGATAAGTTTAAGAACACTGTATTCGGTTTCCGTGATTTCTATCTTTCCCGCTTCAATCTTAGAAAAGTCCAGAATGTCATTTATTATGACAAGAAGGTTGTTTCCTGCATTTCTGATATCGTCAAGATATGTAATAAGGTTCTCGTCCTTACATTCTCTTATCGCAATCTCATTCATTCCCATGATTGCATTTATGGGCGTTCTTATTTCATGAGACATGCTTGCAAGAAAATCACTCTTTGCACGGCTTGATTTATTAGCGTTTTCTACCGCCTGCGCAAGTTCTCCGTTTGTCTTATTCAGTTCGCGAATAAGTGTCTGCTGTGAAGTATCATCGTGAATCTCAACTATGTAGCCATAGACTTTTTTATATCTTTGGGGCGTATATGGTTTAACCGTGCAAGAAATCAAGCGTCCCTTTCGATTATATATTACAGGTTCATTGCGCCTGTTATTGTCATCAAGAATTGATACAAAGCTCTCTTCTATAAAGTCATCCTGAACCTGCATATCGATTTTAAGTTTGGAAAGTTCCGGAAAATAGTAATGTGCAACCGAGTCTGCTCCGACATATGCTTTGTTTTTATCAAAAATGATGTAGCCGTACTCTTTGTTTTCAACGCTGTTATCAATTACAATCTGCGATCCGTCGTAAAGAGCAATTCTCTGGATTATAAGAAGAATAATATACTGGATAAGCACATATCCGCAGGGAAGTGCATCAAAGCCAAGACCGACAACTTCCTGAAGGAAATATATCAGCAGTATCGCAAATTCGAGCACACCAAGAGCCATTACATATTTAAAAGAAATCTTTTTGTTGCGGAATGCCGAATAAATTATTACGCCAAGAGGTGCCAGTGTATTTATTACAACATATACCATTAAAACACTGTACAAAGGGCCCATTTCCATCACAAGATGTGACGCACCATAATCCTGCTTGAAATAGTAGGAGGTATATAATAGCGTATTTGCATTTGCCGAGAAAGCAGCAGCGATAAATCCAAGATCGCTTGCAAGCAAAAGAACAAGCACCGGAATTTTCAGTCTTATTTTACAGATATCAAGCACGCACAAAAGGTAAAACGTCAGCATGAACGTAATGTCAAAGAACGTAAACTGATGTGCAACAAGCGCCATTCCGGCGTCTTCCGCGATACTGTAAGAAAAATATGCAAGACAGACAACATTAATCAGTACAAACAAAACCACATAATAACTTGATTTTTTTATTGTAATGGTGCGAATAAGCACAAATGTCGCGTATAAAGAAAGCAAAAACAGTATTAGATACAGACCGCTGATATACAAAATATTATCCTCCGAAAAAGAACAATTCCCCAATTGTCACTTTGCAAAACATTGTAGCACAGAGGTGCTATATGATTATTTACAACAGAATATTATTTCTTAATAGGAGTAATGTATTATACTGTAGTACATCCATTTATTTTTTTTGCGAGGTCAAAATGAGAAGAAAAAATATAATAATAACCTTATTGTGTATGTCTTTGTTTGTCGGTTGCGGAAAAGAAACTGCTTATGATCGGTTGCCGGACGATTCTAACGTTTCGTCCGTTTCGCAAGATGTAGTATCAGAAGAGAAAACAGAAGTGATCAGTAATCATGATAGCGAAGATACATCGTCTGTAGTTGTCGAAGAGGAAAAAGAAAAGCCCGACTACTCTGATGCTTCGCTCAAAGACCTGTGCAGTGAATATTTCACTCTGGGTGTCGGCATCAACGGAAGTACCCTTGAGAACCAGACTCTTAACATTCCGGAATATATGGAATTATCAAAGAAACATTTTAACAGCTGCACAATGACAAATCTCATGAAAAGCTGCTATATTCTCGATCAGGCAGGCTCTCAGGCAAATTTGAAAAACGGAAATGAAGAACCCTCACTTTCTTTTGCCTCAATCGACCCGACTCTTGAATGGTGTTATGAAAACGGCATGAAAATGAGAGGCCATACTCTTGTGTGGCACACGCAGGCACCTGAGTGGTTTTTCAGAGAAGGCTATAAAGATAACGGGAAATATGTTGATAAAGAAACAATGCTTTTCAGAATGGAAAGTTACATACGTCAATTAATGTTGCACGTTCAGGACGAATATCCCGGTGTTATCTACTGCTGGGACGTTGTTAACGAGGCTGTCGATCCTGAAAGTGCTGCCGATGGAAGTTTCTTTATGTGCCGTACAAAGTTAAACGGCGAACCCAATCCCTGGTATGAGACAATCGGTGATGATTACGTCGAGATGGCATTTACTTACGCAAGAAAATACGCAGCAGACGGTGTAAAGCTTTTCTACAATGACTTTAACACATTCCAGACTCCAAAGCTTGACGGTATTTACAGCCTTTGCGAATATCTTAAAGAGAAAAATCTTATCGACGGAATCGGAATGCAGGGCTACTGGAGCTTTACATATCCTTCCGACGATGTACTGGAATATGCCATAAAAAAATATGCAAAGCTTGATCTTGAAATTCATATCACCGAGCTTTCCATAGGTGTAGATGAAGAAACCGACGAGCAGTTTGACAAACAGGCCAAAAAGTACGGCAATGTCTTCAAGATGTTTCAGCGTCTTGACACAGCTTCGGGTGGTCCTGCCAATATCACAAATGTAACTCTCTTTGGTCTTGTGGACCACTATCGCGAGGGCGACACAACAAACTCCCGTCTTTTTGATAAGGATTATCGACCCAAGCCTGCATTTAACCGTGTCAAAGACGTATTTGTAATATATTATCTCGGAGAATAAGTTACTCAAAAAAGGCTTCGGAGCCGATCGGTTTCGAAGCCTTTTAACATTACTTTATTTTATTAATTTCAGTTATTGCATAAGTAGTGCTCCAGCTAAAGTTGTATAATCCAAAGGAATACATTATACCCGAGTTCGGATAGCAGTAAAGGTTAAATGAATAGTTTGTACCTTCTTCATCCTGTCCTCCGGAAATCTTAGCATCGTAAGAAACTCCGTCTTCGTCGAAATAGACTCCAAAGTAATCCTCAACAAAGATTCTTGAATATGTAATGCCATCAAGAGAACAGTTCATGCTGATTGTACCGTCTTCATTAGTAGCAAAAGAAACTTCTCCATCAACCTCGGTTTCTTCTATGCCTTCGAATCTGATTGCACGAAGTGAAAAGGTTCCTTCCCACCATTCACGTTCAAGACCATACTGCATAGGTTTGTCTTTTGTCTTGCCCGTGCAGGTGCTCGACGAATTTGAAAGAAATCTGTAATCCGGGGTGTTGCTCCTATCTTCCGAATGCTTACAGTTATCAAGTGAAATCACATGATTTCCATATATCGTTGCTTTTTCTTTGTAATTGTCAAAGGTTACGTCGACATTATCAAAATCAACATCTTTAATCACATAATCCGTAATCTTTATCGTACCTCTTTCAAGAACATATTCCGTAAAGTAAATTCCTGCTGCTTCAGGATCATCAATACCCAGAATGTATCCGACAGAGGTATAGACATTTTTGTCAATCCTGTAGCTTTGGTTTGGATGTTCAGTTTCAGTCGCTCCGTAAGGATTGTAATGTGAAAGATAAATTTCATCGTAATAAGTAGTATTATTCGTGCTTAATGTAACATAATAGCCGTCTTCGACTATACCATCCGAAACATTTTCATAAAAAAGTTTTCCGGCAGCCTGTCCCCAAACAGCAAAATCATCTGCTGCCGGTTCATATCCAAAATCAATCGGCTTGGACGAATACATGTAATATGATGTTTCTCCCGGTCCGTCAAGACTGTTAAAGGCGTAATGTGTTCCGGCTCTCATTACGAAGGGGTTAACCTTATACTGTTCAGACTTAGCTTCGACCCTACGGGCAGTGGCATAAAAAACATTTCCAACAGTCTCTATATCTTCATATTCATCCAGACCTTTATAATAACCGGCCTGACGCTGTGCATCGGCCGCCGATGAATAAACATATTTAATCCTTGATTTTACGGCAATCCCATTCTGATCAAAACACATTAAAGACACATAACTCTCGCCAACCGATGTTCCTGAATAAATCACCATGTAGTCATCGGTCCAGGGTGCAAGTTTGGGATCCTTTAGTTCTTCCGTAATCAGGCCATAAATATCCTCATCCTGATAATCATCAGGTGCCATTGCATACAAATTGTCAAAACTATACATGTGTCCGCTTATATAATTATCACTGCCACCATCATATAGATCAAAATGACCGTACAACTGCTCGGAAGTCTCGAATTTATCGTATTCCCAGTAAAAAGAAAATTCATCCTCCCCACAATCAAACGCTTCTGCGTTCGTCTTGTAGGAATACTGGTCCTCATATTTCGATAAGTACTCAGACGTTTCTTTTATCTTATATTCCTTGTATATTGTTCCAAGCTGAAGTATTGCTTTATATGTATCGTCAGACGCCGGCGATATGGAAAGTGCTCCGAATATCGTGTTCATTCCATCGCCATATTCAATTGCATAATCTCCGACAATCCTGTCAAACGGCTTACTTTCCCAGCTTAAATACGCATGTGAGAAAACATCTCCCTCACTGTTTGCCGCGTTTCCGCTTCCGACATTTAATGCGCCTTCACTCACATCATCTGTCTTTGTCGCATCAGAATCATCCGCCTGTGATTTTTCTGTTGATGTCACAACGCTTGTGCTGTCTTTTGCTCCGGAATCAGCTTTGTCCTTTTTCCCTCCTTTATCACTTCCGCATCCGCAAAGAAGTGAGAAAGAAAGTAATAATGCTGCAACCTTCATAATGGTTCTTTTCATATTAAACTCCAATCTGCCTTACATTGATGGACCAATCACTTGGTTAAACAGAAGCAGGCAAAATCATTACCCCAAACCTACTCCATTCCAAGTATAAAACGTCCAAGATAATCCGCGATTTTATAAGCACCTGAATCATTCATATGCTGAGAGTCCCTGAAATCCGAATTTACGTCAATTCCAATCTCATCCAAGCACTCAAACATATTTATATATTCGCAATTATGATTAACTGCGTATTCTTCCATTGCTTCTGCGTAATCATATATACCTGCATAAGGAGCTGTATAAAATATTATTTTTGTTCCTTTTTTCTCACATTCCTCAACAATCTTATCAAGCACTTCAAGCGCGTCTGACGGGAACTGTCTTTTAACCGATTCTTTGTAAAGACTCAAGTCTGTGACTTCTATGTTATCGGAGCCATCATAACCGCACATTTCTTTGTAGTATTTACGACTGTGATTTCCGGTAAAATTTTCTTTTTTAATGCCGGTCCAGTTATCATGAAACATAACAAGCGGAACATAATATGAAATGTATCGTTCCTTTTTTCCCGCAAAACAGGTATCAAGAAACTCCCTCTTCCCGGGGAAGTCGCTTATTGCACGAGTATAGTAAATCTGTCCCTCCATATTAATGTCTTTAAGCACATTCTGAGCAACATACGTATCAATGCACACTACCTTTGGAGACTGCGTGCGAAACGAATCCTGCAAAAACAAAAGTGTCGTATTGATTGCCTGCCAGTTGCCACCGTAATTATATGCCTTAAGGCCATACTTATCCTCAAACACTCTTGTATCACAACCCTTCCAGGCGTGGCTTGTGCCGTACACAATAACATCGAGACTGTTCTCTTCAAGTTCGTGAAAGGCTTTTATTGAATTCATCGAATCAGAGGTTGACTCAGGATCAAGAAGTCTTCCGAGGGCCATCACTCCCCCTGCAATTAACAGAAGTACCACTAAAAATCCGAGTATATACCTGCACTTACTTTTCATTACCGTTACTCCCTATGTTCACTTATGAAAGTCATGCTTTCGCACCGATTTTCTCAGTTCGCACCTAAAACTGGAAATAAATAAAATTCTTTGCATCATAAGCCGGGCCATACTTGCCGAAAGTCAGTATCACCAAAACGGCAAATGCTATAAATATCCATCTGAACCAGTAATCCTGCTTAAGAATAATATCTCTTATAACAATTCCCTTCTTTTTACAAATATCTGCAAAAAGAAGAACCGAAAGACATACCAGCGCAAGCAGTAAATTCTGCCTGTCCATAATTTCATAAAACGATCCGTCGAACAAAACCCACGGATTATTTACCGTAATCATTGCTTTAATTGCGGCAAACGATTCATGAAGAGTCCCGGCCCTAAAGAATATCCAAGTGAAATCGACAAGAACAAACGTTATCGCCCACGATACAGCTTTAGCCGCCATAAGCATAGTATTTATCTTAAAGATTTCAGAAAGTTTCTTTCTCACCGGTTTTAACACTTCCCCGATTACCTGATAAAGACCGTTAAGTCCTCCCCATACGACAAAAGAAAGAGACGCCCCATGCCAAAGTCCGCTAAGCAAAAATACTACTATCTTATTTACAAACTTCCGGGCTTTTCCCTTTCGGTTTCCGCCAAGCGGAATATAAACATAGTCTCTGAAATATGTTGTTAAAGATATATGCCAGCCTCTCCAGAAATCCGTAACGCTCGTTGCAAGGTACGGTGCATTGAAATTCTCCATGAGCGTAAATCCAAGAATTTTAGCCGCACCGACCGCTATTATTGAATATCCGTAAAAATCACAGTAAATCTGGAAAGCAAAGAGAACAGTAGCAAATGCTATATAAAAGCCTTCGTAGTATCCGATATTTCCATATACCGTATCTACGAAAACAGAAATCCTATCAGCAATAACCATCTTTAGGAAAAGCCCCCACAGCATAAGAAGCAGTCCTTCTTTTGCCGTCTCGGGATTAAACTTCGTTTCTTTGTCAAACTGATGAAGAAGATTTTTGGATCGTTCAATAGGTCCGGCCACAAGCTGCGGGAAAAAGGAAACAAACAAGGCATATTTAAAAAAGTTTCTTTCAGCCTTTATATCTCCGCGATATACGTCCACACAATAGCCTATTGCCTGGAAAATATAAAATGATATTCCTACCGGAAGCAACACATCAAATGTCGGAATCGCAATCTGAATGTGTATCAGAGAGAAGAATCTGTCTAAAAGACCTGCACAGAAATTGATATATTTAAAGAAAAACAAAATGCTCAGATTGGCAGAAAGACATAATACAATCCAACACTTTTTTTGTGCGGACTTCCCTGTTTTTTCGATAAGCAGTCCGCACAAGTAGGTTATAAGCGTTGATCCAAACAGTAAAAGAGCATACTTTGCATTCCAGCACATGTAAAAGAAATAACTGGCAAATAAAAGCCAGTATTTCCTTACCGTTGCCGGAAACAAATAATACATAAATATTACAATCGGGAAAAATACCAAAAATTCAAACGAGTTAAAAAGCATTTAAAATCTCCGAACCATCAATAAACTCTGTCGTTACTCTCAGATTATTATAACGTAAAAACTCATAGGAGCAAGTTCAATGCTTCCACTTAACAGGCGGTTTTCATAGGTCAATGAAGTTTTCTGTGGCATATTCTCGGTTTCCTGACCGTCTGCACTTACAATCGATATATTTGCCGTCTTCTCAACAGATATTCCGTCTTTATCGGTTAAAGGAAGCTTATAGGAAGAATCCGAACAGTTTACAGCCTTAAGAATTATCGTTCCATCTTCTTTTCCGCTAAGTGACACGTATATCTTATCCTCGCGAAGTTTCTTTTCCTCGCCCTCCATATCGATTGTGAAGTCCCCTACGTTGTTGGCATAAAACTTCTGAACATAGTAACTTGGCGAAAGAAATACATCCCTGTCATCAAACCAAATCATGTCCGGCTTCCACTGGCTGTGCCCGATTCTGTTGAACAACGGTGCATAGGAAGCAAGCTTTACAACACCTGCATTTATTTCGAGTCCTGTCATAAATGCAGCCTCTGCGATTGCCCCCTCCATGGTGTTCTCACGTGTAGCAGGATGAGCGGCGTATTCTCCGGCAAAAACAGACACTTCACGCGGATACTCGTCGTAAAGACCTATGCGATCATACATCCACTGCGGTGAAACATAATAGTGTTCGTCAACTGCATAACAGTTGTTTGCGTTCTTTGCCTGTCTGTCTTTGTAATAGTTCCAAGCATCTGTCGCCATCGGAATATCTATGCCGGGTCCTGCAGTACCGATAAGTTTTATATTGGGATACTTATCATGAATTCTCTTTTCAAAAATATCAAGTCTTTCAAACAAATGAACATTTACCGTCTCCCACTGCTCATTTCCCGCAGAAAGGAATTCAAGATTGAAAGGCTCCTTATGTCCCATTTTGCAGCGCAGTGCTCCCCACTTTGTGGAAGAATCACCGTTTGCAAACTCAATTAAATCCAAAGCGTCCTGAACATATTCTTCAAAACGCTCATCATCAATGTTAATCATTTCGTCCGAACGAAACTGACATGCAACGGCAATTCCCAATACAGGCAATGGCTTTGCTCCAAGCGCTTCGCAAAGAAGGAAATATTCATAAAATCCTATACCGTAACTCTGACCGTAATGGGCATCGGGGCGCTGTGTTTCAAGGTCAGTCGCACCTCTGTCATCCTGGAAAGCCCAAAGATTCGGAATATACTTTCTGTCCTTAAGTTCCCCTACAGTACGCTTCCATCGATATCTGTTTTCAAGGCTGATGCCTTCAACTATGCATCCTCCGGGAAATCTTATAAAACCGGGATGAATATCATTAAGGGCATCAAAAAGATCTTTCCTGAATATTCCCATGACTGCATCCCCGGGAATCATTGAGATCAAGTCAAATTCTATTATGCCTTCTCCATCAAGCTTTATTACAAAATCCGCGCCTCTGACATCATCCGACGCTTCCAAAACCATTTCATATTTTACCCATTCAGATTCTTTTGCATATTTTGATAAATCAAGCGTCCTTCTGTATTCAGCCACTTTGTCGACATCTGTCCAACCGCTTACAAATGCCGGCTCAACATCGCAGTAAGGAGCGTAAGGGGCTGCTTTCTTTAATACAACATTCCCTTCTGCGTACGTTTCATCATCTTTTAAAATGCTGACAGTTACCGATTCTCCGGCAAACTTCACACATCTTGCATAAAAGGAAACATTATATGTCATACCTTTCTTAAGTGTAATTCCATCATATGCTTTGTTTTTAAATCCCTGCCCTGCATTTTTTGCAGTAAACCTTAAATAATGGGGATTTGCTTCCGAAAGAGGTGTTCCCTGAACAAACTTAAGCCCGGGCTCTTCTTCTCCCTCTTTATAAAACGGGCTCCAGCCATATCCGCAGTCATCAACAAAATAAAACTTTCCGGGAATTCCAAAAGCTTCTTTTGCTTCAAAAGAACGGTTTTCGATCATTTCCGCATACAATCCGCCGTCCGCGCCAAAATTTATGTCCTCAATAAAGAGTCCGAACATTTCCTTTGCTATATTGTCTTTTCTTTTGCCTGATATTTTCATTCTTTTCTCCGTTCCGGTTGGGCTTGTGTCTTAATCTTCACCGGTATCAAGTCCATACCTGTATATTTCGTTAATTTTCTGCTGATAGAACTCCATCTCTTTCTTTTCACGGATCTGGTCCCTGTGGCTTAAAATCGCCAGCATCTCGTCCGCAATCTCTTCCTCGGGTACAAACGGTACGTGTCTTAAGTAGCCACGCATGCGATTTGCTGTCCATGTTGTATTAAGCTGGGTTCCGACAATCACGCTGAATTCATCGGAATAACCTTTTTTCTTCAGCTCTGATATCAATTTTATACTTTCTTCGGATAATGCCATAACCGTCTTCGGTATGTTCCCTTCAAGTATGTTTTTTCTTTGTGCTTCACTGTTATTCATGATGGTTTAAGTATAACAATATTCCTCACTTATATAAAGAATTTTGCCGACTTAATGTAAAAATAGAAAAGTAAGTATCTCATATATTTTAATCGAGTAGGAGGCGGTGACTAACCGCCGTCCTCTCACAGCACCGTACGTACCGTTCGGTATACGGCGCTTTCAATAGTTGACGTGCACAGACTGATAGGCTGTGGCTAAATCATAAAAGCCACTGTTTATCAGTCT
>JAZQOL010000008.1:0-17368 GCA_045627845.1 Lachnospiraceae bacterium | reverse complement strand
ATCCTTGTTTAAAAGTAAAATGATTGTTGGTAGAGTTTTTCATTAGCAGTTAAATTTTACCACAAAAAGAAGGACCTTAGGCTCATTTCTGAACCCAAGGTCCTTTGTTTTTTACAGGCTATGTTTTTTCACAGCCCCTTTTTGTTTTTTTATTTTTGGGATACTGCTTCTTTTGCTGCTACAAATTCAGAAACGAACGTTCCTCCGAAAGTTGGAACAAAGAACATGGTGTTTTCCTTACCAAATTCCTTAAAGTATGTATATGAGGAGGTACAGTTAATACTGTTAAATACCCCCTCTGCAATAATTTCACGTGCTGAACCGTCTGCCTTCATACGTATAAGCTGTGGCCTGCCGGGTGAAGACTTTGCGTAAAAAATAGTATCACCGTAGAGATTGAAAGTATCCAGTCGGTCGTTACAAAGAATCTCAATTTGGTTTAGCGAGGGTGAGTATCGGCAAAGACGATAATTGTTGCGAACGTCCATGTAATAAACATACTCTCCGTCAAATATCGGATTGTATATGTCACCTTCCCAGATGTCTGCATTTTCATGAGTCGATGTGTCGTATGTGTAGAGGTTGTGGTCATCATACATTCCACTGTAGTATATTTTGCCCTGATAGTAGGACGCGGGATTGATAAGAAACGGAAGTAGTTCCTCGGAATTATGATTTTTTATATTCAGACCATGGAAGGTTGCACCTTCGGAAGTCGTATAATGCTGATAATATATTGTATTATCAATTAAAAGAAGACTTTGAGATTTGTCTTTTGTAAGAGTGGTTAAGTGTGTTCCCTTCTTGCTGACCATATACATTCCGGGCTTTGTAAGTACGGTTCCGAGACCTTTTGTCTGAGATACAGCTTTACCGCTAAAGAAAATATTGTCTCCTCCGACATTTATGAAGCGGGCGGAAAGATTATACACTTTCTTTATATTTCTTTGATCAGGATTCATAACATACAGACAATCCTCGTCGTATGGGTTTGAAAAGTATACGAGTCCGTCTGTTTCGTTAAAAAGTCCGTCATTGTAAAGATTCCCTGCTAAAGCTCCGATTGTACCTTTGGGGACGTATATTTTGTTGGATGATAAAATAACATAGATGATTGCAACAGCAACCAGAAGAACGGCTGCTGAAACTGCTATTATGCGTTCGGATTGTTTGGTCATAGGCTTTTACTCATTTTCATGTTGTTTTGTAATGAATACAGTATCATTATATGTCATCTCCTTGCTTGCTATCAACAATTAAAAGGGGTAGAATAGATTAACTAAAATGAATGGAGAATATCATGAGAGAACAGGAACTTATAGTTTATCGTGATTTTGAAAAAGAAAAACTTTTCAAAAATATGGTTTTCATTATTGAAAATTATAAAGAACCCGGATGTGAAAAGAAAGAATTACAGTCGTTATTTTATAAATGTTTTCATGAACTTTTAGAATTGGCCGGTCATTACGGTTTTTACGGAAACCTCTGGCATTGCTATCTTTCAAATCTGCTAGTGAATAATGAAAACAGTTACTCCATGTCCTGCGAGATTGTCGGAGAAATAGAAGGTACAGTTAATAATGCCGTTCTTCATGATATAGAGATTATAAAAGAACTGTACGATTATGATTTTGCTGATTTGACGAAGACTCTTAAAATCAGAGATTTTGAACTTGCTCTTTCATACAATTGTTCGACAAGAGAAAGCAAGGTTTACAATACCAGAATATGTAAGCGGATTGTTGAACTTGCAAAAAAGTTTAACGATGCTTCCTCGCCGGATGAAATGAAAGGTATACTTACTTCTTTTTACCGTGATTACGGAGTAGGAAAATTCGGACTTCATAAAGCATTCAGAGTAGAACATTCAAAGAAGGGAGCTGTCATTGTCCCGATTACCAATATTGCTCATGTTAACCTTGAAGATCTTGTGGGATATGACTCGGCCAAGAAGAAACTTACTGATAACACGGAAGCTTTTGTAAAGGGAAAACCGTGCAATAACTGTCTGCTTTTCGGAGATGCAGGGACAGGAAAGAGCTCAAGCATTAAGGCTATTGCCAACAAGTATTACGATGACGGCCTTAGAATAATTGAAATCTATAAGCATCAGTTTTCAGACCTTAATGATGTTATTTCTCAGATTAAAAACAGAAATTACAAATTTATTTTGTATATGGATGATTTGAGCTTTGAGGACTTTGAAATAGAATACAAGTATTTAAAGGCTGTTATAGAAGGAGGCCTCGAGAAAAAGCCTAAAAATGTCCTTATATACGCTACTTCAAACAGAAGGCATTTAATCAATGAAAAGTTCTCAGAGCGTGGCAATGCCGATGATGAGGTACATTTCAAAGACACAATGCAGGAAAAGCTTTCGCTGTATGCAAGATTCGGAGTTACGATTTATTTTCAATCACCGAGTGCGAAGGAATTTAACAACATTGTTTTGGAACTTGCAAAAAGAAATAACATTGTTATGGATGAAAATGAACTGCTTCTTAAAGCAAATCAGTGGGAACTTTCTCACGGAGGAATGTCCGGAAGATGCGCACAACAGTTCATTCAGTATCTTTTGGGACAGGAATAGATGGAAACTGAGGGGATGCCGTTTAAATCAGATAATTACATAAACAGAGAACTGTCGTGGCTTATGTTCAACGAACGTGTGCTTGCTGAAGCAGAAAACAGCGAGAACCTTCTTTTTGAAAGATTGAAATTTTTAAGTATAACGGCATCTAATCTTGATGAGTTTTTTATGATCCGTGTTGCATCCCTTAAAAGGATGCAAAAAACCGGTATTGGTGAGGCTGATATTACGGGAATGACTTGCGAAGAACAGTTTCGTGCTGTCTCCGAAGTAGTCCACAGCATGCAAAAAAACCAATACTGTATTTTTGACAAACTGCTTAAAAGGCTAAGCGGGCAGGGAATTACTCCGGTTAGTAATGTGGCTTTGCTTTCGGAATCGGAGAAAGCGTTACTTTGGGGTCGTTTTCAAAAAGAAATTCTTCCGATATTATCTCCTATTGTGATAGAAAGACAGCCTTCGTTTCCGCTTATTCGAAACGGGTTTATTTATGCAGGAGCTTTTATTTCAAACGGAGACGGACGGACATTTTCGTTTGTTCAGGTGCCTAAAGGCATAGAACGACTCGTTAAAGTGTCTGAGAACAGATTTGTTCTTTTGGAGGACATAATCGGTTATTTTTATGAATCGGTTTTTGACGGTTATTCATGTGAACCTGTGACACTGTTTAGGGTTTTAAAAAATGCTGATTTAACTATTGAAGATACATTTGATGAGAACATATTGAATATTATCGAAAAGAAAATATCGGAGAGAGACTATTCGGAAGCGGTTAAGCTTGATTTGGCTGGAAATTATAATGAAGAGATACTGAGAGTTCTTTCCGATAATCTTAATCTTTCGCCCGAAGATGTATATATTACCGCCGGACCGATTGATTTAACTTTTCTTATGGATATTTATAACAATTCAGAATATGAACGATTTCGAAAGGCTGATTACATTCCGATAGTTCCGTTGGAGTTTGAAGAAAAAAGGAGTCTGTTTGAACAAATTGATGAGCATGATTTAATGCTTGTACATCCGTTTGAAAGCTTTAAACCGGTAGTGGACTTTATTGAGGAAGCTTCGAATGATGAGAATGTTTTGGCAATTAAGCAAAGCCTGTACAGAGTAAGCGGTGATTCACCAATTGTTAAAGCACTTGTTAAGGCGGCCCAAAACGGTAAGCAGGTCACTGTTTTGGTGGAGCTTAAAGCACGATTTGATGAGGCTCATAATATTAACTGGGCAAGAATACTTGAAGCAGCCGGATGCAATGTAATATATGGTTTTGAAAACATTAAGACCCATTGTAAGATAACGCTTGTTATTCGAAAGAGTTCGGACGGACTTCGCAGTTTTGTTCACTTAGGAACGGGAAATTACAACGACTCAACTGCAAAACTGTATACTGATATAAGTTTCTTTACTGCAAATGAAGCATTTGGAAAAGATGCCGAGAACGTATTCAAAATTCTTTCGGGCATCAAAAACGAACAGAAGTGGAATAAAATCACACTGGCACCCACAAATCTTAGGGATAGGTTTATTGAACTTATCAATCGTGAAATTGAGCATGCAAAAAACGAAAGAGCAAATCATATAGTTGCCAAAATGAATTCGTTGTGTGACAAAGAACTTATAGATGCTTTGTACAAAGCATCAGAAGCAGGGGTTAAAATTGATTTAATTGTAAGAGGAATATGCTCTCTTAAACCGGGCATTCCGGGATTGAGCGATAACATTACGGTAAGAAGTATTGTCGGCAATTACCTTGAACACAGCAGAATTTTCTATTTTAAAAATGGAGGTCAGGCCGAATACTATTGCTCTAGCGCAGACTGGATGCCAAGGAATATGGATAGAAGAATTGAGATACTATTTCCCGTTGAGAGACAAAGACTACGCGAAAAGTTATATCATGTTTTAAGATTAATGATGAAAGATAACAGAAAAGCCTGGATACTTCAGCCGGACGGAACTTATCGTCGAATCAATGAAGGGGAAGAAATGTATTCTTTCCAGGAAGGTTTTTTTGAAGAAGAGATTATGAAGGAAGAAAGGAAATAATATGGTTATTTTAGCTTCGGGATCACCAAGAAGAAAAGAATTACTTACACAGGCGGGTATTGAATTTGAGGTTATAACTTCGGATGCCGATGAGACTCCCGTAAAAACAATACCTGAAGAAATCGTTATGGAACTTTCTGCAAGAAAGGGCGAAGACGTTTATGAAAAGGTTATTTCTGCAAATAAGATTGACGTAAACAAAGAGAATGTTATCATTGCTGCAGATACACTCGTTTTTTACAAAAACAAACGAATGGGAAAACCTAAGGATCGCGAAGATGCGGTAAGAATGCTTAAAGATCTTTCGGATGATGTGCATGATGTTATTACAGGTGTGACAATTATATATACGAAAGATGGAGAGAAGAAACAAACGTCTTTCTTTGAAAAGACAGAGGTCTCTGTTTATGATCTTTCCGATGAAGAAATTGAAGCATATGTCGATACAAAAGAACCGATGGATAAAGCAGGTGCATATGCTATACAGGGTTTCTTTGGAAAGTATATTAAAGGAATAAACGGTGAATATGCCAACGTTGTTGGACTTCCTATTGCGAGACTATACTATGAATTAAAGAGGATTGGTTATGTTCGATAAGAAAGTATTGAAATGTTTTCTTGAAAATCAGTTGAAACTGTTTCCTGAAGAAGTCGCATATGATGAAGAGGAAGCCGGAGAATTTCTTGAAGAATGCTTTGCCACAGTTGTTAACGGTAAAAAGGAAGTAATTCAGTATTTTGAAGAGGAAGGTGTTGATTTCTCGGAAAATGATATTCTTGAAGAAGCGGAAATTTTTGATGTAGGAGACGGAAGATATCTCATCGTAGAAGTTTAACGAGCTTTTGAAGCATATATTAAGGCTGCCCGACAATGTCTGTAGGGCAGCCTTTAATTATACCTTGAAATATTAATTGAAGTACTTATCTATTATCTCAATCAGTCCATCGTGGTTATTGTCATTGACGGTAATAATATCAGCGCATGATTTAACTTCGCTTGTAGCATTTGCCATTGCAATTCCGCAACCGGCTGCCCTAATCATTGAAATATCATTGTTTTCGTCACCTGATGCAAAAGTATTGGACATAGGTACCGGCATATAATCCGCTATAAAACGTACTGCATCGCCCTTATTAACCCCTTTTGGAAGAATCTCGAGATAATAATCGTTTGAAAAAACAGAGTCTGTTACATCTCCAAGCTCCGAAGCGATTTTGTCACGTAGCTTTTCAAGTCGGCGTCGACCGTTTAAATCAATTATCTGAACTTTATAAGATCCTTCGGTAAGATAGTTTGATATATCATCAACAAGAACAAACGGCATATGAACTCGTGAACGATAATAAAGAATTTCTTCATCTTCACATGTGCCGACAATCTCGGTGTCGGAGTAACAGTGGGCATGAATCGATGCATCGTTGCAAAGATTTATTACGCGTCTGACTATATCGGAAGAAAGACGTATTCGCCTTATTACCTGTTGGCTCTTACAATCGTAAACCAAACCGCCGTTAAACGCGGAAATATATGAAACGCAGTTGTTTAATCCTAATTTAATAATTCGCTCTTGGATGCTTGGCAAAGGCCTTCCGCTTGATAAAACGAGACTGTGACCTATTTCAACCATTGATTTTAGAGCATTTTGCATTGAGACGCTTATTGTTGAATCCGATAGTAGAAGTGTTCCGTCCATATCGGTAAAAAGAACATTTTTTTGTGACTTTTTAATTTGATTTAATATTGCATCGTCAATACATAAGTTTCCATAGCCGGTTGCCAAGTCGATTCCTTGCTTATTGGAACCGTGGAAATCGCTACCACCTGACAATAACAGGTGATATCTTTTGGCATAAGCTGTTACCTGAACCTGATCAGACATGGAATATGTGGAATATAAGCCTTCGATTCCCATAAGCCCGACTTCTTTCATGGAAGAAATCAGCTTTTCAAGTTTATCACGACCGAACTTGCAAAGCATGGGATGGGCAAAGACAGGAATTCCTTTTCCGCGAAGAATCAGTTCAACAGCCATTTGAGGAGTTATTTTTTCTCTTGGAACGTAGCAGGATGCATTATCGCCGATATAACGGTCGAAAGCTTCTTTGAGACTTGAACAGTATCCGTTTTGCATAAGGAATTTTGCAAAATGAGCACGTGTTATTACAGAATCGGGGAAGAGATATGTTAACTCATCCATTGATATTTTTATTCCGTGTTCTCTGAGTTTTTGGCAGACCTTTTCGTTTCTTGCATCTCTTGAAGCAATGAATTGCTCAAGATATTCGATGAAGGCTTCACTTTCGTAGTCGATATAAAGACCAACAACATGAACATCCTTTCCCTCATATTCGGTCGAAAGCTCAATGCCGGGAATAACTTCGGGAACATTGATGCCTTTTTCTTTTAATTTTTTGGCATAGTTTATTGCATCTGAAAGACCGGCCACGGTATCGTGGTCGGTCAATGCAAATGCGGTAAGATTCTTTTTAATTGCATAGTCCACAAGTTCGGCAGGAGAGTATGTTCCGTCTGATTTTGTGGAGTGAACATGCAAATCTATCATTCTTCGTCATCCTCACGGTTAGCAACGAATACGGTTCTCTTTCTTGCCATTTCATCGCTTGCAAGGTATTCGTCGTAAGTTGTTACTTTGTCTATGATTGTTCCATCGGGAAGAAATTCGATGATTCGGTTAGCAGTTGTCTCAACAACCTGATGATCTCGGCATGCGAAAAGTTCTACTCCGGGGAATTTAATCATTCCGTTATTAAGTGCGGTGATTGATTCCATGTCAAGGTGGTTGGTAGGCTCGTCAAAGATGAGGCAGTTTGCACCGGAAATCATCATCTTTGAAAGAAGGCATCTGACTTTTTCACCACCGGACAGTACTTTTACCTTCTTAACACCGTCTTCACCGGCAAATAACATTCTTCCAAGGAATCCGCGAACATATGTGACATCCTTAACGGGAGAATATCCGGTGAGCCATTCGACTATAGAATAATCATTATCAAATTCTTTTCCGGGATCCTTCGGGAAATAAGCAAGAGAGGTTGTTACTCCCCACTTATACGATCCTGAATCGGGTTCCATTTCACCGGAAAGAATTTTGAAAAGAGTTGTTTTTGCAAGCTCGTTTGAACCTACGAATGCAACTTTGTCATTATGTCCGAGAGTAAAGGTTACATTATCAAGTACCTTTTCACCGTTTATTGTTTTTGAAAGCTTGTCAACAAAAAGTACCTCGTTTCCGATTTCACGATCGGGTCTGAAATCGATGTAAGGATATTTTCTGCTTGAAGGCTTAAGTGTATCAAGTTCAATCTTTTCAAGGGCACGTTTTCTGGAAGTAGCCTGCTTGGATTTTGAAGCGTTTGCGGAGAATCTTGAAATAAATTCCTGCAACTCCTTGATTTTTTCTTCTTTTTTCTTATTGGCTTCCTTCATCTGCTTTATCATAAGCTGGGAAGATTCGTACCAAAAATCGTAGTTTCCGGCGTAAAGCTGAATTTTGCCGTAGTCGATGTCAGCAGTATGAGTGCAGACCTTGTTGAGGAAATAACGGTCATGGCTTACTACGATTACGGTGTTTTCAAAGTCGATAAGGAAATCCTCAAGCCACGCGATTGCGTCCAAGTCAAGGTGGTTGGTAGGCTCGTCGAGAAGAAGGATATCAGGGTTACCAAAGAGTGCTTTTGCAAGCAAAACTTTAACTTTCTGATTACCGTCAAGATCTCCGACCATCATGTAGTGAAGATCGGTGTCGATACCAAGGCCGTTTAAGAGCATGGCTGCGTTGGATTCTGCTTCCCATCCGTCAAGCTCAGCAAATTCGGTCTCAAGTTCAGAAGCGCGAATACCGTCTTCATCGGTGAAATCTTCTTTTGCGTAAATGGCATCTTTTTCCTTCATGATTTCATAAAGTCGAAGGTTACCCATGATAACGGTATCCATAACGGGATAAGCATCGTATTTGAAGTGGTCCTGTTCAAGAACCGAGAGACGCTGGCCGGGTGTAATGGTGATATCACCGTTCGTTGTTTCAAGTACTCCTGAAAGAATCTTTAAGAAGGTAGACTTACCGGCTCCGTTCGCACCTATGAGCCCATAGCAGTTACCTTCCGTAAATTTGATATTTACATCTTCAAAGAGGGCCTTCTTGCCGACTCTGAATGTCACGTTGTTAGCAGCAATCATTTCATTAACCTTTCTATATGTACAAATGCATTAACAGTCAACCTTTTATATTTTACAATAATCTGCCGTATTTGCAAGCAACAGATACAACAAAATAAGAAAAAAGAGATTCGCATTGAGGGTTAAAATGCTGTAAAATATATTACAAAAGAAAATACCTTTGGGGAGGTTAATTATGCTTGAATTTATTGATATAAAGGACTGTGCCAACGCTAAAATACATGGTCGTACGGTCTTGGGCGCAAGTTTGTTGCCTTTGTTTTGGAATCATTCCGGGGTAGAGGTCAATTGTGACGGAAGCGAGCTTTGGATAGATATCGAGGTTGATAACGGATATCATGAGCCTTGGATAGCTGTTGAACTAAACGGAGCATTAATGCAAAGAAGAATGCTTCTTTCGCAGGATACATCTATATGCCTTTTCAGAAGCATGGTTCCGGGAACGGTTAAAAATGTGAAATTTTACCGTGAACTTCAGGCAATGCACGAGGATGACAGATGCCATGTGCTTGTTAAAGGCTTCAGGACAGATGGCAAATTTTATCCGGTAGAGGATAAAAAGTTGAAACTTGAGTTTATTGGCGACAGTGTTACTTCGGGGGAAGGCACTTACGGAGCAAGTAAGGACACAGAGTGGCTTGCAATGTATATGAGCTCAAGTCGTCATTTTGCCAATATTATCGAGAAATCATTGGATGCGGATGCCAGAATTATATCTCAGGGCGGCTGGGGCGTTTATTCCGGTTGGGATAATGATTTCAGACACAGAATTCCTGATATCTACGAGCCTATATGCGGGCTTGCTTTTGGCGAAACAAACCGTAAGCTCGGAGCAACCGAAAAAAATGATTTTGAGAGCTGGCAGCCGGATGCAATAATAGTCAACCTTGGCACAAACGATAATACTTCTTTTAACATGCCGGCGCTTGATGTTCCGGGGATTGGATTATGCAAAAACAGAAGAAATGAAGATGGAACATTTTTAAGGGAGGATCTTCAGAATTTTATTGATGCAGTCTATAACTTCTTTAAAATGCTTAGGAAAAATAATCCGAAGAGTCATATTGTATGGGCATACGGAATGCTTGGAAATGAGATGAAACCGGCTATTATTGAAGCGATGGAAGCATATTCGAAAGATTGTAACGATGACAATGTGGCATTTCTCGACCTTCCGAATATCGACGAGGAAACTGTCGGTTCACACGGACATCCGGGATATCTTAGCCATATTGAGGCGGCAAGAGTAATCGGTGACTATCTCGGTGAATTTTTCAACATAGAATATAAAGAACCTCAGGGAAACCTTTAGGAGAAGTTATATATGATTACATACAACGAAAAAGAAAGAATATTTAAACTTGATACGCCTTCCACCAGTTATGTTTTTGGTGTGGATGATGATTACGGATATCTTATTCATTATTACTACGGAAAAAGGATAAACGGAGATAATGTACGTTTTCTTTCGCGACTTTACGAAGGCAATATTCTTCCTTCCGTAAATATGCGTGACAAAAACAGCTTCCTTGACTGCGCTCCGTTTGAATATCCGACGGGGGGAATTGGCGATTTTAAAAATCACGCACTTGAAATAGAGACGGCGGAAGGAACGTTTGCTATTGAACCCGGTTTTAAATCGTATTCGATTATAAACGGAAAAAAATCGCTTAAGGGACTTCCTGCCACTTTTGGAAATGAAAACGACACACAAAGTCTTGAAGTTGTTTTGGAAGATAAGATTGTCGGATTAGAGATTACACTTACATACAGTGTTTTTGAAGATACGGACACTATCACACGAAGTGTTGAAGTAAGAAATATCGGAGACAGATTTGTTTACATAACTAAAATTATGTCAACCAGCGTTGATTTTGATAATTGCAACTATGAGCTTTTAACGTTAAACGGAACTTGGGCAAGAGAACGTCGTACAGAGTATAGAAAACTTGGGCACGGATTCCAGGGAGTTACTTCAAGAAGGGGAGAGTCAAGCCATCAGGAACACCCGTTTATGGCTGTAACTTCGCCCAAAATCACGCAGACATGGGGCGAGGTTTATGCCTTCAATTTTATTTATTCCGGCAATTTTGAAGCAACATGCGACCTTGATCAGTTTGACAAGGTTAGAGCAATGATCGGTATAAGCCCGTATAATTTTAAATGGAAACTTGAGCCTGGTGATTCATTTACCGCACCGGAAGCTGTAATGGTTTATTCTGCCGAAGGCCTTGGAAAGATGACAAGGGCTTTCCACACGCTGTATCGTAACCATCTTATAAGAAGTCCCTGGCTTCATAAGAAGCGCCCGATTCTTATCAACAACTGGGAAGCAACTTATTTTGATTTCAATACGGAAAAGCTTATTTCAATTGCAAAAGAAGCCGCAAAGTCGGGAATTGAGATGCTGGTTATGGACGACGGATGGTTTGGGAACCGTTTTGACGATAACAGAGCATTAGGCGACTGGAAAGTTAATGAAGAAAAACTTCCGGGAGGATTAAAGTATCTGGCTGATGAAGTGAATAAAGCAGGACTTAAGTTCGGAATATGGATGGAGCCTGAAATGATTAATCCGGATTCCAATCTTTACCGAGAGCATCCCGACTGGGCAATTGCTGTTCCGGGAAGAACTCCTTCTTTGGCAAGAAACCAGCTTGTTCTTGATATTACAAGAGAAGAGGTTTGGCAGCATACATGGAACAGTATTGAGGCTGTATTAAAAAGTGCCAATATTGAGTATTTGAAGTGGGATATGAACAGACAGCTTTCCGAGATATATTCGGCAGGGTTGCCTGCAGACAGACAGGGAGAACTCTATCACAGATATGTTCTTGCCGTATACAGGCTTCAGGAAAAACTTGTTACAACGTTCCCTAATATTCTTCTTGAAAACTGTTCGGGTGGAGGTGGCAGATTTGATCCGGGTATGCTATATTACGGTCCTCAGATTTGGACATCCGACGATACGGACGCCGTGGACCGTTTGAAAATTCAGGAAGGGACTGCTCTTGTTTATCCACTTTCGTGTATGGGGGCTCATGTATCGGATTGCCCCAATCACATAGTCGGGAGAGTAACGCCCTTTGAAACAAGAGGTCATGTTGCACTTTCGGGGACATTCGGCTACGAGCTTGATATTACTAAAATATCAAAGGAGGAGCGCGATATGATTCTCGGGCAGGTTGAACTTTATCATAGGTTCAATGACCTCATTCGCGAAGGCGAGTATTACAGACTTGCATCGTATTCCGAAAATTATCTATATGATGCATGGATGGTTTCCTCAAAAGATGCAAAAGAAGCCCTTGTTACATTTGTGAATGTTGACAGGCTGGCAAATGTTAAATCCGTACATATAAGACTTCAGGGGCTTAACCCTGACTTTGTTTACGAAGATACGGAAACCGGACGTACATATGGCGGAGATGTGCTTATGTATGCAGGCTTTTCTTTTGAACAGATGTGGGGAGACTATCGGTCTAAAATAGTCCATTTAAAGGCAAAAGAAAATTTTCAAGACACAGAGACGATTAGTGTGTTATAATGAATTTCCTTGGGATTATTGGAAGGAAGCAAAAATGAACGAAGACCTGTTGTTTTTTGCCCCGGTGTATAAAACGCCGTTGTGGGGTGGAACAAGAATGAAAACTGCATACGGTTATGATATTCCGTCCGAAACGACAGGTGAGTGCTGGGCTGTAAGTGCCCATGAAAACGGAGACTGCGTTTGCACAACCGGTAAGTTTAAAGGTTGCAGATTATCGGAACTTTGGAAAACTGAACCTGAACTTTTCGGTAATCTATCATACGACCGTTTCCCACTTCTTCTTAAGATTATTGATGCAAAGACCGACCTTTCCATTTCCGTGCATCCTTCCGATGAGTATGCTTATACACATGAGAACGGTTCGTACGGGAAGGCGGAATGCTGGTATATATTAGATTGCGAGCCTGGGGCAAAACTTGTTGTCGGACATAACGCTACATCCAAGGAAGAACTTTGCAACTATATCGATGAAGGGAAATTTGATGAGCTTGTCAGGGAAGTTGAAGTTAGACCGGGTGATTTTATTCATATTTCTCCGGGAACACTTCACTCGATAAACGGTGGGATTATGCTCCTTGAAGTTCAGCAAAGTTCCGATATTACGTACAGGGTGTACGATTATAACCGACTTCAGAACGGAAAACCGAGGGAACTGCATTTAGATAAGGCCAAAGAAACAATAAGCATTGAAAAGGCTGATGTTATGCCGATATGTACATCCAATCTGCCGGGGTGTACGAATCTTGTTTCCTGCAAATATTTTAACGTAGACAAAATAAACGTTGACAAAACGTTTACCATTGGCAAAAGTGATTCTTTCAGACTTATTTCCTGCGTAAGAGGTGAAGGCTATGCCGGAGATGTTAAGATTCACGCAGGTGATCATTTTCTTTTGCCTTGCAGTGTTGAATCGCTGACATTTTGCGGAAATATTACGTTGATATGTGCTGAGGCAAACTGATTTTACATACGAGTAAAATAATTTTGAACATACGTATGTATGGTGGACGGACATGTGTCCACAACCGACATACTTCGGTAAAAATAAGCATTTCGATACGCAATTTAAATAAAAACTAATAAATAGTTTCGTTTTTTCGAACACTTTGAACGATTGTGTTCTTGTTTGACGGACATCAATGTGATATAATTTTTTATGTGCGAGCATCCTGTACACTGTACAGGATGTTTTAATTCTCTTCATGTACAATGAAGGCGAATGATGGGGCAAATCCGATAATGGATTTGGGAACACAATTTATAGAGGGAGAAAATTCGATATGGCAAAATGGGTTTACCGATTTGATGAAGGTTCGGCAGACATGAGAAACCTCCTTGGTGGTAAGGGCGCGAACTTGGCAGAAATGACCAAGATTGGTCTTCCTGTACCTCAGGGTTTCACAATTACAACAGAGGCATGTACTCAGTATTATGAGGATGGCCGTAAGATTAATGACGAGATTATGGAACAGGCCATGGAAGGTGTTAAGTACATGGAGGAGATTAACGGCAAGAAGTTTGGTGATCTTACCAATCCTCTTCTTGTATCGGTTCGTTCCGGTGCCAGAGCTTCAATGCCCGGCATGATGGATACAATTCTTAACCTTGGTCTTAATGACAAAGTAGTAGATGCAATGATCGCAGGAAACTCCGATCCTAAGTTTAAAAGATTTGTATATGACTCATACAGACGTTTCATTCAGATGTTCTCTGATGTTGTTATGGGTGTAGGCAAAAAGTATTTTGAAGAACTCATTGATAAGATGAAAGCTAAGAAGGGCGTAGAGTATGACGTAGATCTTACTGCTGCAGACTTAAAGGCTCTTGCAAAGCAGTTCAAGGACGAGTACAAGAATCAGCTTGGTAAAGAATTCCCTTCGGATCCTGTAGAACAGCTTAAACTTGCAATTGAGGCAGTGTTCCGTTCATGGGATAATCCTCGTGCAAACGTATATCGTCGTGACAATGATATTCCTTACTCATGGGGCACTGCAGTAAACGTAATGCCCATGGTATTTGGTAACCTTAACGACCAGTCCGGTACAGGTGTTGCATTCACACGTGACCCCGCAACAGGCGAGAAAAAGTTAATGGGTGAGTTTCTTATTAACGCACAGGGTGAAGACGTAGTAGCAGGTGTTCGTACTCCCATGCCTATCGCCCAAATGGAAAAAGAATTTCCTGATGCATATGCACAGTTTATTGAAGTATGTGGTATTCTTGAAAATCACTATCATGATATGCAGGACATGGAGTTTACTGTTGAGAACAAAAAACTTTACATGCTCCAGTGCCGTAATGGTAAGAGAACTGCTCCGGCAGCCTTAAAGATTGCATGTGATCTTGTTGATGAAGGCCATAAGACCGAAGAAGAAGCAGTTGCAATGATTGATCCCCGTAACCTTGATACACTTCTCCATCCTCAGTTTGATGCGAAGTCACTTAAGAAGGCTACTCCTCTTGGAAAGGGACTTGGTGCTTCCCCCGGTGCAGCCTGCGGTAAAGTTGTATTTACAGCAGAGGACGCAGAAGAATGGGCAGCAAAGGGTGAGAAGGTAGTTCTTGTTCGTCTTGAGACTTCACCTGAAGACATTACAGGTATGAAGGTTGCTCAGGGTATCCTTACTGTTCGTGGCGGTATGACATCACATGCTGCAGTAGTAGCAAGAGGCATGGGTACCTGCTGCGTATCCGGTTGTGGTGACATCCAGATGGATGAAGAGAACAAGAAATTCAAAATCGGTGGAAAGACCTTTACAGAAGGCTCCACAATTTCAATTGATGGTACTACAGGTAACATATATGCAGGTCTCATTCCTACCGTTGATGCATCTATTTCAGGTGACTTCGGTCGAGTAATGAGCTGGGCAGATAAGTATAGAAGACTTAAGGTTCGTACAAACGCAGATACTCCCGCAGATGCAAGAAAGGCTCATGAACTTGGTGCGGAAGGTATCGGCCTTTGTCGTACAGAGCACATGTTTTTTGACCCTGAAAGAATTGCAGCATTCCGCGAAATGATTTGTTCAGATACAGAAGAAGAGAGAGAAGTTGCTCTTGATAAGATTCTTCCTTATCAGCAGGGCGATTTCAAGGCTCTTTATGAGGCACTTGAGGGATGTCCTGTTACAATCAGATTCCTTGATCCTCCGCTTCATGAGTTTGTACCTACAGAGGAAGCTGATATTCAGAAACTTGCTGAAGCAAAGGGCAAGACTGTAGAAGAAATTAAGGCAATCTGCAACAGCCTTCATGAGTTTAACCCCATGATGGGTCACAGAGGATGCCGTCTCGCTGTAACATATCCTTCAATCGCAAGAATGCAGACAAAGGCTGTTATTCGTGCTGCAATTGAGGTTAAAAAGGAACACCCCGATTGGGCAGTTAAGCCTGAAATCATGATTCCTCTTGTATGTGAAGTTAAGGAACTTAAGTTTGTTAAGAAGATGGTTGTTGAGACTGCTGATGCTGAAATCGCAGCTTCGGGGCTTGACCTTAAATACGAAGTTGGTACCATGATTGAAATTCCCCGTGCAGCGCTTACTGCAGATGAGATTGCATCAGAAGCTGATTTCTTCTGCTTTGGTACAAACGATCTTACTCAGATGGCATTCGGCTTCTCACGTGACGATGCAGGTAAGTTCTTAAATGCATATTATGACACTAAGATTTTCGAGAACGATCCTTTTGCAAAGCTTGATCAGACAGGCGTCGGTAAGCTCATGGAAATGTCCATTAAGCTTGGTAAACCCGTTAACCCTAACCTCCATGTAGGTATCTGTGGAGAGCATGGTGGTGACCCTGCTTCCGTGGAGTTCTGTCACAAGATTGGCCTTGACTATGTATCCTGTTCACCTTTCCGTGTACCGATTGCACGTTTGGCAGCCGCCCAGGCAGCTATCGTTCAAAAGAGGGAGTTGTTCAAGAAACTGGCAGCAGAGAACCCTGAAATGGCATGGGCTTTCGGTGCAAAATAAGTCTTGAGCACAAAAATGCTATCGTTTAACTAATGGTTGCGAAATAATGAAAAATAGAAACTCTCGGTTTTGAACGTAACAGTTTGGAACCGGGAGTTTTTTTTATCGAGAAGGAAAGTGGGCGTATCCTAAGTTTCGTTGGAGCAAGCCTATAGGATACGAAAAGAGTTGGCGCGTATCCTAAGTTTCGTTGGGGCAAGCCTATAGGATACGAAAAGAGTTGGCGCGTATCCTAAGTTTCAGTGGGGCAGCCGTGTAGGATACAAAAAGATGGAGCTTGTATCCTAAAGTTTGATGAAGTAAGGAAATAGGACGCAAAGCGGAAAATTATGTATCCTAAGGATGATTATAGAAACTGGGATAGGATACATAGCAATAAATGGTATATCCTATTTTGTGTTATTTTAAGTTATTAGTACAAAATCAAGATGATATGTTATGAATAGGCTGATGATATGGTTAATTGGTGGTCATATGGAGATATTTATTACAAATATTTTTCTTTTCTTTTGAATACTCCTCTTGATTCATGCATTGCATAATAATATAATGTAGTAAATATGCAATGCATAAAAGGGGTGGCGAGACGAGTAAAATTGCTAAAGAATTAAAATCGATAGAAGATACTATAAAACAGCAAATTGCTATTATAGAGAAAACTGAAATTCCTGATATAAATGGTAGTTTAAAAATAATCAGGCGAGGAAAAAGTATTCATTATTCATTTCAGCATTTTGATTCAGATCGGGGGAAATATGTATGCACATACATCAAAGATAAAAATCTTGATTTGGCAAAACAAATTGCCCTCAGGGATTACTACAAAAAATTGCATAAGGTGTTGAATGATCAACTTGCAAAGGTTCAAATTGCTTTGGTTAATCCGAATATTGTAATAAATAATTGTTATTTGTCTATGGATGAGGGGAAAAGAATGCTAATTTCACCGATACAAGACAGTATTCAAAGTAAGATTAATGCCTGGCATAGTGAACAATATG
>JAZQOL010000007.1:0-21361 GCA_045627845.1 Lachnospiraceae bacterium | reverse complement strand
CCATCTGCATTTCTTGTACACTGAGCAGCTGTAAACTTGTATGCACCGTGAGAAGTACCGATTGCGATTGCAAGAGAGTCACATCCTGTCTTGTCTACGAACTCTTCAACCTCTTCGGGTCTTGTGTATGATTCCTTACCGGATTCAACTACAACTTCATCTTCGATACCTGCAAGAGTACCAAGCTCAGCTTCAACTACAGCGCCGTGTGCGTGAGCATATTCTACAACCTTCTTTGTAAGTTCAATGTTCTCAGCAAAAGGCTTAGAAGAAGCATCGATCATAACAGATGTGAATCCGCCGTCGATACATGACTTACAAAGTTCAAAAGAATCGCCGTGATCAAGGTGAAGAGCGATCGGGATTTCAGGATTCTCCTCAACAGCAGCTTCTACCATCTTTACAAGGTACTTGTGGTTAGCGTATGCACGAGCACCCTTTGAAACCTGAAGGATAACAGGAGACTTAAGCTCTGAAGCAGCTTCTGTAATACCCTGAACGATTTCCATGTTGTTTACGTTGAAAGCACCAACTGCGTATCCGCCGTTATATGCCTTCTTAAACATTTCAGTAGTGGTAACTAAAGACATTTTTTGTCCTCCTTATATATAAATAAATTGTTTATAATTAACATGCATGTTGCATATTAAAATACAGTTAATAAGTCCTACACTTCAAACATAAGGTCAGCGTAAGTAGGGAATGGCCAGTACTCTCTGTCCACAATTTTCTCAAGTCTGTCTGCAGGCTCTCTTAAAGCCTTCATTGAAGGAACAACCTTTTCCATATAGTTAAAAGCTCTTTCCTTTTGTGAAGGAATCGCAACTGCAGTCTTGCGGAAATTCTTCATGTTTTCCAAAGCATCCTGCATCTCAGTCAGATTCTCGTTAACCTGCTTAAGAAGCTTAAGCGGAACCGTCGGTTCAACACCCGCGCTCTTCATCGAATTAACCGTTTCAGCAAGAGAATGAGCATAAGCCATAACCGCGGGGATTATCTGCTTTGAAGCCATACCGGTCATCGCATGTGCTTCTATATTAACAGTTTTTGCGTACGTTTCATACAAAACTTCACTTCTTGACTCAAGTTCAGCCTTTGTAAAAATCTTGAATTTTTCGAAAAGCGAAACCGCTTTATCCGTTGTAAGAGCAGCTACTGCTTCTACCATTGTAGGCGCATTGGGAAGACCACGTCTTGCCGCTTCTTCTACCCAGACCTCCGAATAACCGTCTCCCGAGAAAATAACTCTCTGATGATCGGTAAAGTTCTTCTTAATAATGTCCAAAACCGTTTTATCAAAATCATCGGCCTTTTCAAGTATATCACAAGCTTCGCAAAAACTCTCGGCAACAATTGTATTTATTGTCGTATTAGCGCTCCCGATTGAATCAGAACTTCCAACAGCTCTGAACTCAAATTTATTGCCCGTAAACGCGAAAGGAGATGTACGGTTTCTGTCTGTAGCGTCCTTCTTAAAATCAGGAAGTGTCGATACACCTGTCTTAAGTGTTCCGCCTTCAATAAGGCTTCTTGCGGAACCGGTCTTAACAAACTGATTCACAACATCCTCAAGCTGTTCGCCAAGAAAAACCGAAATGATGCTCGGAGGAGCTTCCGCACCGCCAAGTCTTTGATCATTACCGGGACACGCTGCGCTGAGTCTTAACAAATCCGCATGCTTGTCTACTGCTTTAATAATGCAGGATAACACAAGTAAAAACTGCATGTTTTCGTTGGGATTATCACCGGGATCTATGAGATTTATACCGTCGTCAGTACTAAGAGACCAGTTATCGTGCTTACCGGAACCGTTAACTCCGGCAAACGGCTTTTCATGAAGGAGGCACTGAAGTCCATGACGATTGGCAACCTTCTTCATAATCTCCATTGTAATCTGATTGTGGTCCATAGCAATGTTTGCAGTCTCATAAATAGGCGCAAGTTCATGCTGTGCCGGAGCTGCTTCATTGTGCTGGGTCTTGGCAGTAACGCCAAGTTTCCAAAGTTCAACATTTAAATCATTCATATACGCACCGATTCTTTCCTGAATCGTGCCGTAGTAATGATCGTCAAGTTCCTGACCTTTGGGTGCAGGAGCACCAAAAAGTGTTCTTCCTGCAAATATCAAATCCTGTCTTTCAAGGTATTTATTTCTGTCTACGATAAAATATTCCTGCTCAGGACCTACAGAAGGTATAACCTTCTTAGAAGTCGTATTTCCAAACAGTTTAATAAGTCTCAGGCTCTGCTCTCCGACAGCTTCCATGGAACGAAGCAACGGCGTCTTCATGTCAAGAGCTTCTCCTTTATATGAGCAAAACGCCGTCGGTATACACAAAACCGTTCCGACTGCATCTTCTCTTAAAAAAGCAGGGCTTGTCATGTCCCATGCAGTATATCCACGGGCTTCACAGGTTGCTCTCAACCCTCCGGAAGGAAAGCTTGATGCATCTGCCTCACCTTTAATAAGTTCCTTGCCCGAAAACTCAAGAAGGCAACGTCCTGCTTCGTCGGGATGCTTTATAAATGCATCCTGCTTCTCGGCTGTAATTCCTGTAAGAGGCTGAAACCAATGTGTAAAATGAGTGGCACCGTTTGACAGCGCCCAGTCTTTCATTGCAGAAGCAACAACGCCAGCAGTTTGTAAAGACAACTCTCCACCCTGATTGCGAACGCGCATAACTTCTTCAAAAACCGATTCAGGAAGATATTCCTTCATCTTCTCGACTGTAAATACGTTCTTTGCAAATATTTCCTCAATGTTTACGCAAGCGCTCATTACGGATTTCCTCTCTGTCCATTTCCTTTGGATTTTACCCCAATAAAGCAATTTAGGTCAATATCATTGTTTAATAAAATTCTCCACGCGAAGAATGTCAAATACGTCAGCTTCAACAGACAACTCTATATAAAGTTCCTGCTTTGAGTGAGG
The DNA here is from genome assembly GCA_045627845.1 of Lachnospiraceae bacterium. Lineage (GTDB taxonomy): Bacteria > Bacillota > Clostridia > Lachnospirales > Lachnospiraceae > UBA1258. The sequence goes on along the minus strand of JAZQOL010000007.1, from coordinate 18,429 downwards.
ACAGGACTCCATGTCATTTCCTTCCGCGTCCTTTATCGAAATTACCCTGACCGGAACATTATCTCCGTTTGGCTTCATTATCTCTATGTCATCGCCCACGCAAAACTTATTTCGTTGCTCAATTCTGACGGTTTTTCCGTTCTTTTCCGAAACAGTTCCAAGATATATATATTCCTGGACATAAGTATTTGCATCATAAACCTGAGCCTGCTCGCTTGGTTTCCCAAAATAGAATCCCGTGTAAAACTGCCTGTAAGTACACTTTGATATTTCAGCCTTGTACCAATCCATATTGGCTCTGTATTTCTCGGGCGATTCAAAATAATCGTCGATTGCTTTACGATATGTTCTTGCCACAGTCGCAACATACAAAGCGGTTTTCATTCTTCCTTCTATCTTGAAACTGTCTATTCCGGCGTCAATAAGCTCCGGAATATGTTCTATCATACAAAGATCTTTTGAATTGAAAATATATGTTCCTCTTTCATTTTCATAAACAGGAAGATAAACTCCGGGGCGTTGTTCCTCTACAACCGCGTATTTCCATCTGCATGGATGTGTGCAGGCTCCGTGGTTTGCATCCCTTCCCGTAAAGTAATTGCTAAGAAGACATCTTCCCGAATAAGAAATACACATTGCTCCGTGAATAAAGCATTCTATTTCTTTATCGTCCGGAATATTATTCCTGATTTCCTTAATCTCCGCCAAAGAAAGTTCTCTTGCAGCAACTACTCTTTTCGCACCAAGATTATACCAGAAGTTGTAGGTAGCATAGTTGGTATTATTAGCCTGTGTCGAAACATGAATCTCGATTTCGGGGCATATTTCCCTTGCCATCATAAACATTCCGGGATCGGCAATAATTAATGCATCCGGCTTCATTTCCTTCAATTCGTGGAAATATTTTCTTGCGCCTTCCAAATCATAATTATGTGCAAGAATGTTTGCCGTCACATGTACTTTTACATTATGGGCATGCGCAAACTCAATGCCTTCTTTCATCTCTTCGGGAGTAAAATTCTTTGCTTTAGCTCTCAGGCCAAAAGCTTCTCCACCGATAAATACTGCATCCGCTCCAAATATTACTGCTGTTTTTTGAACTTCAAGACTGCTTGCAGGCACAAGAAGTTCCGGCTTTCTTATACTATTCATAATTCTTTCTTTGTACTTACCGTAACACCGTCTCCGATTGGAAGAATTACGGTAGTAAGCTCCTCGTTATGCGTAAGTTCGTATAAATAATCTCTCATACGCTTGTATATAGTTCGATTTCTTCTTTCAACCACAAACTTCGACTCCAGTATGTCCCCTTCCTGCATTACATTATCTGTAAGAAGAACCCCTCCGGGTGCAAGAAGTCTCAAAACATCCGGAAAAAAGTTGATATACTGTCCCTTTGCAGCATCCATGAAAATAAAATCATACTGTCCGTCAAGCTGCTTTAATATATCGATTGCGTCACCGTTCAAAAAAGTTATTCTGTCCGAAAGATTAAATTTTTCAAAATTTTCTTTTGCTATCGGGATCCGCTTCTCATATTTTTCTATAGTGGTTATTCTTGATTCAGCAGGAAGATTTTCAGCCATTAAAACAGCCGAAAAACCAATGGCAGTTCCTACCTCCAAAACGGAGCGCGGTTTCAACGCGGCAAGAAGAAATTTGATAAGACTTTGCATCTCCTTACGTATTATTGGCACATTGGTTTCAATGGAATACCTCTCAAGTTCGTCAAGCATCGGCGAATTCGGCGAGGCATATGAATTTATAAAAGAAGTCATTCTTTCATCGACTATCACCGGTTACTCCTCATCTTCGTCCACATCGTGTCCGGTTGCCATGGCAGCCATCATCTCTTCCATAGTCATAGATGTGTTAAGTATATAGGCTCCGGGTTCAAGACTTTTTCTGTATTCAGACGCAAGAATCTGAGCAAAAGCAAGATATCTGTCTCTGACAAGCCCCTTTTCCTCAAGCATCCTTGCAATTTCCATCTCAGATTTACCCTCTGTGATGGCAACAGAAATGTCTTTGCCAGGTGCCGGTGCCATAGCTTCCTCAGTAAACACGCGATACCCGAAATTATATGCGTCCATAGTTTTTGTATAAACAAAATTGATTATCCAGATTGCTATTGCAATTTTAACAAGCGCAGACAGCATTGTGGATAACAGCTGATTGATTTTCATAAATCAAACTCCAATCCGTCTATAAGTGCACGGCCAAGATCTCTGACCATTTTACACAAATTAGTCTCTGCAACAAGAAACTCACTTACTAACTCATTATTAATAACATCATCATATTCATTAGTCAATGCGTCGAGACTGTCATAAGCATTCCCACCGTCACTCTGTTGCAATTCAAAATTTTTCATTCTCAATTCTTTTACCCTCAAATAAAGCGCAGGGTCCTTTTGTATTTCCTCGAGAATTATTTTGTACTGAGCATATTCCATCGTTGCATGAATATTTGAAATGACATAATCCTTAAGTTCTGATAAATCGCTCATATATCTCCAATCTACCCCTTAAAACTTGGAAGGTTACCCGGGAATTTTTGTCGTTTACTTCAATAGGCGTTTATACCACGCATATTATCGGAACGACAACGGGACGTCTCTTGTTTTTTCTCCAAAAGTACTCGGTAAGAGAATCCTTCATAATTGATTTAATCTTATTCCTGTCAGATACGTTTCTTTCAAAAGCATTGTCCAAAGCACGGCTAAGTTCCGCTCTTGCTTCCGCAAGAAGTTCCTCGGAGTCTTTCTCATATACGCACCCTCTGGTGTAAATATCAGGTCCCGATACCATGACTGATGAATACTCGTCCATGACAATTGTTGCAATTACAATTCCGCCTTCAGAAAGATGCTGTCTGTCCCTTAATACGGAATTACCCACATCGCCTACACCAAGCCCGTCAACATATACGCTCTGGCACAATATTTTCCCCGAAACTCTTGCATCGTTTTCGTCAAGCTCAAGAACGTCTCCCGAGCGAAGAATAACAATGTTCTCTTTATCGATTCCAAGTTCTTTTGCAAGCTTTGCCTGTGCCATGAGGTGCTTATACTCTCCGTGAACAGGTATCGCATATTTAGGCTGCACAAGTGAATAAATAAGCTTGATTTCTTCCTGGCAGGCATGTCCGGAAACATGAGCATCCTGGAAAATAACATCCGCACCCTTCAAAAGAAGCTCGTTTATAATCCTCGTAACTGCCTTTTCGTTTCCCGGAATAGGGTTCGATGAAAAAATAACCGTGTCTCCGGGGCCGACAGAAACCTTTTTATGAGTTCCGCTTGCCATCCTGGAAAGAGCGGCCATGCTTTCGCCCTGACTGCCGGTAGTAATAATAACAGTCTGTTCCGGAGGATAGTTTTTGATTTGTTCCACGTCAACCAGCGTATTATCAGGAATCGATATACGGTTAAGCTTCTGTGCTATGTCAATAATGCTCACCATGCTTCGTCCTTCAACGACAACTTTACGTGAGTATCTGTGAGCAGTGTTGATAATCTGCTGAACTCGGTCAACGTTTGATGCAAAGGTGGCTATGATTATTCTTGTGTTCTTATGTTCGCTGAATATAGTGTCAAAAGTCTTTCCAACAGTACGCTCGGACGGAGTAAAGCCGGGTCTTTCCGCATTCGTTGAATCGCACATAAGTGCAAGAACGCCCTTTTTACCAAGCGTTGCAAACCTCTCAAGATCGATTGAGTCTCCGTATACCGGAGTATAATCCACCTTAAAGTCACCGGTATGTACAACAACACCGGCCGGTGAAAATATGGCAAGTGCTGCAGCATCTACAATCGAGTGGTTTGTCTTAATAAACTCGACCCTGAATTGTCCAAGGTTTATACTCTGCCCAAACTTAACAACTTTGCGCTTTGTTCTTTTTAATAAGTCCTCGTGTTCCTTTAATTTGTTTTCTATAATACCGATTGTAAGCTTTGTGGCATAAATCGGAACATTTATGTCTCTAAGCACATAAGGAAGTGCTCCGATATGATCCTCATGACCGTGCGTAATCACAAAGCCTTTAACTCTGTCTATATTGTCTTTAAGATAAGTAACGTCAGGGATTACAAGATCAATTCCGAGCATATCATCTTCAGGAAATGCCAATCCGCAATCCACGACAATAATACTGTCCCCGTACTCGAAGGCAGTAATGTTCATTCCAATCTGTTCCAAGCCGCCCAAGGGTATTATCTTAAGCTTCGAGGCAACATTCTTTTCTTTTGCTTTATTCAATTATTTCTCCTTTTACTGAATGTCGATATCATCCAAAAGAGCCTGAAAAACCTGACCTACGGCTTGAAGTTCATTCTCGTCTTCGACAATTTCATAGATTCCTTCCGAATCTTTATTGTCGGATACATCCTTCAGCACATACGCGTCAGCATCTTCAGTCTCCGATTCGGTAACCAACATATAATCAACACCGCCAAGGGTGGTTTTTTCAATTACATAAAATTCAATTGCATCGCCGTTATTTCCGGCAAAAGAAATCTTTTCCACAATATTTCTCCATCTATATCATTTGGAATTTCTTCCATATTCCATGTAGCCCTCTAAAATAAGCTGGGCAGCAATCATATCAACGTATTCTTTTCTGTCTTCCCGCTTTGTAATTCCGGCTTCCCGCATTATATTGTCGGCTTCAACAGTCGTAAGCCGCTCATCCCACATATGAACAGTGAGTCCCGTACGCCTTTCAAGCTTGTCCTTAAACTCCAAAGAAAGTTTTGCCCTGACGCCCTCGGAATCATCCATATTCTTCGGAAGTCCGAGTACAATCTCGGTTACACCGTACTCAGCAATCAGTTCCTCAATCCTTGCAAGTGTCTGTCTTAATTTATTCTCTTCTTTTCGTCTTATTATTTCAATTCCCTGAGCAGTAACAAGCAGTGGGTCGGTTATAGCCACACCCACTGTCTTCGACCCAAAATCAAGGCCCATTATTCTCATTTAATTAATTCCAGCCCTTCGCCTGTGCATAAGAAAGAAGCAGTTCTTCTATTATTTCATCTCTTTCAAGACGACGAACCAGCTTTCTTGCATCATTATGTGAAGTTATATATGTAGGATCGTCAGATACAAGATATCCTGTAATCTGATTCACGGGATCATATCCTTTTTCAACATTTGCCCTATATACTACTTCGAGTATCTCTGAAGCGCTTAAGGGTTTCTCCGGTTCAACTTTAAAAAACTGTGTCTGGTCAATGCTTGCCATTTTCGCATCTCTCTTTCCCAAATATCTGATACTATCTTACATTATCACAATAATGTTTTCAATAAATTAGAAAATAGTAAAGTTTTCATTAATAAATGAAAATATCTTTCCAAAGTCGATTCTTCAAAAGGATTTTTGAAAGGTTTTCTACTCTGCAAGCATAAGTTCGTCGCTTAAAAAGCCTTTCAAAGTCACTGTTACAATTTCGTTATCAAGGTTATCCTTTGTTTCTTTTGCAACTTTTATATACTCGGGTGTATGACCGATTCTGTATTCTTTTTTGTCAATTACTCTTCTTTCTTCAAAAAGAACCTCAGCAGTTTTTCCGATATGTCTGCTTCGATACTCGACTGAGAGCCCGTCCGCAAGAGCAATCATCTTCTCTGAACGGCTGTCCTTGTCGCAGTCTTTTACCTGATTTGGAAGTTTTTCCGCAACAGTACCTTTTCTTTTGGAATACTTGAAAATGTGCATCTCGTAAAATCCGATCTGCTTGGCAAAAGAAAATGATTTTTCAAATTCTTCCTCAGTCTCCCCGGGGAAACCGACAATAACGTCAGTTGTAATCGCAGGATCGTCAAAATATTCTCTAAGAAGCCTAACTCCTTCAAAATACCGGTCCGCAGTATAATGTCTGTTCATTCTTTTAAGAGTATCGTCGCATCCGCTTTGAAGAGAAAGATGAAAATGAGGACACAGTTTCTTTATCGCCGAAATCCTTGTGACAAACTCTTTTGTTACTATTCTTGGTTCTAAGGAACTGAGTCTTATACGCTTTACTTCAGGAATCTTCGCAATCTGCTCAATCAACTCGGCTACTCTGTTTCCGGAAAGATCTGCCGGATTTGTAATACCGTATGAACTTACATGAATTCCGGTCAGAACAAATTCCTTGTAACCGTTCTTTGCAAGAGTTTCTATCTCTTTAAGAATCTCTTCCATATCTCTGCTTCTGACACGTCCCCTCGCGTAAGGTATCAGGCAATATGAGCAAAACTGATTGCATCCATCCTGAATCTTAATATACGCTCTCGTACGGTCTGCCGTTTCCGACAGCATCATGCTCTCATACTCAGAAGTATGATTAATGTCAATTACATCCGATATTTTCCTGTTTTTTCCCAAATAGTCATTTAGTAGCGCTATTACTTCTGACTTTCTGTTATTTCCTATCGCAATGTCAACAGAAGAGTCCAGCTCAACGTTTTCCGTATCTGTCTGAACATAACAGCCCGTTGCAATGACAATTGCGTCAGGATTCATTGCCTTTGCTTTATGCAGCATTTGGCGGCTTTTGCGATCTGCCATATTTGTTACTGTACATGTGTTTATGACGTAAACATCGGCTTTTTGACCAAAAGCAACAACTTCGTACCCGTTTTCAACAAATTTTTGTTGCATAATATCGGTCTCATATGAATTAACCTTACACCCAAGGTTATGAAATGCTACTGTTTTCATTCAATGCTCTTTCTTTTTTGTTAAGGTTTAATCGTTGACAAAAATGTACGTTTTCTTTATGATGAATGCGAAGGTTGGAGTTCTTATAGGAGGAATAAACATGAAAACAGTTCAGATTTCTTTAAACTCAATCGACAAAGTTAAATCCTTTGTTAATGATATTACAAAATTCGATTACGATTTCGATTTGGTATCTGGAAGATACGTTATCGACGCTAAGTCAATCATGGGTATTTTCAGTCTTGATTTATCCAAGCCTATTGATTTAAACATTCATGCAGAAGGCGCATCCGAAGAAGTACTTGATATTCTTAAGCCTTACATGATTTAATCAAAATTTATTGGGGCGCCAAAAGCGCCCCATTGTCTTGCAACTTGCAATTAAATAACTTCAACCGTCCGGAAGCCGTAAGATCTATGATCGTCGGCTTATTTTTTTGCCTTTATTCAGCAGCCGATACAATAATTGTTTCTTTTGTATCTATTGCTGTTTTAACCATCTCATCTATCTTTTCTTTCAGATTTTCTTCATGGCGCTTAATAATATTGAGATTAGGCTTTGTAACAGGATGCTTCGCAACAAAAATCGTACAGCAGTCCTCATAAGGCTGTATACTTGTCTCGTAAGTGTCTATCTTTTTGGAAATGGTAACAATATCTTCTTTATCAAATCCGATTAAAGGTCTGAATACGGGAAGTTCACAAACTTCGTTTGTAACAGCGAGCGAATGTGTCGTCTGACTTGCAACCTGACCGATTGATTCACCGGTAATAAGTCCCTGGCATTCACTTTCTTTTGCCAATTCTTCAGCAATCTTCATCATGTATCTTCTCATGATAATCGTAAGTTCCTCATGAGGACACTTTTCATAAATGTACAGCTGAATATCGGTAAAGTTGATTATATGAAGATATATAGGTCCACTGTACTTTGAAACATATCTTGCAAGGTCAACAACCTTTTGCTTTGCTCTTTCACTTGTATACGGAGGAGCATGGAAATATACCGCATCAATCTTGACGCCTCTTTTTGAAATCATATAACCGGCAACAGGAGAATCAATTCCGCCCGAAAGAAGCAGCATCGCTTTTCCGTTTGTTCCGACAGGCATTCCGCCGGGCCCCGGAATAATTTCACTGTAAATAAATATTTTATCGCGAACCTCGACTACCAGTGAAATCTCCGGATTATGGACGTCAACCGTAAGCTCGGGAAACGCATCAAGAAGCGCACCTCCGATTTCCCTGTCAAGTTCCATAGAATCGAGCGGATACCCCTTGTTAGATCTTCTGGCGCATACCTTAAATGTCTTCTTTTTATCAAGATATGTATCTCCAAAATACTTAACAACGTCTTGATACAAAGCTTCCGGAGACTCCATTTCAAGTCTTACCATAGGACATATTCCGGAAATACCGAAAACGTGCTGAAGTCTGTCAATGATATCGTCATAGTCGAATTCCCCTTCGAAATCAAGGAAAATTCTTCCGGGAGTTTTTGAAACCCTGTGCTCACCGTCACAGCCCTTAAGAGCATACTTTATCTGGTGAACCAGAGCATCCTCGAACAAATATCTGTTTTTTCCTTTTACACCTATCTCGGCATATTTGATAATAAACGAACTGAACATTTCAATTACCTACTTTCTGACAAACCTTCCGTAAATCTCTATAACTTCCTTTATCGACACCAATGCATATTCTATTTCTTCTTTTGTAGTAAACTCGGACATACTTATCCGAAGTGCTCCGTCCATTTCTTCTGCCGAAGCACCCATGGACTTAAGCGTAGAAGATTCCTTCTTGCTGTGAGATGCGCATGCACTGCCTGCAGATACATAAACACCTTTCTCCTCAAGGGCATGAAGCATAACTTCCGAGCGAAGCCCTCTGACCGATATGTTTATGATGTGAGGCGCACTTTCTTCAACCTTCTCAGCGTCGCATCCGTTTATCTTAACTCTGTCGACTTCTGAAATACCTCTGATGAACATTTTCTTTAGTTCATAAAGTTTTTCCCGTTTCAAAGAAAGATTCTCATTAATCATTTTTGTTGCAAGACCGATTCCTACGATACCCGGAACATTAAGTGTTCCGCTTCTCATGCCTTTCTGCTGTCCTCCGCCAAAGGATATCGGTTTGATTTTTACTTTCTCGGAAACATACAAAACGCCTATGCCCTTGGGCCCGTGAATTTTATGGCCACTAATCGAAAGCATATCTATCTTCATTTTCTTGGGATATATTTCCGCCTTACCAAACCCCTGAACTGCGTCTACATGGAACATGCACCCGGGATTAATCTTTTTAATCAATTCACCCGCCTGAGCAATCGGCATAACCGACCCAACTTCATTGTTTGTATGCATTATCGATACGATGATCGTATCCTTGCGAAGTTTTTCTTCCAATTCAGCCAAAGAAACCGTACCATCATTTCCGACGGAAAGATAATCAATTTCAAAGCCTTCCCTTTCAAGGTATGCGACAGTGTTTAATATCGCAGGATGCTCAACCTTTGTGGTAATAATGTGCATTCCCGCCCTCTTATTAGCCATCGCAGCACCTATAAGCGCAAGGTTATCGGATTCGGTCCCTCCGGAAGTAAAAATAATTTCCTTCTCAGATACCTTCAGTGTCTTCGCAATTGACGATACAGCTTCCGTCACATACCGTTCTGCCTCAACACCTTTTATATGCATACTTGAAGGATTTCCGTAATCCTCAAGCATGATTTTTGACATAAGCTCCACGACTTCGGGATACACCTTTGTTGTCGCGGAATTATCAAGATAAGCTTCCATTAGTTTTTCCTTGCTGTTATTCCAACCCATTCTCCCTGGTGATCAATGCTTAAAATCTCCAGCCCTGCTGCTTCAATACACTCTTTTACTTCCTGCTCTTTTGTATTGATGATACCCGATGTTATATATACAGCACCTTTTTTCATCTGATTAATAATAACGGGTGTTAACGGTTCAAGCACATCCGCGAGAATATTTGCGACAACAATGTCATAGCAACCGTATCCTACTCTGTCCTGAACTTCTTTCTCCGTAATGATATTTCCAATTATTAGTTCAAAGGCATCTTTTGCTATTCCGTTTGCTTCCATGTTCTCTCTGACAGCATCGACCGCGCAGGGATCCAAATCCGTTCCAATTGCAGATTTAATACCGTACATAAGAGATACTATAGCTAATATTCCCGAACCCGTTCCAACATCAAGCATAACAGTATCAGGTGTTATATATTTTTTAATTGCACGAAGGCATAACTGCGTTGTTTCATGCATTCCTGTTCCGAAAGCAGTTCCGGGATCGATGTGAAGAATCATTTTATCACTGTCTTCCGGTTTAACCTCTTCCCACGAGGGGATTACAAGAAGATCGTCTATATAGAACTGATGAAAAAACTCTTTCCAGTTATTAATCCAGTCGATATCCTCTGTTTCGGATACTTCAACCGTTCCGTCTCCCACTTCACAGTATTCGGCAGTTTCTTTAATAACATTCTCTATTTCAGATTTAATTTCTTCTTTATTGACATTCCCGTCATCTTCAACAAAACAGCTGATGTATGCCACTTCGTCAAAGTCAGGCATATCCGGAAGAATATCAACAAACATCTGCTCTTTTTCAAGTGCTGTAAGCGGAATTTTATCTTCAATCTGTGCGCCGTCAAGTCCTATATCATAAAGATTGCTTACTAATATATCTTCTGCATCGGTAACTGTTTTTATTCGATATTTTATCCACTTCATATATTTTCTTTCCTCATCCGATTTCTTTTGCAGTCATATTTTGACAACTTATATTATCACACAACAATTAAATTCTCAAACCAAACTTCTTTACTTTTAAGTTTTGTATTAATATATAGTAAAGGACAAATACATAAACTGGTTTTGGAGGAAATATTCGTGTACCATTTTTTCGTTGAACCTGCTGCAATTGTTGATAAAGTAATTACAATCTCCGGAAAGGACGTAAATCATATAAAAAACGTTCTTCGTATGAAGCCCGGTGAAGAGATATCTGTAAGCACAACCGATTCCTCCAAAGAATACAGGTGCATTATAAGCTCTTTGTACGATGACAAAGTCGTTTGCGATCTTGCATTTATCAAAGAAGAAGGAAATGAACTTCCGTGTAAAATATATCTTTTCCAGGGATTACCAAAGTCTGACAAAATGGAGCTTATCATTCAGAAGGCCGTTGAACTTGGTGCAACAGAAATTATTCCCGTTGAAATGAAGAGATGCGTCATGAAACTCGAGCCCCAAAAAGCTCCCGCAAAGATAATGCGTTGGCAAAGCATCTCAGAAGCGGCAGCAAAACAGTCCAAAAGAACTATCATTCCCAAAATCAGCGTTCCCCTTTCTTTCAAAAAAGCTGTCGAAAAGGCGTCTGAATGTACTCATAAATGGGTTCCCTATGAGATGGCAGACGGTATGTCTCACACACGTGAACTTTTCAACAGTATAAATGACGGAGAATCAATAGCTGTTTTTATCGGACCCGAGGGTGGATTTGATGCAGAAGAAATTGAACTTGCGAAGAAATCCGGGTTCGAAATAATTACGCTCGGTAAAAGAATTCTCCGAACAGAAACCGCAGGTCTTGTCGTTCTTAGCAACCTTATGATGCTGCTTGACAAAGATTGATTGCAAAAATAAACAGGGACTGATACGTCAAACGTATTAAGTCCCTGTTTTTTACATCTTCATTCATTAATCGATACAATCGCTGAGCAATTCATCAAGTTCCGGATATTCTTTGTTAAGTCGAAGAATCCTTCCCTCTCTGCTCACAAAACAATGTTCCGAAGTTCCTTCACACACAACTTCACCCGATGACTTTTTCATAAGATATCCTACCGTCAGTCTTATTCCGTTATATGCTTTCACGGAAACATCAATGAAAACCGTATCACCGTAGGTAGTTGTTTTTTTATACTTACTGTCAACTGCCGTAACAGGAGAAAGAATACCTCTCTCTTCCATTACCGCATAATCACAGCCTATTTCTGCAAGGTATGCACATCTTGCCTCTTCCATCCACCTAATGTAATTTGAATGATGAGTTATACCCATTCTATCAGTTTCATAATACTGTACTATGTGCTTATAAGTCATAAAAAAACCACTTTCTTTAGTTAACAAGATCCTGAATCCAAACTTTCTTTTTAAGCAATATGCTTCCGATAATAACTTTAATAAAATCAAGTGACAACACTATGGAATATAGTGGAAGAATGCTCATGGTCGTAAATCTGCTGAGTGCATATGCAATAGGCCAGCACAACACCCAAAGGTAAACCGAATCAAACAGGAATGTAATAACCGTTTTCCCTCCGGATCTTAACGTAAAGTATGCAGCATTAAGAAATGAACCGACAGGCATGAACAATGCAGCAATTCGCATAAGTGTCACGGAAAGCTCTCTTATATCGTCGGTAGTGTTATAAAGTTTTGGAAATACGGGTGCAAACAAAGCAAGAAATACTCCCATTACAGCTGAAGCCAGTACAGCAATTGTAATAAGCTTTCTGTCTGTATCGACAACCTCCTCGGTGTTTCCCGATCCAAGAATCTGCCCGATAATAATAGCCACTACATTTCCCATCGTGAGCAATACAACGTTAAACAGGTTCACTATTGTGTTTGAAATATTGAACGCTGCTATAACCGAAAGGCCACGTGTAGAATAGCATTGAGTAAGTGCAGACATTCCCGTTGACCAAAGAAACTCATTCAAAAACAGAGGAAAACCTGTCTTTATAATTTTCCATGCCAGGCTGCCGGGGATTTTAAGTGAAGCATATAGCCCTTGGGCATACGGAGCTCTTTCTGTATGTGTATGAGCCCACGCAACAACAATAGCAAGTTCAACAAATCTTGCAATAACAGTAGCAACCGCTGCTCCGACAACGCCCATTTCAGGTGCGCCAAAATGTCCGAATATAAGAACATAATTGAATATCAGATTGATGAAAACAGCGATAAGACCTGCATACATCGGGACCTTTGTCTCACCTGCTTCTCTGAGGGTTCCGGAATAAGCACACGAAATTCCGAAAGGAAGCATTCCCCAAAGCATCACTTTAAGGTATTCTTTTGCATGGTGAAGTGTTAATTCAAGGTCGAGTTGCTGACCGTTATCGGTCAGGAACAGTCTGATCAGGGGTTCATCAAAAAACAGGAAGGCAATTACTCCCAATATCGAAATAATACCCACAATTACAAGTTTAAACCTGACCGTGTGTCTGATACCTTCATTATTCTTTTGTCCAACATACTGTGCTGTATAAATGCCCGGACCTGATACCGCTCCAAACAAAGCAAGATTAAACACAAACATAAGCTGGTTAACAATCGCAACACCGGACATTTGCTCAGTTCCGACCTGTCCAACCATTATGTTGTCAAGCATGTTAACAAAGTTACTGATACCGTTCTGAATTATTATCGGAACAGCAACAGCAAGAACCATCATATAAAATTTTTTATCACCAAAATATTTTTTCATAGCATTGATAATGCTAACAAACAAAGAGTGCTTCGTCAAGGCGAAGCACTCGTAACCATTTACTATTTCCAGAATTTTTTCTTTTTACCCTCGTCAGTTGGGTTACCGGTCTTTTTTGCCGCATTAAGCGAGTCCCCGGTAAGAGCATCAAACTGAGCAAGAAGGTCTTTTGCCTCTTTTGAAAGCTTCTCGGGAGTTTGAACGACAAACGTTACATAATGATCTCCGCGAACATCTCTGAAGCGAAGCGAAGGAACGCCTTTTCCTTTGAGTCTGATACGCGAATCGGTCTGTGTTCCGGGTTTAACCTCGTAAGCAATCCTACCGTCAACAGTATCGATAAGTACTTCTCCGCCAAGCGCTGCAACAGCAAAAGAAATCGGAACAGTAGAGTAAATATTAGTATCCTGACGTCTAAACACCGGATGATCCTGAATAATAACCTCTACCAAAAGGTCTCCTCTTTCACCGCCGTTTGTTCCCGGTTCTCCTTTTCCGCTTATTCGCACGCACTGCCCGTTATCGATACCGGAAGGAATCGATACAAGAATTTTCTTCTTACTTGCAACATAACCCGTTCCGCCACATTCCGGACATTTTTCTTTAATAACTTTTCCAGAACCACGACAATCGGGACACGCCTGAACATTTCTTACTGTGCCAAAGAACGACTGTGATGTGTACACAACCTGACCCTGACCTTTACATTTTGTACAGGTTTCAGGCTTTGTACCGGGCTTTGCTCCGCTTCCGTGACATGAATTACACTCATCCTTAAGTGTAAGTTCCAGTTCCTTTTCTACACCAAATACAGCCTCTTCGAATGAAATTCTTACGCTTGTGCGAAGATTTGCGCCTTTCATAGGGCCGTTTCTTGCGCCTCTGCTGCTTCTTCCGCCACCAAAGAAATCTCCGAATATATCTCCGAATATATCTGAGAAATCAGCTCCGTTAAAATCAAAACCGCCAAAGCCGCCACCGCCGCCTGCAGACCCGTCAAAAGCTGCATGTCCGAACTGATCATACTGTCTTCTCTTGTCGGCATCGCTTAGTACGGCATATGCTTCAGACGCTTCTTTAAACTTAGCTTCAGCTTCTTTATCACCCGGATTCATGTCAGGGTGATACTTCTTAGCAAGCTGTCTGTATGCTTTTTTAAGAGCATCGTCGTCGGCATTCTTGTCAACTCCGAGTACTTCGTAATAATCTCTCTTTTGTTCTGCCATTTTCCGTAAACTCCAAAAGTGGGGCGGGACAAACCCGCCCCTCTTCAGTTATTAAACCTCTCTGTAGTCTCCGTCAACTACGTCTTCAGCTCCTGCATCCTGTGTAGGGGCTTCCTGATATCCACCCATATCAGGACCTGCTCCCTGAGCACCCTGAGCTGCCTGTGCCTGCTCATAAACCTTAGCAAACAATGCCTGTGCAGAATTCATAAGCTTTTCTTTTGCAGCCTTAATATCTCCAATCTGGCTGTCTGACAATTCCTGATCTTTTGTTGACTCAAGAAGGTCCTTAAGAGCCTTAAGATCAGCTTCAACCGCATCCTTTGAAGATGCATCTACTTTATCTCCAACATCCTGAAGAGCCTTCTCTGTCTGGAATACAAAAGAATCTGCTTCATTACGTGTATCAATTGCTTCCTTACGCTTCTTGTCCTGAGTTTCAAATTCTGCAGCTTCCTTAACTGCTCTTTCGATCTCGTCATCGCTCATTGAAGAACCAGCTGTAATTGTAATATGCTGTTCCTTTCCTGTTCCAAGGTCCTTAGCAGATACATTAACGATACCGTTTGCGTCAATATCAAATGTAACTTCGATCTGAGGAATACCTCTCATTGCCGGAGGAATACCGTCAAGTCTGAACTGTCCAAGTGACTTGTTGTCGCGGGCAAACTGTCTTTCACCCTGAACAACGTTAATGTCAACTGCTGTCTGATTATCTGCAGCTGTAGAGAACACCTGGCTCTTCTTTGTGGGAATTGTAGTATTTCTCTCAATAAGTCTTGTAGCGATACCACCCATTGTCTCAATTGAAAGAGAAAGGGGTGTTACGTCAAGAAGAAGGATGTCTGTACCTGATTCACCGGCAAGCTTACCACCCTGTACGGAAGCACCAAGTGCTACGCACTCATCAGGGTTAAGTGACTTTGAGGGTTCCTTTCCTGTAAGCATTTTAACCTTTTCCTGAACAGCGGGGATTCTTGTTGAACCACCTACCAAAAGAACCTGTCCAAGGTCAGCAGCAGTTAATCCTGCATCCTTAAGAGCATTCTGAACAGGAATTGCTGTTCTTTCTACAAGATCGTGTGTAAGTTCATCAAACTTAGCACGTGTAAGATTCATATCAAAGTGCTTGGGGCCTTCGCTTGTAGCTGTGATGAAGGGAAGGTTGATGTTTGTTGTTGTAGCGGAAGAAAGTTCCTTCTTTGCCTTTTCTGCAGCTTCCTTCAATCTCTGAAGAGCCATCTTATCATTTGAAAGATCAATGCCCTCTGCCTTCTTGAACTCTGAAAGCATCCAGTCTGTAATCTTTTGGTCGAAATCATCACCACCAAGGAATGTATCTCCGTTTGTGGAAAGAACTTCAATAACGCCTTCTCCTATATCGATGATTGAAACGTCGAATGTACCGCCACCTAAATCGTATACCATGATTTTCTGTTCTTTTTCATTATCAAGACCATAAGCAAGTGCTGCTGCCGTAGGCTCGTTGATAATACACTTTACGTCAAGGCCGGCAATCTTACCTGCATCTTTTGTTGCCTGACGCTGAGCATCGTTGAAATATGCAGGTACTGTATTAACAGCTTCTGTAACCTTCTCACCAAGGTAGCTCTCAGCATCTGCCTTAAGCTTCTGAAGGATCATTGCTGAAATCTGCTGGGGAGAATAGTTCTTTCCATCGATTGAACGACCTCTGTCAGTACCCATATCTCTCTTGATTGATGCGATTGTCTTCTCAGCATTTGTAACTGCCTGACGCTTTGCCGGTTCTCCTACAAGTCTCTCGCCTGTCTTTGTAAATGCAACAACCGAAGGAGTTGTACGTGCACCTTCAGTATTTGCGATAACGGTGGGCTTACCACCTTCCATAACAGCTACGCAGCTGTTCGTTGTACCTAAGTCGATACCAATAATCTTACTCATTTTTATGTCCTCCTGATTTTATACTCTATGATACGACTGACACCATACTGTGTCTTACTACGATGTCATGATATGTATAGCCTTTAAGTAATTCTTCTGCCACAATTCCGCTCTCAAGCTCGTCGCTTTGAACCTGCATTACAGCATTGTGAAAATCCGGGTTAAACTCTTTACCCTTTGCATCTATAGGTTTAACGCCGATGTTATCCAACTCCGTAAGAAGCTGTTTATAAATCTTGCTCATTCCTTCCGCAAAAGGAGATTCCTTTTCGCTTTCCGGTACTGTTGCCAAACCTCTTTCAAAGTTATCAACTATAGGAAGAATCTTCTCAATTACGTTCTTTGCGCCAAGATCAAACATCTGGCTCTTTTCCTTTTCGGTTCGGTTCCTAAAGTTCTGAAATTCGGCAATCTGTCTGATATTTTTATCTTCAAGATCTCTTATCTTATCCTGGAGTTCTTCTACCTTCTTGTCAGTTTTGCTTTTTTTCTTTTCTTTCTTATCTTCGGTCTCCGCATTATCCTGAGCATTTTCTTCAAGAGCAGCATCTTCTACCTTTTCCTCAGAAGCTGTATCTTCAACCGTTGTCTCTTCATCCTTAATATTCTCGTCTGCCAATTCGTTTATCCTTTCTTATATAAAGAATCTAACTGATTCATCATATTCTTTAATGTACCTACAACCCTGTCGTAGTCCATTCGCTTGGGACCAACAATTCCGATTGTTCCCTTCATGCCTTCTCCAAGTTCATAAGTTGCCGTTACCACACTGCAATCCTTAAGCCCTTCCACCGGAGATTCGTCACCTATATAAACCTGAATTCCGTTATTGTTACCCGAAAGATTCGTAATGGCAAGTTCATTTAGAGGAGCTTTTTCTTCAAAAGTATGAAGAAGTTCAACCGCATGTTCCTTATCTGCAAGTTCGGGATACTTAAGAATATTATTTGCTCCGCTTGTGTATATCTCAAGGTCTTCATCATAGTGAATGGCCTCAGCTACCGCATCAAGTACTCCACTGACAATGTCCGAATGAGTTCCGGCCATCTTCTTAATATTTGAAATCATCTGAAGGTTTATTTCTTCAATGCTCAATCCGTTAAGATTTGTATTAAGAAGAATATTCAACTTAAGCATCGTCTCATCGTCAAGAAAATCTTCCGTAGGAATCATGTGATTCTTTATGACATTCCCCTGTGTAACAACTACCGCAAGAAGATTTCTGTCGTCAACTCTGGACAACTGTATAAACTTAAGCTTGTTACTGTTATATGAAGGAGCGCTTATCATCGTGGCGTAGTTTGTGTTGACCGCCAAAACCTTTGCCACCTGCTTAAGCAGGTTATCCATCTTTTCTTCTTTTTCAAGAAGAAGTTCCTTCATCTCTTCAACTTCTTTTTCCTTCTCTTCAAGCATCCTGTCTACATAAAGACGATAACCTTTATCGGAAGGAATTCGGCCTGCCGATGTATGCGGCTGAACAATGTAGCCCATCTCCTCAAGATCGGACATCTCATTTCGAATCGTAGCCGGGCTTAAGTTCAATTCGGTATATTTGGAAATCGTACGGCTGCCTACCGGTTCACCGGTCTCAAGGTAATTTCGTACGATTGCCTGAAGGATTTTCAGCTTTCTTTCATCAAGTTCCATCGAATCACGCTTTCCTGTAAGCTTGGCCTTCGGGTTTGTTAGCACTCAATATACGCGAGTGCTAACATCTATTAGTACAATATACCTCATGCTTCCAAAAGTCAACAAATAAGAACCTTTCCAAATATAAAATAAAAATAAAATCCCGACAGCCTTTTCCAAGGTTGTCGGAATTTTAAACTGTAGACAAAGTAGTGGTCCTTTAGGATTTCGACTTTGTTGTTAAAAAGGAAATTCATGTTAACGTAGAAATATCTATTATCCTTACTCCGCTTGTTTGCTTTATGACTGATGGAACCGATTTCGCGTATTACGCGACGCTTTTCCTTTGTGACAAGGGTCATGTTCGTTTGGGAAGTATGCTGAACAGACTTTTTTTCAATTTTTGAAATAAT
>JAZQOL010000006.1:0-17272 GCA_045627845.1 Lachnospiraceae bacterium | reverse complement strand
TTGTTACTTTCACAAGTTCTTCATTTATTGGTTTACAATCACATATAAATTCATTTTTAGCCATTTTATATCCCCTTTTTGATTGAGTAATCATTCAACTGTATGTATTATAATTGAATATGTATTCAATTGTCAATACATAATTTATTCACAGAAATGTAGAAATAAAAAAGCATCGGCTTTACAGCAAATGCTTAGTTCGGGAAATTGGAATTAAAAAGGAGAATCGCCTATGCAAGTTGCACAAAAGAGATTCTCCTTATCCTCATATATGAGTTTAAATTTTGTTAAAAATTAACTAGCGTTTCATGCGATTACGCATTAACGATTGCGCCAAAGTCAGGCTTTAATGAAGCTCCGCCAATAAGTCCGCCATCAATGTTGGGCTTGGAAAGAAGCTCTGCAGCATTTGAAGCGTTCATTGAACCGCCGTACTGAATACGAACAGCTTCTGCTGTAGGAGCATCGTACATTTCAGCGATTGTTTCACGAATCATAGCACAAACCTCTTCAGCCTGATCAGCTGTAGCTGTTTCGCCTGTTCCGATAGCCCAGATAGGCTCATAAGCGATAACAAGTTCCTTAACCTGATCAGCTGTAACACCGTCAAGGTCCCATGTAATCTGTCTCTTAATCCATTCCTTGTAGGTGCCTGCTTTACGAAGTGCAAGTGACTCACCACAGCAAAGAATAGGCTTTAATCCAGAAGCGAATGCCTTCTTAACCTTTGCGTTTAATAAAATATCGTTCTCACCGAAGATGTCTCTTCTCTCTGAATGTCCGATAATAATATATTCAACGCCTGCATCCTTAAGCATGGGAGCAGAAATTTCACCTGTGAATGCGCCCTTGTCTTCGATGTAGAAGTTTTCTGCGCCAACATGAACGTTAGTGCCCTTAACTGCTTCAACAACGGGAACGATGTCAATAGCAGGTACACAGTAAACAACATCAACTGCGTCATTCTTTACTAAATCTTTTAATGTTGCGCAAAGTTCAACTGCCTGGCTGGGAGTCATGTTCATCTTCCAGTTGCCGGCAATAATACGTCTTCTTGCCATTTTATTAATCTCCTATTGTATTAAAATCTTACTTATTGTCTGCAGCGTATACGCCGGGAAGTTCCTTACCCTCTAAGAATTCAAGAGAAGCTCCACCACCTGTAGAAATGTGACTCATCTTGTCAGCAAGACCCATCTGGTTAACAGCTGCTGCGGAATCACCACCACCGATGATTGTTGTAGCAGAAGCATCAGCAAGTGCCTTTGCAACAGATAATGTTCCCTTAGCAAGAACAGGGTTCTCGAATACGCCCATAGGTCCGTTCCAAACTACTGTCTTAGCGCTCTTAACTGCATCAGCAAAAAGTTCTGCTGTCTTAGGTCCGATATCAAGACCTTCTTTGTCTGCAGGAATTGCATTTGAAGCAACAACAGCTACCTCAATGTCAGCGTTGTCGATAGGATCAGGGAATCCTGCAGCTACTGTTGTATCAACAGGAAGTAAAAGCTTCTTTCCAAGCTTTTCAGCCTTAGCCATCATTTCCTTACAGTACTCAATCTTTTCCATATCAACTAAGGACTTACCGATTTCATAGCCCTGAGCTTTTAAGAATGTGAAAGCCATACCACCACCGATGATAAGTGTATCAGCCTTCTCAAGAAGGTTATCAATAACATTAAGCTTATCAGCAACCTTTGCGCCACCAAGAATAGCAACGAAAGGACGAACAGGATTTTCTACTGCATTGCCAAGGAAATCAATTTCTTTCTGCATGAGATAACCAACTGCACAGTTACCGCCTTTAGCACGAACCATATCTGTTACAACAGATACAGAAGCATGTGCTCTGTGAGAAGAACCGAAAGCATCACATACATAGTCATCGCAAAGAGCTGCAAGTTCTTCAGCAAACTTTGTACCTGCCTTGTTGGGCTTTGTTTCTTCTTCCATACGGAAACGTGTATTCTGAAGAAGAACAACATCTCCTTCTTTCATTGCTGCAACAGCAGCTGTAGCAGCTTCGCCTGTTACATTGTAATCAGCAACGAAAACTACTTCCTTACCTAACTTCTCTGAAAGAGCCTTAGCAACAGGTGCTAAAGATTCCTTCTCGTTAGGTCCTTCTTTAACTTTTCCTAAGTGGGAGCAAAGAATAACCTTGCCACCGTCGTTCATTAACTTCTTGATTGTGGGAAGAGCTGCAACGATACGTGTTTCGTCTGTGATAACACCGCTCTTTAAAGGAACGTTGAAGTCGCAACGAACTAATACTCTCTTGCCCTTAGCAGAAAAATCATCAACTGATTTCTTGTTTAAAGCCATTTTTATGTCCTCCAATGTTTTATATAATATGTACCCTGCATGGCAGGTGTTCATAAAAAGCTTTATGAACTAAAAAGGGGTCCGGTCCAAATAGACCGGACCCACTTTAGGTCATTTGACTTGTGAATTTTTCTTACTTTAACTCTGAGAAGTACTTAATTGTACGAACCATCTGAGATGTGTAAGAGTTCTCGTTATCATACCATGAAACAACCTGTACAAGATTGTCAGCGCCAACCATTGTCTGTGTTGCATCAAAGATTGAACCGAATGTTGAACCGATGATATCGGAAGAAACGATTTCATCCTCGTTGTAACCGAATGACTCTGTTGCAGCAGCCTTCATTGCAGCGTTGATTTCTTCCTTTGTTACAGCCTTTTCAACTGTAGCAACAAGAATTGTTGTAGAACCTGTAGGGGTAGGTACACGCTGTGCAGAACCGATGAGCTTACCGTTTAACTCAGGAATAACAAGGCCGATTGCCTTTGCAGCACCTGTTGAGTTAGGAACGATGTTGATAGCACCTGCACGTGATCTTCTAAGATCGCCCTTTCTCTGAGGACCATCAAGGATCATCTGGTCACCTGTGTAAGCATGAATTGTGCTCATGATACCGGACTTGATACCAGCAAGATCGTTAAGAGCCTTAGCCATAGGAGCTAAGCAGTTTGTTGTACAAGAAGCTGCTGAGATGATTGTATCTTCAGGCTTTAATGTTGTGTGGTTTACATTGTAAACGATTGTAGGAAGATCGTTACCAGCGGGAGCTGAAATAACAACCTTACGAGCACCTGCGTTGATGTGAGCCTGTGCCTTATCCTTGGATGTATAGAAACCTGTACATTCAAGAACAACGTCAACCTTTAACTCTCCCCAAGGAAGGTTATTAGCATCTGCTTCTTTATAAATTGTGATTGTCTTGCCATCAACTGTGATGTTATCTTCGCCAGCTTCAACCTTGTGATTCTTAGCGTAGTTACCCTGTGATGAGTCATACTTTAAAAGATGAGCTAACATCTTAGGAGAGGTTAAGTCGTTGATAGCTACAACTTCGTAACCTTCTGCACCAAACATCTGTCTGAATGCAAGACGACCGATACGGCCAAAACCATTAATTGCTACTCTTACTGCCATTTTAATTTCCTCCTAGAAATTTTATATATTTTATCTTGACATATCCTTTTACTCAAAGTGATTGTCAAAATTTTGTCAGCGCCATTATTTTATAGTATTTACAGGCAAAATTCAATACGTTTACTAAAAAATTTACGATTACATAATAATATGGTAATAACCTAACAAAGAACTCTTCCGATACTTTATTATTTCCGTTATTATGACTATTCATCGTTTGCAAACGCATGCTTGCGAATGATATAATCCGTTTATAACGACATATGAAACATCACTGTTAAAAACATCATATGTCTGACATATATCATTAAAATATTAACAGAGGATAAACACATGCCAATATTAGCAGACCAGCATATGCACTCTTCCTACAGTTTTGATTCCAAATCATCTTTACGTGAGATGGTTGAATCTGCAATAGCTAAGGGGCTAACGCACATCAATATTACAGAACACAATGACTTTGAATATCCCGAAAGTGAAATGTTTCCCAAAGGGAGCTGGGATCTTAACGTCGACTCATACTTATACGAACTTTTGAAATTACGAAGTGAATTTGAAGACAAAATCACAATAGGTTTCGGAATAGAAATCGGAATGCAGGAATGCGCTTTTCGCAAAAATGCGGTTCTCGGACGTTCTCACGAGTTTGACTTTGTAATCGGTTCGATCCATCTTGTAAACGGAATTGACACATATGAGCCCCGTTATTTTGAAGGCAAAACCGTGAAGCAGGCAGTAGACGAATATTATGAAGCAATGCTTCGAAACCTTCGCCAGTTTACAAACTTTGATGTTCTTGGTCATATGGATTACATTGCAAGAACAATTCCGGGTGGAGAATCAAATTATAATGCCATGGATTACAAAAATTATATTGACGAGGTAATCAATATTCTCCTTGAAAATGAAAAAGGAATCGAAATAAACACCTCTTCTTTATGGAAGAAAGGATTTTCGCAACCAAATCCGTGCATTGATATTGTTAAAATGTATAAGGAAAAAGGCGGCGAGATTATCACAGTAGGTTCTGATGCTCACAAACCCGAAAACATAGCCGGAGCTTTTGATGTTGCGGAAGATATACTCAAAGAATGCGGTTATAAATATTACAGTGTTTTCAAAGACCGTATTCCTACTTATGTGAAATTTTAGTTAAGGCATAAATGCAAAAATCGCAGTTTAAAAACTGCGATTTTTTACTGTCTTTTTTGCAAATCTCATTATAATCATTTTTACTTCATTAACTCATAAAATGCAATCGCAGCTGCCTGTGATACATTTAATGAATCAACACCGTTATGCATCGGAATATATACTGTATAATCGGTTTTATCCAGAACTTCAGCCTTAAGACCATCTCCTTCATTTCCAAGAATCAAAGCAATTTTATCGCATTGCTTAATCAAGGCAGAATCAACAGAAACCGAATCCTTTTTAAGCGCAAGTGAAGCAGTTTTGAATCCGCAGTCATGAAGAATACTTAAATACCCATCCTTCTCTGAATATGTCCAGGGAATCAGAAAAACATCCCCCATGCTGACTCTTGCCGCACGTTTATACAAAGGATCCGCCGAATCATCGGTAACTATGCATGCCTCAATTCCAAGCGCAGCAGCCGCCCTGAAAATACTTCCGACGTTTGCCGGATTTTCAACATTGTCTATAACGGCAACCCTTTTTACATTTTCAAGAATCTGCTCTATGGAAGGCATTTCCTTTCTTCTGAAACAGCAAAGGATTCCGTTTGTAAGATTAGCTCCGCTAAATGATTTAAAATCGCTTAATTCAACACTCCTTACAGGAACGTCCGCCATCTGTTTCAAAAGAGCAGCTCCTTCTTTATGAAGTACTTCTTTGCATACAAGAATTTCCAACGGTTCATATCCTGCGTCTATCGCACGAGTTATTACTTTTGGAGACTCCGCAATAAAAACGCCCGGCTTTGGCTCAAACCATCTTAAAAGGTGATTTTCATTGCGTTCGTAAAACCAGTCCATATACACCTTATTCCTTATTCAAAAACAAAAGACGCAAACTGAAGGTGGCCGTTTCCTCTAAACTCAAAATAAAGTGAGTTAACTCCGTCAGGAATGTTAACCGAAGCTTTTGTATAATGCCAAACATTTGCATAACCTATAGGGAATGAACCAAGTACTTCCCCATCCCAGGCCGTTTTTACAACAAGTTCACCTGTTGCGTAGCCTTTTGTTTTAACAGACATTTCCTTAACATTTTTAAAATCAAAATATTTAAAGCCGGCTACTGTTTTATCACGCATATTCGCAATATAACCGTAGTTTTCATCACCGTCTCCACCCTCCTGGGTAATCTTTGCGAAACGGTCATCCATCCAGCCCGACCATGCTACATAAGTCATGTCGATGTCGTTAAAGAGATTGCAGGCAATGTATGTAGGATACTCACCCTTTGATACAAGCGGTTTGAGCGAACAACACGAAGTCATTTCAGCCTGTTTAAATGTTCCGTCTTCATTGGCAACAAGTTTTTCAAAACATCCCTGTCTGCTGTAGTTTGTACCATTTGTATGTCTGTGATAGAAAATAAACCAGTCATCTTTAATCTGAACCATTGAGCCATGATTGTTTGCTGTGTAAAAAGCACATTTCTCAGCAGGCTTATATGTGTCGATATGTAAATCCCCGCCACTGACAAGTACACCTTTATATTCAAAACCTTCTTTGGGATTTTTACTCATCATATAACAAAGTTCATGGAACTTAATTGATGAATAAATAAAGTAATAATACTCGCCTTTCTTACGGATTGAAGGAGCTTCGAAAAACTCATGACCGTAATAAGAATCAGCTTCGGTTGAATATGCAGAGCTCTTAGCAATAAAAACAGGCTCCTCAATAATTGTAAGCATATCAGGGCCAAGTACAGTGCACATGGGACCATGACGATTAGGATCTTTAAATGCGCAGAAACCTGTATAAAGATAGGTTCTGTCACCCTCTCTCAACACGCCTGGATCAAATTGAGGATCATCACCTTCACGCTTTCCAAGAAGTGTTCCGTCAGCATAATGAACATGGCCGTAAAATTCATACTTGCCTGCCGGTGTATCGCAAACAGCAACCGAAACCGTACAGTCATCACTTATTGTATAAAAAAGATAATATCTTCCGTCAGCACCTTCTGCCACATCGGGGGCATAAAGATTTCCCTGAAGATCATCGTTACCGGGTTCCTGATCTTTTCTGTAAATAACACCCTCATATCTCCAATCGCCAAGGTCGTCTACCGGCGCGGAATAACACACATAATCTCCCATACAATAAACATCCCCGTTAAAGAAATCATGTGAACCGTAAACATATACTCTGTCACCAAAAACATAAGGCTCTCCATCCGGAACATATTCCCACGAGGGAAGATAAGGATTAACAGCCTGCTTTAAATTTTCCAATACCATACAGCCTCCTCAAACCGGTTAACCGGCATTATTATAATTAAATAGTATACTTAGCAAAAGACCTTCTCAACCCAGTTCTTGCTATCTTCCTATCAGAAGTAAACGGAACCTTATCCAACATATCCCCTTATCTTTCTTAGGTACATAACACTCTCTTTCAGATTTGTAATAATATAATCCATTTCTTCTATTGTGTTATCTGCGTCAAAAGAAAATCTCACAGACTCACGAACCGTATCCTCTGTTTTACCTATTGCCGTAAGAACATGTGACGGTTCGTCAAGGCTCATCATGCATGCGGAACCGGTAGACGCAGCAATGCCCTTCATATCAAGAGAAATCAACAAAGAATCTCCTTCAACACCCGGTATTGAAATATTGAGTATGTTGGGAAGTCTTTTGTTTTCATCACCGTTTAATGTTGAATCCGGAATTTCGTTCTTTATATTTTCCCAAAGATACTTTACAAGTTCATCCTCATGCTTTGTCCTTACCTCGTAATTCGAAAGAGCCAATTCGGCCGCCTTTCCCATCCCGACAATTGATGCAACATTTTCAGTACCTGCCCTAAGTCCGTATTCCTGACTTCCTCCATGTATAAAGGCTTTTATCGGAGTACCTCTCTTAACATACAAAAATCCGGCGCCTTTAGGGCCGTTAAATTTATGCGCGCTTGCGCTCAATAAATCGATGTTAAGTTCTTCGGGTATAATGGAATATTTTCCGTATGCCTGCACTGCATCGGTGTGAAAAACAATGCCTTTTTCTTTTGCAATACGTCCTATTTCCCGTATGGGTTGTATTGTTCCGATTTCATTATTTGCGTACATAACGGATATCATAACCGTATCATCGGTAATGGCTTTAATAATGTCATCAAAGTCTACGATACCGTTATCTTTTACCGGTACATAAGTAACTCTGAAACCATTTGCTTCAAGATATGCACAGCTTTGAAGTATTGCTTTATGTTCAATATTTGTAGTTATAAGATGCCGGCCTTTTTCCTTTAGCGCCTCCATAGTTCCGATAATTGCAATGTTATCAGCCTCAGAACCACCGGAAGTGAAAATAATCTCACGGTCGAACGCGTTCAGTGTTGAAGCAATTGCATGCCTTGCATCATTGATTGCACGTCTTGCATTCACGCCCTCTGAATACGTTCCCGATGGATTGGCATAGTTATCGGTCAGGTACGGCATCATCGCATCCAAGACTTCTTTGTTTAATTTTGTTGTTGCAGCATTATCTGCATATACTTTCATTTTCATAAAAAAAATATAACAAAAGGCATCCGCCTATTCAAGCGAATGCCTTTAACTGTCATTACAATCTATAAATGATTATCCTCTCGGATGAGCCTTTGAATACACATCACGAATTCTTGAATGGCTCATATTGGCATATATCTGAGTTGTAGATATATCAGAGTGGCCAAGCATCTCCTGCACGCTCCTTAAATCCGCGCCGTTCTCAACAAGATGAGCTGCAAAAGAATGTCTTAACGTATGCGGAGTGATATCAGCTTCAATTCCTGCTTTTTTAGCATAATACTTTATAAGTTTCCAAAATCCTTGTCTTGACATTGGCTGTCCGGAACAGTTTACAAAAAGGATATCGGATTTTTTGTCCTCGAGCATCGATTCTCTTGCCTCATCAAGATAACGGTTAAGCGAAATTTTTGCTTCATGTCCGAAAGGGATAACTCTTTCTTTGTTGGAATCATGACATACAATATACCCCATCTGCATGTTGACGTCTTCCATACGTAAGGAAATAAGTTCCGAAACACGAATACCTGTAGCATATAAAAGTTCAAGCATAGCCTTATCTCTTACATCCTTAGGACCATTACCTTTAGGCTGTTCAAGTAGTTTAACCACTTCCTTTGTGGTCATTATCTCGGGAATTTTCTTTTCAACCTTAGGTGCCTTCAGCGAGTCCGATACATCCTCTTTTACTTTTCCTTCTTTATAAAGGTAATGATAAAATGTTTTAATGCATGCAATATTTCTTGATATGGTTGCTGCGCTGAACTTATTCTTCTCAAGATAAAGAATATATGAATTGAGGTTTGTCTTCGTAATCTGGGAAGGATCGTTAATACCCTGCTCTTCCATGAATTTACAAACCTTTGCTAAGTCTCTCTTGTAAGAAAGCTCTGTATTTGTGGACATCTTTTTTACATTATGTAAATATGTGACAAATGCTTCTATTTCCTTTTCCATAGTACTCTCTTTCCTAAAAAATCCCCAGTTCTGTCAACCTTTTTTGAGTAGGCAAATCCTATTATAATCACAAAAAAATAATAAATCAAATGTCAAAATTGCCCATTTTTCGCCCATTACACGTGGTTTACAGAACAAAACACTAAATCTGTTTTTTTATGTGAACTTTTGCACTATATCTTGGAAAAAATTTTTTTAAAAAAATAACGAAAACCAACGAATATGGTTAACATAACATTGGTTTCCGTAATATTTTTATGACAACTGATTTTATTTTGGTTATTTTACATAAAAATTAAATTCTTTGGTTGCTGCAGGTAAGATATAGAATCTGATATTCCTCTTTTACCTCTTCTAAGAATGCTTTAGCAAGTTTAATCTTCGAGTCATCAAAGTTTACAAACGGGTCATCCATAATCAAAGCAGGCTTTTCCTGCAAAAACATTGCATCTGCCTTTGCCATTCTAAGACAAAGACCTGCCAGATCCCTATATCCAAAACTCATAGCCTCAACATCACGCTGAATTCCGTAAACTGTCTTTGTCAGATGAGTTTCTGAATCAAGATGATATTCAGTGCCTTCCTCATCGGTAAGCATTTCGTAATATTTTGAGAAACCATTTAGCAAAGGCTCCATATATCTTGCCGTAAGACTTTCTTTTGCCTTCAAAAGATATTCCTCTGTCTTTTTAACTGTTTCATATTTACGTATTTTTTCGTTTGTCTCCTGCTCAAGCTTAACAAGACTTTCCTTTTCTTCGCACAGATTTTCATATTCAAGAGAGCAGTTATCCATCTCACGCCGGCAAAAATTAAGTTTCTCATTTGCCGTTTCAAGTTCTTCCAAAAGTTCAAGTTCGTTTTTTTCGAGCGCGTTTAAATCTTCGCATTCCCTGCATGAAGAAAAATCCGTTTCGACGGTTTCTTCGAATGAAATTAATTTTTCTTCCACATACCTGTATATGCCGACTGCATTTTCATATTCAGAATAGGCTGATTTAATAGCCTTAAGCGTGTCAAAAACGTCCTTTCCGGAACTAAATCCGTATTGGGCCAAAGAATGTTCCAAATCACTTGCGATCCTGATATACTCGTCTTTTGCTTTTTCATATCTGTCTGCATTTTCTTTATATGAAAAAAAAGTTAATCTCTTTTCTTTTAGCGCCGAAAGAGCCTCATAATAATCGGAACAGTCTTTAACATTATACAAAGAAAAGAAATCCTCCAGCGATTTTGTAATGTATTCTGCCTTTTCAATCACATCAAAGTCCGGTGCCTGTTTCTTCTTTCTTTCCAAAAATTCAAGCTCTGAAATCTCCTTTCGAAGATCCTTAAGCACAGGCCATACACCAACTTCCGAAAATGGTTTCTTATGAAGAGAAAAATAATACTTCATCTCATCATCAATTTCAGCTATCAGCTCCTCATTTGCCTCTATTTTCTCTTCTAACGAGTAATCATATATATAATCCGCTTTATTTGCTCTGTTTGTAATTGCCCTCTTTATTGAAAAAACAAAGAGCAATATTCCAAACGTTCCAAGTGCAAAAGATATTTCCGTGTTGTAGTTTAAATCACTCGGAATTCCATTAAATATCAAAGCCGCAAAGAAAACAAAAACCATTCCAAGCAGTAAAATCGGTAAACACGATTTTCTTCTCGGAATATTATCGTTTACATTTTTTGCTTCAAGCGAAAGAAGCTCGTTGTCGTATTGTGCCCTTTCCCTCTTTCGCCACTTGTCCTCCATCGCTTCAATTTCTTTTGTCGAATTTTCAGCCGAAACATGAGTGCCTATCAGCTGGTCAAGTCTCTTTTCCTCCGGCAAAGTCATAGAATTGTTGTTTATAATTCGGTTATACTCAGACAGCCTCTTTATCTCTTCCGAAATCTTGGCCAAAGCACTGCTATCCGGCATTCCGCTTTTAAAAGTATCGCTTAAAGATGCGTATTCCTTCTTGTCGGCAGCCGACTGATTCGTAACTGTAAGAACGCTTCTTAAAGTGTTCATTTTAGAACCGGCATTTTCCCACTCTTCTATTATTTCCCCTGAAGGTACATCCATCGGGAAAAAGTCTCTTTTGCTTCTGACAACTGCCTGCTTTTCTTCGACATCTTTTAAAAGATCGTTGTATTTCTTCTGATTACTTAATAACTCCGCATTTTTGACAGCATAGGCTTTCTTTTTTCTGATATTGTCTATTTTTTGCTTTAAATATGTTATTTCGGTTTTTCCCTGATCTATCTGATTAAGAATACTTTTCATTCTTAACTCGCTGTCTAATAGCATGGCATCAACCGATTTGAGTTTTGAAATTCTGATCTTGTCTTTATATATTTCGCCGGTTTTACGTCTGTCAGACATTGCATTAAGATAGTCCTTTATGCAATTATCCGCATATTGAAACCGGTTCAGATCGGCATCATCGGTTATATTTCCTATTCTGGCATTTATATCATCGGTGTTCTTTACGCTGGACACATCACTTTGGTTTATGAAAATCGTATTCATAAACGATTCACTGCTAATACCAAACAATTCTTCTCCAAGATTTCGTGAATATGCCTTTGATTCAAGATTAGTCTCCATATCTCGAATTTCAAAGAAGTCATCCGACGCCTTATTGCCAAAGAATCGGGTAACAATGTATTTCTTTCCATCAGCTTCAAAAGAAAGACTTCCTCCGAATGCGCCACCCTGCCACGGCTTAAAGCGCTTTCTTTCGCATGAAATATCATCTCTTTTTGAATCACCAAAGAGTCCGTACAACATCGCCTTGAGGAATGAAGCCAGTGTACTCTTACCCCAGCCGTTATCCTCACGTATAATATTCAAGCCTTTGTCAAACGTAATATCTGTACCCGAGAGTTTCCCAAAATTTTCTATATGACACGAAATAAGTCTCATTACAAACTGCCTCCTCTAAGAAGAGTAAGTCCGATTTCAATGATTTCTTTCTTCTCATCCTCGTTAATATCTTCTGATGAAAAAACATTTCTTACAAATTCACCCTTAAGCGATATGTCATTAATATAATCGTGTGGGTCAAAGCATATTTTACTTTCATCAGAAATTCTCAAACAGTAAAATTCATCCTCCAGACTTTTTGAAATAAAAACAAGGTCCCTCTCACATTCTGCCGGTACAGTTCCTGTAAGCACTACCTTAACAAGGTCATCTTTTGAAGGCTGTTTTAAAGCTATGCTTTGCTTAACACGTTCAAGTATCATCGGAGTGTTTTCACACCCTGTTACATCAGCATCAATGACATATATTTTCCTTTTTGCAAAGGGCACGAATGAGTGTGAAAGTATACCGGTTTCTTCATCAATATCAATCAAAACAAATCCATGCTCGCCCGGTTCGTCAAAGCCCCTGCCCTCAAGGCATCCGCTGTAGCAATAATCAGAAGATTCGTCGAGTCTGTCGCATTTATAAGAATGTATATGCCCCAGTGCGAGGTAGCTTATTCCTTTATTCTTAAGAAACTTCAGATTAATATTTTCAGTTTTGTCCTTTGAATCAGACTCACCTTCCTGTCCGTGAAGCATAACTATATTGATTTTACAAGGATTCGGCTTTAGGTCATTGTATACAGTCTGTGCATTTTCTTTTGACAATTCTGTTGCATAAACGTAAACAAGGTCCCTCTCACCAAGCACATAGGAGGACCACTTATCGTCAAACATTATTAAATTGTCGGGAATATCATTGTAAGAAGAAAAAAGATTATCGAAGTCATGATTGCCTTTCAAATAAAAGAAAGAAATCTCAGGATGATTTATAACGGAATTCATGACCGTATTCCGCGAAAGTGCCGAGATATTGTTACTGTCAAACAGATCTCCGCAAATAAGAATTGCCTCTACAGATTCCAAAGAAGCATATTCAACCATACGTACAAAGGTATTAAGAATTTCGTTTCTTCTCTCCCTCGCCATATCCTTGGAAAAATTAGTCAACATTTTTGAATCAAGATGCAAATCAGCACAATGTATAAGTTTCATTTGTCTCCCCTTACAAACAAAGCCATTCAAAGTATGATAATTGTTTTCGACTCGAATTATAGAGAAAATGGAATGTACGCTGCAATAACGGCAAAAATAACAGCAGGTAAAAGATTTGCAACCTTAACCCTTTTGCCAAACACAAGATTTATACCTACACAGAATATAAGGATTGAACCGACAAGTGATAAATTCTGCAACGAATCATCGTTTAGAACAGGCGCAATAACTCTGGCAAGCAATGTTACGCTTCCTTGCAATATTGCGACCGGTATAAAAGAAAAAACAGGCCCCTTTCCCATTGAAGCAGCCATAACCATAATGATAATAAGGTCCAGAATTGACTTTGTTAAAAGAATCGAATAATCTCCCGATATTCCATCCTCAATTGAACCTACAATTGCCATTGCTCCTATACAAACAGTGAATGAAGCGGTTATAAATCCGTCCACAAAACGTGAATCCTTTGAATTACCTGTCTTCTTCTTTAGCCATTCTCCGAATTTTTCAAACATTCCTTCAATGTCAAGAAGCTCTCCCACAAATGCCCCGAGTAAAAGGCATACAACGCAAAAAGCTCCTCTTTGCGCCGAAAATCCGGTGTCCGTAATCGAAAGCATTCCTTCCATGCTTCCGCTGATTCCTATCATAAGCGTTGCAACTCCGCAAGTAACAATCAGAGTCTGCTGCATGCTTTCTTTTAACTTTTTCCCGAAAAGAAAACCAAAGAAACCTCCCAGTATTATAAATGCAACGTTTATTATCGTTCCAAGTCCTATCATCTCATTTTCCACTCTTTAACAAAAAAACACAGTAACTATATGCTTATTTCAGTCCACTTACCTTTTTTGAACCTTGCCGAGCCAAGTATAAATCTTGATACCTGATCGGCAACAATCCCCATCCAAACTCCGATTATTCCCATTGAGAAAAAATATGCACATACATATGAGAAAACAGTTCTTACTATCGTAACACTCCAAACCGAAACGGCAGCCGTGTACTTTGTATCTCCGGCGCCTCTTAGGCATCCCATATATATAACCTGTGAAATCTGGAATACAACAACCAAAATAATAACTCTGGTAATTGATACACCGATATTTACAATTGAATCCTCATCAAAAAAGGCTTTCATGATGAATCTTCCGCCGAAGAAATAGCCTACAGCAAGTACTATGGAAATAATACCGCCAATCATTCTGCATGTTTTTCCATAATCCTTTGCCAGTTCCTTATTCTTTTCTCCAAGGCTTCTTCCTATTAGTGCTACAGCCGTTGCCTGAAGTCCGTCTCCGAATGAAAATGAAAGACTCATTATATTCATGCCGACCTGATGCGCAGCCATCTCGTTTGTTCCCATGTCAGCAGCCATCATCGCAGTGGCAAGAAATCCTATTCTCATAAGAATCTGCTCAAAGAATACCGAATAACCGACCGAAATAAGCGATTTGAAAGCATCCAGCGCCGGACTTATTCTTGTTTTGACTATGTAAATAATACTTACAAAACAATCCTTTTTACAAATTGATGCAATACTCATTATGCAGGCTACTGC
Organism: Lachnospiraceae bacterium; assembly: GCA_045627845.1. Lineage (GTDB taxonomy): Bacteria > Bacillota > Clostridia > Lachnospirales > Lachnospiraceae > UBA1258. The sequence continues at coordinate 2,579 of JAZQOL010000006.1, read as the reverse complement.
AGACCCAAAAACTGTAGCCAAAGCCGCTCCCTTTTCCTCAAGTCTTGGAAATCCAAAACGACCTTCAATAAGAAGGAAATTAAAAATAACGTTGATTACGTTTGAAGTAACATTGGTACGCATTGTAATCTTTGTATTTCCGGCTCCTCTTTGTGCCGAATTAATCGTCATTGAGATGCATGAAAAAATTATACCACCCATGATAATTCGAAAATATGACACAGCAAGAGTATGAGTATCTTCATTCGATCCGCAAAAAGCTATAATCTGATTTGCAAAAAAAACCATCAAAATGCTGATTATGATAGCAGCCACAATTGCAAATGAGATTGCGGAAATCAATATTCTGTTGGCATCATCACGTCTTTGCTCTCCTCTTCTTCTTGCAACCAACGCAGAAACAGAAACATTAAGAGCAAAAAAGAGACAAAGCCCTACAAACTTCGGCTGGTTTGTAAGTCCGACAGCAGCAACTGCTTCTTTTCCAAGTCCGCTAACCATATATGAATCGATAAGACCGACAAAGGCAGCAAAAAATGATTCAATTACTGCCGGCCAGGCCATATCTATTGTATTTTTAATCAAAGTTTTTCTGTTCACTTTACATTCTCCATATTTATCGGATAAAGGGTATTATATCACAAAAAAAGTTCCATCGTTAACCTTCTTTTGCGAAGAATAACAACAGAACTTTATTTTAGTATGAATAATACTTAATATGCATCATTTGCAAAGAGAAATAGCATCAGCTAAGGAAAGAGGTCTGCTCCATACATAACCTTGGATGTAGTCACATTCCTGATCCTTAAGTAATCTTAACTGAGATTCGGATTCCACGCCCTCAGATATTACTTCACTGTTCATGATATGTCCCATGTAAATAACAAGGTTAACAAAATCTCTGCTTACCTCACTTGTTTCAATACTGTCAATAAGAGATTTATCTACCTTAACAAGGTCGAAAGGAAGCTTTAACAGCTGTGACAAAGAAGTATAACCGGTTCCGAAATCATCAAGTGCAAGTTTAACACCCATGTCACGAATTTCTCTGATATTTGCAACAGTCTGATTTACCGACTCAACCAAAGAGTATTCCGTAATCTCTATTTCAAGGCAGTTCGCCGGGAAATTCGTCTCGCTTATAATGGTACGAAGCTTATTTGGAAACTCGGGTGATGAAATATCCTTTGCGGATACATTTACCGAGATGACAAATTTGCTTTCGCTATTATATAAAACATCCCTGAATTCGGTCATTGCTCGTCTTAATACATAATCATCGATTTTATAAATCAAATCGGTTTTCTCTGCAATAGGTATGAACTCACCGGGACTTATGTTGGTTCCATCCGGAAGCTTCATTCGAAGCAATGTTTCAAATCCTCTCAATTCCTTCGTAGTTGAAGAAAACTGAGGCTGATAAACAAGGAAAAAGTAGTCATGCTTAATACTTTCCTGAATATAGTTTTCAACCTGTGATCTTCTGAGAAGTTCCTGTTCAAGATTTTTATTAAAATAAACTATACGTTCTTCATTGCTCTTTGAAGCATGATACATAGCAATATCAGCATAGCGCATTAGCTTAAGAATTGAATCTGCATCTTCCGGATATGTTGCAACTCCGGCATACGCCTGAAGATAAAACTTTGCCGATACACTCTCCGTTTCAAGAACTATACTTCTTGATATTGCAGCCATTATTTCTTCTGCCTTAATACTTATATCGGTCGTTTCAGGTAGAGCGATTGCAAATTCCGTTCCGTCAAGCTTGCAGACCAAAGCCTTCTCACCTGCAGCATTTTTAATTCTGTCAGCAGCTTTCTGAAGGGCCATATCTCCGTATTCATATCCGAGATTATCATTTACGGTTTTGATATTCTTGATATGAACGAACATCATATGAAAATTCTTCTCGTCTTTTTTCTGTTCTTCAAGTTCTTTGATAAGACCCCGACGATTCAAAAGTTTTGTTATGTAATCAGTAATACTTTCCGCCTCAATATATTTCAACTGACCGGCAATAATTTCACAGGAGACAAGAGAAAGTATTATTGTAATAACCCCGGGTATAGACTCCATTGCCTTAAATACAATTGATGTAACGGCAAGCATAACCGATGAAAGAGAAAGAAATATTCTCGATAATACAATTCCTCTCTTAGCATCAAAGCCTACCATTGAAATGCATATGAGCGCAAAAAGAGACTGTAACACACCTCTTAAGTTAAACATCGAAGTTCCGTCGGATAATTGTACTATTACATTACCGTTATTAGGAACTTTAATCATCACAATCTGTAAAATAACACATAGAATTGATCCGACCGTTAAAATGATATTTCTAAGTTTACGTTTGTACTTCATCGCTAATCTCCCATTTAAGGATATAGTAAACACTCATTGGCAACGAAAAAGCAAAACCCTCCGATGCTTTGCCATTGAGGTGACCCCAAAAAGTTAGACTTTTTAAGCGTAGCAGTTTTGGCTGCTACGCTATTTTTATGCAGCCAAGAGGTTGAGACGATATTGCACCGGGCTCATCCATCCTAGTTTCTCTTTAATTCTTTGTTCGTTATAAT
>JAZQOL010000005.1:0-42511 GCA_045627845.1 Lachnospiraceae bacterium | reverse complement strand
TTCTTTGCTCCACCGATTTCCACTTCGCCCACAAGGGGATTACCACCCTTGATTGCGTACTGGTTCATTCTTTTTCCTCGCTCACCACCGGGCAAATGCCATAAATCGCGGTGTTTTCGTATGTCGTGCAAAAATACATTTTACACTTTCTAAAAACAAAATATATGAAAGTCGCTAAATTAAACCACAATATAGCGGCATAAAAAAACACAGTATTTAATAACTTATAACACAAAACCCCGCTCTTGTCAAAGCGGGGTTCCAATAAGTGTATATCAGTTTTAATTAATAATCGTAAATCAGTATTGCTAAACTGCATTAAACAATATTATCGGACTATATTAAGCAGCGCTACTGAATAACATTAAGCGGGTTAACCGCACGACCGTTCATTCTCATTTCAAAATGTAAGTGAGGGCCGGTCGATACACCGGTATTACCACTAAGTCCTATCTTCTGACCCTGAGCTACGGTCTGTCCTGCGGAAACGCTTACACGACTCATATGTGCGTATCTTGTCTGTCGACCATCCGGGTGATTGATAAATACACAATAGCCATAGCTGGACATCCATCCTGCATGAACTACGGTACCACCGCAGGATGCCCATACACCGCTACCGATAGGCATTCCTATATCAATAGCCTGATGATAGGAAGTCATACCTCGAATTGTTGCTGTACGATAACCAAAGTAACTTGTTATACGCCAGCTTGAGCAAGGCCAAATATATGTAGGCGGAATCTTTGTACCCTTTTCGACAATCTTTGGAATTGCTTCTGCTACAATCTCCTCCATAACCACTTCAGTGGATATTTCTTTACTGTTTAAATATGTAATCTTCTGAACTGACTTGTGATATCCCGACGAAGGATCCTGAAGAGTTTTCTCGGTTGTGGTATACCAACTATCGTTGTACTGATAAATTACCGGAGCTTCGTAAGTTCCCTCATAATAAACAAGTTCTTCTCTTCTGACCGAAAGTTCAGGCTCCGGAACAGTTACCGTAAGTTCATCTCCGATACGAATAATAGAATTTTGGTCTGCAATGCTTTCATTCAATTCGATAATCTGATCTATTGAAATGCCCGTTTTCTGAGAAATGAGTGATAGGCTGTCGCCCGATACTACTTCATATATAGTCTTTTGTTCTTTATCTTTTGTAATTTCTTCTATCGCAACATCAAGCTTTTTTATCTGGCTTGTGGGAAGGTAAGATTCAACCACTTCAACCGTATTTGCAAAAGAAACATTTGTGATTCCGTAATCAAAGTCGTCAAAAGAAATCTTTTCTTCGGGCTTTGCCTCTTCAAAGATTCTGTCAAATTCGCGATAAAATCCATCTCCGTCAAGGAAATCTCCCGCCACAACTGCCTGAGGTTCTTCGTCCGCCGTCGAAGTCTTCGTGATTGTAGGAATCAAAACAGGAAGCTTTCTTGCGTTGTCAGACATTAAGTCCACCGTAAAGCTTCCTTCTTCGGCATATCGGTTAATGGCAGCCTCAAGCAAAGCAACAACTTCCTTTTCGGATGATACGTTAACCATGTAATCATCAATTTTAACTGTATATGAATGCTCCATCGTCTCTTTGATGGATGTCTTGTATTCATTCATTATATTGGAAACAACAAGCGCATCATCGTCCATTGTTCCTCTTAACACTTCAGAGCCAACAATCTGACTGTCAGCCTCTATCATGACAACCTCAACAGAACTTCCGGCAACATTACGTCTTGCCTGATTAAGAAGTCTGTCGGCCGTTTCCTCATTGGCAACTTTTCCCATTTCCTTGCCGTTTACAACAATAGTGAAGATATTGTTACCAACACTTTTAACCGGTCGTAATGTAGGCATAAAAAGAGCGCTTAAGGCTATAACAATAATCCCTACGCGCAACCCTGCCACTCTGCATTTTTTATGATATCTTGATAATAAAACCATTTTTAAACCCTGTATATGTACCGAACCACTTCGGATAAAGCCATTATTTGCTAGTTATTTTATCAATTTTTACTTCGATTGTAAAGTCTACCGGGATATGGTATAGTCGGTATAGTACATATGTTCGAGGTGCAATTTGGACAAAATATTTTTCCACATAGACGTTAATTCCGCCTTCTTAAGCTGGGCAGCCGTTGATGCATTAAGTCACGGAAGCACAGTCGACTTAAGAGAGGTTCCGTCCATCGTGGGGGGTGATACAGACACCCGTCACGGAATTGTCACGGCCAAATCAATTCCTGCCAAAAAATACGGCATAGAAACCGCCGAGCCTGTTGTCAGTGCTTTCAGAAAATGTCCCAGTCTCGTTATGGTTCCCCCCGATTTTAAACTGTATTCCCGCATGAGTCGTTTTTTCATAGATTATCTTCACACACTTACCGATGATATCGAGCAGGCAAGCATTGATGAGTGTTACCTTGATTTCACCCCCATTGCACACATGTATGAGTCACCGAAAGCATGTGCAGATATGATTCGCCATGAAATATTCTCACATTTCGGCTTTACGGTTAATGTTGGAATCTCTGACCGCAAGGTTCTTGCAAAAATGGCATCTGATTTTACCAAACCCGATAAAACCCACACTCTTTTTTCTTATGAAATCAAGGAAAAGATGTGGCCTTTGCCCGTTCGTGACCTTTTTCTTTGCGGAAAATCCGCCGCTGCAACGCTTAACAAGCTTGGTATCTTCACAATAGGAGAACTCGCAAAAACCGATGTAAATATACTAACCTCTCATTTAAAGAGTCACGGAGTTACTCTTTGGGAGTTTGCAAACGGAATTGACAATTCCGGCATCGAAACAGACCCCGGCGACGCCAAGGGTATAGGAAATTCCACAACCGTTGCTTCAGATATCACAGAAAGAGAATCTGCTCTTCCTGTAATTTATTCTCTGTGTGAGTCGGTTTCTTCAAGACTTCACAAAGCGGACAGTCTCGCAATGCAAGTTACGATTGAAATCAAATATTCAGACTTTGTCAGTCGTTCCCATCAGATGGGAACCGAAACTCCCATAGAAACTACCGCCGCCATTTATAATATTGCCGTTTCACTTTTTGACAAACTTTGGAGTGGTGCTCCCATACGACTTTTAGGAGTTCGTGTTTCTAAACTCGTAAAAACCGGCGACCCATTCCAGTTAAGTCTTTTCTCTGAAGGCTTTCTTTTGCCTCCTGATTCAAACGCTTCTTCGTCTTCCGTTGCAAACGTTTTCTCGCCTTCCGATGCAGGATTTGCCTCTGCTTCGGCTTCTTCAGGCCTTAACTCGGCCTCTTCCGGGCTTGATTCAGCTTCTGCCGGCACCTCTTCTGTTCCTAAAGGGCACAGACCTATTTCTGCCGGACCCTCTTCTACTCACGAAGGGCACAGGGCAGCCATTTTCGCTATCGACACAGAAAAGGACAAAAAGCTCGACGAAGTTGTACGAAATCTTCGCGATCGCTTCGGCAAGGATTCCATTCGAAAAGGGTTATAATCAAAACACCCCTCTATTGTTCAAGAATTTTCTTTTGCCGTGCCCGTCCACCCGGTTCTTTTCACTACTCTTTTCAGGGCAATTCCGACATTTTTATCATTTATGCAATTTAGTCCGTATCAAAAATGGATTCGATACGGACTATTCTTTCCTTTTCCAGCATTCGTCCGTATGCCATACAGACATTTATTTAAAAAATGCAAAAAAGTCCGTAGATTTCACTAAAACAATACGTACTTTTTCTAAAAAAATGAGATTACGTCCTATTTTAACGAATTCACAAAAGAAGGATTCCTTAGTAGCAGTTCCCTGCGAATATGATGCAATAAGGCTCATCTTATCTGCCCGGTAGGCCGGCAATAAAGCACGCCCTGCGAACTTAATCAGCTGATTAACGGTCGTCGAATAGCCATAGCAAAAGAGAGACGACCCTACAGTCGTCTCTCCAATCTTCATTTTAGTTCTTTTTCTTTTGAACCGAGTAGCCAAACTTGCCAACATTCTCGCCAAGCGTATAGTACTTTCCGTGAGAATAGGTAATCGGATTGCTGTCCTCAAAATGGAAGGTCCCCTTTTCGTCCATGTATTTATCATCCACATGAACCGAAACCACCTCTCCATAAAATATGGTATGGCTTCCAAGGTCCTCTGACTTTGTAACCTTGCATTCAATATTAACCGGGCTCTCAGCAATCATATCCGCATCAATAACCGAACAGCGAACAGGTGTCAGACCTGTTTCTTTCCATTTATCGGTATCTCTTCCGCTCTTTACTCCGCAAAAATCAGTTGCAAAAGCAAGTTCCTTGTTCGTAAGATTTACGCAAAACTCTCCGCTTTTCACAAGAAGAGGGTACGAATGACGTTCCTTTCTAACGGAAATGGAAATCATCGCAGGATCCGAATTAATTGTACCCGCCCAAGCAAGCGTAATAATGTTGGATTTCCCGTTGTCATCTTTAACCGTAACCATAATAACAGGAAGCGGATAAAGCATATTGCCGGGCTTAAAATCAACTTTACCCATAGACTGTCTCCTAAAAACCTACAGTAATGAACCAGTAAACAACAGCAGAAACTATAACAGCAAGAGAAACCCCACTGAACACAAGCGAAATTATTGCACAGGGCTTAATACCTCTGATACGTCTCTCAATGTGATTATGCTGAATTGCAATTGCCTCAGACTGCTGCTTAAGTTCCTCTATGACTGCTGCCTGTACATTTCTGTATACGCGAACGTTTTCTTTATGCGCTTCTTCGGACGATGCCTTGAAGGATGCTTCAATAGTCTCTCTCAAAAGAAGAAGTTCTTCGGAAATCTTTCTTAACTCTTCGGAGTCAACGTTTCCGCCTTCAGATCTGATTTCTTCAATCTTCTCGATTGCGCTTGCAACAAGTTGTGTTGTTGCTTCATTTGTTTCAACTGCCTTAAGGCTGAGACGTCTCATGTCTCCTACTGCCTTTTCAAGGTCGGCAACTTTATTTTTTGCTGATTCAAGTTCTTTTGCCTCAGCCTCCGAATTGGCTTTTATAACTTCCTCGGCCTTAAAACGACCTGCAATCTTGTCAAAAAAACTGTCCATAAACTTTCCTCCAAACATAATCCCGAATACTTACTCCGATTTCCGACAGACTCTGCCTACTCGTCTTCGTCACCCTTTAGAAGGCTCTGAACCTCCTCATTAAGCATAAGCATACGGTCATCAAGTTTTGATACCATATATGCACACTCAACAAGTTCGCAACGAATATTCTCAGGAACATTATCCTCAAGCTTATAATTAATCTTGTGCTCAAGGCTTGCCCAGAAATCCATTGCTACGGTTCTTATCTGAATCTCAACCTTTGTATCAACAATACGGTCCGAAAGATAAATCGGTACAGTAACAAGCATATGATAGCTCATGTAACCGCTGGGCTTGGGATTCTTGATGTAGTCCCTTACTTCCATAACCTTAATATCGGCCTGATTACTAATCATCTCGGCAATTCTGTAAATGTCGCTTGTAAATGAGCAAATAACCCTTATTCCCGCAATATCGTTGACGTAGGTCACCATGTTCTCAATGGTGGATTCCTGTCCGTATTTCTTAAGTTTCTTAACAATGCTTTCAGGTGTCTTTATTCTTGACTTAATATGTTCAATAGGATTGTACCTGTGAACATGCTGAAATTCATCATTAAGAATTTCAAGTTTTGTATTTATCTGTTTCAATGCAGACGTATATACGAGAGTAACTTCGTTCCACGTCTGAACAACGTTGTTTTTTCCTTCTTTTTCTGTTTCCATTTCTTCCCCTATTTTGCACGGACTTCTTCTCTAAAACAAAAGAAACCGTTGCAAAACAACACATTATTTCGTTACCTGCGATTTTAAACCACATACGTGGTTTATTATAGCATAAAACCACCTATTATGCTATCATCTATTCAAATGTTATTGTGAACAATCACATTCTCATCTCAACCGAAAGGCTCTAGTGAAATGCGAATCTGGGTTAAAATTTTTAAGGACAATCACCTTCTTAGGGACACGACAATCGAAGACTTCTCTGATGATACAAGAACTCACAAAATTTTTGCGGCATTGGATAAAGCATGTATGGAATTTGACCTTGAACGTCCAATATGGCTCGATTTGAACGTCAAAGACTTCAAGAAGACATCCAAAACACGTTTCACCAAAGATTCTTTCATAGAGGACGTTCCTTTCGACTATCTCGAATTTCACATTATTGAAGAGTGAATACGCAAGTCGGAATGCCATGAATTTGTTTTTCTTCTCTGCATGAATAATAATCAAAAAGGGCACAGCAGAAAACTGCCGTGCCCACCATTTATTATCGGTAACATTAATCTTCGTAGCCGTTAGGATTGTTCTTCTGCCAGTTCCAGGAATCTGCACACATCTCTTTGATGCCGTTCTCTGCAACCCATCCAAGTTCTTCCTTTGCCTTATCTGCGGAAGAATAGCATGTAGCGATATCACCGGCACGTCTCGGTCCGATTTCATAAGGAATCTTCACACCTGTTGCAGCTTCGAAGTTTTTGACAATATCAAGAACCGAGTAGCCTACGCCTGTACCAAGATTGTAAATCTTAAGGCCGGCCTTTTCTTCAACCTTCTTCAGTGCTTTAACATGTCCTTTTGCAAGGTCCACAACATGAATGTAATCACGTACACCGGTTCCGTCATGAGTGTCATAATCATCGCCGAACACGGTAAGGTGGTCACGTCTTCCGACTGCAACCTGTGTTATATAAGGCATAAGGTTATTGGGAATTCCGTTAGGATTCTCACCGATTGTTCCCGACTTATGTGCTCCGATAGGATTGAAGTATCTTAAAAGAATTACGTTCCATTCATTATCTGCCTTCTGAATATCCGAAAGAATCTGCTCGAGCATCGACTTTGTCCAGCCGTAAGGATTGGTGCAGGTTCCTTTGGGGCATTCCTCCGTAATCGGTATGAAGGCAGGATCTCCGTATACGGTTGCAGATGACGAAAAGATAATGTTCTTAACACCATGCTGTCTCATAACATCGGTAAGTGTAAGAGTACCTGCGATGTTGTTCTCGTAATACTCCCAGGGCTTCTGAACCGATTCCCCAACTGCTTTAAGACCTGCAAAATGAATTACCGCATCAATTTTTTCCTTATCAAAAACTTTATTAAGTCCTTCTCTGTCAAGAATATCACATTTGTAAAAAGAAACCTCTTTACCGGTAAGCTTTGATACTCTGTCCAAAGACTTCTCCGAAGCATTGCTAAGGTTATCGATAACCACAACCTCATATCCTGCATTCTGAAGTTCAACGACTGTGTGTGAACCGATGTAACCGGCTCCGCCCGTAACAAGAATTTTCATATATTCTCCTTTTCCATACTGTTTCTTTGACTTTCTAAGAGTGCCTAATATACTCCTACAAGTTCAAAGAAATGCTTTCTCCGACCTTTACCATGAAAGGCTTGTTATCATAAGTAAACCATATATCATAAGCTGTGGGATTCTCTACTCTTGTAATATCTGTCGAAAATCTGAGCTGTTTGAAGGCTTCTACGTAATTGTAAATCTCGCCGTTTGTTGCATACCAGATATCAGATTTTCCTGACATCTTTTCCGCAAACTGTTCAATGCGCTCCCAGTTATTGTTTGCTTCAAACTCGTAAGCATGTCCCCAAAGATAGAACATCTGAGGATATCCCCAGTCTCCGTTCATTTTAAGGAACATATCGCAAAGATCAAAAAGTTTCTCATCATCATGATGACATGTAGGATCAAGTTCGAGCCAGTCATCCGGAAGTCCAAACCAATGTGTAGATTTTACCGTTCTGGCATATACTATTCCACTGTTTTTCAAAATGTCCTTTACAGTCTCGTTGTACGCGCCAAAAGGATATGCATGTCCTCTGACTATAATTCCAAACTGTTCCTCAAGATTTTTACGGTCTTCACAAATCTCCTTTGTAGCAAGATTTACAGGAAGTCTGCTAAGAAAAGGATGCGTAAGTCCATGCGTTGCAACTTCCATTCCATTTTTTGTGTAAAGGTCAGTAATAACCTTTTCTGTCATTCTTCTGTGAATGGTACCGGGTGCATAAACCGTTCCTTCTTTTGCATATATTCCACTGCTTATGTTAAATGTTCCCTTAAGCCCGTACTTTTTCATTATCTCGATGAGCTTAATATCCTGCTCTACGCCATCGTCGTAGCTTAAGGTAAGCGCCTTGTGTAATCCTCCCGGATAACACATACATAAGTCTGCCATATCAATTCTCCTTTTTCTTAGAACATTTCCTTTAGATTTAATGAAGCCTGATATAATTCTTTCTTAGTGCCGGGGATTTTTCCTGTAGGACTAACCGTCGGGTCATTAGCCAAAAGCCCTATAGCATCCTTCATTGAACATCCCTTCTTTACGATAACATCTATAAGCATTGCTTCCAAAGAAAGCGGATTCTCATCTTTGACTGCTTCTTTTGCTTCCACATACATGCAGAACGCATACTCACCCTTTTCAGCATTGGGATTAGCTTTAAGCTCTGAAAGCACAGCTCCCGGCGTTCCTCTGTAAATGCGTTCATGTGCCTTTGTAAGATCGTTACAAAGAGCAATTTTTGCATCAGGGAATGCCTTCTCAACACACTCCATCGAGTCAATTATACGCTTTGGTGATTCATAAAAAATGTACAATTCGGACTTATTTCCCGCTATATAGTCAAACAGCTTTTCAGTATCCTTCTTTTCTCTCGGGAAGAACCCCATGAAAAGAAAGCTGTCCGAGCATAGTCCCGAAACCGAAACCGCCGTTGCTGCAGCACAACAGCCCGGAACACCAATCACCTGAATTCCTGCGTTTGCACACGCCTCGACAAGTACAAATCCGGGGTCGTTTATACAAGGGGTTCCCGCATCGGAAACAACGGCTATGGATTTACCTTCAAGGATTTCTTTAACAAGTCTGTCCACAGTCTGTCGTTCATTGAATTTATGATTGGCTGTCTGTGGAGTATGTATGTCAAAATGACTGAGTAATTTAATTGTATTTCTTGTGTCTTCCGCCGCAATCAGGTCTACTTCCTTAAGGACGTCAATCGCACGTTGCGAAAAGTCCGAAAGATTGCCGATTGGCGTTGCCACCACATAAAGTTTTCCGCTCATTACAGGTTAAGTCCCTTTGCCTCATCACATCCAAGAACAATATTTAAGCACTGAACAGCTGCTCCCGATGCACCTTTACCAAGATTGTCAAAGCGAGTTGCAACAACAACTCTGTCCTCATTTCCGGTAACAAAAATTTCAATTCCGTCATACCCTGAGCAGGCGTCTGAGAAAAGAGCTCCTCCGGCTTCGACATCCGCACCAAACGGCATAACTTTAATAAACTGCTCCCCCTCGTAATACTTTGCAAAGAAATCGCGGATTTCTTCGGGAGTCATTTTTTTCTTAAGCATATCTGTATAAAGCGGAACCTCAACAACCATTCCACTGTAATAATTCGTAGTAAGAGGAGAAAACAAAGGAAGTCTGTCAAGGCCCGTGATTGCCTTCATTTCTTTTAAATGTTTGTGAGTCTGTCCCCACGCATACATGCGTGCGGAGTCAAACTTTTTGTCTCTTCCTTCTTCTTCGTATGCTGCAATAAGTTTCTTACCGCCTCCGCTGTAACCGGATACCGCAAATATCGAAACAGGATAATCCGAAGGAACAATTCCTTCTTTTACAAGAGGATATGCAAGAGTAATAAATCCCGTAGCATAGCATCCGGGAACAGCAATTCTTTTGCCGTTTTTTATCGCATCTCTGTGTTCTTTTGAAAGTTCGGGATATCCGTAAGCCCATCCTGCCTCTGTTCTGTGTGCAGTGGAAGTATCGATAATAACCGTCCTGTCGTTTTCCACCATATCAGCAGCTTCAATTGCCGCCTGATCGGGGAGGCAAAGAAAAGTAATATCGGACTCATTGATAAGCTTCTTTATCTCGGAAGGATCCTTTCTAAGTTCAGGATCAATCTTTAAAAGTTCTATGTCATCTCTTCCTTCAAATCTTTCATTTATTCGAAGTCCCGTAGTACCTTCGCTTCCGTCTATAAATATTTTCTTTTTAGCGGACATCGTTTCTTCTCCTTCCTTTACCTGTTCTCTTATAGTAAAGCTCTTTATCTTTATACATTCGTTTATCGGCTTCTTTGTAAACCGTATTAGCCGTCGGATTTTCGAGTTCGGATGCATAGCAGTATCCGTGAGATACACTCACCTGAACGTTTTTATCTGTATTATCATCATCAATCAACTCGTTCATTCTTGCTATCTTCTCATCGACATCGTACCCATAAGCATCTTTCTTTACAACAATGAACTCATCTCCGCCCATTCGTCCGAGTGTCTCGCCGTCGTCAAAAACAAGTTTCATTATATTGGCAAAACGAACAATCAATTCATCCCCGGCCTCATGGCCGTAATCGTCGTTAGTATTTTTAAGATTGTTTAAGTCAAACTGTATTATAAGGAAATCGTAACCATGGTTGTCGATTTCTTCGAATATCTCCTCACACTTTCTTCTTGTATAAAGTCCGGTAAGGACATCCTCATAAGCAATCTTCTCAAGGAACTGAGTCTCTGCAGTTTTGAAAAGTCTTGATCTCATCTCATGAATGAAATCAACAAGCATCGTTGAAACAAAAACGAGAACTCCTGCAGAAACATAGCTTCTGTACTCACTTCCCAGGAAAAGGCTGTACTTCTGAACCGCGAAAACGAACATATCGCGAATTCCCAAAAACAGCATAAGACAAAATCCGATTACAAGAATCTTGTGCCTCTTTCTGAACCTAAGCGCCGAGAATACCAAATATACAATGAAAATCGCCGATACGCCCATAAGCACTATAAAAGCCGTCGAAAACGAAGACAGATGGCTGACATTTGTAAACTGAAGCACAGCGGAAAGAACAAACATCTGAATCTCTATGAATACAAGTGCATAGAAGATAAATGATTCCCATCGGTTGCCTCTCTCCTCAACATCTTCCCTAAAATACATCAAAAGAGGATAAGGGACAAGATACAGCGAGAAAAATTCAAGCAGCGTCTTAACCTTAAGACTCGATGTAAAAAGGAAGTCAAGGTTGTAGCTGCATATCGTCCAGCAGCCTACGCACAAAGCAAATATTCCGATGCAGAAAAGTCTCTCCATAAGATACGACTTAAAATACAAAAGAAACGTAACTACGGAAATAATTACACCTATTACAACAAGCGTAATCGAAACGACAAGCGGTATTAATCTCTCCCAATAAAACAAGATGTAATGATCGCTTTCATGATATATCTCCGGAGGCGTGATTGAAGAAAAAGCATCATTCTCCGTAACGAGCATTGTTATCATTATCGTTCTTCCCTTTGAATCATCGGGAAGGCTCACAAATCTGCTTCCGTATCCTACAAACTTTCCGTCACGATAATCATCACTTCCGTAATCAAAAATCAATTCCTTTCCAACGTAAATCTGCGTAACACTGTGAATCATATGGATACGCATCGTTGTATTATCGGAAAAATCCTCCGGAAGAGTCCCGGCCATAACAACCCAGTCACCTTTATTGGTCACGGGGAATTTAAAAGAAGCCAGGTCAACCGAAGTGTATATATCGTCATTTATTCTTACTGTCCATCCCGAATTAAGCACTATCTTCTCATGAAGGTTGCGATTCTTAACCGACTGAAAATACGCCATCCCAAACATGGTCATCGCCAGTGCAAAAAGAAGTACGTGCAAAATTCTGCTTTTTATCTTATCCAAGGGTACCCTCCACCCAGTTTAATGTATTCTAATATTATAGCTTTCATCGTTTTTTCTTTCAAGGCTCAAACATACGCTATATTCCCCTCAAAACCGCCGTTTCACCGAATATGCAAAAAAAGAGCACAGGCCCGGGAGAGGAAATCTGTGCTCTGAGAAAAGCTTATAAAACGTATTTTGTAAGAGTCTCTGCAATGGCTCCCTTACCGGCAATAAGCTCTGTGAAGTATTTTTCAACTTTATCGCCAAGGCCTACTGCGTAGAGATTTGAGCCAAAAATTCTTTCATCGGAAAGGATAGGCTCAACTTTTGAATGCACATCAGTGTCACCAAACTTTATGTCTTTAACATAAGGGCGCAATGTTTCAAGAAGAGGATCGGAACTTGGCTCGAATGTTTCTCCCAAATCATTGATTCCCATCAGGTATCTTAACCATCCGGCAAAAACAAGCGGAATCATCTCAAGCGAGGAAGGATCAAGATCGTCTCTCTTTGCGTATGCCTTGATTGTTTCACCGAATCTTATGCCAACCTTTTGTGATGTATCAGTTGCAATTCTCCAAGGTGAATCAGGCATAAAGGGATTGGGAATTCTAAGATTTACTACCTCATCAATAAATTTCTTGGGATCAAGAACGCCCGGGTTAACAACAACCGGAAGGCCTTCTTCATAACCGACGCGCTCAACCAAACGCTTCAAAACAGGATTTTCCATTTCTTTTGAAATAAGCTGATAGTTAAGAAGGCATCCGTAAACAGCAAGGCTTGTATGTAAAGGATTAAGGCATGTACATACCTTCATCTTCTCTACACGGTCAACCGTTTCTCTTTCCGTATAAATCACACCTACTTCATCAAGAGCAATCTTTCCGTTGGGGAATGCGTCCTCGATAACAAGGTACTGACACTCTTCGGCATTTACGAAAGGAGCAACATATGTATTCTTTGAAGTGATAACGGGAGCCAGATCTTCTATACCGTCTTCGATAAGAAGTTTTTCGACGGATGCGTCGGGTCTGGGTGTTATCTTATCAATCATGGACCAGGGGAAAGAAACAAGGTTCCTGTCTTCTACGTATGATACAAACTCTTTATCAGCAAGGCCGTTTTCAGCCCATGCTTTTGCAAAAGCATGAACTGCAGCATATAACTTATCGCCGTTATGAGAACAGTTGTCCATACTTACCATTGCAACCGGGCGCTTTCCTTTTACAAATCTTTTGTAAAGAAGAGCACTTACTTTTCCCATATAGCTGACAGCCTTGTCGGGACCATTTTTAAAATCCTCGGCAACTGCAGCTGCAGTATTTCCCTTTGCATCGGTAAGGCTGTATCCCTTCTCGGTGATTGTAAAGCTTACCATCTTAAGAGAAGGAGCTTCGAAAATTTCAACAAGGCGTGCATAATCTGCCTTATCCTCAGGATTAACCGTAAGCGATTCTACTATGCTTCCGATTACCGCTTTGTCAATCTTTCCGTCAGCCTTTAGTGTAACGTCGATTCCGATTCCGTCATGCGGACGATACATTTTCTCGATTATTTCATAGTCGAAACCTTCAGCTGCTATAAGGCCTGTCTTTTCAACACCTTTTTCAAGCAGTTCTTCCATAAGGGCAGCCTGAAAAGCTCTGAAAATATTACCTGCGCCAAAGTGAATCCATTCGGGATTCTCAAGTGTCTGCTTCTTTACTGCTTCTCTGTCATAATTCCATACTCTGTAGCCTTTTTTAGTCCAGAGTTCTTTATTGGCAAGGCTTTCTTTTGTTAAATTAAGTCCCATAGCGATTACCTCTTATTACTCTTTTCGATTGCTTCCCAAAGACCGTTTAAGTAAGCTGCTCCGAGTGCTCTGTCGTAAAGTCCGTAACCGGGCATTGCAACTTCACCCCAAATCATACGTCCGTGGTCAGGTCTTATCGGTCCGTCAAATCCGATATCGTAAAGCGCCTTCATTATCTCATACATATCGAATGTTCCGTCGGAAGAAAGATGAGCTGATTCCTCGAAATCTGTAGGAGAATTGAACTTAAGATTGCGCACGTGAGCAAAGTGAATACGTCCCTTGAGAGAACGAATCATATCGGGAAGATCGTTCTCAAGGTTGGTACCGTATGATCCCGAGCAGAAAGTAACTCCGTTGTGAGGGTTATCTACCATCTTCATCATTCTTAAGATGTTCTCTTTATTTATAATGATTCTTGGAAGTCCGAATACGCTCCATGCAGGATCATCGGGATGGATTGCCATGTTTATGTCATACTTGTCACAAACAGGCATGATTCTTTCAAGGAAGTACTTAAGGTTTTCAAACAGCTTCTCATTGTCGACATCTTTGTACATCTCAAAAAGTTCTTTTACGCGAGCCATTCTTTCGGGCTCCCAGCCGGGCATAATATGTCCGTTTGAATCGCCTGCTATGGAATCAAACATTTCCTCGGGCTTAATGGCATCGATTGCAGCCTGGCTGTAAGCAAGCACTGTGGAACCATCGGGACGCTTTCTTGCAAGCTCAGTTCTTGTCCAGTCAAATACCGGCATGAAGTTATAACATACCATGTGAATATCTTCCTGTCCGAGACGTTCCAGTGTCTTTATATAATTTTCAATGTGTTCTTCTCTCTCGGGAGATCCGATTTTAATCGCATCAGAAATGTTAACACTTTCAATTCCTGCAACTTTCAATCCGGCTGCCTCAACTTCTTTTTTCATGGCGCGGATATCCTCAAGTTCCCAGGCTTCTCCGGGTACCGAATCATAAAGTGTTGTAATAACACCCTTAACACCGGGTACCTGTCTGATTTGTTCAAGGGTAACGGAATCATGCTTGCTTCCGTACCAACGTAATGTCATCTGCATAATGGACCTCCATTTTGTCATATATATTTGTTAACCGCTTCACTGTCTTACTTAAAGCGTTTATTCGCATCATCTCGATTTTAGTCATAACGCATGCAAACCAAAATAATATCTCTTGTTGTTAACATTGCAAAAATTGCTGTTTTGCTGTACTGTCTATTTAAAGAAGCTCAACTGTACGTCTAAGTACCCGAAAGGTCGTTTCAATGAAAAAGCAGGAACTCATTACCCCGTTTTCAACAAGACAATATATGTATTCAGAGGATTACGAAATATACTACTACAGCGATATCCCCGGAACACGTGTTAAAAAGCATTCCCATGACTATTATGAGTTTTACTTCTTCCTCGAAGGAAACGTGAATATAGTAGTATCCGGTAGCCCCATCAAGCTAAAGAAAGGCGATCTCGTTATTATTCCTCCGAAGGTTGAACACTTTCCCGAGTTTCTAGACTCCGAAACACCTTACAAGCGTTTTGTTCTCTGGATAAGCGACCAATATTTCAAAGAGCTGACCGATGCTTCAAAAGATTACGGTTTTATCATCGAACATATCAAAAATACCGGAGAATACCGTTATCCCAACGATGTTCTTTCTTTCAACGAGCTTCAGTCATCCCTTTTTAACATTACTGCCGAGGTCAAAGGAAACCGATTCGGAAAAGATGCAAAAGTATCACTTCTTATAAACGATCTCCTTCTTACTATAAACCGTATGGCTTACGAAAAAATTACCGTAGCCGATTCAGTAAAGAGCGAAAGGCTCTCAAACGTAATCAGTGATTATGTCCTTCTGCATCTCGATGAGGATCTTTCTTTGGAAAAACTCGAAGGAGTCTTTTTTGTGAGCAAATATCATATCGAGCACATGTTCAAGCAGGATTTCGGGATTTCGCTCCACAAATATATTCAAATCAAGCGTCTGTATGCATGCAAAGACGCCATTGGAAGCGGAAAACCCATACAGGAGACATTTCCTCTGTACGGGTTTAATGATTACTCAGTGTTTTTCAGGGCGTTCAAAAAAGAATTCGGCCTAAGCCCTAAGGAATATCAGCAGCTTCATCACTGATATCCGATAAATCGGTCACTTTCCTTTCGCATGACATTGCTTCAATCCTTGCCTCTTCGGCTCGTAAGGCTTCTTCATAACCTTTGAGCGCAGCAAACGGCATAAACTGCTTCGCTCTGTCTTCAAGACTCATCCTAGGCCTTGGTTTTTTCAGATTGCTCATCGTTTGTGCCCTCCTATCTGGTTGTTTCGCTCGATTGTAGTCCCGCCTTCTTCGAGGTTCATACCTTTTAAAACGGCATTCTTACCGTAGCGTTCCTTTATGGAAAGCATAGCCTTCTGAACTTTATTCTCCTTTTCTTCACCTGCATAATCTGTAAAGAGATCAAGTTGACGATATCCCTCGTCTGTAATGTTATTAAAAGAAATGTTAATGCGCCGGATAGGTATTTCGGGATCCTTTGCTCTTTTATAAAGTTCCTCAACAGTCGGAACAATGATTGATGCAGCATTTGTGGGGCTCAAAAGTCTCGCACTTGCCCGTTCGCTTCCGACACCATAATTGGAAGAATAGCCAAGGTATAATGTAATCGATTCTGTTATCTTTCCCTTCGCAATAAGATCAAGGCAAAGAATATCTGCCATTTCCTTAACAACGAGCATCCCTTCCGAATGAGCGTAATCACGGGGAAGAACCTGACCGTTTGAGATACAGTTCGTGGAAGGTTTGTACGCTTTAATATGCTTCATGGTTGTCGACTCGCGACCCCAGGCATGATCAATCAACAGCTCTGCATCTATCCCGAAAATATGATATAAAAGGTCCTCGTCGGCATGGGCAACATCACCCATTGTCTCGATTCCGTTGTGTGCAAGACGTTTTGATATTCCCGGGCCGATTCGCCAAAAGTCTGTAAGAGGCTTATGATTCCAAAGTTTCTCGCAATAGCTCTTCTCGTCAAGAATACCGATATGGTCCGGCGAATGCTTGGATATAATGTCGAGTGCAATCTTTGCAAGATAAAGGTTTGTCCCGATTCCGCAGGTGGCCTGAATTCCTGTCTCTTCAAACACCTCTCCCATAATCTTCTTTCCGAGTTCTTTGGCTGTGCATCTGTACAAAGAAAGATAATCCGTAACATCCATAAAAACCTCATCTATGGAGTAAACATGAATGTCCTCCTTGGCAATATATCGAAGATATATACCGTAAATATGGGCAGAAACATCGATGTACTTTTGCATTCTCGGAACTGCCATTATATATTCGATTGTCTTGGGTATTTCAAATACCCTGCATCTTCCCGGAACTCCAAGCTTCTTCATGGCAGGTGATACGGCAAGGCATATTGTCTTCTCACTGCGCTCCGGATCGGCTACCACAAGATTGGTAGTAAACGGATCAAGTCCCCGGTCCACACACTCCACAGATGCGTAGAATGACTTTAGGTCGATGCAAACATAAGTTCGATTGTTCATGTCACCATTATGCCATCGTAAAGTTCTTTTTTCAAGTAGAAGGATTAACAGAAAATGCCACAGGTTTTAGAACCTGTGGCATTTTTAAAGCTAACTGTATAATCTTTATATATTACTGCTTGTCTTCCTTGGGAGCTTCCTTGCGGATTTCCTTTGTAGCGATTTCTTTTGTAATCTGGGCGATAAACTCGTCAAGAGATTTCTGTCCTTCATTACCTGCGAATCTGCTGGAAACCGAAACAAGCTTGTCTGCCTGTTCCTGTTCACCTACTACAACCCAGTAAGGGAGCTTATCAAGACGGGCTTCACGAATCTTGTAACCAATCTTTTCAGAACGGTTATCAACAGTTGCATCAACACCGTTTTTCTTGAGCTCTGCTCTTACCTGCTCTGCATAGTCAGCATACTTTTCGGAAATAGGAAGTACTCTTACCTGTTCTGCACACATCCATGTAGGGAATTTACCTGCATAGTGCTCAATAAGCCATGCAAGAGTTCTTTCGTAACATCCCATGGATGTTCTGTGAATAATCCAGGGAGTTGCCTTGTTGCCCTGCTCGTCAATGTAGTACATGCCAAACTTTGTAGCGGATGAGCAGTCAAGCTGAATTGTTACCATTGTATCTTCTTTTCCGTAAACGTTCTTTGCCTGAATATCAATTTTCGGTCCGTAGAAAGCAGCTTCGCCGTCTTCCTCAGTAAATTTGATACCATTCTTGTTCATAACGTCACGTAAGTACTGCTGTGTTGAGTTCCAGTAGTTCTCATCGCCTTCGTACTTGGTCTTGTTCTCGGGATCCCACTTTGAAAGTCTGTATGATACATCTCCTTCAAGGCCGAGTGTCTTCATTACGAAGTGAGCAAGGTCAACACATCTTGTAAGTTCTTCTTCAGCCTGTTCAGGAGTAAGAACAATGTGTGCCTCCGTAATCGTAAACTGACGTACACGTGTAAGACCGTGCATTTCACCGGAGTCCTCATTACGGAAAAGTGTAGATGTTTCAGCCATTCTGTAAGGAAGATCTCTGTATGATTTCTGATCGTTCATGTATACATAGTACTGGAAAGGACATGTCATGGGACGAAGCGCCATAACTTCCTTGCCATCCTCTGCATCCTTATTAAGTACGAACATTCCGTCCATGTAGTGATCCCAGTGACCTGAAATCTTGTAAAGATCGGACTTTGCCATTAAAGGTGTACGTGTACGAACATATCCCCACTCGTTGTCCTCAAGGTCTTCAATCCATCTTTGAAGTTTCTGAATCATTTTTGTTCCCTTGGGAGTGAAAAGAGGCAGTCCCTGTCCGATTACATCAGCTGTAAGGAAAATGCCCATCTCACGACCAAGTTTGTTATGGTCACGCATCTTCGCATCTTCAAGCTTCTGAAGATGTGCTTCAAGTTCTTCTTTTTTATTGAAAGCAGTTCCATAAATACGCTGCAATTTGTCGCGGTCCGATTTACCTCTCCAGTAAGCCATTGAAGAAGAAATAAGCTTAAATGCCTTAACACCCTTTGTGCTCATAAGGTGAGGACCTGCACATAAGTCAACAAAATCCCCCTGATCGTAGAAAGAAATCTCCGCATCTTCAGGAAGGTCCTGAATAAGTTCAACTTTAAAAGGCTCACCCTTTTCTTCCATAAATTTGATTGCTTCAGCTCTGGGAAGAGTAAAACGCTTTATTTCCTTGCCTTCTTTAATGATTTTCTTCATCTCAGCCTCAATAGCATCAAGATCTTCTCTTGAAAAAGGCTCGGTAAGGAAGTCATAGTAGAAACCGTCTTCGATGCTCGGTCCGATTGTAACCTTTGCATCAGGACGAAGTCTCTTAACTGCCTCTGCAAGAATGTGTGATGTTGTGTGTCTGATAACGGGAAGAGCTGCAGGATCATTTGCTGTAATAATGTTCAAAGAAACATCTTTGTCAATTACGGTTCTAAGATCTACAACCTGACCGTCAACTTCGCCTGCACATGCCATACGTGCAAGTCCCTCTGAAATGTCGAGCGCTATATCATAAACGCTCATTGCTCCCGAATACTCTTTAAAGGAGCCGTCTTTTAATGTGATTTTCATTTTGAAAATCTCCTTTCTGTGATTGAAAGTTTCGGCCGCATAAAAAAACCCTTATGCACATATATGCATAAGGGTGCTCATCACACGGTTCCACCTTAACTTTCACTCAAACCCTTAACGCGGGACACGGCCTCACATACTTTGTTCCGATTGGCAACTCGGGAAGGGTACCGATTAATCTTTACACAGGAGCTCACACCATACGCTCCATTCTCTGAGTGCTAAACTTTAATCGACATGTTTCCGTCTTCGTTTCTAAGTGTCATATTAGTATTTCGATTTCCTTTTGTCAAGTCGCAGAAAATACTCCGGTCTACCGGCATCGCTTATTATGATAATACAGCGTTAAGCTTGCCAAGAAGCTGCTCGTAGTGATGCATCATATCGGGATGCTTTTCAAAGATAAGGTCATAGTCTCCGTTCTTTGCAGCAAACTCCATCTCTTTTGCTTCCTCAGACAGGTCCGAAGCACCTATTGACAACGATGTGCTCTTGAGTGCATGCGCGTTGATTTTATAATTGTCCCAATCCTTTTCCTGAAAATTCTTGCTAAGCAAAAGAAGTCTGCTGTCTTTTCTATATGAATTTAGCACTTCTTTGTATATTGAAACATCGTTTCCGACATATTCAAGAGCACTCTCCGTATCAAGAAAACTCAACTTATTAAGAAAATCCTCTTCCGTCTCATTTTCATTAGAAGTTAAAACGAGAACTGTATCCTCTTCTTTTCGAATATATTTGTAGACCATATCTTCAAGCGCCTTGCCTTTAACAGGTTTAGACATATAGTCTTCAAATCCAAGGTTTTTGTACTCCTCTGCAGCATTCTCGCCCGCATTTGCCGTAAGAACAACTACCGGAGTTTCATTGTTTGGAGTATCTGTATTTCTCATTCTTGAGAAAGTTTCGACGCCGTCCATTTCCGGCATAAGGTGGTCCATAAAAATAATATCGTATTTTTTCTTTTGCAACAGTTGAAGCGCACGCTCTCCGCTGAGGGCAGAATCAATCTGAATCTGTGTTTTCTTAAGCAATCCTTTGAAAACGTCAATGTTCATCTGGACATCATCAACAACAAGAACCCTTGCATCCGGAGCAACAAACTTTTCTTTATACTTTTCTCTTTCTTTTGATCGGTTTTCCACGGTTTCATAGAAATCACCCATAACTTCTGGTCCGACTAAGTCCTGCGGAATATATACCGTAAACTCAGAGCCCTCGCCGACAGTACTTTTTACTTCTATTCTGCCGTTCATCAAATCAACAAGATGCTTTGTAATATTAAGTCCAAGTCCCGTTCCCTCGACATATCTGTTGTTTCTTTCGTCAAGTCGCTCAAATGAGTCGTAAAGTCTTGGAATCTCTCTTTCAGAAATGCCTATTCCCGTATCTTTAACTGACAAAATCAGCATTATATGATTATCCGTAAGGCCTTTCCAGTTAACCGAAATGTCTATGCGACCTTCATTAGTGTATTTTATTGCATTCGTAAGCAGGTTCAAAAGAATCTGCCTCACTCTTACCTCATCGCCATGGAGATTAACCGGAACCGAATGGTCGTTTATAACATTAACTTTAAGCTCCTTTTCCTCTGCACGGAATCTTACCATGTTATAAGAATCACTTATGAGCGTCGTAAGATTATAATCAATTGGAACAATCTCAACTTTTCCTGCTTCCAGTTTTGAACTGTCAAGAATGTCATTTATTAAAGACAACAGTGTCTGACCCGCATTTTTAATATTTATGGCACATTTTTCAACTTCAGGGGTTATATCCTCTCTTAAAATCATCTCATCCATTCCAAGAACCGCATTTATTGGCGTCCTTATCTCATGGCTGATTTTTGCAAAGAAAGTATCTTTTGCCTGTTGTATCGCCTCAGCTTTTGCCACTTCATTTATAACAAGAGTTATCCTGATATGAAGCGCCTGAATTAATTCCCCAATAAATGCACTTGTGAAGATTGTTTCAAATGCCAGCATTCCTTTTGGAGCTTCAAATCTAAAGAGGGTCGTGGGAAAATAATCCATTACAACAACGAAAATTGCCACAGCTGTAACAATCATTGTTTCTATTGTCCATTTAAATTCTTTATAAAGAGCGGTAAGAATCACCGGGCATAATGCAAAAAGAACACAAACGCCTGCCTGTCTGTATATCGAGAAATACGAAGAGAAAAACAATGTGTATAAAATTGCTCCGACAAAATGCGAAATCGATTCCCTTACCTTTGAATCGGGATGATGCTCGACGTCAAGAAGTCTTCTGGAAAGCTCCAAAAGTCCTACAATGGCAAGCTGTAAAGCAAAAGGGAAAATAACATAAAAAACAAAGGCCCATTTAAGCATATCCGGGAAACACTTATTGAGCCATACGCACCATATAATGACGTTCGCAATAAGTATTATAGGCGCAATTGACAGTAATTTTCCATTTACTCTGCTGTTCAGTCCTCTTTCATCATCGAACTGTCTGAAAAACTCTTCCTGTTTTTTTCTGTATGCCTCTCTTCTCTGACTTAACATAAACTCCCCCAAACAAACTTGTCACTCACAAGTTTATCAGATTTTTGTTACTCTTTCATTAATGACATATCCCCGTTGAAACTCCCCGGAGTTCCAACGATGCTTAGCAGTCGTAGAGTAGCCATAACAAAAAGATGCCCCCTGCTTACGCAGGAGGCATCAATATTACTTTAATATAAAGTTTTGAAGATTAGTCTTCGATTTCAGCTTCGATTACAGGAGCTTCATCTTCAACAGGAGTTTCTTCAGCTACAGGAGCTTCTTCCTCAGCAGGAGCTTCTTCCTCTGCAGGAGTTTCTTCCTCTGCAGGAGTTTCTTCCTCAACGGGAGCCTCTTCAGCTACAGGAGCTTCTTCTGCAGGAACTTCTGCTACGGGAGCTTCTTCCTCATCGGGAGTCTCTTCCTCAACAGGAGCCTCGTTTGTAACAAGGTTTACTGCCTTAACTGAAGCATGAATCTTTTCGATTGAATCTTTTGAAACCTTATCTTCTGCAAAATCTGCAGATACGTTAGCAAGCTTAGCTGCAAGCTTTTCAGCATCAGCGGCTTCACTATTCCACTTGTAGAGACCTGATATAGGCCATACAGAAGATTCGAACTGACCCATGTTGTATGCTTCAACTACTTCGTTGTCATCAGCATCGAAGTAGTCAAGGATGAGATGTAATGTGATTTCATCACTTCCATCAAAGCATGTGTAGAAGAGGAATCCGGTTTCTTCATCACAGTAAAGTGAATCATAATACCATTCACCATTAGTGCTGATACCTGTATTTGCTATCTTGCTAAGAGAAGCACGTGTACCGTATACGATAAAGTCGTAAAGGTTTCCTGCTTCGTCAATTAAGTAGAAGATATCTGTAGGAACTTTGTAAGGGCTTGTAGCCGCATCAAGAGTTCCAAGGTATGCAATACCGGTGAAGTAATTGTATCCTGTTCTGCTTGCGAAGTTGAATGCGCCATCAAAACCACCGTCTGTTGTTTCTGTCAATATGTAGTAAGCATATGTACCGTAAATTGTATCTGTACCGGGGCCGTATGCCATATCTGTGTTCCAAATAAGGTCACTTGCAAGAAGCTCAGACTCGAAAGTATCAGGATCTACAATGTACATAGATGCGTCGCCGTCATCATTGTCGCAGGTTGTAGCATAAAGCTTGTCACCGATAACTGCTGTTGACCAGAATGCTGCACTCTGCTTCTCAGAGAGGTTAGTAAGTTCACGATCTGATGTGTTGAAGGTTGAGAAGTAAACATTACCTGTTGCATCCCAAATTGTTGTATTCAACTGAGTATCGATTTCAACGACATCAACATAGCAAGCTGCAACGAGAGGCTCACCGTCTTCACCAAGTGCATTTGTAATTGCTCCAACTAATGTAGAACCTTCGCTAACACCTGTTACAACACCATTTTCATCAACTGTAGCAACTGACTCATCAAGTGATAACCAGGTTACTGAAGGATCAACGAGGTTTTCAGGACCAACTGTTGCTGTAAGCTTTACAGTATTTCCAACGAAGAGCATTACTTCTTCAGCATCAAGTTCAAGACTTGAAACGATTTCTGTATCAGGTTCATCGCTCATGTTGATTCTGTATACCTGTTCATTTCCTGCGTAGTCAACTACATCAAAGTAGAATACTGCGTTAGGATATTCAAATGTAAACTCTGTTGTAGCTCCTGCTGTCTGCTGATCAACAGCAAACTTCTCAAGAACTGTGCTCTTATCAGATGCAACTACATATGCTGCTGCAATGTACTGGTTATCTGTTGCTGCAACTGTCATTGTAGTATCTGTGATTTCAACAGGTGCTGCTGTAGGAGCAACATTGTCGATAGTCATAGGAATTGTGATGTAGCAGCCCTTACCGGGAACCTTCGTAGCATCATTATAGTATGAAGGTAAAGCTGAAAGAGTGATATTAACCTTTGTTCCGTCAGGAAGTGCCTTACCGCTCTTGTCCTTACCGGACCAGTTAATTGCGATAGAGGACTGGGTGTTCTGCCACTTACCCTGTGGAGTGTAGTAGAATGCACCAAACTGTGAACCCTTTGAGTTATTTACGTAAACATCACCTGTCTCAGCATTAGAAACTGTTACCGAAACATCAGCTGCGTTTCTGATAAGTGAATATGTGAAGTCAGAAACCATATCACCAGTAAGTGATGACATAGCATTTCTGTCAGCAATATACTCGGCATCCTGAGCATAGAAGTTGCCTCTGAACTTGTACTTGTTTGTATCGCCTGCAAACTTGAATGATAAGTAGTTTGTGCTTGATACGCCTGTATATGTAGCTGTTGTTGAACCTGTGGTTGCATATTCAATGTAATCATAAGGCTCAAACATTGAAGAATCTGTCCAGTTACCGTAGAAACCAAGGAAAGGAACTGAAAGATCTACCTTACCGCGAAGGTTTACAAAACCTTCAACATAAGAACCGTTTACGAAGTTTCTTTCAATATACTGTTTGTCAGCCTTCTTTAAATTAATGTTGAACTTAACCCACTCCATACCGTGAGGCTTAACTTCGACTACAGCAAGATCTGTATCAATTTCCTTAGCGCTGATTGCTGCTGCAAATAATTCAGCATCTTCAGCATCAATAATACCGTTTGAGTTGAAGTCGAACTCATCTTCGTAGTAAGAAACTACTGCATTTGCAAGAGTACCGTTTGCAACTGCAACAAGTGCTTCAGCATCTGCTGCATTTACTGTACCGTTGCCATCAACGTCGTACATAAGCTTCTTAGCTGTAGACTTAACTGTTGATACCTTAATTGTAGGATCAAGTCTGTGTGAAGAAGACAATGTATACTTTAATCCGTTGTAATCAAGTGCTGATTCTGTGTAAACATCTGTATCTACTGTGTAGTAAAGTGTTTCATCAGACATGTTGTATAAAGAGAAAGTAAAGTTGTACTTACCACCTCTTGAAACGTTATCACCAAGTTCTGCCTTAACCTTACCATCATTGTTCTTGGATGAAGCACCCATCATGATGTAAGCAGGAGAATTAATTGCATTGTATGCATTAGCAAGACCTGCACCCTGCTTTCTGGGAGAATAAAGTTCTCCGTCAGCCTGTGCAATCGGAACTGCTGTTGCCATGATAAGTGACTGAGCAAGAGATCTTGCAGGAACTTTTGTCTTAGCAGCAAGATCGTTCTCTTCGATGTACTGAAGAACGAGTGCTGTAAGACCGCTAATGCTGGGAGCAGCCATTGAAGTACCGCTCATAAGTCCGTATGTGCCACCATCAAGTGTTGAATAGATATTTCCGCCGGGTGCTGTGATTTCAGGCTTAAGAGTAAGATCTCCGGGAACACCCCATGAAGAGAAGTCACTCATTGCATAATCTTCAGCTGAACCAACCTTGGAAGCAATTTCATTGTCAAGAACTACCTTACCGGTATATGTGTTTGTAGCTGCATCGTATTCGGAAGCATCCACGATAGCGAGTGCATCTGCCAATGTAATGCTTGCGCAAGGAATTGTAGCAGATGAACCTTCAAGGCTCATGGAAATTGTGCCTTCCTGGTTGTTGTATACGAAACATCCGATAGCGCCCGCTGCCTGAGCATTGTCGTGCTTTGTAGCAAAGTTGATGGAACCACGTGATACAAGAACAATCTTGCCCTTTACGTCAATTCCGTTGTAATCGGAAGCATTGCCGATTGCATCTAATAATACGTAATCGTACTCAGTACCTTCGCTTGACTTAACAAGGCTTGTGAAAGGTCTGTTATTTGCGCTTGAGCCATCATCATAGAAAGCTACAACTGTACCCTGGAATACACCCTTGTAACCTGTAACACCTGCGTTAGCAGCACTTGCTACAGTGAATGCGTTCTTGTATGATCCGGGTGAACCAACTGTATCTGCATCAACATCGCTTGCAAGCAATGCGCCGTACTGTGTTTCATCAGCCCAGTTACCTGCGTTACCTGCTGAAATACATACAACTGTGCTTGTACCTTCAAGTTTAGCAAAAATGCCATCGATATAATCGGTACCGTTAGCGGTTTCACCTGCGCTTGATGAACCAAGGCTTAAGTTAATTGTGTCAGCGCCAAGAAGAATAGCATCTTCGATAGCTGCCATATAGTCATCAGTATAAGCGCCACCGCCCTTACCGAATACCTTCATGACAAATAACTGTGCGTCGGGAGCAATACCTACAACGCCTGCTTCCTGTCTTGCAAAGCCAGTCTCAGAAGCAGCATTTACAACATATGTGTTTGCTGTAGCAATACCGGATACGTGTGTACCATGAGGGCCCTCAGAGTCATTGCTGTGTGTTACGTCAAAATCCTTATCAACATAGTTGAATGCGAAAGGAACCTTTGCATTAAGATATAAATCTTCAGCTGTAAGTCCGCGATATCTTGAAGCAGCATTAAGCTTGTCAACACTTACAGCGATTTCTTCTACATCAAGAAGATCATAATCAGCAACTGTCTTTCCGTTCTTTTCAGCGGTTTCGTTAAGACCGAAAAGGTATGCTTCTTCTGAGAATGAGGGATGATCGGTATCAAGACCTGTATCAATAACTGCGATTCTCATGTTTGCGCCTGAGTAACCAACTGCCCATGTAGGGTAGCTTCCTACCATTGCGCCTGCTGTAGCTGTAAGAGGATCATCTGTTGCCTGAACCTCATATACGGGTGTGATGTATACAGCAGCTACACCTTCCACCTCTTCGATAGCTTCTAAGTCGCCATACTTAATGTCTGCTGAAACAGCGTTTGTAAGAATGGTGAAGCTATAGTTTGTATCAAGAACTTCTCCGTCGAGAACTTCTTCTTCAATCTTTTCAATAACTTCTTCCTGATTAGCAGCAAGCTCTTCGGAATAAGCCATTGCAGCTTTGTCTTCTGCGATGTTTTCGGTTGAATAACCGGCATCGATTACAGACTCTTCATCGAAAACGATGAATACACGAACAACATCTGAATCTGCATATTCGGAAATGTCTGCAGCAACATCTGCAACATCAGCGCCTGCAAGTTCAAGTGTCTCGTCAACTGCTTCGAATGTCAAAGCAGCGGAATCAGCTTCAACCGCTTCTGCTGCGATTGCTGTGTAAGACGGCATAACCGTGCTGAATGTAAGTACAGCAGCAAGCATAACGGCTAAAAGATTCTTAAATCTGAACTTTTTCACGTTTACATACCTCCTTATTTTCTCTCCCGGCACCGGTGAATGTAATACACCGCCTCGCGAAACTTCCTTCATATGAAAGAAAAAGCGAAATAAAGACGCAAAAAGCGCCTACGTAACATATGAGATTACTGTAAGCGCTTCATATTATTTGTAATGAAACAGTTCTAATCAAGCATCAACCGCTGATATGCTTTTCCCTTACCCCAGCGTCCCATACGATACTATACATTTGTGCCACTTTTGTCGAAGTATATCAATGGCGCGTTGAAATGTCAATGCTTTAGTGTGATAAACTGTCCGTCTGCCCTGTTACAATTTTGTTAGAATTTTAAGTATACTTTTTTTCTAAACAAATCTTCCTTTTATCGTCGTTTTTTACATAATTTCACATAACTTCGTTGTCAATTCCTGCATCAGCGAATCATCGAATATATCCCCTATACCAAACACATCCGATGCCTTTGGCGGTATCAGGTTTCTTTCATACACCTGGGCTATGGAATTAGCACAGACCTTGCACTCGTAGATGTCTTTCAGGCTTCCTGCCGTCTTCCATTCAACATCCGGCAAAACAAGTATTCTTAGCAGGAACTCATGCAATATTTTAGCCGCAACCTTTTTTGTCATCGGCATCTTAAGCTGAGACTCTGAAAAACCGGAGAAAGCGTAATCCGTAAAGTTTCCATTCTGTGTTAATGTAACGTGCATATTATTCTTTTTTCCATATATATCAAGCAGTGATTCTGCAAAAGAATATGCGTTCATACTCAAACCGGTGTTACCCTAAGAGTAATATTTTCATATGCCTTTAAGCCGTTTACCTCAAACACTCCCGTTAAGTTTTCTGAAATTTCACCGTTCCAAAGGTCTTTCACGATATATTTGCCGGCCATATTCACACGGGTTTCTCCCAGATATTTTTTAACTGTATCTACCGAAATCGAAATCTTCTCTGAAGTGTCCTCTTCACCGACATTGATAAAGCTTAACGCAAAAGAACCGTCGCTAAGAGGCTTCGCGAGAATATCAACTCTGTTTATGTCACGTATATACTCCTTGTCAGGCCTTTCTTTTGCAAGAGAAGAGAAAATACGCTTTGCCTGAATTCCGAGGTTGTCCTGATTTAATGCAACCAAATCCTCATTGGCTATTATTTTATATAATGAATCACCCTTTTCGACGCGTCTTAAGTCTAGTCCGAGCATAAGAGGCGAATTCATCATGCACCACATTGCCATGTGAGTTCTGTACTGAGTATCATTAAGTCCGTTCATTCCGACCATAAGCATGTCCGGGTCGTTCCAGCCTTTATCAAGGCCTGCAAACTCGTCCATAATAACCGCTTTATTGTACTGGCTCGTTACGCTGGGCGTATAATCATCCTTCCATGCTCCGAATCCCGGATCTCCGTCATTTCCGACCCTGAACGTAATATCGTTAAGTATTCTCCATGAATCGCAAACTTTATATGCCCAGTTCTGAGGCTGAGTCTTTCCCCATTCGCAAGCACTGTAGATGATATCGTGGCCGGGCTTTGCCTTATTAAGGCCTTTAAGTAATCGTGCATAAGAGTTAAGCGTATTCTCCTGTCTTCTGTGGTTCATAAGACGAATAATATTTTTCCCTTTTTTAAGCATAAGGGAAAAAGGAGCACTCAATGTAAAGTTCTCCTCTGTTTCTGTAGGCAAAAGAAAATCATCGAACAAAATCTCTTTTCCGTTTGCAAGCTGAAGCCATTCACCTACACCTTCGTGTTTTCCCGTAGCATATTCCACTGCAAGACATACTTCCTTCTCACATTCGGACTCAATTTCAAAAATGAGTTCACTGCTTCTTATTCCGACAGGCGATGCCATAGGTCCTGTACCGTCAAAGGTACCGATCCCCGTAACATAGTCTTTGTTAACGCTTGCAACCTCGCCTGTAATAATGGCGTCAATCGCTTTATATGTAACACCGTCAACTTTAATTGATCTTATATTGGGTGCATATGTGTACCTTGCGTTTTCGGGGTTTGAAAAGGTTGCATTATCCCAAAGATAATAGCAGTTATCAACCTTTAAAAAATCCACTCCCCATTCGATGTAACTATTTGCATCCTCTTCTTCAAATCCACAGGTTCCAACCAACGCACCGGCACAAAGGTTTGTTCCTATATCATTGTACATTCCAAACTTAAGCCCCTTTGAATGTATATAGTCGGAAAGAGCCTTAAAGCCGCTTGGGAACTTAACCTCTTCATTGGAAAGTTTTCCTTCCACTCTCTCAGGCTTATAGCAGCCGTCATCAAGAACAATAAACTCATAGCCAAGCTTATCTAGTCCGAGTTCGACAAATCTGTCTGCCATAATCTTTGAAAGTGCCTCAGTATTGTTACTTCCGAATGCATTCCAGCTGTTCCAGCCCATTGCCGGAAGATGATTTTTCTTCTTATTCAGTAGAACTTCTTTGTTTGCGAAGGAGTCAAAACGTCCTTCCTTTTCCAATCTGTCGGGTGTCATTGCTCAAACCTCCGTTACATAATTTATTTACCCAATATTTCTATTAATACCTTGCAAAAGAAAACAGTCAAAACAATAAGCATTATAGGTTTAATGATTTTGGTGCTTTTTTTTACAAATGCCTTAGAACCCAAATAATTACCTGCAATGCTGAAAATACCGGCTGTAAGTCCCAACGGAATCAGCGCCTTCCCGTTAATAAGAAATACCGTCAATGCTGCAATATTGCTTGAGAAGTTGATTGCCTTCGCTATACCGTTTGCAGTCGTAAGTTTCATCCTTGCAAGTACCGTGAGAAACAAAATCAAAAAAGTTCCGGTACCCGGGCCGTAAAACCCGTCATACGCACCGATTACGGTTGCCAGAACGATTGCAATCAGTAACGTCGAAATCGGTGCTAATGGTTCCTTTTCTTCAGAAGAAAGGGATTTGCTTGCAAGTACAAAAACCGCAGTCACGGGAATCAGCACAAGCATCACTATCTTTAGCACACCGTCATCCATAATGAGTGATAGCTTAGCTCCTGCCTGAGAACCAAGTATTGCAAACGCTGCACAACACAAAGCCTGTTTCCAAGGCATGTATCCCTGACGTGCATATCTGAATGCGGAAACAGATGTCCCCATGGAAGAGCTTAGTTTATTTGTTGCTATTGCATTATGCGCAGGCAATCCCGAAATTAGATATGCAGGAAGTGAAATCAGCCCTCCTCCGCCGGCTATTGAATCTACAAAGCCAGCCAAAAACACAAGCGGACACACTATTAAAAATGTCAGAAATGATGGCATATAAATGTAATTCTCCTTTTAATCGAACCTATATTAACCCAAAATGCTTAAGCGCATTATATACTCCATCGCAGTTTACTTCATCGGTAATATAATCAGCGACAGCCTTTATTGAATCAGAGCCGTTACCCATTGCTATTCCGGTTCCTACAGATTTTATCATATCAATATCGTTTGCGCTGTCACCGAGTGCAAACGCATCCTTAGGGCTTGTTCCAAAATGTTCGCATACCTTTTTAATTCCTTCGGATTTACATGTTCCGGGAATTACCGCTTCAAATACCGCAAGTATCTCACTCAGATCTTTATCCGGACGCTCTATCGCCTTTGGAAGTTCATGCCTTATAAATTGAAACTCCCCTTTAAGTTCGTTTTTAAAAGAATCGTAATCTGACATTACAGTCACGTCACCGGAAAACTTCGTGGCATTCATATCCGGGGTGTATCCCTTAATTGTTACCGCATCATCACCAAGATTTTGATACATAAGGTCCACAAACCCGTCTTTTTCAAAACCTTTCTCCGATATCCAGTGTTTCTTTGCACCTTCCAAAACAATCGGCACATTATATTTATAAGAAAGACCTACTATTTTCCTGACTGTTTGCGCAGGAATGTATTGTTCGTGCAAAACTTTCCCGTCTATCTCTATGTAACCTCCGCAGGAAGCAATCATCCCTCCAAAGCCAAGTGAAAGAAGCTGTTTGTCGCGAATATTGCCCTTGGCTCTCCCGCTGCAAATAATCGGAATATGCCCGTTTTCTTTTAATCTTGTGATTGCTTCTTTTGCGCTTTGAGGAATAATCCATCCCCAGTCCCATAAAGTTCCGTCTATGTCAAAAAAAACAAGTTTACCGGTTTCTAAACGGTTATCATTTACAATTCCCATATTGCCCTTTCACCCTCTACTATTTTCCTAAAACACTATAGTATTGTCTTTCCACTAATTACGCATCTTTATCATTATATATCGTTCTTTTTACACAACAAAGAGCATAATACATTTTATGATTTCACAATGTAGCAAAAACGACCGGTCAAAATCGAAACAATCAATTTTAACCGATCGCTTAATTAACTTATAAATCTGTTTATCTTTCTTCTCTGAAATAAGAAAGTCCCAGAGATGCCGGTGGCTGATTTTCACGCTTGTTCTTCATACTCGTAAGCACAAGAACAACCAATGTAACAACATAAGGAATCATCTTATAAAGTTCTTTATACTCCATGTTGTCCATTCCTGTAGGAATGTAAAGATAAAGAATATAAAGCCCACCAAAAAGAATAGAAGCAAAAATACTCATATTAGGGCTCCAGATTGTGAATATTACAAGAGCAATGGCAAGCCATCCTCTGTCTCCGAATCCGTTATTGCTCCAAACACCACAAGCATAGTCCATTATGTAATACAATCCGCCAAGTCCTGCTATCATACATCCGATACAGGTTGCAAAATATTTGTACTTTGTAACGCTTATTCCGGCAGCATCAGCGGTTGTAGGACTTTCACCTACCGCTCTAAGATGAAGTCCCATACGTGTATGCTTAAGTATATAAGAAGCAACAAGAGCTATGATGATTGCAAGATATGCCAAAAATCCGTAAGAAAGAAAGATTTTTGAAAACCAGTTTCCTTCTCCTCTTTCAACTAATGATTTGCTGAAATATAAACTCGTTTTGGAAAGAGCAATTGAAGGAACATCAAGGCCCGATATTTTAATAAGAGAGCCACCGAAAAAGTTTCCGAAGCCAACACCAAACGTTGTCATTGCAAGACCGGTTACGTTCTGATTCGCTCTTAATGTTACCGTGAGAAAGCTGTACAAAAGTCCCATCAGGAAAGAGCCCAAAAGTGAGCAGAAAAGCGGTATTGCAAGCATAAAAAATCCATTCTCGGAAGCCGTTCCCGCCTTTATTGCCTGTTCATAATAGAAAGAACCGATAACTCCGCTTATGGCACCCACATACATTACGCCCGGAATACCAAGGTTTAAGTTGCCGGATTTCTGAGTAATAATCTCACCGGTACTGCCATATAAAAGAGGAATGCCCTGTCCTACTGCACGGGGAATAAAAGAAATAAGATCGATCATTTCGTTTCCTCCTTCTTTGATTTTCTAAAATTAACCTTATAGTTAATGAAAAATTCGCATCCGATAATAAAGAACAATATTATACCGGTTATAATATCCGAAAATGAATGGTTAAGCATGAACTTCGTGGATATTTCTCCTGCTCCTCTGTTTAAGAAAACAATAAGAAGGCTTGTAAATATCATTGCAATAGGATTGAACTTGGCAAGCCATGAAACCATAACTGCCGTAAAGCCCTGTCCGCCTGCGATGGAAGTGGTAATTGTATGATTAATGCCTCCAACAAGAAGAAGTCCTGCAAGACCACAAAGAGCTCCGGAAAGAATCATCGTACGAATTATTACCTTATTAACTTTCATACCGACGTATTTTGCTGTCTTTTCACTTTCACCTACAACCGATATCTCATATCCGTGCTTTGAATAATTCAAATACACGTACATAACAAAGGTTACAATTGCAGCGACAATAATGCTGAGCAAATACTCGTTTCCAAGTACCGGAAGCCATCCGATATTGGTGTTCTGATTGATGATTCCTACACTTCCCGAACCCTTGGGTACTTCCCACTTAACTATGTAGAAAGCTACAAGCTGAGTCGCAATATAGTTCATCATAAGTGTTGCAAGTGTTTCGTTCGTATTCCATTTTGCTTTGAACAGAGCAGGGATAACTCCCCATACAGCGCCGGAAGCAATACTTGCAACTACCATAATTATGATAACAACAACATTGGGAACTTTGCCGGCTAAACGTATCATGCAAGCAGCTGCAGCAAGTCCTCCTATAAGCACCTGGCCTTCGCCACCGATGTTCCAAAACTTCATTTTAAATGCCGGAGTCAATGCCAAAGATATAATCAACAATATTGAAAGATTTTGGAATGTAACCCAGCACTTTCTCTTTGTTCCGAAAGCACCTTTCACTATTGTTGCATAGATTGAAAGCGGATTGTCTTTTGTAACAACCCATGCAACTATTGCGCAAACAACCAACGCAGCAAGAATGGCCAGTCCTCTTACTTTCCACGCCTGCTTTTGAGTAACACCGTCTCTTTTTGAAATATGGAATAAGGGTTCTTTAACTTTTTCTGTATTATTCATTCTCTAAGTCACCCCCTACTCTTGTCATCATCATTCCGACGGTATTCTTATCTGCCGTACGTCCGTCAACGATACCGCTGACTTTGCCTCCGCAAAGAACGAGAATCTTATCGGAAATTTCAAGAAGAACGTCAAGATCTTCTCCAACAAAGATAACTGCAACTCCTGCCTTTTTCTGACGATTAATCAAATCATAAATTGTATATGATGAATTGATATCAAGTCCTCTTACAGCATATGCAGTAAGTAAAACTGTGGGCGCAGAAGCTATCTCACGACCTACGAGTACCTTCTGAACATTTCCTCCTGACAGTCTTCTTACAGGAGTTGTGACACCCGGAGTAACAACCTCAAGGTCTTTTACAACAGACTCTGCAAGGTTTTTAGGTGATTTTCTGTCGGTAAATACTGTCTTGCCTCTTCTGAACGAACGAAGCATCATATTGTCGGTTAAGTCCATATTTCCGACAAGTCCCATTCCGAGTCTGTCCTCGGGGACAAAAGAAAGAGTAACACCAAGTTCTGCTATTTTAAGAGGATCCTTTCCAAGAAGTTCCTCCTTCTCAGCTGAATCATCTATATATGATATACTTCCCGATTCCGCAGGCTGAAGACCTGCAATAGCTTCCAAAAGTTCCTTCTGACCGCATCCCGAGATACCGGCAATACCAAGTATCTCTCCGCTGTTTGCGGTAAAAGAAACATCATCAAGTTTAACAATTCCTTCTTCATTTCGAACCGTGAGCCCTTTTATCTCAAGTCTGGGCTTGGGATTAACGGGATCCGGTCTTTCTATATTTAATGTTACGGAACGTCCAACCATCATATTGGTCATCTCCGTAGCGTTTGTATCCTTTGTAAACATCTCTCCGACATACTCGCCGTGACGTAACACCGCCACTCTGTCAGAAAGGCTCTCAACTTCATGCATCTTGTGAGTAATAATAACAATTGCCTTACCGTCTGCACGCATGTTTCTTAACACGTTAAAAAGTTTCTCGGTCTCTTGTGGTGTAAGAACGGCTGTAGGCTCATCAAGTATCAGAATGTCAGCACCTCTGTACAAAACTTTAACTATTTCAACAGTCTGCTTTTCCGATACCGACATATCATAAATCTTACGGTTAGGATCAACTTCAAAACCGTACTTTTCACAAATCTCAGTAATTTTTGCCGATGCAGCTTTAAGATTCAGTCTGCCTTCAATTCCAAGAACAATATTTTCTGCAGCAGTAAGTACATCCACAAGCTTAAAGTGCTGGTGAACCATACCTATTCCAAGATTAAAAGCATCCTTAGGTGATGCGATAACCTCTTCTTTTCCGTTTATAAAAATCTGACCTTCATCAGGAAAATAAATACCGGAGAGCATGTTCATTAGTGTTGTTTTACCACTTCCGTTCTCTCCAAGAAGGGCCAAAATTTCACCCTTGTAGATATCAAGATTTACTTTAGAGTTTGCCGTCACCGAACCGAATGTCTTTGTGACATTTCTAAGTGACACTGCTGCCTGTCTTGTTTCCAAAATGTAATCTCCCAAAAATAAAAACAACAAAGGGCGGCATTAGGTTGCCACCCTTTGAAATTTCAGTTACTTGTATCTTTTCGATAAATATCGGTTATTAGCCGAAGTTTACGTTAAGAAGTGAAATACCGTCGATCTGTAAATCGAAGTAAGGAGCGGAACGGTCTGAAGACTCTGCAAAATAGCCGTCCTTAATTGCCTCGTGGTCTCCTGTGTAAGCTTCGTCAGTATCAACGTCAGCCATATAGCTGTCAAGCTTCTTGCCTTCTACTGTGAAGGTGTTTACATCAAATACATGAAGTGAACCGTCAGCAAGCTTAGCCTTAGCAGCATCGATAGCTTCCTGTGTTCCTGCAGCAGCTACTGTACCAAGCTCTGTAAGTGCTACAGAACCTGTTGCTGTTGTTCCTGTCCAGTCTGTATCAATTGCCTTTCCTTCCATTGCACACTTTATAGCGTACTTGAAGTAAGGAGTCCAGTCGATCTTTGAAGATACGATGAATGTGTTGGGAGCAACACTTGCTGTTGATCCGTTGTAAGAAACGTTGGGAACACCTGCTGTTTCACAAGCTGTAGGAGCACCCATTGAATCTGCATGCTGAGAAATAAGAACACAACCGTCATTGATAAGCGTGTTAGCACCTTCTTTTTCAGCTGTTTCATCATACCATGAACCTGTAAATGTAACTTCCATTGTAACTGTAGGGCAAACGCTCTTTGCTCCAAGATAGAAAGAAGTATAACCTGAAATAACTTCAGCATATGTGAAAGCACCAACATAACCCATCTTAGCCTTGTCAGCTGTGATTGTGCCTGCTTCAATCATCTCATTAAGCTTCATACCTGCAGCAATACCTGCAAGGTAACGACCTTCGTAGATGGAAGCGAATGCGTTGTGGTAGTTTGAAAGGCCTTCTGTGTGAGCCTTTGTACCTGTAGCATGGCTGAACTGAACATCAGGATATTTCTTTGCTGCCTGAATCATAAAGTCTTCATGTCCAAAAGAATCGGCAAATACAAACTTACATCCTTCATCAACAAGGTCTTCTGCTGTGTTGTAGCATTCCTGACCTTCGGGAACGTTTGTCTTTGCAATCATTTCTACGCCAAGTTCATCACAAGCTTTCTTTGCAGCCTCGATGAAGTTCTTGTCGTAAGTTGAGTTCTCATCGTGAAGGAAAATGAAGCCGGCCTTGAACTTACCGTTCTTTCCGCCTTCTCCACATGCACAGAGAGAAACAACCATGAGTAAAGATAACAATAATGCTGTAACTTTTTTCATTTCTCTAATCTCCTCTTGTAATTTGAAATGTGTGTTATTAATTATTTCAATATATAGGAAATAAAAAAGGTTTAGGAATGATGTCTTCCCAAACCGATTCGAATAACAGACAGTGAAACTGTCATATGTTATTTCGATAGTCCGGTTATTTACGGCATCCGGGTAGAAACTTCAAAACCATATCTTTTGATATATATCGAAAATAATTTTCTTTACGACTAAAAGAATAACAATAAACTTTTCAAATATCAATGTAGTATTTGAATGAATTTGAAATGTTTTTACTGCTTCTTTTGGTAAGTTTGTTACTTTAGTACCAATTTACTGTTCTCTGAATGTAATGCTACCGGTTGATGCATCCATACTCTCAATAATGGCAAGCGACTCAAGCTGGTATCCAAGATTTCTTATCATCTGACCACCGGGCTGGAAACCTTTTTCAATCGCAATACCGATTCCTTCGACTGTAGCTCCTGCCTGTGAACAAATCTGAATAAGTCCCTGTAATGCGCAACCGTTTGCAAGGAAGTCATCTATGATAAGAACATGATCTTCAGGTCCCAAAAATTTCTTTGATACAATTACATGGTTGGTGTTTTTGTGGGTAAACGATTCAACTTCAGCGGTATACATTTCACCGTCAAGATTTATTGACTTCGCCTTTTTTGCAAATACAACAGGGCATCCTTTAAAATGAAGTGCAACCACACTGGCAATTCCTATACCCGATGCTTCAATTGTAAGTATTTTATTGATCGGCTTCCCGGAAAATCTTCTTGCATACTCTTCACCCATGCTATCGAATAATTCGACATCCATCTGATGATTTAAAAAGCTGTCTACCTTGAGTACATTTCCTTCTTTTACAACACCATCTTTTAAAATACGTTCTTCAAGACAATTCATAGTTTCCTCCGCGCAATATTTTAATATGTTTCAATCAACGCCTCAACCTGTTCCTTTGACGCATAATAATCCGCACTCTCAATGGATAATCTCAAATTTTCAATCATCTTTGCTCTCATATCATCATACGTTTCTTTTTCAATTTGTGCAAACAGCTCCTGCGCCTTTTCCATTTCAAAATCCTCAAGTGCATCTGACATCTCGAGCAGTACTCGTTTTATACCGCTCTCACTCAGTATAGCGCTTTTCTTTTCAAGTCGTTTTTGAGCATATGGAGCAAGAATCGCCGAATACTTTCTGTAATATGATAAAAGTTCAGACAGGTTCTTCTTAATATACTTTACATCCTTTGCGCTTCCCGCCTTTTCCATAGCTGCCATTCTGTCGGAAAGCTGCAAAAGCCCGACTGTCCTTGCCGGTCCCTTCACTCCATGAACGGCAATTACGAAATCCTTATAATTCTCATTCGTGAAGTATTCCATTATCTTCTTTTCTTTTTCGGGAATGTCCAAAGCAAACGATCCAAGCATATCCTCATAAAGTTCAAGATTGTTTGCACAGTATTTAACTGCCGATTCCTTATCCACTCCCTCTATATCCGGGAATCTGTCTTCTTCATTTTTAAGGACAATTGCTTTTCTTTTTTCGTATACAATAAGGTTCGCAGGCAAATATTGCCTGAGTGCTTTAGAAAACGACAGGATATTTGCCGGTTTGTAAATGCTTCCGTTCATTCCCGCTTCAAGATACTTTTCTGTTGCACCGTCAACCGAATTTGCCGTATACGCAAGAATCGGAACATCTTTCATCGGTCCGTTCATGTTTCGAATCAGTCTTGTAGTCTCAATTCCGTCCATTCCTTCCATCATGTAATCCATGAAAATAAGGTCATATTTTTGTCCTGAATTTATAAGGTCGATGCATTCATATCCGTTGGAAGCAATGTCCGCAGATACTTTAAACCGCTCAATCATATTTCTTGCCAATTCAAGATTTAATGTATTGTCATCGACAATAAGCACCCTTGCCGCAGGCGCATAGAATATTTCCTGTCCGACGCTGTTGTTCTTTAGCATCTCCTCATATTCCATAAGTACATGATGAAGCGTCAGAGCGCTAAGAGGAGCACTTACGAATATAAAATTATTATCATATTCCGTCGGAACTCTGTTGTTCTTTAAAACCGCAACTTTTACATAGCCTATTGCCTTTTCGGATTGGGCAATGCGCTTTCCATACTTATCGTAATCAAACACGAGAACCTGATAATGATCTTCTTCACCGTTTAGCTTACGAAGCTTCGAAAATCCGGAAACCATGTCCGCCTTAACATTTAACTCTGCGCAGGTCTTTCTTAGATCAATGTAATGCTCGTTTGTTTCGCCAAACAGCATTACGTCCAGTTTCTTGTCAAAAGAAAAATCCGAAAGAGTCTGATTATCAAGTATCTGTGAGGGAAGTACTACAGAATATACATTTCCCACATCCTTTATACTGTAGGAGTTGATGTCTCCATCAAGTGCATTTGCAATTTTCCTGGCAACAATAAGACTGATTCCGTATCCTGTCGTATATTCAAAGCCAAGTTCATCGCCCTCAAAAAGATTCTTGCCGACATTTTCATCCTGAGTGATTGTATATTTACCGGTATCTCTTACCGTAAATATGTACTCAAATCTTCCGTCTCTTAAAAATTCGCCCGAAACCACAAGACTGACATATCCGTCATCCGTATTACGAATCGAATTGGAAAGAATATTTAAAAGAACCTGCCTTATTCTTCCGTCATCACCTATCGCGTTAATCGGAACGTCTTCCGCAATGGAAACCATTATCCTGACATTTTTCCTTGTAACACGGTCGTTGCACATCTGAATCATATTCTCGACCAGCGTCAGTATACTGTAAGGAGCTAAGTCTGATGTCTGAACTTTCGGATATGTGGAAGATGCAGCCAAAATATCATTAAGAACGTCGTCAAGGTTCATCGTAGATGCTTTGATAACCTCAGCGTAATCACGATAAGTCTCTTTTGAAACCTCCTCGGAATTAATCATTTCCGAAGCGCCTATTATTGCATTAAGCGGAGTTCTTAACTCGTGAGAAATATTAGTCAAAAGGTTCTGCCTTGATTTTTCTTTTGAAATGAGCTGCTTTTCCAGCTGAACAAGGTCTGTAATATCGATTACCAGAATCTTATATCCGTCAATTTTGTTGCTTTTTATAACTCTGTCCGCAATAACCCTATAAATAGTACCGTTCCTTTCAAGCTGATGCTCATGCTTTCTTGTAAGCATTCCGAGAAAGAACTTATCGTTTTTATCGATTTCCGGGAAAATGTCCTTTGCAATTTCATTGGCAAAAAGAACATCATACCGCGCAGTAAGAACAAGGAAACCTGCACCAATATCGCTTACAAGGCTCTGTCTTGCCAGGGAATCAACATTAAAAATGTTGTATTTCATCGAAAGAAATACATATATTCCCGTGCAAAGTGCTCTTATCATCGGGATAAAATTAACCATTGTGCTGTAATGGGTTTCATAGACCAGAAAGCCTATACCCTGAAGTATTATGGCCGTAAGATAAAATAACCCGTTAGCAGTTTCGCTCTTATCATGATTTCTACGATTTTTTGCAAATGCTCTTATAACAAGAAATGCCGTCCACAGACCCATGATAAGCATCATTGCAAGATGGACCCAGTAGTAAACTTCCCTCTCTCCGACAAGCAACATCAGTTTTCCATGTTCTTCAAGATGAAGATTGGACAAATAGGGATCTTTTCCGTAAGAAAGGAATGAATGTGCAAAAGCCAGCGCCAGCGGAAACATTGCAAATCCGAGAACCAGTTTCCCAAGCTTTGCTTTGAACACATTTGAAATGTAAAAAGAATATCCTACGGCAAACAGTGCACGTCCGAATATTGAAAAACGATACAACACCATTGCAGCACCCATTTCCTGTGCATGGGTAATTGCAAAGCACCCGACAAGGTCGAATCCAAGTCCCAGCGCAGCAAGAAACAGATTTCTGTTCTCCATGGCATCGTATCGTTCATAAAGAATTCTTAATAGAGCAATAACCGACAGAAGCAGTATGAAATTTACAATCTGATATAGTATATAAACTGTCATACCTTTTCTCCGTCCTTTTATTTTATATTTGCAAGTCTGAAAAGAAGGTTGAATACTTCCTCATTCATGAATTCACGGTTTTCTGTTTCAATACCGTTTTCTTTTGCTATCTTCACATATATAAGTTCTTTTTTAAGATATTTCATCGCCTCTTCATCAAGAGATGTCCCTGCCAAAGAAAGATATCTTTCAGAGCTCATATTCTCGTATTTTGCAGCCGTCTCCGCATAATCTTCTTTGACCGCTTCTCTCATGGGAACAAGAAGTCCTTCGGGAATCTCTGCAAAAACAGAAGTTTTTTCAATTTGATCAATCATACTGCTCACTGCTTCATTCTCATAAAGATACTCCAGATACTCATCTACCGTATCTCTTGAAAAAAGCATAAACTCATTCACATCCGTATATGCATCATGGCCAAGTTTTTTGACATTCTCATCCGTAAAAGGGAGAACGTTTCCCGACACATC
This sequence comes from Lachnospiraceae bacterium, assembly GCA_045627845.1. Lineage (GTDB taxonomy): Bacteria > Bacillota > Clostridia > Lachnospirales > Lachnospiraceae > UBA1258. Next base: position 1,793 of record JAZQOL010000005.1, on the reverse strand, counting down.
TGTCATACCCGGCGTTCTTGATGCCTGCTGCATATAATAAACTTCAGCATAATACTCAACCAATGCATCGGTAAGTACCTGTTTTTGTGCGCTTACAGTCAACCCTTCGTATGCACCAAGCTTAACAAGATATGCATCAACATTATCTTTTGTAACATATATCGCCTCTACTTCTACCTGTTCCTCTTCCTTTGCACATCCCATTATTCCAACGCACAAAAAAGCAACAGCCAGGAGACCAAAAAATTTCTTCATATTCATTATTCCCCTAAAAAAATATCGCACTTCGATTATTGCACACCTTCACACCTAATTCAACAACTCCCTTCCCGCCACCGCCCATCTGCCCGGTGCAACAAAATGCATATCACTAAGCGCTTGGCATTTTCTTCTTCTGATTACAGGTGTCTTTTAAAACGTTTGACATGTCTTTCCGCGGCGTCTTTCACTCACATACACTTTTCGGATGCTTAAAGTAAGTCACGTGAATCTTTGACTTCGACGGGTCTTCAATGGAAACAAACGAGACAAATCGCCCCGGATGGGCGATTTAGGTTAACTGAGCCACGGATGGCGAATTTAATCGGGTCGAACGTGGCCAAACCCGTCGAAGTCTTAGAGTCACGTAGGTTTACGGGGCGCATCCGAAAAGTGTATGCGAAGTGGCAAGACACCGAGGAAGACAAATCCTCCGTTAAAAAGACACCTGAGTTGAAGAAAATGCCTCGCACAGTGATATGGGCATTTTGGCACAAAGGGCAGATGGGTGGTGGCGGGAAGGGAGTTTATTAATAGAAATTTTCTTGTTTTTCGGTGGTAGGGATGGTACAATGTTTTCGCATTATTATATATGGAGGTACACAGGATATGAAGGGTTGGATTATCGCATTGATTGTTTTGGCAGTCCTCATTGCCATCGTCGTTGTTTTATATATCCTTGGTAAGAAAGCACAGAAGCGTCAGGAAGCGCAGAATGCTCAGATTGAACAGTATAAGCAGACGGTATCGATGCTTATTATTGACAAGAAACGAATGAAGATAACGGAATCGGGGCTTCCTCAGTCGGTTATTACTCAGACTCCTAAGCTTATGCGCAGGATGAAACTTCCGATTGTTAAGGCAAAGGTTGGTCCTCAGATTGTCAGTCTTGTTTCTGACGAAAAGATTTTCGATATGATTCCCGTTAAAAAAGAAGTTAAGGCTGTTGTAAGCGGTATTTACATTACAGAAGTTAAAGGACTTCACGGCAAACTTGCTGCCCCCGAAGTTAAGAAGAAAAAGGGCTTTAAGGCATGGGTTGAACGTATGCAGGAAAAGGCCGGAGCAAAAGCTGTTAAATAATTGTATAAAAGGGGCTGTGAAAAAAGTCCCATAAAAAAGAAGATGGCGCTCAAGCGAAAAAGCTTGGGCGTCATCCTCTTTTTTGGTATAATTAATGTGTGAAAATCATTCATACCGAAACCAATTATAGTCCAAAGCAAGGCAGATTTCCAGTGTTTATCGCAGATTGTTTAAATATTTGCGATCCGGTATTGGCATTTGACAAGATCATGGAGGAGATCGGAATCGAACAGTATCTGAAGCCGGTGGGATATAAGTCCATTGGGCGTCCGGGATACAGTCGGGTCAACATGCTGAAAACAATCTTGTTTGGCTTTATGGACAGTGGCTACGCATCTTTGCGGGAGCTGGAAGACCGGTGTAGAGTAAACATCCGGTATATGTATTTAATGGATTATGAAACACCCAGCTATCGGGCGTTTGGATACTTCATCAACGAAGAACTGCAAGAA
>JAZQOL010000004.1:0-68195 GCA_045627845.1 Lachnospiraceae bacterium | reverse complement strand
TGACAAACTTCTGAAGAGAAAGCTTGTTTTTACCTGGTGTATTAGAGAAAAAAGAAGCAATCAGGTTATTGGTCGTATTGACCTTGGAGGCTTTATTAAGAAGCAAAACGCAGAAATCTCCTATCATTTTGCGAAAGCTTTCTGGGGGGATGGTCTAGCTTCTGAAGCGGTGCAAATTGTAACGAAATTTGGTATGGAGGAACTTGAATTATCAAGAATTCAAGGAATGGTTATGGTTGATAACCAGGCTTCGGTAAGAGTATTAGAAAAGAATGGTTATATAAAAGAAGGGGTATTACACCACTATCCTTTTGGACGTGAGTTTCACGATGTAGTTATGCTAGCTAAACTAAGATAAAGCTTTTGATAGGTAATGGAAAAATAACTTCCAGTTTGTCGAGCTGATGTGTTAGTTAAGGAAATTGAAATCTCTTTTGAGCGCAATGTCTTTTTCAGCTCTATATCTTGACACTGTAAAGATACAGAGCTATAATCCTCAATGTTGACAGTGTAAAGATTGAGAGGTAGATGACCTTGAAGAGGAAAAAAAGCATGATGATAATAAAGATGATGATAGTCACATTGCTCTTTTTACTTGTTCTTTTGGGGCTCTGGTGTGGCATAAGCGGGAATAAGATAAGGGAATATAAGGACGAGGCGGGAAATATCCTGCCCGGAAGCGTGTCGTCCAAAGAGATAGTAGAGATAAATGGAGTTCCAAATGGTTTTTTCATTAATGGTAAGGATGCCTCAAATCCGGTTCTTCTTTTGGTTTCAAGTGGTCCCGGAACGGACGATTATTTTCTGACTGAGAGATTCGGGGATATGCATATCGATGACATTTTTACCTTGGTTTACTGGGACTACAGAGGCATGGGGCTGGTTTATGACCCTGTGATCCAGCCTGAGACCATTACCGAAGAGGTTCTGCTCCGAGACACAAAGGCTGTGACGGAATATCTCATGGACCGCTTTGATCAGGATAAGATCTATATCATGGGTTTTTCCGGGGGAACCAGGATCGCGATCAAGGCAGCCCATATGTATCCGGAGTATTATCATGCATACATCGGCATGGCTCAGGCGGTTACCGATTCATCGGAAAGAGATCAGTTGATGTACGACTTTATGAAATCCGTGTTTGAGCAGCGGGGGCAAAAAGGGAACCTGAAAAAAATGGATTCCACCGTTCATTATGAGAATGATGGAATTCACTGCAATGACTGGGCCGGGTTTGTTTATCTGTTGCACAGTGCCGGTGGTGGAACCATTCATAATGAATCCGAGCTCTTTGGGATAGATATTCCTATTTTCATGTCACGATGTTATACGATAACAGAAAAAATCAATTATATCTGTGGCCTCAAGATGTACAGAGAGACAGCATTTGAGAAAGAAAGTCAGGGGTATGACCTTAGGGAAAGCCTGACGGAGTTTGAAATCCCGATATTCATGGTCAGTGGAGAATACGATTACAACTGTCCCCAGCCTTTGGTAAAGGATTACCTGGAGAAGCTGAACGCCCCGGATAAAGAGTTCTACCTGGTGAAAAATGCGGCCCACAGTCCTCTGTGGGAAAATACTGAAGATAGTTTTGATATCTTCAAGGAGATATTGGAAAGGACATATTATGAAAGATAGTTATCATCATGGAAATCTGCATCAGGCGCTTATCGATGCCGGTATCAAGATCATAAATGAAAGTGGAGAGGAGGCACTCTCACTCAGGAAGGTTGCTGCGTCCTGCGGCGTGTCTCATGCGGCCCCTTATGCTCATTTTCCTGACAAGGAAAGTCTGCTGGGTGCTATCAAGGAAACAGTAACGGAGCGGTTCACAAAGGAACTGGAGAGTGCGGTCCACGCCCCTAATGTGACAACTGCTGAGCAGGCTATTGTTGCCATGGGGCAAAGCTATATTCTTTTCTTCCGAAATAATCCGGACTATTTTCATTTCCTCTTTCAGAAGCAGGATTTTCAGGTCCATACCGACATGAGCAGGGAGTTTGAGGGGGATTATGAGCCCTTTATCCTGCTTCGACGCATGTTCAAGCAGTATCTCGAAGAGAATAAGATAGACATGCCTGAAGACAAGCAGGAATTAGAATTGATCAAGACATGGGCCATAGTGCAGGGCCTCTCATCCATCGCCTGCATGCCCAACGTCAACGTAACGATCCCCTGGGAGGATTTGTCCCTCAAAGCCATCATCGGCTAAAGTGAACTCTGGGACGGGGTTAGGGGTTCATTTTGCAAATATTATAGGAGATAGAAGAACATGATAGGTATCTGCATCATTTTTATCTCGCTTGATTTCAAAATCCGATTTGTATGGAGATGGTAACAAATAAAGTTTTGGAATTTTTGGAATTATAAAGAAATGTATTCCGGTTAAGCCTTTTTTACATAAGGTTAAGCCGTGATTTGATAATATTTTCAAATATTTACAAAAGTGTTATTATATGTTGACGAGGTGGCATTCATCTGCTATAGTGTGTTTTAGCACTTTAAAGTGTCGATGCACGAAAGGACATAATTCACGATCAACAGCAGTTTTTGAATGTGGAGATAATTAATATGAAAGAGATAAAGAGTTTATTGGATTTCAGACAGAGTATTAAAGTTGTTGATGCCACGCTTCGCGATGGCGGACTTGTAAATGATTTCTTTTTTACAGATGATTTTGTAAAAGCACTATATAAGACAAACATTGATGCCGGTGTAGACTATATGGAAATGGGTTACAGAGCGTCAAAGAAGGTATTTGATGAGTCAAAGTTTGGAAAGTGGAAGTTCAGCTCCGACGAACATATCAGAGAGATTGTCGGAGAGAATGATACACCTCTTAAACTTGCAATCATGGCGGACATCGGACGTCACGATAAGGATGATTTTGATAAGAAAGAAAACAGTCCGGTCGATCTTGTCAGAGTAGCAACTTATATACATCAGATGCCTGAAGCAATTGACATGATTGAAGATGCAGCAAAGAAGGGATATGAAACTACCTGTAACATAATGGCAATTTCACATGCACAGGAGAACGATATTAAGGTTGCACTTGAAATGCTTGGAAAGACTCCTGTTGATGTAGTTTATATTGTTGACAGTTTTGGATCGATATATCCTGAACAGATGGCACGTGTTGTCGATATGTACAATGAGTTTGCTGTTAAATATGGCAAGAAGCTTGGTGTTCATGCTCACAACAATCAGCAGCTTGCATTTGCTAATACAATTGAAGCTTGTGGTGACGGTGTTGACTGGCTTGATGCAACATACATGGGAATGGGAAGAGGAGCAGGAAACTGTGCTATGGAACTTCTTTTAGGCTTCCTCAAGAATCCTAAATATAACAATTTCCCGGTTTACAGATTCCTTGGAGATTATATGCAGAAACTTCGTGATGACGGAGTTGTATGGGGATATGACGTTCAATACATGATGACAGGTCTTCTTAACCAGCATCCGAGAACTGCTATCCAGTTTACAAAAGAGAAAAGAAAAGATTACGAAGAGTTTTACAAGGAAATTCTTCTGTAAATATTTGATAAGTGTGCAATTAAGGAGCCCGAAATATTCGGACTCCTTTTTTGTGATGGTAATAAGCCAAGTGGACATCATACTTGAATGGGTGATAGTATGAACTATAGGAGATATGCTGTTTTGTAAAACAAAACAGAGACTGAGGAAATGATAAAACGGTTTCATGAAGCGATTATTCGCTATTTTACAAAAGAAAGTGAACTAAATATTAAATTATTTAAAATACTTGGGATAACCGGGGTAACAGTTAGCATTATAGCCGGGATAGAAAGTATGATTGCCGGAGGAACAGCGAAAAACGGGGCAATTATCGATTTTTTGGCAGCAGGGATGGCAATACTTCTTCTTTGGTTTGTTGAACAGTCCGGGAAATATGTTATAGGCTATCTCATTACTGTTGTAACTGTTTTTATGGGTTTGTTTTCCGTACTGTTTTTTAAAGGGGGAGGGATGGATGGATCTATTCCGTTCTTCTTTGTATTTGGCATTGTCTTTTCTTTCATGATGTTTGACGGCATTCTTTTGGCTATAGTGGGTGTTATAGAGATGGCATATTATACATTTATATGCATTTTTTCAATAAAACATCCGGAATTTGTTACTCCTTTTGAAAGTGTAAACGCGGGCTTTGTTGATAAAATTACAGGGATGATCATTTCGGGTCTTGGTCTTGGTTTTATGTTTCTTATTTATATAGGAGAGTATAAGAAGCAACAAAAACTTGCGGAAGAAGCAAATCATGCAAAAAGCCTTTTCCTTGCTAATATAAGTCATGACATACGTTCGCCCATAAATATGATGCTGAATATGAACAAAATGGTCATGCATGAGAGTGAAAATGAATTAATAAAAGAATATGCCTTAAATGCATATGATGCCGGCAATCAACTTATGTTTATGGTTAATCAGTTGTTGGATTTGTCACGACTTGAAAAAGGAAGCGAAGTTCTGGCGGAAACGGATTATGATTTCTATAAAGCTATGGATAATCTTGTGGGATTTTTCCGTGAAGAGGCTGAAAAAAAGGGTCTTGGTTTTGTATTTGAGGATGATAAAACAATTGAACGCTTCCTGTTCGGTGATATTCGAAAAATAACCAGACTAATCACAAATCTTTGTTCCAACGCAGTAAAGTACACAGATAAGGGCATGGTGAAGTTATCAATAAAGAATTGTGGTGTTAAAGAAGGGACTCAGAAACTGCGTTTTGAAATATCAGACACAGGAATCGGCATAAAGAGAGAGGATTTAGTAAGAATTTTTGACAGTTTCGAACGCACAGAGTCCGTAAAGGTCAGAAGTGTTGAGGGATCCGGACTGGGACTTGCAATATCTGCAGAACTTGCTAAAACGCTGGGAAGTGCGATTGAGGTTGATAGTGAGTATGGAAAAGGCAGTACATTTTCTTTTGAACTGACTCAGAGGCTTGGAGAGAAAAGTGCTGTGGTTGACGAAGAAAAAACAAAAACAGTATCATTTATTGCGCCCGAGGCGAAGGTACTTGTTGTTGATGACAACAGTATGAATCTCTATGTCATGAAAGCGCTTTTAAAGAAGACTCTTATTGAAGTCGATACGGCGGGAAGTGCGGGAGAAAGTTTAAAAAAATGCAGAGAAAAAAAGTATGATCTTATCTTTATGGATTATATGATGCCGGGTGTGGATGGAATAGAAGCACTAAATCAGATTAGAAATGCAGACAATAAAAACAGAGCTACAAAGGTGTTTGTTCTTACGGCAGATGCTTCTCCGGGGACAAAAGAGATGCTTCTTTCAAAAGGATTTGAAGGTTATTTATCTAAGCCTGTAGATGGCGACTATATGGAAAATGTTATTCTTTCAAGCATTCCGGAATCACTTGTTCAGAAACAGGAAGCTGATCTTGATAATGAAATAACTGACGAAGAAAAGGAAGAGTACAAGAATCTTCTCGCAAAATACGATGTAATTTTTGAAGAAGGACTTCGATTTGTCAGTTATGATGTATCTCAATATGCCAAGGTTTGTACTTTCTTTTTAAGGAGCGTTGAAGAAGGTATAGCTATGCTATGCAATTGTGCGAAAGAAGGAGATTTAGAAGGTGTGGCAGCAAGATGCCATTCCTTAAAGGGAAATGCACGTAATGTTGGAAGTGTTGAGCTATATTCAATTGCTAAAAACTTGGAAAAGCATGCAAGAGCAAACGATACTGATTATGTTATAACTGTAATTCCTGTTCTGAAACTTGAATGGGAGAGGGCGAAAGAAGGATTGCATATATTTCTTGATATGTATATAGTTGCTCATCCCGACGGAGAAGAAACAAAAGATTATATAAAAAGAGAAGCACTGAACGAACTGAAAAAACAACTCATGAATTACAAACAATCTCCAAGCTTGAAGCTTATTTCGATAATGAAGAAAGAGGAGACTGATGAAGAACAATTGCGTTTGCTCAGCGATATAGAGAGGTCTGTAACTGAGATAGAGTTTGATGAAGCATTGGCTTTGATGGCGGGGTTGAAGGATGGAGAATAGAAAAATTCTTTATATTGATGATGATATAAATATGCTAAACACCGGGGAGGAGTTATTAATCAGTGCAGGATATGAAGTCAGTCTTGCAAAATCGGGAGAGCAGGCGCTTAAGATTTTGGATAAAGGAATGAAATTCAGTCTTGTTCTTCTGGACATCGAGATGCCGGGCATGGATGGATACAAAACATTTGAATCAATACGGAAAATAGAAGGCTGCGACACATTGCCTATTATTTTTCTTACAGGAATGGACGCTCCGAATTATGAGATTAAAGGACTGGAAATGGGTGCTGCAGACTTTGTTACAAAGCCGTTTGTGAAGGATGTATTGTTAGCAAGAGTGAGAAACCAGATAAAAAAGTATGAGACCTCTTCGACTCAGGAGTTTGATAAAACCAAACTTTTCGAACTTGAGAGATTACTTACTCCTTCTGAAATCGGAATAGCCAAGCTTGTTGCAAAGGGCTACTCTAACATGGAGATTGCCGATAAACTAAACTATTCTTATGGTTATGTCAAAAAGGTTGTATCGACTATACTTGATAAGATGTCGCTTGCTAAGCGTACTGAAATAAGAGCATATCTTAAAAATGAGTGATAATAGTAATGTAAAAAGGCTAAATGGTATCTTTTAGATACTGTTTAGCTTTTTTTTTGTTCTTTATACTAATTTTTGTTGTAAAGGAGGTATATGGAAATGATGGGATTAGACATAGCTTTGTTTGTTTTGTTTGCTGCAGGAACATTTTTCTTTGGTAAAAAGAAAAAAGTATTGCCTATGGTAGTATGTATTCTTGCTGCTTCTGCCGTTTTCATAATGATTCTGTTAACACTGATACTTATAAACGGAATTGATTAGCCAAGATAATAATAAATATAAGGAGAATGAAAATGAAAAAGTTACTGGGGATTTTATTATGTATGATTATGGTCATGACTTGTGCATGTGGGGGTGCAACTTCAGAGGATGACACTGTTAGAGATAAGAAGAACAATACAGTTAACAGTGTTGATGAACCTGATGACAACCTGATTGTTGGAGCGGACTGGAGAACTTTCAAGCCTTACGGTATTGCAAAACGTGTTATTGACGGAACGGAGGAAGATATTTACATTGAGACTTTTCCTGAATCCGGAATTGTAAGATTGCTGGAAGACAGCAGCTCTTACAATATAATTCAGGAAATTGAGACAATGCATGAGATGATTTACGACCAGAATTACCTTGAAGAAAATGTTGAGTTCTCTGAAGTAAACGGAGATGGAATTGTTGATCTTATTATCCCTGACAAAATAGGGGAAGAGATAATCGGAGAAGTATACCTTTATGATGTTGAATCTAAGATGTATGTGTATTCAGAACTTGATTCGATTAATATGGCAACACTTCTAAATGGGTTCGAAGATGGTCCTGATGTGTACACAATGTATCACTGGGAGTATGAGGATGTTGTAACTGCACAGGCAATAATGAATCCTGACAATAAATATTTTTTGTATGATGTGAATGGAGATAATGAGCCCGAGCTAGTTATTCAGACTTCTGAAGGGGATGAATATGAAATATATTATCCTCTTTATGATGGGGGTACTCTTGTAGGAGCAATGTCAGCTGGTATTGTTCCCGGTTCGGAAGACGGTATATTTGCATATGATGAAAACGGAATATGTCTTATGAACAGATACATACAGGGAGCAAGATATGTATATGAAGTTTCTGTTTTTGAAGGTGAAGTGGTGACAAATGAAATATATGCTGCCGAAGAAGAGGAATATGCTTTCGACGGAACAGAGTTCGTGCTAACGGAAGTAACAGATATGACAGGCCTTGAATACTAATAGCGCTGTTTATGGGGGCAGATTATGAGCAATAATGAAAATGCACTTTGGGGAGAGATAAAGAGTCATAACCTAAGGGCCAGTATCGGGATGATGATGCTGTATTTGGGTATTCCAATCTGCATAATCGGAGGCATTTTGTTTTTGCCGGGATATCCTTGGTATATATGCATTCTGGTAGTAGTTGAAGGCGTTATTCTTTTTGTGGCAGGAGGGGCGATTGCGACGTCTAACAATAATGCGGTCAACAGGATTATCTGGGAACAACTTGGGCCTTTTATTGAGACTACTTATGATGAATTAATCGGTAAGCACGATTATTTGGATAAAAGTTCAATTGACAATTTCAGGGAATCGGTCAGAGTCTGCGGACTCATTAGGGACTTCAATAAAGTCGAATCATGTAACGAGAGAGAAGCAACCTTTAAAGGTAAAGTATATACTGCAGGGAATGTCAAACTCGTATATGAAACAGTGGAAGAGGATTCTGACGGAGACGAAGTTAATAGAGACACGATATTCGAAGGAGTGTGGATTTCATTTGGCTTTGATAAGTTGTCCGTAAACGAAGAGAAGAAGAAAAAGATGCTGGATAATATCAGACGTTTGTCCGAAGGGGATGCATTCTTCGGAACTTACGGGAATGTTGCCCATATTGCAGTAGAAACCTCTCATTTTATCTCTTCATATAATAAGTCAATGGCAAAAGGCATAGACGGATTTGATGAGCTTAAAGTTGCAATAATCAATGAAATTAAGTATGAAGCAGAACTGTATGAGGAAATTGGCAGATTCATTAGTGGAGATTAGTTTATGGAAGAGAAACAAAAAAAGAAATCAAAGAAGATATTGTTGTTTATTCTCGCAGGAGTAGCAATTATAGCACTGGTGGTAGGAGCATATTTCCTTGGAAGAAGCGGAGGACAGGATGATCCCAATCCTACTCCCGATCCCGATCCTATTTCTAATCCTATTGTGCCGGATGATCCCGTAATTAATACAAAAGATTTAGAGAATGGTACAACGATAGTAATAAATGACATTGAAATTGAGATTACTGTAATAAATGAGTCAGAGGCAAAAGAAATAATAAATGATGAGTCTCTTGGTAAGTATGTTTCGGGATACACGAAGGACGCAAAAACCTTCGAGGGAAGAGGCGATAATCTTATAGTTTCATCAGGAAACAAGAAAATAAAGGCTGAAACAAAGAAGAATCCGCAGAAAGCAGACCCGGCACAGATTGCAGGCATAGTATCTGCTTCTTTAGAGGAAGAGCCTTACGACGAGCATACGAAAGATTGGAATATGAGGAGAGCGCTCTACTTTATAGAGAGTGCTGAGTGTAACTTCTATTATCCTGCACAGTTTAAGCTTGTGAGTGAGTCAGCAGGTGTAATTAAATTCGAAGATACAAGAAGTTATGCGGAGCTGATTGTAAGAATAGATAACCCTTCGGATGGAATCATAAGTGCAGATTATATTCCAAGAGATACCTATTCAGAACGGAATGATTACAGGGTAATGATTTCTCAATCGGAAAATAACGGGTGCACTGTGACGGCATCGATGTACTTCCCGGATAAATACTCATATGTATTTGATACACTTGCAGGACTAATGAGAATAGAGTTTCTTGAGTCAAATATGACGAGCCTCTATGTGTATCAGAATGTTTATACGGATGCTTCAGCTACGGCTATAGAGATGCAGGACATCTTCTTCCCATATTATGAGTGTAATATTACTATTCCGCTTGAGTTTGAGATGGAAGATTATGGTGATGATTATTTTATATTCAAAGATACAATAAGAGACTTCAGACTGACAGTTTCTTTTGCGGAAACATATGGTGATAGTCGGTATATAAATGTTTACAATATGTTTGACGTTGTGGCTGAAGATGAAGACATAATATACGGAGAATATATTGTTAAATGGCACAATGGAGAGGGCATCCAGATGGGTGCGATAAGCCGCGAGTATGCGTGTCTTGTGTCGGTTGAAGGCGCAGACTCATGGGACAGTTATTATGACTGCTTTGACAGATTTGATATTCTATTTTCCTTGGGAATGGAATATAAAGCGCATTCCGACCTTATAAGGGATAAGATTGCAGAAAAACTCGGCTTGAGAGGAGAAGATCCTAATCCATATGACAGTGTATCTCCATATGATGTGGATCCATGGAGTGATCCGGAAGAGATTATTGATCCTTGGAGTGACCCCGAGGAGATAATAGATCCATGGAGCGATCCTGAGGAGATAATAGATCCATGGAGCGATCCTGAAGAAGAGCAGTATCCGGAGACTTATGATTCAAGACTTGTTAATTCACCTAATTGTATTTACGCACAAACTCCTTTTGCAAGGCTGGGCGAGCCGGACATCGGAGTGACGGGAAATCTTTGCTCGGCAAAATATGAGGCGACAAGAGATAACTTGGACATTCTCAATGAAATATTGACCGAGCTTGATAGAAGCGGTAACGGGCTTGTACATATTGCAGAAGATGGATTGGATACGTGGTGCGGTTATATCGGAAACAACAGATATGCATTTATCTGCTATTTTAATGATCAGCTTGATGTTAATGTATACACAATGGACGAATATCCTGCTGTGAAGGGTGATTTCATAATTGATGGTGACATCATGACAGATGCACACCTTACTGTCGATACGCATGTTTTTTCGATAGATGTACTTGGATATGACATTAAAGTATTCAGAATACTTCTTGTTAATTTCCTTCCGGGACAAATGCCGGAAAAATATACGTTTATTTCAAGAGATCAACAAGGGAATTACGTTGCTGCGGTAGGAGATTTCTACAATAAAGAGTTTGTTGCCGATTCATATTTTGCACTGGTAAATTACGTGTTGTACGAGATATCAAGTGACGGACAGTATATTAAGGCTAAGTGATTTCAAAATCATTTGCCTGAATATAAAGTGTAGAAGGGACGCAATAAAAACTCCTGTTTCATAGTGTATTCACATAAGTGAACGCTACGAAGCAGGAGTTTTGCTTTTTAATTAATCAAAACATTACTTTAAAACTGTCTTTTCAATAAGCCCCATAATAGTAAGAATAGGGTGCATCTGATTGGACTTTGTCATTGACTCTATGTAAGCCTGTCTGTTACAGAAGAGCTCTAAAACGGATGAAACAAGAAGTTCCGGATTAAGGCTGTCTTCGGAGATAACTTTAGAAAAGCCCTGTGCTTCAAAAGAGGAAGCATTAAGAACCTGATCCCCGCGACTTCCGGAGCCCAAAGGGATAAGAAGATTCGGCTTTCTTAATGCAAGAAGCTCACAGATTGCATTTGCTCCGGCTCTTGAAATTACAAGATCGGTTGCAGCAAAGGCATCTTTCAAATCATCCTTTAAGTATTCGAATTGTTTATAGCCCTTGTTGGAAAGAAGGCTTTCATCAAGATTTCCTTTTCCGCAAAGATGAACAACCTGAAAATCCTTAAGAAGTGAAGGGAGACTCTCGCGAACACATTTATTAACAATAACAGAGCCCTGACTTCCGCCGATAATCAAAAGAACGGGCTTGTTTTCATTGAATCCGCAAAGTTCAAGACCTTTCTTTCTGGAACCTTCGCTTAATTCTTCACGAATGGGGGTTCCTGTAAGAATTGCTTTTTCCGAAGGAACATACTGAAGTGTTTCGGGGAAATTGCAACATATTTTGCCTGCGACCGGTATGCACAGTTTATTGGCAAGGCCGGGAGTAATATCGGATTCGTGAATGATGCAGGGAATTTTAAGAGCGCCGGCAGCTCTGACTACGGGAACGCTTACAAACCCACCCTTTGAAAAAACAATGTCAGGCTTTAATTCTTTAAGTATTGACTTGGCTTCCGAAAATCCTTTGATAATTCTGAAAGGATCGGTGAAATTCTTTAAATCAAAGTATCGGCGAAATTTACCTGTGGATACCCCGTAATATGGAATGTTGTAATCTTCAATCAGCTTCTTTTCAATTCCGTCTTTTGAACCGATGTAAAATATTTCGTAACCGGCTTTCTTCAATTCAGGAAGAAGTGCAATATTGGGAGTTACATGTCCGGCAGTTCCGCCACCGGTAAGAACAATTCTTTTACTCATTTCACGCCTTCTTAGCTGTATATTCTTTTAATGCTTTGCCTAACTGGTCGGGACAGGATGTGCTTCTGGGACCGCAGGTAATTCCGGAGAGTCTGTTAATAGCTTCTTCGACAGGCATTCCTTCAATAAGAGCAGTTAATCCTTTGTGGTTACCGTCGCAACCGCCTGTAAAACGAACCTTGCTGACTTTACCGTCAATTACTTCAAAATCTATTCCTGATGCACAAATACCGTTTGGTTGATAATGCATGGATATAACCTCCTAATAAAATTTTTTCCTATTATAACACAGCATTATGCAACAAACTACCGTAAATCTTGAAATAGAACCGTCAATAGATTATAATATGCAATGATTTTAGGGAACAAAAGGATAATTCTTTTATCAATATGGAGGAACTACTATGGTTGCATGGAATAACCTTGATACACTTGAAAGCTATAAGGAGCTTTTAGGTACAAAAAAAGTAAATTTAAAAGAAGTTATGACCGGAGCAAACGGAGCAGAAAGAGTTAAGAACTACAGTGTTCCGATGGCTGAGGGAATGGAATTTAATTATGCAGCAAAAGCTGTTGACGATGAAGTTATTAATGTTCTTGAGAAGCTTGCAAAAGAGGCTCAGCTTGCCGAGAAATTTGAAACTTTGTACAACGGTGAAGTTATCAATACAGGCGAAAAGAGACTTGTTCTTCATCAGCTTACAAGAGGACAGCTTGGTGGAAAAGTTGTTGCCGATGGAGTAGACAAGAGAGAGTTTTATGTTGCTCAGCAGACAAAGATTGCTGAGTTTGCCAATAAGGTTCATGCAGGAGAAATTACCAATGCTAAGGGTGAAAAGTTTACTACAGTAGTACAAATCGGTATCGGCGGAAGCGACCTTGGTCCCAGAGCAATGTACCTTGCACTTGAAAATTGGGCAAAGAAGACCGGAAACTTCAAGATGGAAGCAAAATTTATCTCAAACGTTGATCCTGATGATGCAGCAGCTGTTCTTAATTCTGTAGATGTTGCTCATTCACTTTTTGTTCTTGTATCTAAGTCAGGAACAACTCTTGAGACACTTACAAATGAATCATTCGTAAAAGAAGCATTAAAGAATGCAGGTCTTGACGCGTCCAAGCACATGGTTGCCGTTACCAGTGAGACATCTCCTCTTGCAAAGAGTTCAGATTATCTTGCTGCCTTCTTCATGGATGATTTTATCGGAGGAAGATTCTCATCTACTTCAGCAGTAGGCGGAGCTGTATTGTCGCTTGCTTTTGGTCCCGAAGTATTTGCAAGCTTCTTAAAGGGTGCAGCGGAAGAAGATAAACTTGCTGCAAATAAGGATCTTCTTAAGAACCCGGCAATGCTTGATGCTTTGATTGGTGTATATGAAAGAAACGTACTTGGATTCGGAGCAACAGCAGTTCTTCCTTATTCACAGGCACTTAGCAGATTCCCTGCTCATTTACAGCAGGCAGATATGGAGTCAAACGGTAAGTCGGTTAACAGATTTGGTGAACCTGTTAATTATGTTACAGGTCCTATTATTTTTGGTGAACCCGGTACAAACGGACAGCATTCCTTCTATCAGCTTTTACACCAAGGAACAGATATTATTCCCCTTCAGTTCATCGGATACAGAAACAGCCAGATTGGAACGGACGTTGATATTCAGGGAAGTACAAGCCAGCAGAAGTTATGTGCTAATGTTGCCGCTCAGATCGTTGCTTTTGCATGCGGTAAAGAAGATGACAACAAAAATAAGAATTTTGCAGGCGGACGTCCTTCAAGTATCATTGTAGGTGATAAGCTTACTCCCGAATCTCTCGGAGCATTGCTTTCACACTTTGAAAATAAGATTATGTTCCAGGGCTTTACATGGAACGTCAACTCCTTTGACCAGGAAGGAGTGCAGCTTGGTAAGGTGCTTGCAAAGAAAGTTCTTGCTCACGAAACAGAAGGAGCATTGAAGAGTTACAGCGATATGCTTAATATCTGATAATATACTGATTGCTTGCTTTAAGACGGCAAAAGCAGAAGAATGCTTTTGCCGTCTTTTTTGTGGTGAGAGGCTACAATTTTGCCTGCTGTTAATAGTAGATAAGTATAATTTTCTTTTGGATGAAGCTTTTGGGAGGATTATTATATGCTTAGAATGGAGATTGCATGTATATGCGTTGTTCTTTTTATTGCTGCCATGTTTCTTGGCGGGAAAAGGGAATGGACAAGATTAAGATGTATATACGCAATGATTCTTGTCAGTATCACAATACATCTTTGCTTCGATGCAATAACCGTATATACGGTTAATCACATGTTTACGGTAGAGCCAAAGTACAATAATCTGTTTCACCGGCTATATATCGGAACGATGCTGATAACACTGTATCTTTTCGAACGGTATATTACCGGAATTATAGAGGAAGAAGTTAAAGGACTAAGAACTAGTAAAAATCATAAAATAGTCAGTATACTGGGAATAGCGTTCGTCTCGATATCACTGATACTTGTTACTTTCTTAAAGACAACATATGTAAAAACAAAGGCAGGAAATTACCTTTCGGGTCATCTTGCCATTATCATGTATATAGCAGCTCCGCTGTTTATTATTTATGTTATTTATATGATGATTGTCTATCGCAGGCAGATTCACAAAAAGAAAAAGTATGCAATTTATGTGGCAATATTAACAGAGGCAATAGTGCTCATTATAATGATGATCATCCCCACATCTTTGTTAAGCGGAATGGGAATGACATTAATGACACTTGCCTTTTATATGATGCTTGAAAATCCGGACATAGAGCTTTTGGAAGAGGCAAGAAAAGAAAGGCAAAGAGCTGATGATGCGAATGAAGCAAAATCTTCTTTCCTTGCAAACATGTCTCACGAAATACGAACTCCTATGAATGCTATCGTCGGCATGACGGACATTCTCCTTAGAACGGAGCTTAACGACCAGCAGAAGAATTATCTTTACAATATAAAGCATTCGGGAAACTCACTACTGCTTATAATAAATGATCTGCTTGATTTTTCCAAAATAGAAGCAGGGAAGATGGAACTTGTGGAAGATGGATATAATCCAATGTCCATATTCAATGACGTAAGTATGATCATTCTTAACAGAATCGGAGACAAGCCTATAGAACTTCTTTTTGATGTGGAGAAAAATCTTCCTTCACGACTTTTGGGAGATTCGGGTCGAATCAAACAGATAATAATCAATCTTATGAACAATGCAGTTAAATTCACTGAAGAAGGTCATGTCACTTTAAGTGTTAAGATGGGAGAACCTGAAGGTGACGATGTAATGCTTTATTTCAGTGTCGAGGACAGCGGTCAGGGAATAAGAAAAGAAGATCTTTCAAAACTGTTTAATGCTTTTGAGCAGGTCGACATGAAGAGAAATCGAAATAAAGAGGGAACAGGTCTTGGTCTTTCCATATGTAAACAACTGACATCACTTATGGGTGGAGAGATAAGTGTAGACAGTGAATATGGTGTCGGAAGCAGGTTTGATTTTTGTATAAAGCAGAAGATTATTGAAAGAGAGCCCGCAGTATCTGTAAAGGACAATATTGATGATGTCGAAGGTACGAAAATCGGAGCCTATGTATGCGGAGAACTTGAAGGTAATTTAAAGAAGACGGTTGAAGCGTTTGGCTATATATACATTTCTTTGTCTGCCGAAAATCTTGAGACCGCTAGTGTAAATCACCTGTTTGTGGACGAGGATCTTTATGAAACCTGTAAGGATAAAATTCATGTTCTTTGCGACAAGGGTGCAGACGTAGCAATACTAGTCAATCCAATGAAAAACTCTGTTGTTGATAACAGAGTAAAGGTTATTTTTAAACCGGTATATACTTCTGCCTTTTGTAAATTTATTAATCATGAAGAGGCAACGGATGATTATGCTGCATTAGATGAAGAGATATCGTTTACCGCAGAGAAAGCCAAGGTTTTGATTGTTGATGATAACGATATGAACCTGAAGGTTGCAAGCGGACTTTTTGGACCGCTTAAAATGAATCTTCAAACGGCAAGAAGCGGTAAGGAGGCGTTGTCTCTTATTGAAAAAACAAGATATGACATCATCTTTATGGATCATATGATGCCGGTGATGGACGGTATAGAAACGATTTCAAGAATAAGGAATTCAGAAGTGTTTGACGGCTACTACAAAGAAGCTGATATTGTTGCACTGACTGCAAATGCGGGAGAAGAAGCAAAAGCAGCGTTTAAATCGGTTGGTGTAACGGAATTTCTTGCCAAGCCTATTGATATGAAATATGCAATTCGTATAATAAAGAAACTCCTTCCGGAGGATATGCTTGAAAAAGCAAAATCGCCTGTCATCAACGATATAGCAAAATCGATTGAAAACCTTCCGAGTATAGAAGGACTCAACGTTGCAGAGGGGGTTAAAAATTCAGGGTCGCTTCAGTTTCTTGAGTCGCTTCTCGGAGATTTCTATAAATTGATAGACATGAAGTCATCTAAAATCGAAAAGTGTTATAATGACAATATGCTTCATGATTTTACAATTGAGGTTCATGCCTTGAAAAATACAGCAAGAATGATAGGAGCAAGTGAACTTTCTCAGATGTTTTTGGAGATGGAAAATCTGGGGAATGCTGAGAAAGGAGAAGAAATAGGAATACTACTTCCACAACTTCTTGAGAAATACAGAAGCTATAAGCCGATTTTTAAACCGTATGCCGAAAAGAATGACAGTGAGAAGGAAGATGTTGCACCAGAGAAAATAATAGAAGCGTTGGATGATATGGTGGAAGCGATTGATAACTTTGATCTTGACCGTGCAGACGCGGATATGGATTTTTTGGAAAAGGTTAAGGTTGATGTGGCCTGTGGACCATTAATGGAAAATCTTCGGGCATATGTTGCAGACGTTGCAATGGATGACATTGTTAAAACAGCTTCTGAGATAAAAGATATTATTTTAAAGAAATAGCATTTAAGAGGAAATGATGATATGGCAAGAATAGCATTGTTATATGATAAACCAAGTCTGTTGATTTCATCAATGAAGTCCCAGTTTGAGGCGCTCGGACATATTGTATGCGTGAGTGAACTTTCAATGAGTGAGCTTTCAAAAATAAAGGATAAACAAGATGCGGTAATGATATATGCCGATGAGGATTTGTCGGACAATACGGAAGCTCTTGTTTATATAAAAGATAAAGCACTTGAGAATGATATGGGAATATTTGTCGGTGGAGACAAGGAAGAGATTGACAGGCTTAATGCAATTGTTCCCAATACAATCCTTGTGGGTAAATTTACACGACCAATCAATATTAAAAATGTTGTTGAGGTCATTGATGCGTATGTAAATGACGAAACCCGTACAGCCAGGAAGAAAGTTCTTGTTGTTGATGATTCCGGGGCAATGCTGAGAAATGTCAAGGGATGGCTTGAAGATAAATACGATGTAGCTTTGGCCAATTCGGGCGCGCAGGCAATCAGATATCTTTCTGTTGACAGGCCGGATTTAATTCTTCTTGATTATGAGATGCCGGTTGCAAATGGAAAGCAGGTTCTTGAAATGATACGTTCTGAGATGTCGTTCCAGGATATTCCGGTCATTTTTCTTACAAGTAAAGCAGATAAACAAAGTGTAATCGATGTTATGAGCTTAAGACCGGAGGGTTATCTTCTAAAAACGATGCCACCGGATGAAATAGTTAAATCGGTTGATGACTTTTTTGAAAAGAAAAGAATTGAAATGATGTCACGCTGATATTTGTGGTAGAATATAAGCTGATAATTTCAAGAAGGTCTATAGTTATGAACAGAATTGTTAAAAAAGATATTGGAAAAGACATACGAAGATACGGTGGGGACATTTTGCATTCACAAAATTTTCTGAATTCCCGCAATAATATCCAGCACTCGAATGTTTCGGTGATGAAGCATAGCATGAAAGTTGCCTATGCAAGCATGTGGATAAACAGAAAGTTTAAGATTAAATGCAATGAGAATGATCTTGTAAGAGGTGCGCTCCTTCACGATTATTTTCTTTATGACTGGCATGATGATGATCATAGAGGGATTTGGAATCTTCACGGTTTTTATCATCCCGGAGTAGCACTAAAAAATGCAATGAAAGAATATGAGCTGACAGACAGACAGAAGAACATTATAAAGTCCCATATGTGGCCATTAACGCTTACAAGAGTGCCTAAGTGCAGGGAAGCATGGGTTGTTACGGCAGCGGACAAGTGGATATCTACAATCGAGTCGTTGAGGCTTCATAAGCTTTCTTCGGTTAAGCTGGCAAAGGTTAGGGTAAAATAGTTGGGCAAAATAGTTTATATTATGGGGAAAAGTTCAACCGGAAAAGATACTATCTTTAAGGAACTGTTGAGGAAGAACGCATTTTCTTTTAAAACAATAGTATCATACACTACACGCCCAATTAGGGAAGGTGAAAAAAACGG
This sequence comes from Lachnospiraceae bacterium, assembly GCA_045627845.1. GTDB lineage: Bacteria > Bacillota > Clostridia > Lachnospirales > Lachnospiraceae > UBA1258. The sequence continues at coordinate 49,724 of JAZQOL010000004.1, read as the reverse complement.
TCACGAGTATTACTTTACGGATGAGGACGGTTTTCGAAAATTAAGAGAAGAAGGCAAAATTATCGAAGATCGCTGTTATGAAACCATACACGGCCTGTGGAGATATTTCACGGCCGATGACGGACAGATTGACGACGACAACAATTATATAACAATCGGAACAATTGAATCGTTTTTAAAGATTTGTGATTATTACGGAAGAGAACGAATTATACCGGTTCTTGTAGACTTGGATGACGGAGTCAGACTTCAAAGAGCATTGAATCGTGAAAGAAAGCAGGAGAAGCCGAAGTACGAAGAACTTTGCAGACGTTTCCTGGCCGATTCTGCAGATTTTTGTGATGAAAAAATTAATCAGGCCGGTATTACAAGACGCTTTTATAACAATGATCTTTTTCAGTGCTTAAGCGAGATAGAGAGTTTTATTTATAACAGTATGGAGTAGCCCATGGATGTTAAAATCAGTCAGATAACTCAGGCCAATCCCGTATATGAGGCCGATAAAGTTCAAAAGCCGAACGATGATTTTAAGTTTATGCTTATGAGCAAAATCTCCGAAGAGGATTTGCAGGCAAGACTTTCCTCTCTGATGGACGAAATCACCATGCAGGGCAATCGCATATCAAAAAAGAAAGATATAAAGGATATGCGCAAATATCGAAGCCTCATAAAAGATTTCATGAATGAAATTGTATCAAGATCGCATTCTTTTTCCAGAGAAAACTTTTTGGACAGAAAAGGTCGACACAGAGTATATGGAATCATCAGACTTGTCGATGAAACACTTGATGAACTTGCGCAGGAGCTGATGAAAGAACAAAAGGACAATATTACCATTCTTCAGAAAATAGGTGATATAAGGGGATTAATTCTCGATATTTTTACATAAAGGGTAATGGGGCGTTATGCCAAATTTTAATGATATAATCGGACAGGATCAGATAAGAGATCATCTAAAAACAGCAATTGAACAGGAGAAGGTATCTCACGCATATATTATCTGTGGAGAGAAACACTCAGGGAAAAAGTATATTTCCGATATTTTTGCACAAGCTTTACTGTGCGAAGCGGACAAAGATGTCCCGTGTGGGAAATGTCACAGTTGTTCACAGGCTGCTTCACGAAACAATCCGGACATAATATACGTAACACATGAAAAACCGAATATAATAGGCGTTGATGATATAAGAACCCAGGTTAACGGAGACGTTAATATACGCCCTTATGCCGGCAAAAAGAAAATATATATCATTGATGAAGCTGAGAAAATGAATTCGCAGGCCCAGAATGCTCTCCTTAAAACATTTGAGGAACCACCTGAATATGCGGTTATTCTTCTTCTTGTGAATAATAAAGAAACGCTTCTTCCAACAATTTTAAGCCGTGCTGTTATGCTTAACATGAAACCGGTTTCGGATGTACTCATTAAGAAGTATCTTATGGAACAGGTTAAGATTCCCGATTATAAGGCAGAGGTATGTGTTGCTTTTGCAAGAGGAAACATAGGAAAGGCAAAACTTCTTGCCGAAAACGAAGAGTTTGATAATATACGAAATGCGGTTCTTTCGTTGCTTAAGAACCTGAAGAATATGGACGCAGGAGACATTACCGCGGCTGTAAAGCATGCATCTTCATATAAAAACGTTATTGATGATTATTTGGATATTATAACAGTTTGGTTTAGAGATGTTCTTTTGTTTAAAGCAACTGAAAATCCGGATGTCTTGATTTTCAGGGAAGAATTACAGTATATTAAAAGAGTGGCGCAAAGTAGTTCGTACAGTGCTGTGCAAAGTGGTATTGACGCAGTAGAGACTGCAAGAAGAAGGCTTTCTTCCAATGTTAATTTTGAGCTGACAATAGAATTGTTGTTCTTGGCTATACAGGAGATTTAAATGACAAAAGTTGTAGGAGTACGTTTTAGGGAAGCGGGAAAAGTATATTACTTTGATCCCGGTGAACTTCAGATTAAAAGAGATGAGCATGTTATCGTAGAAACGGCAAGAGGGCTTGAATACGGTACCGTTGTTTTGGGAGTAAGTGAGGTAGAAGACGACAAGATCGTTCCTCCGCTTAAAAGTGTTATACGTGTTGCGACAAAGGCTGATGATGAGAAAGAAGCCAATAATCGCAAAAAGGAAAAAGAAGCACTTCCGATTTGCAAAGAAAAAATCGAGAAGAGAAATCTCCCGATGAAGCTCATTAATGCAGAGTATACATTCGATAATAATAAAATCTTGTTTTACTACTTCAGTGATGGCCGAGTAGACTTTCGTGAACTTGTAAAGGACTTGGCAGCAGTATTCCACACTCGTATTGAGATGCGTCAGGTTGGTGTACGTGATGAGGCTAAGTTAAGAGGCGGAATCGGCATTTGTGGTCGTCCTCTTTGCTGTAACACTTATATGGCAGATTTCCAGCCTGTTTCCATAAAAATGGCAAAAGAGCAGAATCTTTCACTTAATGCCACAAAGATTTCCGGTGTTTGCGGAAGACTTATGTGCTGTCTAAAAAATGAACAGGACACATATGAAGAACTTAACAGAAATCTTCCCAATGTCGGAGATGAAGTTACAATCAATGCCGAGAATCGCAAAGGACAGGTTCATTCGGTTAATGTGCTTCGCCAAATTGTAAAGGTGATTGTTGAGGAAGACGACGAGAAAGAACTTAAGGAATATAAACCTGAAGAACTTTCATTCAAGAGACGCAAGAATAAACGTATAGAGCTTACCGAAGAAGAAAAGCGTGAACTTGAAGGCTTGGAGAACTAATCTTGGAAATCAGTCTTAAAGAGAATGAAAGAATTGACGATTTGCAGAGAAACAATCTGAGAATAATACAGAATCCGGGCAGGTTTTGCTTTGGAATGGATGCTGTATTACTTTCCGGATTTGTCCATGTCAATCCCGGTGCGAAAGTTTTAGACATGGGAACGGGAACCGGTATTATTCCTATTCTTTTATCCGCAAAAACTCAGGCATCATTTATCAGTGCTTTGGAGATTCAGAAGGAATCGGCCGATATGGCAAAAAGAAGCGTGGATTTAAACGATCTTGGTGACCGGATAGAGGTTGTTGAAGGTGATATAAAGAATGCAGCGACTATATTTCCCAAAGCTTCTTTTGATGCTGTTACATGTAATCCTCCGTATATGCTGGGAAAGCATGGACTGAAAAATCCTGAGGACGCGATGGCTGTTGCAAGGCATGAGATTCTTTGTACATTTGAAGATGTTGCATCAAATGCTGCAGCTTTGCTTAAAACGGGAGGGAAACTGTTTATTGTTCACAGACCGTTTAGAATTCCGGAGCTTTTTGAGACGCTTAAAAAGAATAAGCTTGAGCCTAAAAGGATGCAGCTTGTATACCCGTTTGTTGATAAAGAGCCCAATATGGTGCTGATAGAGGCGGTAAGAAGCGGAAAACCACGAATGGAAGTGTTGAAGCCGTTAATAATTTATAAACAACCGGGAGTATATACTGAAGACATAGTTGGCATTTATGGTTATTGACAAACATTTTTGTTGATTCTATACTTTGCTTGAAAAGTGAAAAAGTGAGAGAATAAAGGAGACAGTAATGTTAGACAGGATTGTTGAAATTATCAAAGAGCAGCTCAATATCGATGACATTGATATTACAGAGGATACTTCTTTTAAGGATGATTTAGGAGTTGATTCACTCGATTTGCTCGAGCTTGTTATGGCTTTTGAAGAAGAATACAGTGTAGAACTTGACCCTGAGGAGCTTGAGGGAATCCAGACAGTTGGAGATGTAGTTGAGTTCATTAAAAGATATGCGGAATAGAATTGGAAAATGATTTGAGCTCCGACAATTGTTGTCGGAGCTTTTTTTAGGGATTATTGGAGGAGAATGATATGTGGAATGATTGGTTTTCGATTGGACCGTTAACAATACATGGATATGGGGTTTGTATTGCTACCGGATTGGTTTTGGCATTGCTTTTGGCAAGCATGAGAGCGAAGAAACTCGGTCTTAATGATGATATTTGTTATGGAATCGTATTCTGCTCAGCCATTTTTGGGTTTCTCGGGGCTAAGATTATGTACTGTCTTGTGGAATGGAAGCAGTTCATTGCAGATCCGAAAACCTTTTTGTCGTCAAGTGGATTTGTGGTTTACGGAGGTATTACAGGAGGTATTATTTCTGTAATCATATATACAAAGATTAAGAAAGTAAATTATATCGATTATCTTGATTTATGCATTCCTTCGGTTGCTTTGGCACAGGGGTTCGGACGACTCGGATGCTTTTGTGCAGGTTGCTGTTATGGAAAGGAAACAACATCACCAATTGGTATTGTTTTTAAGAATTCAGCATATGCACCCAATAATGTTAAGCTTATTCCGGTACAGCTTATTTCAGCGGTAGCAGACTTTCTGAATGTTGCAATATTGCTGTTTATAGCAAAGAGGACCAAGAAAAAAGGAACGGTTATTTCGTGCTATGTTATCTTTTACAGCATCGGACGTTTCTTTATTGAGATGTTAAGAGCAGACAGCAGGGGCGAAGTTGGTAAACTTTCAACATCACAGTTTTACGGAATTGTATGCCTGATAATCGGGGGAGTTCTCTTGCTTATCTCCTTAAAAAGAAAAGAAGAAAAAGTTGAAGAAGGCCCTGCCATTGAGGATATTAAATAATGAAAAGATATAAAAGGGAAGATGAAGTATCCTATGCACTTGGAATAACTTTAACCTTTGAACTTTTAAAGTTTGCACCAGAGTATGCCAATAAAGTCTATATTCATTCTGCAATGCAGAGAGGAGAGGCTTTTGACAAATTGGAAGCACTATGCAAAAAATTAGGTATTCCGATGGAATTTGGTGATAAGCCATTCAACATTCTTTCACAGAAGGAAAATTGTTTTTGCATAGGTGAGTTTAGAAAATTTGAGCGAAAGGCAGATGCTTCTTCCAACCATGTAGTTCTTCACAATCCGTCGAACGCAGGTAATATGGGAACCATAATGAGAAGCGCTGCGGGTTTTGGAATTACAGACCTTATCATTATCACACCGGCTGTCGATCATTTTGATCCCAAAACAGTCAGAGCTTCAATGGGAGCAATATTTCATCTGAATATTTCGTTGTTTTCTTCTTTTGAAGAGTATGAGCGTGAATATGGTGATCGTTCAATGTATCCGTTCATGCTTAAGGCAAAGAAAAAACTTTCGGAACTTAAGGTCGAAAAGCCTTATTCGTTGATTTTTGGTAATGAAGCAACGGGCCTTCCGGACGAGTTTTTGGAAGTTGGGACAAGTGTTATTATTACTCATTCAGACAGAATTGACAGTTTGAATCTCCCTATTGCAGCCAGCATTGCTCTTTATGAGGCTACCAAAACAGATTTTTAATAATTCGGTATTACTTACACCCCATTGTATAAGTGGGGTGTAATATTATATTTGGTGTTTTACAGAGGAGACTTATGGCATTTATTGAGTTTAAAAATGTTAGAAAAGTATATCATACCGGAGAAGTGGACACGGTTGCGCTGGATGGTGTGAACTTTGAAATAAACGAAGGTGAGTTTGTTGTAGTTGTAGGAGCATCCGGTGCAGGAAAGACAACTATTCTTAATATACTCGGTGGAATGGACACGCTTTCAGAGGGAGTCGTTATGCTCGATGGAGAAGAGGTGTCTTCTTTTAACAAAAAGAGACTGACTACATACAGACGGTTTGATGTAGGTTTTGTGTTCCAGTTTTATAATCTTGTTCAAAATCTGACGGCACTTGAAAATGTTGAATTGGCTGCACAGATTTGCAAAGAACCTCTTGATGCAGGAGAGGTATTGGATGAGGTAGGGCTTTCGGAGCGAAAAGGTAATTTCCCGGCTCAGCTTTCGGGAGGGGAGCAGCAGCGAGTTGCAATTGCGAGAGCGCTTGCCAAAAATCCCAAATTGCTTCTTTGCGATGAACCTACAGGCGCACTTGATTACAATACAGGTAAAGCGATATTAAAACTTTTGCAGGATACTTGCAAAAACACGGGAAAAACTGTGATTGTTATTACGCACAATCAGGCAATTACACAGATGGCGGACAGGATTATTACAGTTAAGAGCGGACGCATTGACTCTGTAATTGTAAATTCGAAAAAGAGACCTGTTGAGGAGATATCCTGGTAAATGGCTAAAAAGGCATTAAGAAAGAACAGCTTACGAGAAATAAAGCAAAGTATTGGGCGATTTATAGCAATAATGGCTATAGTTGCACTTGGTGTTGGCTTGTTTTCGGGACTTAAAGTAACTAAAAAAGCAATGATCCTGACAGAGCAGCATTATTACGATGCAAATAACTTTTATGATTTTAGATTGATTTCAACACTCGGACTATATGATGAGGATGTTGAAGCGTTTAAAGCTCTTTCTTTCGTGAAGGAAGCAGAAGGGGCGTACAGCCTTGATGTGATAATCGAAAGAGAGGACAATACATCGAGCGTTGCGAAATTCCATTCTCTTTCGGATAAGATAAATAAGTCAGTGCTTATAAGAGGTCGCATGCCTGAGTCTGCAGATGAGTGTCTTATGGATTCTAAGTGGTTTTCCGAGGAAAAAATCGGAGAGAAGCTTAGAATAGCAAAATCAAATTCCGACAGTACTAAAGATATGCTTGTGTATGATGAGCTAACAATTGTCGGAGTATGTCAATCTTCCCTGTACATTAATTTTGAAAGAGGAAATACTACTCTGGGTAACGGTAAAATCGGAGGATTTGTCTATGTTCTTCCGGAACTGTTTGACTGTGATTACTATACGGAAGTATATGCTTTGACAGATGCCGGTTCAGAGCGGGTATATTCCGAGAAATACGATGACATAATCGAAGCGGAAAAAGAACAGGTGGAGACGCTTCTTGATGAACGTGCAACGATAAAATACCGTGAAATCATGACTGAGGCCGAAGATAAGATATCGGATGCAGAGAAGAAGATATCAGACGCTCTTATCGAGATAGAAGATAATGAAAAGAAAGTATCGGATGCAAGGAAAGAAATATCTGATGGTGAAAAAGAAATAGCTGACGGTCAGATTGAAATTGCAGATAGAGTGAAAGAACTGTCTGACGGCGAGAAGGCACTCAATGATTCAGAGGCGTCTGTCAGGAAAAGTCTGGCCGAACTTGATGATGCGGAGACTGCACTTAACGATATGGAGATGTTCGTTTCTCCCGCTGAATTTGCAAAGAAAAAAACAGAAATTGCATATGCGAGAGAAGCTTTGAATCAGGGTATACAAGAGATTGAAAGCAAGCGTATCGAGATAGAAGAAGGCAAAAAGAAAATTGCTGAAGCCAAGGAAGAACTCAATAAGGCAAAAGAAGACATAGAAAAAGCAAAATCGGATATTGAAGAAGCGACCGCCGAACTTGAGAAGGCCAGAAAAGAAATAGAAGAACATCAGGCCGAGCTTGATGATGCCAAAGAAGACCTGTCCGAGCTTGATACTCCGGATACATATGTGCTTACAAGAGCAACAAATATAGGATATGCGTGCTTTGATAATGATTCATCGATTGTTGAAGGCGTGAGTAATGTTTTCCCTGCTTTCTTTTTCCTTGTTGCAGCGTTGGTCTGCATGACTACTATGAACAGAATGGTTGAGGAAAAACGAACAGAGATAGGAACGATGAAGGCTCTTGGATACAGTGAGGCTTCAATAATGGGAAAGTACCTTTTCTATTCGGGAAGTGCAGCCATAATGGGGTGCATTGCCGGATTTATAATAGGATCCAAAATATTTCCTTCTGTAATCTGGAAAGCCTATGGAATAATGTATTCAATGCCTGACATAGAGTATGTATTTGATTTAAAACTGGCAATTATTTCAGGAGTTGTTTCTGTTGCCTGCTCGATAGGAGCAACATATGTTACTTTATATAAAGAACTCAGAAGTCACGCATCAGATCTTATAAGGCCCAAAGCTCCTGCAAACGGAAAGCGAGTTTTTCTTGAGAAAATTGGCTTTATTTGGAAAAAAATGAAATTTACGAGCAAGGTTTCGGTAAGAAACGTTTTTCGTTATAAGAAACGCTTCTGGATGATGGTTCTTGGCGTGGGTGGCTGTTACGGATTATTGATTACGGGCTTTGGAATAAAGGACTCGGTAGCGGACGTCTGTGACTGTCAGTTCAACATAATTCAGAAGTATGATATAACCGTTGCGTTTAAGGATGGTACACCACCTGAAGAAAGAAGCGAATTTGAGGAATCATTAAAAGAAAACGATGATTACATTTATACCTCATCAAAGAGTGTTGATGTTGATGCAAACGGTAAAATAAAAAGCGCTACGATGGTAGTTTTCCCGACAGGCGATAAGGAAAAGTCTTTGTCTGATTTTATAAATTTTACTGACAATAAGAATAATACACTTTCTCTTCCGTCTGAAAATGAGGCCATTCTTACGGAAAAGATGGCAAAGGCAATGGGAATCGGTGTTGGAGACAGCGTTGTACTAAGAGACCCTGATTTAAACGAGATCATAGTAACCGTATCGGGAATTATGACAAACTACGTATATAACTGGGCATATATATCTTCGGATACATTTAAAGAACAGCGAGGAATTGAACCGGATTATAACACTGCATTTGTGAAAAACGAGGGTGACAATTATGAAATAGGTGCAAAGCTTGGCTCGATAGAATATGTGTCTTCAGTGAGTGTTTCCGATGAGCTGAGCGAAAGAATCGGGAATATGATGTCGAGCCTGAACCAGATTGTGTACGTGGTCATTCTTTGCGCAGCATCTCTTGCGTTTATTGTTATGTATAATCTTACAAACATAAATATAACCGAACGCCTTAGGGAAATAGCAACATTGAAAGTTCTGGGCTTTTATCCGATGGAAACCTCTGTATATGTTTTCAGAGAAAATATGATATTAACGGCAATCGGTATTGTGGCGGGGTTATTCATGGGATTTGGGCTTCATCGATACGTAATGTATAATATTACGGTTGAAGCAGTATCTTTTGACACGAAAATACTGCCACAGAGTTATATGTATGGGGTAGTTCTCACATTTCTATTTGCACTGATTGTTGATTTTGCGCTTTTCTTTAAATTGGAAAAAATAAAGATGGCAGAATCATTAAAATCCGTTGAATAGTAAAACATCAAGGGCATGCTTGAAAAAGCATGTCTTTTTTGTTTGTAGTTTTCTCAGAGCATTATATTAAAGAGATATATTGATAGAGATTGATGTATTTTGCTGATATAATAAGCTTATAAAACGTTTTACTAATTAACGGGGGTTAAAAAGTGAAAAATAATAATTTATTGGCGGACGGTACTGAATTTTCCTTTTGGGAAAAAGAAATTTCTTTTGTAAGAGAATTGTATGTTGACTGCAATGCACAGAATGCATCTGATGAAAACGACGGAAGTAAGAGTGCTCCGTTTAAGACGATTCAGGCAGCGGCTGAAGTTGCAACTCCGGGGACTCATATTCTTATTTCGCCCGGGATTTATAGGGAATGTGTAAAGCCTGTAAACAGCGGAATCGGGCCTGAGAGCATGATTGTTTATGAGGCGGTTAAGCCCGGGGAGACCATTATCAAGGCCTCGGAGATAATTACTGAGTTTGAACCTTGCACGGACTGGATGCTGTGGAATTTCGGAGAGCCTGTTAAGGAAGGAGTGAAAGCATGGACACATAAGCTTTCCCCTGATATGTTCAGAGGTTATAATCCATTCTGCGCGGTTAATATAATTCATGACAGATTGTTTATCGAGTTTGATAAAACAGATATGACGACATACCTAAATCGCAGGGGAATGATTTTCTGCGACGGAAAGCCTTTAAAGCAGGTTCCCCTTTCAAACGATCTTTCGACCGAGGAAGGGACATACTGGGTAGAAGCAAACGGTATGGCAGTTCATTTCAGACTGCCCGGTGATGCAGATCCTAAAGATCATTTAATTGAAATTACTGTAAGAGAACAGTGCTTTGCTCCGGATAAACCGTTTCTTTCGTATATAAAGATCAAAGGACTTGTTTGTGCGCATGCATCTATGGGAGCTCCGATACCTCAAAGAGGTTCGATATCTGCTCACAGAGGACATCACTGGGTAATAGAAGATTGTACAGTTGACTGGTCGAATGCTACCGGAATTGATGTTGGTAACGAATGCTGGCATCATAACTTTGATCCTGAAATAACAGTAGGGTACAGCGTTATAAGAAGATGCAAGATTCTTGATGCAGGTGTCTGCGGAATTGCAGGTTTGTATGCGAAGGGAATGTTAATTGAGGATAATCTCATTGAAGGAACCGGATGGCAGAAAATGGAATTATCCTGGGAAGCAGGCGGTATTAAGCTTCATAACAGTGTTAACGGACTTTTCAGGAGAAATATTTTCAGAAATACATTCAGAGCAGATTGTATTTGGCTTGACTGCGGAAATATTAATAACAGGATTACCGACAACCTTTTCCTTGACGGTATTGAGCAAAGAGAAGCTATATTCATTGAGTGCACAAGAGAAGGCATTAATCTTATTGATAACAATATATTCTGGAATATTGAAGGCCGATTTGACAAAAACAAGATTCCAAATGAACCCGGTTCATCCGGATGGTATAAGCTTGCGGAGAATGACATTATAAACGGTTATGCGGTATATGGTGAAGGCACCGACCGTATGATTCTTGAGAATAACTTTATAGGAAAAGTTCGAAGTGCAGGCTATTTTGCAAAACCTGTGCCGTTTAGATTCTTTACCGGTGAACGTGGCGGAACCTCGAGAGATGCGCAGTTTATCAATAATATTTTCTACGATTGCGGGGAAGCTGCTATTAAGATGCCTACGGAAAAGAATAAATCCGAAGGAAATGCATTTGTTAAGATGCCGGGAGGTTATTTGAGAATTTTATATCCTGCTCCGGAGGTATGCCTTGATCTTAAGTCATGGCAGGAATTTTACGGATTTGATTTATCCGGAAGCGAGGGTTGGTTTGACTTTGAAGTTGATACTTCTAAACTTACACTGAAAGCAAAAGAATCTGAATTCAGGCCGAGACTGTTTGGTGACAGACCTGATACGCTGATTTATAATCCGGAAAGCCTTGGATGCAATGAATCGGTTCCGGGACCTTTCGGAAAATTAAAATTGGGTGTTGAGATTAATATAGATCCGAGAATTTTACAGTAAAAAGTATATTCCGACGTTTGTGTTGACACACCTTACAGGCGGGGAATAATGTATACTTATAGAAAATGAAGTTTATGTTAAGGAGGCATTATGGGCTATTCAAAAGAAGAAATTGCAAGCCTTATTTCACAGGGAAAGGCAGTGCTTGGAATTGAGTTTGGTTCCACCAGAATTAAAGCAGTTTTGGTAGACGATAAAAACACACCCATCGCTCAGGGAAGTCATGATTGGGAGAACCATCTTGAAAACGGTATATGGACATATCCAATGGATGAGATTCATGCAGGTTTCCGCCATTGTTATTCAGAACTTAGAAAGGATGTTAAAAATCTTTACGGAGTAAGCTTAAAGAAACTGGCTGCAATCGGAATCAGCGCAATGATGCATGGATATCTTGCTTTTGACAAAGATAATAATCTCCTTGTTCCTTTCAGAACATGGAGAAATACCATTACGGAAGAATCGGCTGCAAAGCTTACAAAAGAATTTAACTACAATATTCCTCAAAGATGGAGCATTGCTCATCTTTATCAGGCTATTCTCAATAAAGAACCTCATGTTAAAGATATTGCTTTTCAGACAACACTTGCCGGTTATATTCACTGGATGTTAACAGGTGAAAAGCTTATGGGTGTTGGTGAAGCTTCCGGTATGTTCCCGGTAGATCCCGTAACAAAGGATTTTGATGCAGAAATGGTAGCTAAGTTCGACAAGCTTCTTTCTGCAGAAGGTATGCCTTATACATTAAGAGAGATTTTCCCGAAGGTTCTTGTTGCCGGTGAGAATGCCGGTATTCTTACAAAAGAAGGCGCAGCTTTTATTGATGAAAGCGGAGAACTTGAAGCCGGCATTCCTGTTGCTCCTTGTGAAGGAGATGCAGGAACAGGTATGGCAGCTACAAATGCAGTAAAAGTTCGTACAGGTAACGTGTCAGCCGGCACAAGTGTATTTGCAATGGTTGTTCTTGAAAAACAGCTTTCAAAAGTTTATGAGGAAGTTGATCTTGTTACAACACCTGCGGGTGATCTTGTAGGAATGATTCATTGTAATAACTGTACATCTGATCTTAATGCATGGGTTAACCTTTTTAAAGAGAGCCTTGAGGCTTACGGTGTGGAGGTAGATATGACAAAACTCTTCTCTACTCTCTATAATAAGGCTCTTACAGGCGATACTGATTGCGGCGGACTTGTTTCTTTTAACTACTTCTCCGGAGAAGGCGTTACGAAGTTTGACGAAGGACGTCCGCTATTTGTGCGCGAACAGAATGCGAAGATGAATCTTGCAAACTTTATGCGATCAAATCTCTATGCTTCTTTGGCGACTCTTAAACTTGGATGTGACATTATGCTTAAAGAGGAAGGTGTTAAGGTAGATTCAATAACCGGACACGGCGGACTCTTTAAGACAAAGGGTGTAGGACAGGCAGTTCTTGCAGCAGCATTGAACGCTCCGGTTTCCGTAATGGAGACAGCAGGAGAAGGCGGAGCATGGGGTATGGCAGTTCTTGCTAATTTCATGGTTCAGAAAGAAGAAGGAGAAACACTTTCCGATTATCTTACAAACAAGGTATTTGTCGGAATGAAGAAAGAAACTCTTGATCCTAATCCTGAAGATGTCAAAGGTTTTGATGAATATATTGTAAGTTACAGAAAGGCTCTTGAAGTTGAAAGAGCAGCTGTAAAGAACGTTAAGTAAGGAATGTGAGGATTAAAAATGTTAGAGCAGTTAAAGAAAGAAGTTTACGAAGCAAACATGCTTCTTCCTAAGTATGAGCTTGTTACCTTTACGTGGGGTAATGTCAGCGGAATTGACAGAGAAAGTGGATTGTTTGTTATTAAACCCAGTGGCGTTGATTATGATAAACTTACACCCGATGACATGGTTGTTATGAATCTTAATGGCGAGAAGGTGGAAGGTCGTTACAATCCTTCATCTGATACGGCAACACATCTTGAACTTTACAAGGCGTGCCCTGAAATAGGAGGTGTTGTTCATACACACTCTTCTTACGCAACAAGTTGGGCACAGTCAGGAAGAAACATTCCCTGCTACGGAACAACACATGCCGATTATATTTACGGAGAGGTTCCCTGTTTAAGATGCCTTACCAAAGAAGAAATAGAAGGCGCATATGAGAAGAATACAGGTCTTTTGATTACCGATTATTATAAGGATAAAGACTTTATGGCTGTTCCTGCAGTTCTTTGCAAAAATCATGGACCTTTTACATGGGGTAAGGATGCGCATGAAGCTGTTCATAATGCAGTTGTTCTTGAAGAAGTGGCAAAGATGGCATACAGAACAGAGCTTATTAATCCGGATGTTAAACCTGCTCCGCAGGAACTTCAGGATAAGCATTATTACAGAAAGCATGGCGCAAACGCTTACTACGGTCAGAAATAATGCCCGTATTGTTGATTTTTTCAACAAACTTAGCAATATTTGGTTATTCTTTAGCATTAGCGTAAATGGACGTGTTAATAAACTTGTGCTAATTTTATCTTAGAGTAAAAATTTTATTTTTTTAGGAGGCATTATGACAAACTTAGAACTTCAGAAAATGGCAAATGAAGTTCGTAAGGGTATCGTAACCGCTGTTCACGGCGCAAAGGCCGGACATCCCGGTGGCTCATTATCCGCAGCAGATATCTTTACTTACCTTTATTTTGAAGAAATGAACATTGATCCTAAGAACCCCAAGATGGAATCACGTGACAGATTCGTGCTTTCAAAGGGACACACAGCTCCCGGCTTATATAGCGCACTTGCTAACCGTGGATATTTCCCCGTTGAAGATCTTCCTACTCTTCGTCACCTTGGTTCTTATCTTCATGGACATCCTTGTATGCAGGAGACACCCGGCGTAGATATGTCCTCAGGTTCACTTGGACAGGGTATTTCCGTTGCAGTCGGCATGGCACTTGCTGCTAAGCTTGACAATAAAGATTATCGTGTATACACACTTCTTGGTGACGGTGAAATTCAGGAAGGTCAGGTTTGGGAAGCTTCCATGTTTGCCGGCGCAAGAAAGCTTGACAATCTTGTAGTTATCGTTGATAACAACGGACTTCAGATTGACGGTAAGATTGAAGATGTTTGCTCACCTTATCCTATCGACAAGAAATTTGAAGCATTTAATTTCCATGTAATCAATATTAACGGTAATGACTTTGAAGAAATCCGTGCTGCTTTCGAAGAAGCGCGTAAGACAAAGGGTCAGCCTACAGCTATTGTTGCAAAGACATTGAAGGGTAAGGGTGTATCCTTCATGGAAGACAAGGCAGGCTGGCATGGTAAGGCTCCTAACGATGAAGAATACAAGATCGCTATGGAAGACCTTGAGAAAATTGCTAAAGAATTAGGAGGTGCAAACTAATGGCAGAAGTAGTAAAAATTGCAACTCGTGAAAGCTATGGTAATGCACTTGCTGAATGTGGTAAGGAATTCCCCAATCTTGTAGTTTTAGATGCGGACCTTGCAGGCGCTACAAAGACAAGCACATTCCAGAAAGCATTTCCTGAAAGACACATTGACTGTGGTATCGCAGAATGTAATATGACAGGTATTGCTGCAGGTCTTTCTACTTGTGGTAAAGTTCCTTTTATCAGTTCCTTTGCAATGTTTGCAGCAGGACGTAACTTTGAACAGGTTCGTAACTCAATCGGATATCCTCACCTTAATGTTAAGATTGGTGCTACCCATGCAGGTATTACCGTTGGTGAAGATGGTGCTACTCATCAGTGTAACGAAGACGTTGCATTAATGAGAACAATTCCCGGAATGACAGTTATTGTTCCTTCAGATGATATCGAAGCTAAAGCAGCAGTTAGAGCAGCTATTGAATATGTAGGTCCTGTTTATATCAGATTTGGTCGTGCAGCTGTTCCGGTTATCAACGATCGTCCTGATTACAAATTTGAGATGGGCAAGGGTGTTTGCCTTAAGGAAGGTAAGGACGTTACAATCGTAGCAACCGGTATTTGTGTTGATTCTGCTCTTCAGGCAGCAAAACTTCTCGAAGCAGACGGAATTGACGCTGAAGTTATTAACATTCACACAATTAAGCCTCTTGACGAAGAAATCATCGTAAACAGTGCGAAGAAGACCGGTAAGGTTGTTACTGTTGAAGAGCATTCGATAATCGGCGGACTTGGAAGTGCGGTATGTGATGCTCTTTGCGCTAAGAATCCTGTTCCGGTTAAGAAACTTGGTATGCAGGATATTTTCGGAGAGTCCGGTTCTGCATCAGCACTTGTTGAAAAGTATAAACTTGACGGCAAGGGCGTATATGCTGATGTTAAGGCTTTTCTTGGCAAATAATTTACAGAAATAATATTGAGGCGGAAGCATGAAAGTGCTTCCGCCTCTTTGTTATGTTTCCTAATTGCTAATAGTTCACGATTATTATACATAGAGTACAAAGCTGTATTGCAAAATCACGTGTGTTTATGAAGGAGTCGCGAATGAAGAAAATAGTCTTAATAGCAATAGTCATATCATTGATGGTCTTTTTGGCCAGTTGTAGTAAGACGGGAAATACGGCTTTAGATGCGGTAAAAGACAAGGGTACAGTGACTGTTTCTCAGTCGACAAGTGCAGACGAAAGTAATATTACGGCCCCCATTGAAACAGAGAAGAAGGAAGACATTATCGAGGATACAAAATTCGACGAGCAGAAAACAACAGATGTAAAATCGAACGAAATATCTTCTGAGGAGCAGAGCGAAGAAGACGTTCAGGAAAAAGAAACTCAAACAATAGAACTTAGCAGCAACATTGAAGATTATACAATTGAAGATATAGAGGTATTTATAGGAGATGTTGTAAAGGAAAGTGAATATTATTACGGACCAAGTGAAGCCTTTGAAATATATAAGGACATAGTCGGAGAATATGATTGGGGTCATCCGGTTGTCGGCTGTCAGGCCATAGTATACGGAAGATGCGTCGAAACAGGATGGTGGAGACTTGACCTTGGAAGAAGCGGTGATTACCCTGTTGTTTATGTCCCCGGCGATTGTGTTGTGATTCCATAGAAATTGCTTTTGAATCAATAAATAGGACAAGGAGAGAATGATGAAAAAGATTAGCAAAAACCTGATTGGATTGATAGTTGCTGTTGCATTGCTTGTGGCGAGCGGAATAGTAGGTAACCTGACGGGAGTCTTTGAAGACTTTGAGGAGGAACTTGAATCTGTCAATTTTGACCCTGCAGCTATATTGAAGGCAGTGATAGCAATATGCTTCTTATATGCTTTGAAATGTATTGTTAATGTCATATTTGGATTGATTAAAGGGAATACAGGACGAAGCAGAACACTTACAACAATTCTTGCAAGTGTTATCAAGTATGCAATCTTCCTGATTGGTATGTGCTGGGTTCTTGCAATAATCGGAGTTAACGTCAGCACAATATTCGCAAGTATCGGAGTTATGGCCTTGATTGTAGGCTTTGGTGCAGAAAGTCTTGTTGCAGACGTTGTTACAGGTGTGTTTATTCTTTTTGAAAATCAGTTTAATGTTGGAGACATCATTGAGATTGATGGTTTTAGAGGCGTAGTTGAGAATATAAGTATACGAACCGTCAGCGTAAGAGATCCCGGCGGAAATGTAAAGATAATAAACAACTCAAATCTTACAAACGTCATTAATCGTTCTTATCATGGCTCGGTTGCAATAAGTGAGGTTGGAGTATCATATGATACAGATCTTGATGCATTCGAAGGAATAGTTGGTAAGATGCTTGAAGAAATAAAGGCAAAACATCCGGATGTGTTTGTAGGAGAAGTTCAGTATCTTGGAGTTGAGAATCTTGCCGATTCAAATGTAGTACTTAAATTTAAGGCAGATGTAAAAGAAGCAGATGTGTTCTCCGGAAGAAGACTGCTTAACAAGGAACTTAAGTGTGCTTTAGACAAGAACAATATCACAATTGCTTTCCCTCAATTGGACGTTCACACTAAATAAGGAAAAAGCATTATGTCTGATGAATTTTATTACGCCGGTGAAGTAGGCGTAAAAGCAAATGAATATAATATTACTTCGGAAAAACAGGTAAATCCGGATGAGTTCAATTATTTATCTTTTGCAGAAAAGAAGGAAAAGAAATCATCCATGAAGCAGATAAGAAAGATGGTTTATCTTATAGCTGCCTGTGGATCGGTAATAACTCTTGGATATGCTGCAGGAGATTCTGTTCCAAAGGAAGAAGTCAATCCGACAGTTTCAATTGAGGAACCTTTAGAGAAACCTGTAAAGAAAGAAGAAAAGGAGCCTGAAAAAATAAAGAAGGCTTACGATGATAGCTTTCCTAAACTGCATAATCTCGAGAAAAACAGTGTAGTGCCCGTTTTTGGTTACGCCATAGATGAGGAATTTCTTCAAGTTGATGTGTCTGGGGAGACGTATGCTTTATGGCTTGGCGAAACAAGAAAGGGCACGGTTCAGACACTTCCTGAGAGGGAAGATATAAGATACGATGAAGCCAGCAATACACTGTTCCTCAATAATACTAAGGAATGCAGCTATATTAATGCTAACCTCATGGGTAATTCGTTCACGGTAAATGTAACCGGCGAGTGTTCTGTGGATAAAATCCTTATTTGGGGATTTTATTGTGGAGGAAGCCTTCGTATTACAGGTGATGGTACGTTAACGGTAAATGAATCTATTAAGAATGACTGTGGAATATTGTTAAATGCTGAAGACAGTGAAACGTGCCTTATGATAGACAAGGATATTACGTTAAAAGCATATGGAAGCGATTGCGCTATCATGGTACATAACACGACAATGAAGCAGGCTATATATTGTCTTTCAACGGAGGATGAGAACGTTAAGAGAGATATTCTTTTGATCTATGACGACGGAACATATGACTATACTCTTTTTGACAGATCGGGGGAAGTTTTAAAAGAAGTTTCGTTCGGAAAACATTAAATCGTCCGAATAGCTGTATTAATATTATGTGATAAAAAAGACCGGGCATAAGCCCGGTCTTTTTGCTTGCCATTAATATCGGCGCATAGTATGCTCAATATCTTCTTCTTCATAATCAAAAACACAGGATTCATAAGCATTAATAATGTGCGTATTTTCAAAACGATCATATTTTTTGTAACGGCGTCCGTAAGTCTTGTGAAGGTGGCCGTGAATGAAAAATTTCGGCTTGTATTTCTTTAAAAGATCTATGAAAGATTGAAAACCGATATGAGCAGGATCTGTGTCATCGTTTATCTGATAGGCAGGTGAATGAGTGAGTAAAATATCAAAGCCTTTATTCTTAAAAAGCTTATAAGAAAGCCTTTTGACACGACGCTTCATTTCTGAATCCGTATATTGATTTATTCCGGGTTTGTATCTCATTGAGCCTCCTAAACCCAGAATTCTTATTCCGTTATGAACATAGATTGTATCATCTATGCATATACAGCCTTCGGGAGGCTTACTTTCATACTTGTCGTCATGGTTGCCGTGAACGTATAAAACAGGAACATTTGCAAAGGTTGCAAGGAAAGAAAGGTATTCTGCCTTAAGGTCACCGGCAGAAAGAATCAGATCAATTCCCTTAAGCTTTCCATCTTCGTAATAGTCCCAAAGGTACTTTGACTCTTCGTCGGCTACTGCTAAAATCCGCATGGTTCTATACCTTCTTTCTTATACCAGTGTAGCATCATCGCTTGGCTTATCGAGGCCGGATTTTTGCATAACCGGTTTAGCCTGATCGATGAGGTCTTCCATTTTGGGAATAAATCCTATTACGTTTTCTGCAAGCCAGTCAAGACGAATGATTTCTTCGGGGCTCATAACACTGTCGGGATCTTTTTGTTCAATTCCGTTTTGCGAATAAAGAATTCCGGAGAATGGATTGAAATCACCTCGACAGATAGTATCTTTTAATAAACCGATAAGTCGCGCTGTACCAATCGGAAGATGATGGGAACATAATACTTCTATTAGTTCAGATGACATTCCCCACCAATAATTTAATCCCTTTTCTGTTGAAACTTCATCTGTTTTCCAGGTTCCGCTTATTATATTTTGGATAATCTTTTCGTAAAATTTACCCCAGTGCCATACAGGCATTGCAAGGCTTGAGAAAGAGTTATCGGTAGAACGGTAAAGTCCAAACTGTCTGTTTGTGGAATCCGGAGGAAGGATATCGGGGCCAGAGATAATACTGATATTATTATCATCAAAGGTCTTGTTTATATCGTGATCCTTTAAGGTAGACCACTCCAGGTATATTTTGGCACGTGGGTTAACCATCTTTGCACCAAGGGCAAAAGCATTTATGTTGGCAGTCATTCCATAAATAGGATAATCAGCAATATAACCAATCTTATTGTTGGTAGTCATTGCACCTGCAATAGCGCCCATGAGGAATTTTGCTTCATACATTCGGGCATAGTAGGTTCGTATATGTTTATGTGACGCATTGAGAGAACAATTCAAAATTTTAATCTCAGGGTGCTCAATTCCTGCTTTAAGGCAAGCTTTAAGAAGCGGGGGAGCAGTTGAAAAAATAACGGTATTTCCGTCGGCGATAGCTTTTGCAACAATATCATCAGCATTACTTTCGTCTGCATTGAAGTAGCTTGTGGTTTCGACTTCATATGGAAATACTTCTTCAAGGTGAAGACGACCAAGCTCGTGACTGTAAGTCCAGCCGGAAGTTTCAGGTGTTTTCATGTGGATAAAAGCAACCTTGTATTTTACATTGCCGGAAGAAATAAGGTCTGTGAAAAGCTTAGCTACAGCAGGTTTTTTAACGTCCTGAGAAGGGGTCATCTGTAATTCAAGAGATTCTTCGTTGTTTATAAGGAAGAATTCTTCCCAGACCTGTTCTATTTTTTCTTTTAATTCCGAAGAAGACATGCTGGAAAGAGATTTGTACTCAAATAATCCGATGAAATAAAGGAATGCGTCTCCGCATGAGGCAGGCATACCTTTTTTCTTCTTTGATTCATATTCTATGCAGAAATTTGTATAGATTGAACTGAAGTCAAGTTTGTCATTATCGTCCCAAATTTCGTCGGGCTTTTTGCCTACAAGATGCTGCAGTCTGGCAAAACTACCGGGCTTTGTGAACCAAATATAATTAATTTCCGAGAGAGCATAGAAATCCATAAATTCATAGTAGATGACATTCTCAGGATCATTTGTTCTTCTCGGAACGAGCCTTGTAACGGTTCCCGGGATTGACACAGCTCCACAATATTTAAGGACACTGACACGTTTATTGCCTTCCTGAACATAGAATTTATTCATATACTCATAGGCTTTTATAGGGTCGCGAATTCCTTCGTCGAGATGCGCAATATACAGATTTCGCCACTTCATACCAAATTCGGAATCTTCGTTAAGAAGAGGCATAAAATTTTTGCTCATGGCTGTACTACGACCGTCTGTTTTTGTGCCTACTATAAGCTCGGAAGGAATCTGGATAAGTCCAAGGGGAACTTCTCCCACTATATGTTCATTTTTTTCAATAAGAATCTCATCTAAAACAGGAAGATATTCACCATCTTTTCTTCCAAGTTTCAGAGCCTTATCGTATTCAATACGTGCATCTGTAATAGTAGTCATGGAATACCGTCGCTTTCTTTTAATATATAAGCTTTTATATATTTTACATTAATATGTCAATGTTACAAACCTGTTAGCGATATAGGTGTGTTCGCCAATTCATACCACCTACCCAGTCTTGAAGCGTGAAGTATTTAAAAGAAGGATCAATATTTTCTGTCAGATATAAATCAGGCTGAACATTGTTTTTGCGTATCTTTGAACATGATTAACAGTAAAAAAAAGGCGACCACTACGGCCGTCAGATTTCATCGCAAACTTCATTGTCCATGTTATCACTTTTTAAAATACAAGTCTATATCTTTTTGGAAATCTCTGATAAGATTTAGGAACACAAACAGATAATCATATGAGAGGTTCAGTATGAGTGAGAAGATGTTAACCGGAACTTTCTACGGAACAACCCGGGACGACGAAGAGAAAAAACTGAATAGGGTACGAAAGATTGCTGAGGATAAGGTCAGAATGATAGAGGGCAGGGCCGAATCACTCCAGGAAGAATTTAAATCGTTAAGAGAAGTTTACGATCCAAACGACAAGGAAGGCCTGGCGCAGTGGTTTAATACCGATGCAAAGTTTCAAGAAGTAAGAAATGATTTAAATCGAGCTAAGAGGGCAATAAACAAACCCTTCTTTGGAAGAATTGATATTGAAGATGATGACAATAAGCGAAGAGAGACCTTCTATATAGGCAAAACGGTTATTGCGGATAATCCTTCGGAACCGGAAGTTATAGACTGGAGAGCCCCGATTGCTTCGGTATACTATGATCACAGCCTTGGAAAGTGCAGTTATAAGGTTCCTAAAGAGGGATATTTTGAGGTTGATTTAAAAAGAAAAAGAACTTATGAAATTGAAGATAATAAAATAAACGATTTTTACGATTCGGATGTTGTGGCAAATGACGATCTTCTTACGAAGTACCTTTCTAAGAGCAAAAGAAATGTGCTAAGTGAGATAATCGCAACAATTCAGCAGGAACAGAATGAGGTTATCAGAAAGAACCCAAGACACAATGTTCTTGTGCAGGGAAGTGCGGGTTCCGGGAAGACAACTGTTGCCATGCACAGAATATCGTATATTTTGTACAACTATGACTTGGAATTTAAGCCGGAGAGTTTTTATATAGTCGGAAGCAACAAAGTGTTGCTGAATTACATCACGGGAGTTCTTCCCGATCTGGATGTTTATGGTGTAATGCAGATGACTATGGCAGAACTTTTTACGAGACTTCTTTATGAAGACTGGGATAAGCACAAGTACAGCATCAGGGCTTTTGACAAGAAGGAAACAGGAATCGGCATTAAAGGAGCATCGGAGTGGTTTGAAGCCCTTTCAGCGTTTTGTGACAGCGTTGAACAAAGGCACATTCCTAAAGATGACGTTGTGATTGAGAAAACAGGAAGGACTATACTTCGAAGGAAAGATATTGAGAAAGCTTTGAATGATTATCCGAACTGGTCCATGGCAAAGAAGATTGAAAGGCTTAACGACATTCTTCTTGGCAAATTGGAAAACGAAATATACGGAAGATATTACTCATATAATGTTGAAGAGCAAAAGAAACTTACAATGCATTATAAAGGGTATTATGAGAAGTATTATTGGAAGGGAAGTGTTTTTGACCTTTACGATACTTTCATTGCTAAGCAGAAGGAAAAGCACCCTGAAATTGTATATGAAGAAAACAGACCTGATCTTTACGACCTTGCTTCTTTGGCATTTATATATAAGAGGATAAAGGAAACAGAGGTTATACAGGAAGCGAGTCATGTTATCATCGATGAAGCTCAGGATTTCGGAATGACGGTTTATCGTTCGCTTAAGTACTGTATGAGTAAATGCACATTTACCGTTATGGGAGATGTATCTCAGAATATTAATTTTGGGTGCGGACTTGGAGATTGGGAAGAATTGAAGAAGGTTATGCTTCCCGATCCTTATGATTACTTCGGACTTCTTAGAAAGAGCTATCGTAATACTGTTGAGATATCAAAGTTTGCGACAGATATATTAAGGCATGGTACGTTCCCAATATATCCGGTTGATCCGATAATAAGGCATGGAGAAGAAGTAACTGTCAAGGGTGCAAAATCGGAAAAAGAGCTGAATGAGCTTGTGTATAAACAAATGGAGGAGTTTCGGAAGAAAGAGCATGAAACTATAGCTGTTATATGCAAGGACATGGAAGAGACCAAGCGTGTATATGAAAGCATAAAGGACAAGACTGATGTACGTATATTTGATGGTGCGGAAACAGAATTTTCAAACGGGGCAGTTGTTCTTCCGATTGAATATTCAAAGGGTCTCGAATTTGATGCCGTAATTGTATATGATGCATCGGCGGAAGCATATCCGAAAGAAGATGGTTACGCTAAACTTCTTTATGTAGCAGCAACGAGAGCCTTGCATGAACTTTCAGTATTCTATATTGGAAAACTGACATCTCTTATTGCCGATCCCGTTCCGGTCGATCGTAAGACAATAAGTTTTGAAGAAGATGATTTTCATAAGAAGCCGTTTGTATATGAAGAAGAGTTCAAAACAAGAGAAGAAATAGCGAGAGAACAGGCACTTGAAGGCGACCGTGAAAGAGCGTTAAGAGACAAATACGGACCAAAGAAAATAGTCGTAAATACAAAATCTTCTGCTACTGAGGAGAAAAAGCCCAAAGCAAAATCTTCTGACATAAGAAGAGTCAATATTGTTCGCCCTGAGTATTATAAGCCTGAGATTGCTTACAAACTTCCAAAGGAGAAACCTGAGAGCGAAGAAAAAAGTGAATTTGGAAGAATGCCTGAAGGAACAAGTTTACAACCGATAGGTCACGGAAAGATTGACAACTCTGTCAGATGGGTGAAAGCTGACAAACAAAAGGTTGATATTACAGGTTCGTATGGAATACTAAGAATAATCCCTATTTCTGACGAGACTGTTAGGATTATTTTTGCAAAGGCTGAGCCGGACAAGATAAAGGCTCTTCCGGAAGAAATAAATCGAAAGGATTCTCTCAGATGGATATGTAACGACAAGAGGGATTGTGTAGAAATTCTTCTTGAAAGACTGACGGTTAAGGTTGAAAAGAAGACAGGTGCGATTTCTTTTATATCTCGAAACGGAAATGTTCTTCTTTCGGAAAACAGCACTGTGGCAAGACAATATCATGGTACAAAAGATGTCTGGTGGGAATACTTTGACTGGTCAAAGAAAGAAATCATCAGTGCAAGAGGTGTAACCGATTCTGAATGGACAGATATAAGCATGGGAGCAAAATATGTATCTCACGGAAAGAAGACAGAAAGATCTGTAGTTATAATGTCCAATAAAGGGTATCAGATAGTTGTTCCGTGTAAAATTAAGACACTGATTTGTACGATTCCTGCATACGGACCATACCTTGGATTCGAAGATTCTGAGTATATAGATTATATATTCCGCACTGCGAAATGATAGTGCCTTAAAAGGAAAAATAGTGTATACTAAGTCAGAAATAACATGAAAACATGGAGAATAGCGTGAACGGTATATTTTTTGGATTATTATTGGCACTTGCGAGCCTTAGCTTTAAAATCACAGACAATCTTTCCTTGAATGTTATTCCTGATTTTATCGGATTCATACTTATATGGAGAGGCATGAAAACTCTTTCGGATAGGTCGGGAAAAATAAAGAAGGCAGTACCTGTTGCGGCAGCAGCCATTCTTGTTTCTTTTGCCTACTATGTTGTATATATGTTCCATGCGGTAGCGGATGTAACTGCTTCGAAGATACTATTTTCCGTGTATACTCTTGGAAAATATGCAGTTGTTTATTTGATAATTGTTGGCTTTGAGGAACTCGAGGCACTTACAGGATACGATTTGTGCACAAAGATTCTTAAAATAGTACTTCTGATAATGACTTTCTGTCAGGCGATAAGAATTGCCGGCGAGTATATAGACGGTAGAGTCACTTTGGGAGCATTGTTTGTGCTCATAGCATCCATGATGTACTTTTTTATCAAAGTATACGATGCCAAGAAGAATTTTGAAGAACGTGTAGAAAGAAAATAGCAAAAGTAGAAAGCCTCAGGTTGTCTGACCTGAGGCTTTTTTAGTAAAGAGTTTATACTCCAAGATATCCTTTTATAACCTGTAGTGTTGCATAAACGCCGTCAACGTGACTGCGTTCATAGCCGTGGCTTGCATAAACTCCTGCGCCGATAAGCCCGTGCCGTATATCGTGGCCGGCGCGAAGCGTTGCTTCTACGTCAGAGCCGTAATGAGGGTATACATCAATGGCATAATCGGCTTTCTCTTTGATGGCTGCCTTTACAAGCTTATCTGTTACATCATAATCATACGGACCACCGGAATCTTTGGCACAGATTGAAACCTGAGTTTCCTTGCAACGAACACCTTCGCCTACACAACCCATATCAACACTGATTGCCTCGGTAATTCCATCGGGAATTGATGCGGAACCGCCATGTCCGACTTCTTCGTATACGGTCACGAGGCCATATGTATGTCTTGGAAGGGTTATTCCTTTTTCTTTGATATATTTTGCAAATCCGAGAAGAATTGCAACAGACAATTTGTCATCAAGAAAGCGAGATTTGATATATCCGGATTCTGTAATATGTGCTCTCGGATCAGGACAGACATAATCTCCGATTTCAATTCCGAGATTTTTCCTTACGTCATCGGCATTTTCAACTTTTTCGTCAATTACAACTTCAACCGAATCAAAACTTCTTTCTTTTGACGAAACTTCCGAATTTACATGAACGGATGCATTTACAAGTTGAATTGTTCCTTCATATGTTTTTCCTGCACGAGTATAGATTCGAACGTTTTCTGTTTCAACATTGGCAGCCGTAAGTCCACCGAGATTTGTAATCTTGAGACGTCCGGAGCTCTTTATGTCCTGAACCATTCCGCCGAGGGTATCGGTATGAGCCTCAAACAGAAGTCCGCCGTCAGGAGAATCATTGCCTCCAAAGTCTATAAGAACAGCGCCTTTATTAGTAACGGTTGTTTTGCATCCGCATTTTGAAAACTCGGAGGCAACCCACTTAGAAGCCTTTTTAGTGAAACCTGTAGGGCTGTCAATATTAAGCAGCTCTATAGCTTTTTCGGAAGCAAATTTAGCATATTTTTTTTCAAGTTTAGCCATATATATTGTCCTTTCGTAAGGTTATATGAAGAAATCAAAACCTATTGCGTTCTGATTTTCTTAGTCATTGTATCATAAAAGAAATGGTGCGGAAATCTTTTCTTGACAGTAAGTCGGGTGAGGTATAATATGTGCGTAGTACTAAACAGGAACACTACGAATGGCTAATGCGGAATTTATAGAAAACTTAAAATCGTTTGGGCTGACGGGACAGGAGTCTGTTATTTACACGGCACTCGTTGAGCACGGCGCCATGACGGGATATGAAGTGGCAAAAGAAACCGGAATATCAAGGTCAAACGTTTACAGTTCACTGGCGGGACTTGTTGACAAAGGAGCCGCTTATGTTTGTGAAGGTGAGACTGCAAAGTATATTTCGGAAGATATCAAAATCTTTACGGAAAGCACTATAGCCGAGCTTAAAAAGAAGGCGGAGGATCTTGAAAAAAATGCTCCGAAGCAGGCGGTGAAAAACGCTGAATACATCACTATCAGCGGTGCAAAAAGAATAAGAAACAAGATAGGGAGCATGCTTGATAAATGCAGACTCAGAGTCTATGTTATGGCTGAGACAACTATCCTTGAAACATTCAGGCCGCAGCTTGAGGCATGCATATCGCAGGGGCGTAAGGTTGTTGTTTTGTCGGAAGGCTTTGAGATAGAAGGAGCGTACCTCTACCATACAGTTCCGGAGGCCGGACAGATAAGACTGATTACGGACTCGTCGGAAGTATTAACAGGAACCTTTGAAGGTAAAGAAAGTGATACGTGCCTTTATTCAACACAGCAAAATCTTGTGGCTGTAATGAAAGAGGCGCTTGGAAATAAGATTTCACTTATAGAAAACATGGAGGAAAAACAATGAAAATAGCTATTTTAGGATACGGAAACCTTGGAAAAGGTATTGAATGCGCTGTAGCGCAGAATGCTGATGCAGAGCTTACAGGGGTATTTACAAGAAGAGACCCTTCTACGGTTAAGACACTTTCCGGAAAGGTGCCGGTTTACAGCGTTGACGACATTCTTGCACATAAAGATGAGATTGATGTTCTTATCATTTGCGGAGGAAGTGCAACAGACCTTCCTAAAATGACGCCCGAATATGCTAAATATTTCAATGTAATAGATTCTTTTGACACACATGCCAACATTCCTGTTCACTTTGAAAATGTTGACAAGGCTGCAAAGGAAAGCGGTCATACAGCACTTATTTCTGCTGGCTGGGATCCCGGAATGTTTTCTCTTAATCGTCTTTATGCAAACTGCATTCTTCCCGAAGGAAACGATTACACATTCTGGGGTAAGGGTGTAAGCCAGGGACATTCGGATGCAATCAGAAGAATAGACGGAGTTAAGAACGGAAAACAGTATACAATTCCAGTTCCTGAAGCACTGAAGGCTGTAAGAGCCGGCGAGAATCCTGAGCTTACAACAAGACAGAAGCACACAAGAGAATGTTTTGTTGTTGCAGAAGAGGGTGCAGATCTTAAGAGAATTGAAGAAGAAATCAAGACAATGCCCAATTACTTTTCCGATTATGACACAACAGTTCACTTTATCACAGAGGAAGAACTTGAACGCGACCATGCAGGAATTCCCCATGGCGGATTTGTATTCCGTTCAGGTGTAATCGGTTATGAAAAGGAGCATAAGGCTATTATTGAGTACAGCCTTAAACTTGATTCAAATCCTGAGTTTACAGCTTCTGTTCTTGTTGCTTATGCAAGAGCAATCGACAGACTTCATAAAGAAGGTTCAAACGGATGCAAGACTGTATTTGACATTGCACCTGCATATTTAAGTCCTCTTTCTGCTGAAGAAATGAGAGCACATCTTTTATAAGATACAAAGAAAGAAACGGAGACGAAAATGAATTCTTTTGTTGAAAAGGTTGATTTCTTTAAGGGCAATAGTCCCGAGGACATCGTAAAAGAATACGGAACTCCTTTATACGTTTATAGTGAGGAGATAATAAGAAACCGCATGGATAAGGTTGCTAAGGCTATTTCGAAGTATCCGCATACGGCAAACTATTCTGTAAAGGCAAATACAAACATACATATTTTGAAGTTGGCATTTGAAGAAGGAAATAACTGTGATGCAATGAGCGTCGGGGAAATTAAGATGCTTGAGACAGCGGGATTTCCTTATGAGAGAATTTTCTTTGTGCCCAATAACGTCGGAGACGATGAATTAAAATACGCCATCGAACGAGGCATTATGACAAGCCTTGATTCCCTTTCTCAGTTGGAAAGATATGGTGCATTGAATCCCGGAGGAAAGTGTGCGGTAAGACTTAATCCCGGAGTCGGTGCCGGACATCATGAGAAGGTTGTTACTGCCGGTAAGAAGACAAAGTTCGGAGTCTCTGAAGAAGATATTGACAAGATATTTGAGATTGCCGAAAAATATAACCTTACTATTGCCGGGATCAATCAGCATGTCGGATCCCTTTTCATGGATCCGAAGCCTTATCTTGCAGCTGTTGAAAACTTTTTAAGAATTGCAAGAACATTTAAAGATCTTGAGTTTATAGACTTTGGGGGAGGATACGGTATTCCCTACCACAAATTGGATGATGAAGCGGATTTTGATATGGCTTCATTTACCGAAAGTCTTGAAAAAATTCTTGAAGAGTTTGTAAAAGATTACGGTAAGGCACCTTTGTTCAAGTCAGAGCCCGGACGTTTCTGCGTGGCAGAAGGAAGTGTGATTCTCGGACGTGTTAATGCCATCAAGCATAATTCCGGAAAGAAATATATCGGTACGGATGTTGGCATGAATGTTCTTGTTCGACCTTCAATGTATGATTCCTGGCATGATATTGAAATATTAAGGGACGGAAAGCCTGTTTCAAGGGACGCACTTGAAGAAGTGACTGTTTGCGGAAATATATGCGAATCGGGAGACCTTCTTGCGAAAGACAGAATGTTACCGTCTGCAAAAGAAGGAGACCTTGCATGTATCCTTGATACAGGAGCTTACGGTTACAGCATGTGCTCAACATATAATTCACGTCCAAGACCGGCTGAGGTCATGATTTGCAAAGACGGAAGCGTAAAACTTATCAGAAGACGTGAGACCTATGAGGATCTATTAAGACTCATGTAAAATAATTTATAAAGATTTAATACGGCTTAACCGTGTGAAGCGGTTAAGCCGTTTCTGTTTGTGATATAATCGATGGGAAGGGGCAAAACTTTTATATAAAGCCTCTGCGTACGCTTCCGGTAATTATGGGGCAGAATGGAGAGAAGATGGAAAAGGTTAGAATTCAGGACGATTTGTTCCAATATGTAAACGGAGAATGGCTTGAGACGGCTGTTATTCCCGATGATAAGCCTACAGCAGGCGGATTTGCTGATTTAAGAAAAGGCGTTGAAGATCTTCTGATTGATGATTTT
Source organism: Lachnospiraceae bacterium (assembly GCA_045627845.1). GTDB lineage: Bacteria > Bacillota > Clostridia > Lachnospirales > Lachnospiraceae > UBA1258. Next base: position 20,387 of record JAZQOL010000004.1, on the reverse strand, counting down.
AAAAAGATGAGTGATTCAGGAGACGTGCCCAATGAACATATGAAAAATGCAGTTAAGCTTTTTTCGCTCGTTATGGATACAGAAAAGAGAAATCGTGAAGGTATTGAGCCTGCGCTTTCAAGACTTCATATGATTGAATCGATAAAGAATATGGATGATTTTAACGAGAAGCTTCCTGAACTTTTTAAGGAAGGAATAACGCTTCCTTTTGAAATGTCGGTTAGCGATGACATGAAGGACACGACACACTACTGCTTGTTTATGACCGGCCCTGAGGTTATACTTCCCGATTCAAAATATTACAAAGAAGAGATGGCAAAACAGAAGAAGGCGCTTATTAAGTCATGGTCCGATATGACAAAGAAGCTTCTTGCTACTACTGATCTTTCGAAGAGTAAGCAGAGCCAGTACCTCAAAGATACGCTTGCTTTCGATGAGATTATTGCTTCTTTGGTAAAGAGCCAGGAGGAATGGTCGGAGTACACAAAGTGCTACAATCCTTATACTCTTTCAAGAATTAGCGCGCTTATGAAGCCTGTAGATTTTAAGGGTCTTTTAAAATCTCTTTTTGAGAAAAATGTCGAGAAGGTTATTATTGCAGAGCCAAGATTCTTTAAGGCGTTTAAAACAGTATTTAATGCCGATACTTTTGAACTTTACAAGCACTGGTCATATGTGAGGGAACTGATTGCTTCAACTGCGTTTTTAAGTGAAGAGTTAAGAGAGCAGGGAAGCTCTTACAGTCTTTCTCTTACCGGTGTAAAGACGATTCCGCCGGTTGATAAATATGCCTTCCAGTTGGCGGGAGATATGTTCAGTCAACCTCTTGGAGTATATTACGGTCGGAAATATTTCGGTGAGGAAGCAAAAAAAGATGTCACCGAGATGGTTGAAGAAATTGTTGAGATATATAAAAAGCGAGTGAAAGAAAATGATTTTCTTTCAGAAGCAACAAAAGAAAAAGCAATTTTGAAATTGTCAAAAATGGGACTTAAGATGGCTTACCCCGATTTTGTAAAGCCGATTTACGACAAGCTTATTGTTGATGAATCGAAATCTCTTTTTGAAAATCTTGGAGACCTTTACAAAATAAAGAAGCTTCACAACTTAAGCAAACTATTTGAAACGGTTGAACGTGATAAGTGGGTGATGCCGGGACATATGGTTAATGCCTGCTATAATCCTACTTTGAATGACATCACTTTCCCCGCTGCAATTCTTCAAGCACCGTTTTATTCAATAAAGCAGTCGCGCAGCCAAAATCTTGGAGGAATCGGAGCTGTTATTGCTCATGAGATTTCACATGCTTTTGATAACAACGGCGCAAAATGCGATGAGAACGGAAATCTGAACAACTGGTGGACAAAGGAAGATTTCAAAAAGTTTAATGCACGAACAAAGAAAATGGCTAAAGAGTTTGAAGGAATAGAACTTCCCTGGGGCACGGTAAACGGAAAGTTTATTGTGAGTGAGAACATTGCCGACAACGGAGGAATGGCGGCTACTCTTGAAATAATGTCGAACATGAAAGATGCCAATTATGAAGAGTATTTCATGAACTGGGGCCGTATCTGGTGCATTAAAGCCAAAACAGAATATTTAAAACTTCTTCTTTCTGTAGACGTTCATGCTCCGGCAATGCTTCGTGCCAATATGCAGCCGAGGAATTTTGATGAGTGGTACAAGACGTTTGATGTAAAAAAGACAGACAAGATGTATCTTGCTCCTTCAAAGAGAGTTCATATCTGGTAATTATAAAAACAGTGAATAATAAACAAAAAGCTCTGAAATGTTAATCATTTCGGAGTTTTTTGTTTATTAAAATGATAATAAGACAGTGATACAGTATAGGGAGCGAATAAATTCTGGAGGCGAAAAATGAGTAAGCAGAATAAAGAATCTGACGAAAGTTTTATGATTAAACTTTCCACATTTATTGTGGACAAAAGAAATCTTATTTTCTTAATTACTATTATATCTTTAATATTTTCATTGTTTTCAAAAAACTGGGTTTCAGTTGAAAATGCACTGTCTGCATTTTTGCCTGATTCGTCAGGAACAAAAGCAGCGCTTGACATAATGGAGGAAGAGTTTACAACGTTTGGAACCGCGGACATCATGGTAGAAAATGTGACATATGATGAAGCGAACAGACTTTATGAGGAACTTCTTGAGATAGAGGGAATTCAGGGAATCAATTTTGATGAAACAACCGATCATTATGCAAGTTTAAGTGCCCTTTACAGCATAACGTTTGACTATTCAGAGAAGGATGATAATTGTCTTGCTGCTTTGGACAGGGTCGAGAAGCATCTTTTAAACTATGATACATATGTCGTAACCGAGCTTGGTGATGCAGCGGCTGAAATAATAGATAAAGAAGTATCGGTTATTATCATATATGTTGCAATAATTGTGCTTGTTGTACTTACTTTAACAAGCAGTACTTATGCGGAAATACCTGTACTCATAATCACATTCGTTGTGGCAATGGTATTGAATACCGGAACAAATTTTATTTTTGGAACTATATCGTTTGTATCGAATTCGGTTACAAGCATACTTCAGCTTGCGCTGTCCATGGATTATACGGTTATTCTTTGCAATCGTTACAAAGAAGAGCATGAGAAACTTCCGACACGTGAGGCTGCGATTGTTGCGCTCAGTAAAGCAATTCCTGAAATCAGTGCAAGTTCCCTGACAACGGTCGGTGGACTTGTAGCAATGATGTTTATGCAGTTTAAGATCGGACCCGATATGGGAATCTGTCTAATTAAGAGTATTTTGTATGCCCTTCTGTGCACGTTCCTTTTGATGCCCGGACTTCTTGTGCTTTTTGGACCTCTTATGGACAAGACAAGACACAGAATCTTTGTGCCTAAGATTCCGTTTGTCGGAAAATTTGACTATGCAACAAGAAAAATCGTACCTCCGCTTTTTGTGGTTGCAATATGTGTGGCTTTTTACTTTAGCAATAATCTTCCTTATGCGTATGGTTATGATGGCCTTGTTACTCCAAAACTTAATGCAACTCAGATTGCAAAAAACAAGGTAAAAGACACCTTCACAAGTAAAAACATGCTGGCTCTTGTTGTTCCTAAGGGAGAGTATGCAACTGAAAAAAATCTTATAAACGAACTCGAGAAGTACAACGAAGTTGACAGCTGCATGGGTCTTGCGAATATAGAGGCAATGGACGGTTACTGTCTTGCCGACAGACTGAATGCAAGACAGTTTAGTGAACTTGCAGGACTTGATTATGAGGTTGCGCAGATTCTTTATTCCGCATACGCGGCTGACGAAGAAAATTACGGGAAAATCATAAGTGGAATAGAGAATTATTCGGTTCCTCTTATGGATATATTTGCTTTTGCATATGACATGGTTGATGAAGGATATGTGACACTTGACTCTGACTTAAAGGAAACGCTTGATGACGCCTATATACAGATGAGCAACGGAAGGATTCAGCTTCAGGGAGAGAATTACGACAGAATACTTGTTTATCTGAATCTTCCGGAGGGAGGAGATGAAACGTATGCCTTCCTTGATACCATTATTAAGATTGCGCAGAAACATTATCCGGACGGAAATGTTTATCTTGCCGGTAATTCCACAAGTGAATATGACTTTAAAGTTAGCTTTGATGTTGACAATATAGTTGTATCGGTACTCAGCATATTGATTGTATTGGTAGTCCTTCTTTTTACCTTTATGTCGGCAGGAATGCCTGTTTTACTCATATTGGTTATCCAGGGAGCAATATGGCTTAATTTCACCGTGCCCGCATTTAACGGAAGCAAAGTTTTCTTTATGAGCTATTTGATTGTAAGCTCCATTCAGATGGGCGCAAATATCGATTATGCGATTGTTATATCAAGCAGATTTAACGATCTTAAAAATGAAATGAGTAAAAAAGAAGCAATTATTGAGACAATGAATTTTGCTTTTCCGACCATTATAACAAGTGGAACAATTCTTGCTGTTGCGGGAATGCTGATAGGTAAGATGACATCTGAGCCTGCTATTTGCGGCATCGGAGATGCGTTGGGACGCGGAACCGTCATATCTATAGGACTTGTTATGTTTGTTCTTCCGCAGATACTTCTTTTGGGAGAAAAAATAATAGATAAAACCAAATTCTCCATGCCGACAAGATCTGTCCAGTTTAATGCAAACGGTCGAACCAGAATAGATGGAATGGTTCGAGGAGAGATAAACGGAACATTTATCGGCATGGCAAATGGAATAGTGGACGGAACAGTAAATGTGACGCTTATGTCCGGAAGTGCGGAGGATGAAGCAGGAATGAGACATGAAGAAGTAAACTCTCCGCAGCTTATGAATATAACAGACAGTAAAAAGAAAGAAAAGGAGGGCAGATAAAATGAAAAAACTTCTTTTCAAAATTCTTTCGCTTTTTGCAGCCGGAATTATAGCAATAAACGTTATTTCACTTAATACATATGCGGAAAAGTATACCGATTATGACGGGAAAACGGTGGAACTTATAAATCCGGATGACTCTTGGGATAAGTTTGAAATAACCTCAGAGGATGATTTGTATAAATTGTCAGAGCTATGCAGACTGGATGCTTCTTCAAAGATGCTCTATGTTGAACTGAAGAATGACATTACGCTTTCGGGAAAAGACTATACTCCGATTCCTTATTTTAACGGTATTTTCAACGGAAACGGAAATACGATAAGCGGATTAACATGTTGTGTATCAAACGAGCCTGTGGGACTTATTGCGGTAATCGGAACAACCGGTGTTGTTAAAAACCTTCATATTGAGGGAAACCTTCAGCCGGAAGAAACCGTGAGCCATATAGGTGCGATTGCGGGAGAAAATCGTGGAACAATATTTAACTGTTCGTTTTCCGGAGTAGTTACAGGAGATAACTATGTTGGCGGTCTGGTAGGCGATAATACTCTTACCGGAAAGATAATAAATTCTTCTTCCAGAGGTGCAGTGCGCGGATCGGATATGACCGGCGGAATTGTGGGTATTAATAACGGAACGGTTATTTTATGCACAAATGACGCTTTAATCAATACGGAAAGTGTTGAAGCAGCTTATGACATCACGAGCATTGACATGTCATTAATGCTTGACTTTACCAAGCTTGCCACCCAGAATTCGACTACGGCGAAGGATATGGGCGGAATAGCGGGATATTCAAGCGGAATGATAACCGGATGCGTGAATAACGGAGAAGTAGGCTACGCTCATCAGGGTTACAATGCCGGAGGAATAGTCGGACGAAGCTGTGGTTATATATTTGAGTGCAGGAATAATGCTCTCGTTACCGGAAGAAAAGATATCGGGGGCATTGTCGGTCAGATGGAGCCATACGTTCTTGAAACCGTTACGGAATCTTCTTTGTATACGTTAAGTGTGCAACTTGAGGAACTTCAGGCTTTGATGGAGAAAACGCAGCAGGACGCAGACAAGGCAGGGACAACCTTAAGCAACAGATTTGACCGGATTAACTCCAATTTGTCTAAGGCTGAAAGCAATGCATCCGATTTGTCAAAGAGTATTATCGATGAGCGCGGAAGCATAAAAGACAACATTCCGGAAAACGCAAAAGAGTCGGCAGAGGACATTTATAATAATATCAAAGACGGAAATATAAAGGATACTGTTGAAAATCAGGAAGGAAACCGATCCGAAGAAATAGAGAAAAACCAGGAAGCTCTTCACAATTCATTGAAAGAAATGAATACGCAGCTTGAACTTTTGAACAAAGAGGCAAGAGGAGCAAGCAAAGATCTTGACAATGATCTTACTGAAATTAATAAAAAGTATGATGAAATTCAGGAGACCATTGAGGTGATTTCCAATATGGATTTCAGAGTCAAAGACACCAGCATAGTTGACGCGGATTTGATAACACTTGGAGCGGTAAGGCGATGTGAAAACGAAGGGAAAGTAGAGGGTGATCTTAATGCCGGTGGAATTGTCGGCGTAATGGGAGAGGAATCTTCTGTGGATCCCGAGGATGAAATCAGTCTATCCATAGATACAACAAAGCACAAAGAATACGAGTATAAGGCTGTTCTTGATTCATGTGTAAACAGAGGCTATGTATACACAAAGAGGAGTTATGCGGGCGGTATAGTTGCCAGAGCCGAGATAGGCTACATAAGGAACGCCGAAAACTATGGAGATATACATTCTGATGGAAGTTATGTCGGAGGAATAGCGGCATCATCCGGAATAACAATAAAAGATTGTTACGCAAAAAGTATTCTCTCCGGAACGAAATATGTCGGAGGAATAACAGGCGAAGGAATAAATGAAAACGCTAATGGGGAAGGAAGCGTTGTTTCAGGGTGCCGATCTTTAGTTACTATTTCTGATGCACAGAGATTTTTTGGTGCAATTTCGGGAACTCCCGACGGAAGATATGACAATAATATATTTGTTGGAGATGATTTGATGGGCCTTGGCGTATACAGCAAGGCCGATTGTGCATACCCTGTTTCTTACGAGGAACTGATAGCAGGCAAAGAAGTTCCCGAAGAATTTAAGAAGCTATATCTTTCTTTTGTGTCGGATGAAGAAATTGTATTAAAGTCCGAGGTTAATTATGGGGATAGAATTTCTTTTGAAAGATTCCCGGGAATTCCCGCAAAAAGGGGATATTATGCGAAGTGGGACAGTGAAGGAATCGAGAGTGTCAGCTCCGATGTAACGGTTACAGCTGTATACGAACCATATATAAGCTCACTTGCATCAAAAGAACTTCGTGCTTCCGAAAGGGCTGTTTTTTATACCGAAGGCGACTTTTCGGAGAATGACGAACTTATTGTAAAAGCAGGCGAGTTTGAGTTTGCTCCGGAGAAAGAAAATGGTAATTGGTTATTAAATTTCCTTTATGAAAGAAAAGTTGAGGAAAAATGGAAAGTATCAATCTCTGAGGATGGAAGAGGAACACATATCGTAAGATATCTCCCGACAGGAGTGAGCCTTAAGACGCCCGAGATTTATATAAATGATACAGGTGCATTTCATAAGGCAGAACTGACCGAGTACGGAATGTATTATTCGTTTGAGGCAGCCTCGACAGAATTTGACATTGCAATCGTTTCGACAGAGGCGGTTTACTACAGTTTTGCCATTTTGATTTCTGTTTGCGTTGCGACAGTTGCCGTACTCGTTATTCTTATTATTTTAATCAGTCGAGGTGTTAAGCGTAAGGCAAAGAGAAGTGCTAAAAAGGAAGAATTATCTGAGGAATCGACAGAAGAGATTTCAAAGAACGATGAGGAACTCCCAATAAGGAAAAAGAAGGGAAGCAAACTGCTCAGGGTTGCTTTTGGAACGGTCAACATTGCATTGTTTATTGCGATGGTGCTTGGAACAATTTACCTTTCGAAACACCCGGAAATCGTAGGAGCCAAGATAACTTACTATTTATCTATGAAAGCGGCTTCGGATACATCGTCTCAATGTAATGTTGAACTAAATATAAAGAATGGTGACAAGACAACTTTATTGGAGACGTTTGTCTTTAACTGTGAAGAGGACGGAATCAAGATTACAGGAATAGAGACGGAAGGATTATGCCTGTATAAGTCCGGATCAAAGGTGTACTTAAAGAACGGATACGGATTTGAGGTAACCGATATTATTCCTTCATACGAGGCTGTGCTTTCTACACTTGTCCCGACATTGAAAGACAGTACAATAACATCCGGAAAGATTGACGGAGGTACAAAATATACAGTTATTCCAAATCGGGACGGAGCACAAAAGATTATAGAGCAGATACTCGGAGAATACTCGACCGGCATGGAGGATTTAGAGAACGTTACGGTAAATATTCTTGCAGGAAGCGGAAAAATAAAGACGGTTGAAATAAAAGGAAGCATCATTCTTGCAAGCGGAGAGAAGGTCCTGGTAGATTGCAACATGACGCTTATACCGACTGAAGAGCGTAGAGAGATTTCGGTTCCTAAGGAGGTTATTGCTTCGATAAAAGCCGATAACCCGGTTATACCGATAGATCCCGGTATGCTTAAGCTTCTTTCTGCAGTAGGCGGTTTCACAACTGCAGAAGCAAATACCTGTGATGTGAGGGTGACGGCTTCGGGCGGAATCGGTTCGGTAAGCGATTCTTTCTCATGGAAGAGAAGTAAGGTAGAAGATGAGTATATCAGTGTTGTAACTAAGAATGGAATTTCCATATATTACAATGAACAGGGTGCATGCACCGAAAAGGGAGTATCCCTTTCTTCCCAGCAGGCAGAACTTAAGGATACGGCAGCAGTATTGGATTCTGTTTATGCGATTTGCCTTAAAACACCTCCGAAAGAAGAAAAAACCGACAAGGGCGTATGTTACAGCGTAAGTCTTGATGAGGACGATTTGGATTCAATTGCGACTGCTCTCGTTCCAAAACTTGCTGAACTTGATGCAAAGCTTAATTCCGGAAATGTCGAGATATATGTTTCTGAGGAAGGTGTTCTGTCGAAGATAGAGTTTAAACTGGCAGGAAGTGCAAAGCTTGCTTTGGCTGAGCGAAACTTCAATATAAAGTTATCTGCGGTTTTGGTGCATTCAAATGCCGGTGTGGATTATAAAATTCCCACAGAGGTTATTAACACTCTGGCCGGAAATTAGGAAGAAATCACGAAAATAAAATCTTATCTTGAAATTTATGCAAAAGTGAATTAATCTTTTATAAGATATTTTGGGCTGATAAGGAAGAAGAGGAAGCAAATGATTTTATCATCATCCATTTTGGCAGCAGATTTTTCGAAGCTGGGTAGTGATATAATTGAAGCAGTAAATGCCGGCACCGATTACATACATGTCGATGTAATGGACGGGGTTTTTGTTCCCTCCATTTCTTTTGGATTTCCTGTTATTAAATCTATCAGAAAGATTACGGATATTCCTTTTGACGTTCATCTTATGATTGCAGATCCGGAAAGATATATTGAGGAATTTGCAAAAGAAGGTGCGGATATCATTACCGTTCATTATGAGGCCTGCAAGAATGTTGAGGAAACTCTTTCAATGATTCGTAAAGCAGGTTGTAAGGTTGGACTTTCCGTTAAACCGGCAACACCCACAGAGGTTCTTTTTCCTTTTCTCGATAAGGTTGATATGGTTCTTATAATGACCGTTGAGCCCGGATTTGGCGGACAGAAATTCATTGACTATACAAAGAATAAGATTGTGGCAGTCAGAAATGAAATTACCGCAAGAGGACTTTCTGTTGATGTTGAAATAGATGGAGGAGTAAATGCCTCCAATATCGGTAATCTTGTAAATGCCGGTGCCAACGTTATTGTTGCCGGTTCGGCAGTTTTTTCCGGTAATATTTCACAGAACGTATCGTTATTGAAAAATCGAACATAGTATTCATAAAAACCTCTATTGATATAGAGGTTTTTTTCATGATAAAATTTTAAAAATATATTTGGAGGATAACAAATTGGGAAAGAGAACAGACATTAAAAAGGTACTTATAATCGGTTCAGGTCCTATTATTATCGGTCAGGCCTGCGAATTTGACTATTCGGGAACTCAGGCATGTAAAGCACTTAGAAATCTTGGATATCAGATTGTGCTTGTTAATTCGAATCCGGCTACAATCATGACAGACCCCGGAATTGCTGATGTTACATATGTTGAGCCTCTTAACGTAAACAGACTTGAGCAGATTATTGCAAAAGAAAGACCTGATGCAATCCTTCCCAACCTTGGAGGACAGTCCGGACTTAATCTTTGCTCCGAGCTTGCAACCAAGGGAATTCTTGATAAATACGGCGTAAAAGTTATCGGTGTTCAGATTGATGCGATTGAACGAGGAGAGGACAGAATCGAGTTTAAAAAGACGATGAATAAACTTGGAATCGAGATGGCAAGAAGTGAAGTGTCATACTCTGTTGAAGAAGCTCTTGCAATTGCAGACAAGCTTGGATATCCGGTAGTTTTAAGACCTGCATATACTATGGGTGGCGCAGGTGGCGGACTTGTGTATAATACCGAAGAATTAAAGACTGTATGTGAAAGAGGCCTCAAGGCCAGTCTTGTCGGTCAGGTTCTTGTTGAGGAGTCTGTTCTTGGATGGGAAGAACTTGAACTTGAGGTAGTACGTGATGCAAAGGGACAGATGATTACCGTTTGCTTCATTGAAAACATAGATCCTTTGGGAGTTCATACAGGAGACTCGTTCTGTTCCGCTCCCATGCTTACGATTTCGGAGGATGTTCAGAAGGAATTACAGCGTCAGGCATATTCTATCGTAAATGAAGTTCAGGTTATTGGTGGTACGAACGTACAGTTTGCAAGAAACCCTGAAGACGGAAGAATTATAGTTATAGAGATTAATCCCCGTACTTCACGTTCTTCGGCACTTGCTTCCAAGGCAACAGGATTCCCGATTGCGCTTGTATCGGCAATGCTTGCAAGCGGACTTACACTTGATGAAATTCCTTGCGGAAAATACGGAACTCTTGATAAATATGTACCTGACGGAGACTATGTTGTTATTAAGTTTGCACGTTGGGCATTTGAAAAGTTTAAAGGTGTTCAGGATAAGCTTGGAACCCAGATGCGCGCCGTTGGTGAAGTAATGAGCATAGGTAAAACATATAAAGAAGCTTTCCAAAAGGCAATACGTTCGCTTGAAACAGGAAGATACGGCCTCGGATTTGCGAAAGACTTCAATGACAAGTCAAAGGACGAGTTACTTAAAATGCTTGCTTTCCCTACAAGTGAAAGACAGTTCATTATGTACGAGGCGCTCAGAAAAGGTGCTACTGTAGATGAATTATGGAACCTTACAAAGATTAAGCATTATTTCATAGAACAGATGAAGGAGCTTGTTGAAGAAGAAGAAGCTCTTCTTAAGTCCAAAGGATCACTTCCTTCTGATGAAGCACTTACAAAAGCAAAGAAGGATGGTTTCTCGGATAAGTATCTTTCAAAGATTCTTGAGGTATCCGAAGCAGATGTCAGAAATAAGAGAATCAGCCTTGGTGTCGTTGAAGCATGGGAAGGCGTTCATGTGAGCGGAACTCAGGACAGAGAATATTTCTATTCTACATACAACGCTGAAGACAAGAGTACAGTATCAGATAAAAAGAAAGTTATGATTCTTGGCGGAGGCCCCAACAGAATCGGTCAGGGTATCGAATTTGACTACTGTTCCGTACATGCAGCACTTGCTCTTAAGAAGCTTGGATTTGAGACAATCATTGTTAACTGTAATCCCGAAACCGTATCAACAGACTATGATACATCGGATAAGCTTTATTTTGAGCCTCTTACACTTGAAGATGTTCTCAGCATATATAACAAAGAAAAGCCTGAAGGTGTAATTGCTCAGTTTGGTGGACAGACTCCTCTTAATTTGGCAGCAGAACTTAAAAAGAATGGTGTAAGAATTCTCGGAACATCTCCCGAGGTTATTGATCTTGCTGAAGACAGAGATTTGTTCCGTGCTATGATGGACAAACTCGGAATACCTATGCCTGAAGCAGGTATGGCCGTTACGACAGATGAGGCTGTAGAGGTGGCTGAGAAAATCGGTTATCCTGTAATGGTTCGTCCTTCCTACGTACTTGGTGGAAGAGGTATGGAAGTCGTACACGACAGAGAGACTTTGATTGAGTATATGAGAGCTGCTATCGGTGTGACTCCGGACAGACCTATTCTTATCGACAGATTTTTGAAGCATGCAACAGAGTGTGAGTCTGATGCAATCTGTGACGGAGAGCATGCATTTGTTCCTGCTGTTATGGAACACATTGAGCTTGCAGGTATTCATTCAGGTGACTCTGCATGTATAATTCCTTCAATGAACATATCAGAGGAAAACTTAAAGACAATAGAAGAGTATACAAGAAAGATTGCTGAGGAAATGCATGTTCAGGGTCTTATGAATATGCAGTACGCAATTGAGAACGGTAAAGTATATGTTATAGAGGCTAATCCCCGTGCTTCACGTACAGTTCCGCTTGTATCAAAAGTTTGCAATATTCAGATGGTTCCTCTTGCAACCGAGATTGCAACAAAGGATCTTACAGGAAGACCTTCGCCGGTTGTAGGACTTGAAAAGAAAGACATTCCTTACCATGGTGTTAAGGAAGCCGTATTCCCGTTCAACATGTTCCCTGAGGTTGACCCTGTTCTCGGACCTGAAATGAGATCTACAGGCGAGGTGCTTGGAATTTCTGAAAGTTTTGGAGAAGCATTCTTTAAGGCACAGGAAGCAACACAGACAATCCTTCCGCTTGAAGGAACTGCTCTTATAAGTGTTAATGACAACGATAAACCTGAACTCTTGGATGTGGTAAAACCTCTCGCTGAAGCAGGATTCAAATTTGCGGCAACAGGACGTACTTTTGAACTTATAAAAGAAGCCGGCTACGATGTTAAGAAGGTAGCAAAGATTTACGAGGGAAGACCTGACGTTTCTGACCTTATTATCAACAAAGAGGTATCACTTGTAATCAATACTCCGGTTGGAAAGAAGAGCGCTCAGGACGATTCATACATCCGTAAGGCTGCAATACGTGCAAAGGTTCCTTACATTACAACAATGGCAGCTGCAAAAGCTGCAGCAGTTGGTATTAAGGCTGTGAAGAACGGAGAAGTGTCGGATGTTAAATCTCTTCAGGAATTACATGCATCCATCAGATAACCCCGTTTTTATAAGGGAAAGAACGTTATTTAAAAGATATTATAAGTAAATCGCAATATTTTGACAGCGTATCGGACGCCTTCGGGCGCGATGCGCTGTCTTTTTTATTCTCTATACATTTCCTTATCATGACAAAGGTGGTATACTATAGAGTAATCTGGAGGATAGAAGCATGAAAAATAAGATTAGGCTTGAGGGTAGGCTTAGATCTTTTATGATCACATCCATTCTGTTGGGAGTGCTTATTTCTGTCATAGATATATATGTGTATACGATAAACATTAAAGCCGGTCTGATGTTGACAGGTTTTGTAGTTTTGTATATTGGAATAACACTTTCTTTTTATCTTGGAAAAGCAAAGAAGATACTGTACGATATGGTGAATTTTGCTACACAGTATGGCCAGGTGCAGAAGTCGTTGCTTAAAAATCTTGATGTTCCGCATGGAATTCTTGATGAGAATGGGAAACTAATTTGGACAAATAATTCTCTTGACCGAATTATCGGAAATGATAAAGATAAGAACAAATCTATTACGTCATATTTCCCTTCAATCACAAAAGATAAGCTTCCGGGTGCAGAAGTCGATTTCACAGAGAATGAATTTGAGATGCAGCATGAGGGATTTTTCTATACGGTAAGGCTTAAGAAGATTCCTCTTAAAGAAATGCTTTCGGTAAACAGTATTGTTGATGTCGAAGAAGACTATAATGGTTTTCTGATGGCAATATATCTGTATGATAATACGGCGTTAAAGCTCGCTCTTAAGGAAGTTGATGACCAAAGTCTTGCTGTTGCGCTCGTTTATATTGATAACTATGAGGAGGCGCTTGAAAGTGTCGAAGAAGTCAGAAGATCTTTGCTTACGGCTTTGATTGAGAGAAAAGTTAATAAGTATATGTCTTCTTTGGACGGAATTACCAAGAAACTTGAGAAAGACAAGTATATGGTAATTCTTAGAAAGAGCAGCCTTGCACAGCTTAAAGAAAACAGATTTGACATTTTGGAAGAAGTTAAGACTGTTAATATCGGTAACGAGATGGCGGTTACACTTAGTATCGGTGTCGGACTTGACGGACTTTCTTATGCTCAGAATTACGAGTTCGCAAGAGCGGCCATTGATATGGCACTTGGACGAGGTGGCGATCAGGCCGTTGTTAAGACGCCTGACAAACTTGCTTATTTCGGAGGAAAGAGTCAGCAGGTTGATAAAAACACTCGAGTTAAGGCACGAGTTAAGGCACATGCTCTTATGGAAATTCTTACAGGTAAAGAGCAAGTGTTCATCATGGGACATCGAATGGGCGATGTCGACAGCTTCGGTGCATCTGTAGGTATATACAGAATTGCTACTTACCTTGATAAGAAGGCACATATTGTATTGGATACGGTAACTGCTTCGATGAAACCGCTTGTGGATATGTTTGTCAATAAGCCTGATTACAGTGATGATATGATTATAGGATCGCAAAGGGCTTTGGAAGAGATAGGAAGTAATGCTGTTCTTGTTATCGTTGATGTTAACAGACCAAGCATCACAGAGTGCCCTGAACTTTTTGGAAAGTGTAAGTCTATAGTTGTACTTGACCATCACAGGCAGGGAGCGGAACCTATAGAAAATGCTACACTATCGTATGTTGAGCCATATGCTTCTTCGACATGTGAAATGGTTTCCGAGATCCTTCAGTATGCTACAGACAATATGAAGATGCGAACAGAAGAAGCTGATTGTATGTATTCCGGAATCATGGTAGATACAGACAACTTTGCTCAGAAAACCGGTGTAAGAACATTCGAAGCTGCTGCATTCTTAAGACGTAACGGTGCGGATGTTACACGAGTACGAAAACTGTTTAGAGAAGATGCAAACGAGTATAAGGCAAAAGCAGATGCAGTAAGCCAGGCAGAGATTTACCAAAACAGTTATGCGATTTCGGTATGCGAAGCCGAGGAATGTGCAAGCCCTACAGTTGTAGGGGCTCAGGCAGCAAACGAGCTTTTGAATATAAAGGGTATAAAAGCAAGCTTTGTCTTTACAATGTACAATAATGTGGTATATATAAGTGCCAGATCGATTGATGAAGTCAATGTCCAGATTATTATGGAGAAGCTTGGCGGTGGTGGCCATATGAGCGTTGCCGGAGCGCAGCTTTCCGATACCACAATTCTTGGTGGAATAGAATTGCTTAAGAAAACTCTTGATGAGATGATAAGCGGAGGAGAGATATAATGAAAGTTATTCTTTTGCAGGATGTTAAGACTCTTGGAAAGAAGGGTCAGATTGTTGATATAAACGATGGATATGCTCGTAATTTCGTACTTCCGAAGAAGCTTGGAATGGAAGCAAACAACCAGAATCTTAATACACTTAAACTTCAGAAGGCCAATGAAGAAAAAAAGGCACAGGAACTTTTGGAGAAGGCGAAACAGTTTGGAGAGGAACTTTCGAAACTTACTGTAGTTGTTAAGATGAAGGGCGGAGAAGGCGGAAGAGTATTTGGTTCTGTTTCTTCGAAAGAAATTGCCGAAGAGGCTAAGAAGCAGTTCGGAGTTGAAATAGACAAAAAGAAGATAGTGATGGAGGATGCGATAAAAGCATTCGGAATGTATGAGCTGACAGTAAAACTTCATCCTGAAGTGTCGGCAAAATTAAAAGTTAAGGTAGAAGAGAATGGCTGAGGAATGGCAAAAACGAATTCTTCCCAACAGTGTTGACGCGGAAAAGTCTGTTATCGGCTCCATGTTGATGGACAGGGATGCAATAACGGTGGCATCTGAAATACTTCTTGGCGAAGATTTTTATATCAAACAGAACGAAATACTGTTTGATACAATGGTTGAACTGAATAATGAAGGTAAACCGGTTGATCCCATTACTCTTCAGAATAGGCTTAAAGAGAAAGATATTCCCCCGGAAATTTCAAGCATGGAATTTGTCAGGGAGTTATTGGATGCTGTTCCAACTTCAGCTAATGTAAAATATTATGCAAATATTGTTGCTGAGAAGGCTTCTTTAAGAAAACTGATAAAGGTAAATGAGGAAATAGAGAACAGTTGTTACGCTCAAAGAGATTCTGTTGAGACAATAATGGATGAGACAGAGAAACAGATTTTCAAGGTAATTCAGAAGCGCAACGCCGGTGACTATGTTCCTATCAGCACTGTAGTCAACAATGCACTTGATAAGATATCCAGTGCTGCAAGAAACAAAGGTGCGGTTACCGGCATTCCGACAGGATTTATTGATCTTGATTTCCAAACAGCAGGTTTACAGCCGTCGGATCTTATTCTTATAGCAGCTCGTCCTTCTATGGGAAAAACAGCATTTGTTTTGAATATAGCACAGCATGTTGCGTTCAAGCAGGGACTGCCGGCCGCAATATTTTCTCTGGAAATGTCAAAAGAACAGCTGGTTAACCGTTTGTTCTCTCTTCAGTCAGGCGTAGATGCTCAGAAGCTTCGTACAGGTAATCTGGAAGAGGCTGATTGGGAAAGACTTATTGAAGGTGCTACGGATATTGGACAGTCAAAACTTATCATCGACGATACACCCGGTATCAGTATAGGCGAATTGAGATCTAAATGTCGTAAATATAAACTTGAACATGGTCTTTCAATAGTAATGATTGACTACCTTCAGTTAATGACAGGCTCAGGAAAGAGATCTGAATCAAGACAGCAGGAAATATCCGATATATCAAGATCTTTAAAAGGCTTGGCAAGAGAACTGCAGGTTCCGGTTATTGCGCTTTCTCAGCTTAGCCGTGCTGTTGAACAAAGGCCTGATCATAGACCTATGCTTTCTGATTTGCGTGAATCAGGAGCTATCGAGCAGGATGCGGACGTTGTTATGTTCATTTATCGAGATGATTATTATAATCACGACAGTCCCGATAAAGGCATTTCGGAGATTATTATTGCTAAGCAGCGTAACGGCCCGATTGGCACGGTAAAACTTGCATGGTTGCCTAATCTTACACGTTTTGCTAATCTTGAAAGAAATGATTACGGAAGAGAATAAAATACTCTTTCCGATTTGGAGAGATATATATGGGTAAATATTTTGGAACAGATGGATTCCGTGGTAAGGCAGGAGTAGTACTTACTGCTGAACATGCTTTTAAAACAGGTCGATTTTTAGGTTGGTATTATGGACGTGAACGCAAAGCAAAGATTGTTATAGGAAAGGATACACGTCGTTCGTCGTATATGTATGAAGCAGCGCTTGCAGCCGGTATTACTGCGTCCGGCGGAAATGCATATTTGCTTCATGTTACTACAACACCTTGCGTAAGTTATATTACACGTACGGAGGGATTTGATTGTGGAATTATGATTTCTGCTTCTCATAATCCTTACTTCGATAACGGAATCAAACTTATGAACGCTCAGGGAGAAAAGATGGAAGACGAGATTCAAGATCTCGTTGAGAAATATATTGATGGCGAAATCAATGATGTTTCCTGGGCTGTTGAGGATAAGATTGGCGAAACGATTGACTTTTACTCTGGAAGAAACCGGTATATCGGATATCTTACAGGTATTGCTTCCCATTCTTTTGAAAACTGTAAGGTAGCACTTGATTGTGCAAACGGAAGTACGTGGATGATAGGAAGAGCTGTTTTTGACGCTCTTGGTGCTAAAACATATGTAATTAATGCTAATCCTGATGGAACAAATATCAATACAAATTGTGGTTCTACTCATATTGAGGGATTACAGAAGGTTGTTCGAGAAGGAAAACTTGATGTTGGTTTTGCTTTTGACGGAGATGCAGACAGATGTCTTGCTGTTGATGAATATGGCGATGTTGTCAACGGAGATACAATTATGTACATTATTGCAAAGTATCTTAAAAATAAAGATGCTCTGCCGAATAATACTGTTGTTACTACCGTGATGAGTAATTTCGGACTTTACAAAGCTTTTGACAAAGCCGGCATTAAGTACGAAAGGACAGCTGTAGGTGACAGATATGTTTACGAGAATATGAAGGCTAATGATCATGGATTCGGCGGAGAACAATCCGGACATGTTATTTTAAGAAAATATGCACATACCGGTGATGGCCTTGTTACCGCCATTATGCTTATGACAGTGCTTATTGAAACACAGTTGCCGCTTTCCGTACTTGCTTCGGAAGTTAAAATGTACCCGCAGGTGTTAAAGAATGTTGAAGTTGATGATAAAGATGCAACACTTGCCGATCCGCTCGTTGTTAAGTCTGTAACAGATGCAGAGACAATGCTTGGGGATGAGGGAAGAGTACTTCTTAGAAAGAGTGGAACGGAGCCGGTTCTCAGAGTTATGAGTGAAGCGCTTACTTATAAGGATTGTGAGAAAGCAGTTGATGATATTATAGAGGCAATGAATAAGTCCGGCCATCTTCAGAAAATCAGATAATTCATTAAATTAAAAAAGACCTTGAGTAAAACTCAAGGTCTTTTTGGTATCAGATTATTCCTCGGAAATAGCTCCTACAGGGCACTGACCTGCGCAAGAACCGCAAGAGATGCATGTATCAGCATCGATTTCAAACTTTGTATCGCCTGCAGAAATAGCGCCTACGGGACACTGAGATTCGCAAGAACCACAGGATACACATGAATCACCAATAACGAATGCCATATTATTATCCTCCTTATGTTTTGGTCAAAATTATTTTAGTATAGAATTGTTAATTTAACAAGTAAATTCTTTCTAAAGTTCGGCTCTTCTGGCTTTAATTCCGCTGATAATTACTTTCTTCTTATCAAGGAGAACGTTCTTATCCATGGGCGGGACGTCTTTTAGTACATAATCAATGCCGAGCTTTTCATACTTTGTTTTTCCCATATCATGGTAAGGGAGAACATCTAATGCTTTTAAACTCGTTAAACCACCAATGAAATAGCCAAGCTTGTACAGATACTCGTCATCATCTGTTATTCCGGGAACGACAACGTGTCGAATCCAGGTATCAACATTCATTTTGCTAAGATATTCTGCAAAAGCAAGAATGTTTTCATTATGTTGCTTTGTAAGTTCAAGATGAAGGACGGGATCGATGTGCTTAATGTCCAGCATGACAAGATCCGTAACCTTCATGAGTCTGTCAAATTTTGCCATTAACTCAGCATTTGCCGGGTTAAAGGCAATTCCTGAAGAATCAATGCAGGTGTGAATGCTTTTTGCCTTTGCCTTTTCGAACAGATCAATAAGAAAATCTATCTGCATTAAAGGCTCACCACCTGTAACTGTGATTCCACCATCCTTATAGAATCCGATATTTCTTTCGTACTGCTCAATAATATAGTCGGGTTCCATCAATTCGCCGGCGTTCATTTCCCATGTGTCGGGATTGTGGCAGTACTTGCAACGCATTGGACAGCCTTGTACAAATACAACATATCTTACTCCGGGCCCATCGACGGTTCCGAAACTTTCGAGTGAATGAATTCTTCCCTGCATAGTAAACTCCTTTAAAAAAAGGGTCCAGCAAACGCCGAACCCTTTAAGTGCAATCTTAAAATTAGAATGCTTCGTGGAATGTACGGGAGATAACGTCTGCCTGCTGTTCGGGTGTTAACTTAATGAAGTTAACTGCGTATCCTGATACACGGATTGTAAGCTGAGGATAGTTCTCAGGATGTGCCTGTGCATCAAGAAGAGTATCTCTGTTAAGTACATTAACATTAAGGTGGTGACCACCTTTTGTTACATAACCATCAAGCAATGAAACAAGGTTATCAAGCTGCTGCTGATTAACTGCTGTTGCCATTTTATTTTCCTCCTGAATTATTCATAATCATCCAACCCCTGATGGAGTGTTGGAACACTGCACGCAAGGGGGGTTCTGGAACAGTCTGTGCATCCCATTGTCTGAACTGACTTGGGACTTGAGCTGTTAGCATCAAAATCTACATTAACATGACCAACTCCGTTAGCCATATCCTGATCGAGCATTGCTACAAGATCTTCAATCATCTGATTCTCATCCAATGGGATCACCTCCTGAAATAATTTAAATTACTTTAAGTCGATTTCGATATCGCCTGCGAATACCTTATCTTCCTTACCAAGAGCTCCGGGGATAATAGTGAAGGTATTTGAGATACCGTCCTGAGAATCCATGAAAGGAAGCTTTGCAACTGAAGAAAGGGAAGCAACTGCACCGTGTGTATCACGGTTGTGCATCGGGTTAGCACCGGGAGCGAAAGGCTGTCCTTTCTTACGTCCGTCAGGTGTGTTACCTGTTGCCTTACCATATGTAACGTTAGAAGTAATTGTAAGAACTGACATTGTAGGGAAGCCATCTCTGTATGTATGATGTCTTCTGATCATTGTCATGAACTTAGAAACTAAACCAGCAGCGATTGAGTCTACGCGGTCATCATCGTTACCATACTTAGGGAAGTCGCCTGTTGTTTCGAAATCTGTGATGATACCATCTTCGTCACGGATTACTTTAACCTTTGCATACTTGATAGCTGAAAGTGAGTCAGCAACAACTGAAAGACCAGCCATACCTGTTGCGAAGTAACGACGAACATCTCTGTCATGAAGTGCCATCTGAGCTCTTTCATAGCAGTACTTATCATGCATGTAGTGGATGATGTTCAGGGTGTTAACATAAACATCAGCCTGCCACTCGATCATATCCATGAACTTGTCATATACATCCTGGTACTCAAGAACGTCACCGGATACAGGACGGTACTTAGGACCAACCTGCTT
>JAZQOL010000003.1:0-5344 GCA_045627845.1 Lachnospiraceae bacterium | reverse complement strand
AATATTTCACATGCGAGTGGGTACAAGTGGATGGTGGTGCTGCCACCTTTAGTTTAATAAAATAGGTTGAAAAATAGCTATTTTTTTGTTACTATATATAAGTAGTACAAGGAGATAGCTATGTTTATTAATACGAAAAATGTAATTAGCGTTACAGAAGCAAATCAGAATTTCACAAAAGCCACTCGAATGGCAGATAAAAATGGATCAGTCGTTATTTTCAAGCGCAACAAGCCACAGTATATTCTTACTAATATTGAAGAGAATCCAATTATTGAAATGTCAGATGAAGAAAAAATCTTATTTGTAGGACAACGTGTTTTGCGTAAACATATAAATGCTTTTAAGGAGCTGGCAAAATGATTAAGATTTCAGTTGATATGGCAGAACTTCTTCATCAGTTAATCGCACAAGAAACCGGTGGTGAAATCGGGGTTCGAGATGAGGGGCTTTTAGAATCTGCCTTAGAATCCGCTTTTGCAACTTTTGATGGACAGGATCTTTATCCGACAAAAGAAGAAAAAGGCGCGAGAATAGGATATTCACTTATCTCAAACCATGCTTTTGTTGATGGTAATAAGCGAATAGGAATGCATATTATTTTGACATTTTTAGAGTTGAATGGAATCAAACTTGATTGTAAAGATCAGGACATTATTGATGCAGGGCTTGCACTTGCTGCAGGAGAAATGTCTTATAAAGAACTTTTGGATTGGATTAAAGAACGCAAGGTGTAATGATTATAATGAAATCAGTAGCTCGAGACCAAAAGCAAATAAATCTGCTTTGGATCCCGGGCTTTGTTGTTCCTATTGGCTGTTTGAAAGATTAATATAATAAATACCCTACACCATCAATTTTTACAAAGCTATTGCTTTCTAAAAGAATTGATATACAATGACACTATGCTAAAGACTCCCGCGCGCCTCTTAACAATGCGTACCATACGGGATGTTGCTATTTATGGGGCAAATCATTACAACCTACAAATTTAAAAATATATGATATGTGGGTTGAAAGATAGCAATATTCCGGATGTGGACAGAATATTATGAATTACCACAAGACTGTTTATCAGATTGTTTCACGGGTTTTCGCTCTTTACTGGTAAATCGGATTCGGATTTTGCATAAAATTGGAAATTACTGTTGACATCTATTTTATAAGTAAGATATAATAATCGTGGTCGGAACAGAGACCTAAAACCTGTTCCATTGGTCGGGACGGAGACCTAAAACCCGTTCCCATTTGATTGATTAGGAAGAGTGGTCACTCTTCCTTTTTTATAGGAGTATTAATGAAAGAGAAGAGTTCTTTTACAACGCGCGTATGCGAGGCCATAATTGATAATGCAGCAGAGTATGAAAAGGCCTTTGCGGAATATGATTATCTATTATATTCAAAGGATTTTAAAAACAGGCGGTATTATATTATTTCAGCTGAAAAAGATAATTATAAGCATCTTACAGGCGTTCAGACCGAACTGTCTGGAAATGAGTTTTTTGAAAAATGTTTAACATGTTCTTTGACTGAGGATGACTTTAGTTTTTCAAAAAAGAATCAATCTGAGAAAGAAGTTAAAGGCTCAGTAAGACGTAAAATTACGGTTTTGCCATTAATGAAAGATATTTTTAATGGTACAACCAAAGTAGAAGAAGATTTTGAGAAAAACCGTATTCGTTGTTCCTTTGCTGCAGGATCTATTGATTTTACTTTAGGGTTTGTTGTTACTGATGATAAGGCCAGACCTAAAACCTTGTTAAAAGGAGATGAGATTAATAAAGAAAAATCATGTAGCATTGATTGTATCTTAAGAAAGCATCGTTCATCTAAACATTTCAATGAATTGTTATTTGGTGATATATTAGACATTCAAGATGAATTGGAGCAAAAAGGCTTAATTGATAGAAACGATTTTTAGGTATCGCGTATGTCAATCTGCAAGCCAATTGAATAAAAGAAAGCTACAAATGCGGGCGGAGTATCTGTCCCCACGGTAAAAAACTGGATTAACGTGCTGATACCGTCAAATATTATTTAGCAAAACTGACATGCTCCCCAAAAACTGAACCACTATAAAATGGAGTTCTCCCGTGGTATATAAAACGGGGGCAGATCAATGTCTTATAAAGAACTTTTGGATTGGATTAAAGAACACAAGGTGTAATGATTATAATGAAATCAGTCGCCCGAGACCAAAAGCAAATAAATCTGCTTTGGATCCCGGGCTTTTATTATAATTAATTTTCAAATTCTGCAACTGAATATTTTAGAAACTCTCTAACCTTGATTCCTTGTGGACATTCTTTTTCACATTGTCCGCATTCAATACAATCAGAGGCTTTGCCTTTGTCGGCTATTGCGTTTTTGTAATAAGCACTTGCATCAAAGCCCGAGCCTGCAATACGCATATTTAGTGCTTTGAATATTTCAGGAATATCAATGCTTTGCGGGCATCCGTCGGTACAATAATGGCATGCCGTACAAGGAACCTGTTTCATTGAATTAATTATATCAGCAACCTTTTTTACGGCTGAGAATTCTTCCTCGTTTAATGGTTTGAACTCTTTCATGAAAGACACATTATCTTTCACTTGATCGAGAGTGCTCATCCCGGACAGAACCATCATTACATTTTCGTGACTTGCTGCGAATCTGATTCCGTAACTTGCATAGGAGGCGTCTCCTAATTTATCAAGAACCTCCTTGCTTTCACCATAAAGTCGCGCAAGCCTTCCCCCTCTAAGAGGCTCCATTACGATAACTTTTTTGTTATGTTTTACACATACATCGTAGCATGCTTTACTTTGTACAGATTCTGATTCATAGTCGAGATAATTGAATTGGAGCTGAACTACTTCTAAATCCGGCCATTCTGTTAATATTTTGTCGAGGACGTCTGCAGTATCGTGAAAAGACATTCCGATGTGACGAACCTTGCCTTCTTCTTTAAGCTGTTTAATAAATTCATAAACATGCAGTTTTTTATTTGTTTCGAATTTTTCAGCATTTTGTGCGTGAAGAAGATATAAATCAAAATAATCGACTTTTGTTGCTTCTAATTGGCTTTCAAAAAGAGGTCTTAGTTCTTCTTCAGTCTTATAAAATGAGCTGGTTAGTTTGTCTGTGAGAAAGAAGCTTTCCCGAGGATATCTTTCCGAAAGACACTTTCCGATTGCAATTTCACTTTTACCTTGCCCGTAGGGACGTGCTGTGTCGAAATAATTAAAACCATTGTCCATGAAATAATCTATCATAGCCGTGATTTCATCATAGAATTCAGGAGCTCCATTACCTGGAAGTCTCATCATTCCAAATCCAAAATTCTTTTTAATCTTATCCATAGTTTTCCCCCGCTTGAATGGAAATAACGCCTTAAATATTTTTATATAGAATCATTTATGTTTTTAATAACAATATTTTAGCATATTAGTATATAATAATATCAATAATTTTTTAGGGCTTTAAAAGCAAACCGTCCAAAAGGAATTTACCGATGCAAAGTATCAAAATAAGAGATTACCTAAAAGATAATATCACATGTGTTGTTGCTACACATGATGGAATATTGACCTCGGAAAAAAGAGGTATTGACCCTGTGCTTGAATGGATAAATAGTGGGATTGATTTAACCGGAGCGTCTGTTGCAGATAAAATTGTAGGTAAAGCGGTAGCAATGCTTTTTGTTATGGCCGGCATTAAGGAAGTATACGCAGAAGTATTGAGTGTTTCCGGCAAAGCCTTTCTTGAGCAGAATAATATAAATGTATCTTGGGGCGTATTGACAGATGTAATTATCAATAGACAAGGAACGGGAATGTGTCCTATGGAAAAAGCAGTTTTGAATATAAATGATTGCAGGGAAGCGTTTAAAGTTCTTATGCATTAAGGCGCTTTCTTGCGGACATGAGCGATTTTGAAAAACATGCATATTCTGTTAATGACAGAATTACAGACGGTACAGTTCGCAATATGAATATCATGATAGCCGTAGGAGAATTAAAGGAGGAAACAGAAAATGATAAGATTTGCTGAAGAAAAAGATATTTACAGAATCGTTGAACTCCTTACCCAAGTTCACAAAGTTCATTCGGATAAGCGTTCGGACATATTTAAAATCAACGCGAGAAAATATGAAGCCGATGATGTAAGAGATCTTCTGAAGGATGATGCTATCAGGATTTTTTGCTATGAAGATGAGCAGGCCAAAGTTCAGGGCTATGCGTTCTGTCGAATTATTGAAACTAAAAATTCGAAAAGTATGTGCGATTTAAAGAAGCTTTATATAGATGATATTTGCGTTGATGAAATGCACAGAAGACAGGGGATTGGAAAGGCATTGTATGATGAGGTCAGAAGGTTTGCGAAAGAAATTGGCTGCTATCATATCGTGCTTAACGTATGGGAGCTGAATACAGAGGCGAAATCATTTTATGCAAGCCTTGGGATGAAGGTCTTAAGTTCAAATATGGAAGATATTTTATAGTTATGAGTGATTTTGAAATTAGGAGCATTCATTCTTGGGGAGGACAAATCTGGCATGAAATGGTTCGCGAACTATAATAAATAAAAAGAGTATAATTGAAGAATACAAATTGAAAAGAGGGATTAAATGAAACAAATTATTTCAGAAAAAGCGCCAGCTGCAATAGGACCATATTCACATGCATATGTGACAGGAAATTTGGTATTTACTTCCGGACAGATTCCGGTAGATCCTGCAGATGGTAGTATACCTGAAGGGATTGAACTTCAGGCAGAAATGAGCTGCAAAAATGTTGGTCTTGTTTTAGAGGCATGTGGAAGTTCTTTTAACAAAGTTGTGAAAACTACATGCTTTCTTGCTGCTATGAATGACTTCGCTGCATTTAACGAAGTTTATGCGAAATATTTTAGTTCCAAGCCGGCAAGAAGTTGTGTGGCGGTTAAGGATCTTCCAAAAGGCGTTCTCTGTGAAATAGAGGCAATTGCTGAAATATAAGAATGCAGAAAAGAGCGAAAAAGGCTTACATTAAGACTGTGGTGCAAAGTGTCTTTTCAATCAAGAAAGCTCGTGATTATAAATTGAATATGAAACTCAAGCCATGTTTTCTGCAGAAAACTTGATTTGAATTTGGTTCTGCAGAAAACAGTTTAAACTTTTTGCAGAAAAGTAGATTCAAGCCATAATTTGCAGAATATCTGTTGTATTTTCTGCAGAAAAGGTCAAGTCTATTTAAGTGTGTAAATTCGAAACCTGAATAATGATTGCTAAATTGATCATGCTGCTAGCAGGCTAATTTGCTGACGAGCGATCTGTATGAGCTGTGGTGTAATGCCATCCCTGAAACTCTGAAACTTGGAT
>JAZQOL010000002.1:0-226369 GCA_045627845.1 Lachnospiraceae bacterium | reverse complement strand
CGGTTGTATTCCGATTGCAGAGGCACTTCTTGCTAAAGGTGCAAAACTTGGAGTGGTCTTATCATTTATGATGGGAGTAACGACATTAAGCTTGCCTTCCATGATTATGCTAAAGAAGGCTATTAAGAAAAAGTTACTTGGCGTATTTATTGCAATCTGCACAGTGGGAATAATTATCGTTGGATATTTCTTTAATGCGATACAATTCCTGCTTGTATGAAATTAGAAAAGGAGAATAAGAAAATGGGACTGTTTGGATTTGGAAAAAGAATGGAAGAGGAAGAAAAGAAAGGATGTTGTTGCGGTTCACAGGTAGAAGCTGTTAAGGAAGAGGCTTCATGCTGCTGTGGTAGCAAAAATCAGGAGACTGTTACTTGCTGTGATGAAGAAGCAAATGGAATCTGCTGTATTAAGGTTCTTGGAGCAGGGTGCAAAAGCTGTCATGAACAGTTTGAAAATGTGAAGAAAGCTGTAGAAGAACTTGGTCTTGATGTTGAAGTAGAATACATCACAGACATGGAAATAGTTATGACTTATGGTGTTATGAGTATGCCTGCTATTGTGGTTAACGAAAAAGTAGTTGCTATGGGAAAGGTTCTAAAAACATCAGAAGTTCTTAAATTGTTTGAAAAGCTTAGTTAATAAACTTGAAATTTACGACCCAGTAAGTACAGAGTCTGTACTTACTGTGTTATTCCTAAGCATGTACGCCGCACTTTGCAATCTGAAATTTTTAAGATATTTAATTGGTGAGATGTTGATAATCGACTTAAAACATCTAAGCACTTCACTTTTACTAACATTCGCAGCTATTGCCAAGTCGTCCAAGGTTACGTTCTTTGAATAGTTGGCATGGATGTAATTTAGAATTATTTGAACGCGATCTTCAAGTAGAAGACTGGCTGAGTCTGATGATAGTCTCTGAAATATGCACTGTGAATAATAGGGTGTAAATATTTTTTGTAGTAAATACTTTCGATTGCCGCTTTCTAATAAGATAATCCCTTCTTCGATATATCCTATCTCAATTTCTTTATGCCAGTACCAGTTGACAAGGTTTTCGGTAACATCATCACGATATATTGCTACTGGAAATTCAGGAGTTCCATGAGTACCTGTCTCATCGATATTAATATCATGTTTGAAAATTTTAAGTGGATCAATGAAGGCGAAATAAAGATTGAAGGAAATAAGGCTGAAATAAAAGCCCCCGCTTTGACAGATTTCTTCTGCGGAGGAAGTACAACAAGTGAAGAAGGAATTCTTCCTGAGTCACTTTGCAATGCGCCATATTTTTATACAGAGGTTAAAGGCGATTTTGTTCTTAATGTAAAGGTGTCTCATAATTTTAAGGAAACTTATGATTCTGCCTCTGTCATGATTATGCAGAACATGGAAAACTGGGCAAAATGCTGTTTTGAGCTTACAGACTTTGGAACACATGCTGCTGTAAGTGTAGTAACTAAAGACGGGGAATCTGATGATGCTAACGGATGCGATATAGAAGGTCAGAATTTTGCATATCTCAGAGTTTGCCGCGTAGGAAGAGCGTTTTCTTTCCATTATTCATTGGATGGAGAACACTTCCATATGACAAGATATTTCTTAATGAAAGATGCTGAGTATGTAAAGGTCGGCTTACTTGCGCAGGCACCAACAGGTCAGGGTGGAGACAGAATATATGAGAATCTTTCAATTGAAAGCAAAACTGTAAAGAATATCAGAGCCGGCGAATAAAATAAACTCTGTATACTTGTAAAAATTAATTCTTGACATTGACGTTACGTCAAGTGTTAAGATATTAATCAGAGGACAAAAATGGAAATGGTTGATACTTATGACATAGCTGATGTATGCAATGATTTGAAGATTACTTCAAGAACACTTAGATATTATGAGGAAATAGGCTTAATTGAGAGCACAAAATATAATTGTTCTAAGCGAAGACGTTATACGAAAGAGCAAATTGATAAAATACAATACATATTATCATTACGTTCTATAGGGCTTTCGATAAAAGCGATTCAGGAATGCTTAAGTGGAGATGGGTCTATAAAAGACATTGTTAATTTACATAGGGCACAAATTGAGGCATCAATTTACGAAAAATTAAATGAGATACATATGCTTAATGTAGTGCTTGATTCATTGGATGAGGGGCAGGAATTATCTGCAATTAAGGAACATAAACGACAAGCAACGGTCGATAGCAAAGCAGAACTTACACGAGAATATTCCTTGCATATTGTTAAAGAGGAACTTGAGCCCCTGTATTTAAATTTTAGCAAGAGAATGAAAGATTATATGCCGAAAGAAGCTTTTAGTAAGATGTGGAAAGATTCTATTTCGGGGCTGGGCTACTATATAGGAATCGGAGAAACTACAAAAGACGCTGTCACCAATGATTTGTATGACATTTATTATCAAATTCTCATATTTGAAAAAATGAAAATGCAACTTAAGTTTGTTTATAGCGAAAATATAATTGTAGGATTGTGGATGAATTACATTGAATTGTGAAAATGAGTGTTTGAAGAAACTAAAACTGAAAGGAGAATTTTATGAAAAAATTATCTGATTTGCAACTGAAAATAATGCTATATGTTGTTTCGGCACTTGGAATAATAGGGGGATTTATACTGTGGAGATTCCTTCCGCATACCTTTAGAAACACATCGTTTTTTCATGTTGGAAATGGGGAATTTGGAAATAGAATTGGAGCACTTATTATTTTGCCGCTTCAATTATTGGCTTTTGTTCGTAAGGATAATATCATCGAAGAAGTGCATACTGATGATCCGGAAGAAAAGGCCAGACTTGAAGCTATCAATGCGAGAAAAATACTGGAACTTCAGGTGCTAAGAGCAATCGGGTTGGCACTTACTATTTGTGGAGTTATGGGATTAGGTGCATTGATTTTATAATTTTGTTGATCCTTATCTTTTTAATTTAAATTTTTTTATGAAGTCAAAAAATGAAGAATGTGAAAGAATTATTAGTAGTATAGAGCATTTTAATCGAATTTGGAAATTGCATCGTGTGGCAAATGACACCTCAGAATCATTGGTTCTGAGGTGTTTTTATTGACGAAGGACAAATTATATAATATGATATATCAAAGCGATATAACAAACCGATATATGGAGATGCATAATATGAAGCGACAAAAAATCAGAAAAACCATAATTTTTATTTCTTTTCTATTATTTCCGATAACAATATGGTATTTTTCACCTTATTTAATTGTTCAGGCCTTGTCTGGACATATTATGAATGGTAGTTTTATTGTTTTTGTGTCAATGTTTGTTCTATCAATGTTTTTTGGAAGAGCATGGTGCGGTTATTTGTGTCCTGCGGGTGGCTTGCAGGAATGTTGTGGTATTATAAATAATAATATACCTAAACAAGGATTTCGGAATTATATTAAATATGTTATTTGGTCATTATGGTTGATTTCACTGATTGTTATATTTATATTGGGTAAAGGTGAACTTAAAATCGACTTTTTCTATATGACAGATCATGGAGTTTCAATAACGGATATTTATAACTATGTAATCTACTATGGTGTTATATTGCTGTTTATTTTGCCTACTTTAATTTCCGGACGAAGAGCTTCTTGTCATTATTTATGTTGGATGGCTCCTTTTATGATTATAGGTAGTAAATTTGGCCAATTTTTGCATCTTCCGCAGTTACATTTAGAAGCATCCAAAACTGATTGCATTTCTTGTGGGAAGTGTAACGCTGTATGCCCTATGGGTCTTGATGTTAAAAAGATGATTTCCTGCAATTATAATTCAAAATGTTCTGAATGTATTCAATGTGGAGCTTGTATTGATAATTGTCCGACAAGAACAATAAAATATAAATTTGTTTGGAGGAGAAAATGAATCGCGTTATAGTTTATTATTCATTATCTAATAATACAAAAGAATATGCCAATAGGCTTAGCGAATATTTGGGCATTCCGGCAATTGAAATTGTTATGAAAAAAAGAATGCCTAAATGTAAGTTCTTAAGAATTATGTATGGCGGTATGCTTAATACATTTAATAAAAAACCTGATATTGATCTATTGGAATCAAATTTCAGTGAATACCGGGATATTATTATCGGAACACCGGTATGGGCAGGTAAGATGGCCGCTCCGGTTGCAACATTTCTTACATATGAAGGTGTTTGCGAAAGAATAAATGCTGTATTTACTTTGAGCGGAAGCGGTGATGATTGTAAATGCATGGATGAACTTAGTTATATGCTTCCCAACTTGAAATATCATGTTTCTTTGTTGGATAAAAACAGTAAAGAATCAAATAATAATAATGCTAAATTTATTGCGTTCTCGGAGGCTTTACTTAATGGCTAAAGACAGAAAAATCGATATGGTTATTCTGGGATTATTGTCTCATGAGAATCTTACCGGATATGATATAAAGAAACGTATTGACAATGCAATTGGTTTTTTTTGGAAAGGAAGTTTTGGAAGCATATACCCTTCTTTGGCATCTTTGACAGATTCTGGTAGTATCATTAAAGTCGAAACTCCTGATATAAAAGATGGAAGAGAACGTATTTTGTACGCGATTACTCAAACAGGTAAAGAGCAACTGCTTGACTGGCTATCTGATACTAAAGCTGTTAATGACCTAAAATATGAATCTTTGTTAAAACTATTTTTTGGAGGTGTTACTGATTGTAAAGTATCGATTAATACTATAGAATCTTTTCGAAGCGAAATACAATCAAGCTTAAGTATATTAAGGTTTTATCAAAATAATCTACAATCTGATTTGAACAATAACGATCATCTATTCTATTATTTAACAGTTTCATTCGGCGTAGAAACTTATGAAGCATATCTTAGGTGGTGTGATTTTGCTGTTAAAATCTTATGTGAAAGGAACAATTTGTAATTCTTGATATGAAGAAGGCATTAGATCTTTTATGGATTTCATTTATATATATTTTGTCTTACTGTGTTGGATTTTTATGTGTTTTGGAAGTAGATAATTTAGTACTTAGATGTTTTATTTTTGATTCAGTAGCAACAGTAGTTGTTTTTGCATTTTCGGTTATTCATAAGAATTCGAGCGTATATGATCCATATTGGTCCTTAACTCCATTTGTAATAACGATATATTTGTTTGTCATTAAAAAATCATTTGGAATGTTTGCGTTAATATTTCTTATCTTTTTTGCTTTTTGGTCATTTAGGCTTACAATAAACTGGATTACAGTATTTTCCGGGTTTTCTTATGAAGATTGGCGCTATAGAAAATTTAGAGATGAAACACCTAAACTATTATGGCCTGTTGTTAATTTCTTCGGAATTCACTATATGCCGACATTAATTGTTTTTCTTTGTATGCTTCCGATTTTTTGCGTTATCGAAGGGCATGTCGGTATTTTATCTGTTCCGGGCTTTTTAATAATGTTACTAGGTATTGTGTTGGAGCTGTTTGCCGATAAACAGATGCATAGATTTTTAAATTCAAAAGAAAAAAATGATGTTTGTAAAATAGGGGTGTGGAAATATTCAAGACATCCAAATTATCTTGGCGAAATAACATTTTGGACAGGGATTTATATTGCTGTATTACCGTATTCATTAGATTACTGGTTTTACTGTATTGGTTTCATTTCTGTTTTTGTTATGTTTAACGTTGTGTCTATTCCTTTAATGGAAAAAAGACAATTATCAAAAAGATTAAATTACAAAGAATATTGTGAGAGTACTTCAAGACTATTTTTTATTAAGTGTAAATAAAACAAATACGACTCTTTAAGTTATTAAATTCTTATAATAGCTTAAAGAGTTTTTTGTTATTTATAAGCAGTTGTAGTATAATATACTCTGTATGTAAATATATATTTGGGGTTGTATAAATAAAAATAAGTTATGGAAAAAATAATAGATTTAAACAGTGAAGAAATAAGAACATTATTTGGCCAGAACGATAGATATTTATCAAAAATAGAAGACGAATTGAATGTTTCGATGGTAAATCGTAATGGTAATCTTAAAATTATCGGAGAAGAAAAAAATGTTTTAAGTGCTGCTTCCATGATTAAACAGATTATTCTTTCAACCGGAAAGGGGAACGATTTGGAAGAACAGAAGATTGACTATGCGATTACTCTTACAAAAGAAAGCAAAGAAGAGGAACTTTCCGCTTTTGATAAAGAAGTTATTTGTCATACTGTAAACGGTAAACCTATTAAACCTAAAACTTTAGGGCAGAAGAATTATGTTGATGCAATGAAAAAGGATATGGTTGTTTTTGGACTTGGACCTGCCGGAACCGGTAAAACATATCTTGCAATGGCAATGGCGATTACCGCTTTTAAAAATAACGAGGTAAATAAAATTATTTTAACAAGACCGGCGATTGAAGCAGGTGAAAAATTAGGATTTCTTCCGGGTGACCTTCAGAGTAAGGTTGATCCTTACTTACGTCCTTTGTACGATGCTCTTTATCAGATTATGGGTGCTGAAGGCTTTCAAAAAAACATGGAAAAAGGGCTGATTGAAGTTGCTCCGTTGGCATATATGCGTGGTAGGACACTCGATGATGCTTATATTATTCTTGACGAGGCACAGAATACTACACCTGCACAAATGAAGATGTTTCTAACGAGAATCGGTTTTGGTTCTAAAGTTATTATTACAGGTGATTCATCACAGAAAGATTTGCCTAAAGATGTTAAAAGCGGTTTGGATGTCGCTGTTAAGATTTTGAATAAGATTGAAGGCATTTCTATTTGCAACCTTACAAGTAAGGACGTTGTAAGACATCCGCTTGTTCAGAAAATCGTAAAAGCCTATGATTCTTATGAAGAAAAAATGTTAAAGAATAAATCTCAAAGGAATAAATAAATTGAAAAAGAAGTCGGTCGCTTTTGTTTGCATAAGTATATGTTTGCTTCTTGTTTCTGAGCTATTCGTACTTGGATTTTCTTTTGTATACAACAAATCTTTTGGCGAAATACTTAGAAACTGCATATTTTCATTGTTTTTTGTACTTGGCCTTATATATATTGGGCATTACAGCTTTAAATTTAATAAACTGAATTATGATAATGAAGAGCATCCGTTGCGCTTTACGATTATATACTTTGTTGGATTTGTTTTCTCCTGTCTATTTCCTATGATAGATAAGCGTGGCTGGTTTTATTTAAGCATTTCTGTTGCGTTATTGCTTTTTTCAAATACACTTATTGCTGTCTATTCGACGTTCGGATTGTTGATGTCTACATTACTGATGTGTAAATCTCCGGATGTTATTACTGTTATTGTTTATTTTTTGTCTTGCCTAATTGCAGTTTTGCTTTTTCAGGATATTGAGAACAACTTAAAGGTCGGTCCGTCTATAGTTATATCAAATCTAATTCTTTTTTCACTTGAAACTGCCGGCTTTGTTATGCTTGAAAATATTGAACTTTCTGCCGAACAATTTGTTATGCCTATTGTTAACGTTGCAGTTAATTCCGTGATTGTGTTTTTTTCTCTTAAATATTTTAACAGCAAGGTTGCCAACCGATATCGTAATAAATATCTTGAAATAAATGATCAAGAATATAAAGTACTTATTGATTTGAAGAATCAGTCAAAAGAAGAGTATTTTCGCTCCATTCATACTGCATATCTTACGGAACGTATTGCAACTGCTATCGGTGCTGATGTTTATGCGGCAAAAAACTGTGCTTATTATCATCGCATAAAGAAAGTGTTTTCGTTTGATCTTTCATCTTGTATAAACTTTCTTGATGATAACGAGTTTCCGCCTAAAGCATCCGAACTGCTGTTATCATATCTTTTCAGTGAGAGATGTCCTTCATCAAAAGAAGCCGGAATTGTATATATATCTGATAAATTCATATCGACGCTAATGATTGCTTTTGCAAAGGATAAATTAGCTAAAATTGATTATGACAGTCTTGTTGCCTTGCTATTTGAAAAGGATTTTATTAAGGATGCTCTTGTTGACAGCGATTTAACGCTAAAAGATATCGCTGTTATAAAAGAAATTATCTTAAAGGAAACGTTATATTATGACTTTTTACGTTGAAAATGAAACCGATGAGGTATTTGAGTTTGATGTTGAAAAACTGATTAAAGATCTTACAAATGCTGTTTTGGCATCTGAAAATGTATTATTTAATGATATTTCATTAAATGTGACATTTACAGATGATGATACAATTCAAAAAATCAATTCTGAATTTCGCGATATTGATAAATCAACAGATGTGCTTTCTTTTCCGGCAATTGACTTTGACAAGCCCGGAGATTTGTCTTTCTTAAACGGAGATGAAGCGGATTATTTTGATCCGGATACAAACGAATTGATTCTGGGAGATATCATGATATCTCTTGAGCATGCACATGCTCAGGCAGTTGAGTATGGTCACTCTTTTAAGCGTGAAATAGCTTTTTTAATTACACATAGTCTTTTACATCTTCTTGGATATGATCACATGGATGATTCGGAAAGACTTGTTATGGAAGAAAAACAGAAGAATATTCTTAACTTATTAAATATTACGAGAGATTAATAATGGAAAACACTTCAGCCAAAAGAAAAAACAGTAATAATTTTATAATACAGGGAAGTATTCTTGCTATAGCAGGTGTTTTTGTCAGACTTTTAGGACTGGCAAAAAGAATTCCGTTACCCTATATCATTGGTGATGTAGGTAATAGTTATTATTCAGCTGCTTTTGATGTTTATCAGTTGTTTTGGACTATTTCTGCCTATGGTATTCCGGTTGCATTATCGAAACTTGTTTCAGGCAAAATCAGTAAGGGTGAATACAGAAATGCTGACAAAATTTTTAAATGCACAATGAAGTTTGCCGTTGTTATGGGGCTAATTTCTTCATTTATTGTTTTCTTTTTCAGTAATGAACTTGCTACTGCGTTTAGAGAACCAATGAGTTACCTTGCTGTTAAGTTCATGAGCCCGACTTTAATACTTGTTTGTATAATGTCTGTTTTCAGAGGCTATTATCAAGGCATGGGAACAATGGTTCCAACTGCGGTTTCTCAGGTTTTTGAACAAATAGCAACAATAGGTATTGGACTTGTTGCTGCGTCAATTCTCAGCAAATATGGTGAGAAGGTTGGCTTGATATTACACAATGATAAATATAAGTATGCATATGGAGCAGCAGGTGCAATTTTGGGATGTGTTGCCGGAGCTTTGTGTGCGCTTGTGTTTTTAGTTCTTCTTTACCGCAAAAATTATAGAAAGTTTAAACGTAATATATATAAAGATCCTACTTCGAAACTTGACAATACATTTTTTATTTATAAATCAATTATACTTACTATTATTCCGATAGTAATAAGCTCATCAGTTACAACACTGTCTAATCTGATGGATCATTATCTTCATAATCTGATAATGGATATAAAAGGTTTTTCAGAGACAAAAACAGCAAACTGGGGAATCTACTCCGGTAAATATATGGTTCTAGTCTCTGTTGTACTTGCTATGGCTTCAGCAATGGGAGCTGCTACAGTTCCTACCTTGTCAGGTCATATTAAAAAGAAAGAGTATGATATTGTTCGATATAAGATATCAAGTGTTATCAAAATAACAATGCTTGTTTCGGTGCCTGCTGCTACCGGACTTGCAGTTCTGTCACCGTCAATTGTTTATTTTCTGTTCTCATCAACAGACAGTACGGCGCCTACATTGCTAAGGATTGGAGGAATTGGAATTGTATTGTTTTCTCTTTCCTCAATTACAAGTTTTATTTTACAGGGTACAAATCACTTATATTCTCCAATAAAACATGCTTTTGTTGCTTTAATCGTTCATCTTATGATTATGTCCGGCTTATTATATTTTACGGATTTACAGGTTTATTCGGTTGCATTATCTAACAATATATTTGCATTTATTATGAGTGTTCTGAATATTATAGCGATTAGCAAATTTTTAAATTATCGTCAGGAATTAGTAAAAACATTTGCAGGCCCTATTATTTCAGCAACAATAATGGGAATTATTATTTATCTTCTTAATTTGCTTATTAACCCCACGGGGAAATCAAGATTATCTACAATTTTTGTAGTGATTGTAGGAGTTTTTGTTTACGGTATTTGTATATTATTAAGTAGGGCCGTTGGCAAGGAAGAACTTAATAAACTTCCCGGTGGAAGAACTATATATTTATTTTTAAATAAATTGAAATTAATAAAATAATATGATGGGAATGTTATGAAAAGAGTAGGAATAGTAGGCGGCGGAGCCGGAGGAATGATTGCAGCATTATATGCTGCAAAGAATAATGCAAAAGTTACGCTTTTTGAGAAAAAAGATAGGGTAGGGAAAAAGCTTCTTTCGACAGGAAACGGAAGATGTAATTTTTCTAACAGCAATCTTTCGTACAGAAGTTATTATACGGATGATGAATTGTTTGTTGAAGAGATTATAAACAAATACAATGACAATGACCTTTGTATGTTTTTAACCGGTTTAGGTCTTTTGATAAGAAATAAAAACGGCTTATATTATCCTGCTTGTGAACAAGCGTCAACTGTTCTTGATATTTTTAGAACTGCATTAAAAGAAAATGATATTGATGTCATAACAGATTGCGAAATTGTTTCGATACGAAAAAGTAATAATGAATTTTTGTTAAAATCATCGACCGATATAACTTATTCTTTTGATTCTGTAATTCTTGCTTGCGGCGGTAAAGCAGGTCTTTCAAAAAAGGAAACCGTTAATGGATATAGTTTGGCAAAATCAGTTGGACATTCTGTTACTCCGCTGTTTCCTGCATTGACTCAAATAAAATGTCTTGGGCCAAACTTTAAGGCTATTTCCGGTGTAAGAAGCGAATGCAATATGTATGCATTTGTAGATGAAAATCTTATGATGAATCAACAGGGAGAAGTTTTATTCACTGATTATGGACTGTCTGGAATTGTATCATTTCAACTAAGTCATTTTGTTGCAGAGTGTCTTTCCGTTAATCGTCATGTTACGATAGTTATTGATTTGCTGCCCGGATTTGATGTTGAAAATCTTGAATTTTTTGTCCAATCGAAGATGCTTTTACACCCTGAACTTACTATGGAAGAATTTTTCAACGGATTTTTAAATAAGAAGCTTAATATTGAAATTATAAAGCTTGCAGGATTAAAGCCTTCTGAAAAAGTCGCTAATTGTAATAAAGAACAGATATTAAATGCAGTAATGATTATGAAGGAATTTAAGGTTGAGGCAACTGGTGTCAATGATTTTGATTCTGCTCAGGTTACTGCCGGAGGAATACCTACAGCGGAAGTGACCGACTGTCTGGAATCAAAAGTTTGCAACGATTTGTATATTGTTGGCGAAATGCTGAATGTTGATGGATTCTGCGGAGGATATAATTTGCAATGGGCATTTTCAACAGGGGCTATTGCCGGTAATTTTGCTTCTTTAAGTTCGAAAGGTTTGTCTAAATGATACTTATTAAACAAGTTAAAATAAGACCCGGTTACAGAGAATCTGAACTGATTAAGAAAATATCATCGGTTTTGAAAGTTGTCCCTGATGATATTTTGTCTCTGAAAATAGATAAGTTATCTGTAGATGCACGTAAAAAGCATGAAATTTTACTTGTGCTTAATATTATATGTGATGTTAAAAATGAAAGCATTATTCTTAAAAGGGTACATTCGGATAACATTGAGAAGTACGTAGAAACTCTTTACTCCTTTAACATTAAAGGCACAATTAAACAAAGCAAAAGGCCGGTTATTGTAGGAGAAGGTCCTTGCGGGCTTTTTCTTGCATATATGCTTTCAAAAAACGGTTATAAACCGATTGTACTTGAAAGGGGTTATGATGTTGATACCAGAACGAAAGATGTTGAGTCTTTTTGGAACGGTGGAACACTTAACTTAAATTCAAACGTACTGTTTGGCGAAGGCGGGGCAGGTACATTCAGTGATGGAAAACTGAATACACTTGTTAAGGACAAGGATGGTAGAAATAAAGAAGTATTGAAAACGTTTGTTAAATTTGGAGCCGGCGAGGACATTGTTGTTGACTCTAAACCACATATCGGAACTGATGTATTAAAACAGGTTGTTAAAAATATGCGTGAGGAAATTGTTTCCTTGGGCGGTGATATTAAGTTTAATGCTCAGGTTACGGATATTCTTATTGATGAAAATAAAGTTACCGGAGTAAAAATCAACAATATTTCTATATTAGAATGTGATGATGTTTTTCTTTGTATAGGTCATAGCGCCAGAGATACCTTTAAAATGTTGTATGAAAGAAACATTACTATGGAACAAAAGGATTTTGCTGTTGGATTTCGGGTAGAGCATCGTCAAAAAATGATTGATGATATTTTGTATACCGATGATCCCTCGGTCATGAAAAATCTTCCTCACGCTTCCTATAAGCTGGCTTATAAGGCCGAGAATAACAGAGGAGTTTATTCTTTTTGCATGTGCCCCGGTGGATATGTTGTTAATGCTTCTTCTGAACCGGGAAGATTATGCATAAACGGAATGAGTTATTCGGGACGAAATGGTTCGAATGCCAACAGTGCCATTGTTGTAAATGTTAATAAAGAAGATTTTGGAAGCGAACATCCTCTGGCAGGAATTGAGTTTCAAAGAAAGATTGAGAGCAAAGCATTTGAAATTGGAAATGGAGCTATTCCGGTTCAGCTATATTGTGACTTTAAGGCTGATTTGTCAGACGGAGTTAATCTGAAAGATATTAATGTAGATCTTTTAAATAATTATTTACCTCAAACCAAAGGTACTTATACTATGGGAAAGGTCAGTGAGATTCTTCCGAGAGAACTATCAGAAACTTTTGTTGCCGGAATGGAATACTTTGATCGGATTATACCGGGATTTGCCGATGATTATACACTTATAAGTGCAATTGAGAGCAGAACTTCATCTCCTGTACGTATTTCAAGAAATGAATCTTTTGAATCTGTAAATATTAAAGGATTATATCCATGTGGAGAAGGTGCCGGATATGCAGGCGGCATAACATCCGCTGCAATGGATGGTATTAAAGCTGCTGAACATTATGCCTCAAAATATTGTCCTTAGTATTATTGAATGGAGATTAATAATTATGAATATGGAAGAAAAAATCAAGAGAATAAATGAGTTATACCATTTATCCCAAGAAAGAGAATTGTCAGATTCTGAAAAAGCTGAACAGGCACAGCTTAGAAAAGATTATATTGCTTCTGTAAGGCAAAGCCTTCAGGTTCAACTTGACAGTATTGATATTAAAGAAAAAGACGGTAGCATAACTAAACTTGAAAAAAAGAAAAAATAAGTGTTTGAGGGTTTTTGAATGCTTGACAAGAAAAGTTTAAGAAAAGATTTGATTTCGACAAGAGATTCTTTGAGTGAATCAGATTGGAATAAATTTTCAAAAATAATTCAACGAAATCTGATTAAGTCCGTTGCTTATAAAGAGTGTGATTGTCTGTTAAGTTACAGTGATTTTCATGGCGAAGTTGGAACCTACATGCTGATTGAGGATGCACTTCTTAGTGGTAAAAGAGTATTTCTTCCTAAAGTTTTGGATTCGTTTTTGGAATCAAAGATGGAATTTTATGAGATATATTCTACAGGTGAACTTATTAGTGGCTATAAGGGTATTATGGAACCAACCGGTAACAGAGAACGTACTTTTTACTATGATAACTTTGCTGATAAAAAAATATTGATGACAGTACCTGGCGTGGCATTTTCTAAAACCGGTTACAGGCTTGGATATGGAATGGGCTACTATGACAATTATTTATCCGATAAGGAAAGGATTGTTAAGTGTGGAATTTGCTTTTCAATGCAACTTATGGATGAAATTCCCATTACCGATAACGATATAAAAATGGATATAATTGTTAACGAAAATGTCTCATCTAAAGCAATTGATGATTTGTATTTAAATTTATAAATAAGAGGTATTATTTTGGAACTTAATTTTGATGAAAAAAGACAAATTGAATTTATTGATAAATTAAAAGCTATAGTAAAAACAAAAGAAGAACAGGAAGGCAGAAAACTGAAGTGCCAGGTTACTACATTTGGATGTCAGATGAATGCAAGGGATTCCGAAAAATTGCTTGGTATACTTAAGGCTGTTGGGTTTGAAGAAACCGATTCTGACGAAGCTGATTTTGTTATATATAACACATGCACGGTAAGAGATAACGCTAATCAGCGAGTGTATGGCCGGCTCGGAGCTCTTAAAAGCATGAAGAAAAAGAACAAAGATATGAAAATAGCTCTTTGCGGATGTATGACTCAGGAACCTACAGCTGTAGAGAAAATCTGCAAAAGTTTTCCTTTTGTGGACTTAATATTTGGTACTCATAATATATTTTGCTTTGCTGAATTGCTTATCAGAATGTATGAGCAGGATTTAAGAGTTGTTGATGTTTGGAATGAAACAGATAAGATTGTTGAAAATTTACCGATTGACAGAAAATATCCTTTTAAATCAGGCGTAAATATTATGTTTGGATGCAATAATTTTTGCAGTTATTGTATTGTACCTTACGTGCGTGGAAGAGAAAGAAGCCGTATGCCGGAAGAGATTCTTGATGAAATAAAAACATTGGGAGATGATGGCGTAAAAGAAGTAATGCTTCTTGGACAGAATGTTAACTCTTATGGCAACAATATAGATGATTGTATTTCTTTTCCTCAATTACTTAAAAAGGTTGAAGAGATTGATTCGATTAAACGAATCAGATTTATGACTTCACATCCTAAGGATTTGTCAGATGAACTTATTGAAGTTATGGCTTCATCCAAGAAAATATGTAGTCATATTCATTTGCCCTTACAGTCCGGTTCTTCAAGAATACTAAAACTTATGAATCGACGATATGATAAGGAAAAATATTTATCATTGGTCGAAAAAATACGTGAAGCTATGCCCGATATTTCGATTACTACCGATATTATTGTTGGATTCCCCGGTGAAACCTATGAGGATGTTCTTGAAACAATCGATGTTATAAAAAAAGCTGAGTTTGATAATGCTTTTACTTTTATTTATTCGAAAAGAACAGGTACTCCTGCTGCATCAATGCCTGATCAGGTTGACGAGGAGACGGTTAAGAAGCATTTTGATATGGTTTTGAGTGAAGTTCAGAATCAGGCAAAGATAAGAACATCAAGATTCAGCGGTCGTACTGTTGAGGTTCTTTGCGAAGCCATTAATGAACAGGATTCAACATATATTGACGGGAGAATGTCAGGGAATACGATTGTCCATTTTAAAGGTGATGAATCTTTAATCGGTTCATTTGCTATGGTTCGGCTAACAAAGTTTCATGGCTTTTATTTTGAAGGAGAATTATTGGGTTAAAGGCGGTATAGGCTGTGAGTGAATTTACTCCTATGATGCAACAGTATCTGGAAACAAAAAAAGAATACTCTGATTGTATTTTGTTTTACAGACTGGGCGATTTTTATGAGATGTTTTTTGAAGATGCTGTTATTGCATCTAAAGAACTTGAACTTACTTTGACAGGTAAGAGTTGCGGGCAGGAAGAACGTGCACCTATGTGTGGCGTTCCTTTTCATGCAGTCGATTCATATTTAAACAGACTTGTAAATAAAGGTTATAAAGTTGCGATATGTGAACAGGTCGAAGATCCCAAACTTGCGAAGGGTTTGGTTAAAAGAGAGGTTATAAGGGTTGTTTCACGTGGTACTAATCTCGACACTTCCTTAATTGATGAAAGAACGAATAATTACCTGATGTGTATATGCTATCTTGATAATGGCTCCGGTATTGCTGTTGCAGATATAACAACAGGTGATTTCTACCTTACCGAGGTTAAGGATATACGTGGAATTCTTGATGAAGTTCAAAAATATTCTCCTCATGAGATTATCTGCAATGATTCTTTTCTTGTTTCTGATTTTCCTTTTTCATTGTTAAAGGAGCGATCCGATCTTTCATACAATAAAATTGATTCACATTATTTTGATGAGAAAGAATGCTTAAGAATAATTAAGCAGCATTTCAAAGTTTCTTCAGTGGAAGGACTGGGTTTGTTAGACTATAAGTTGGGGACTATTTCGGCCGGCGCAATGCTTTCCTACTTGTTTGATACACAGAAGAATTCTTTGGCTAATATTTCCTCTTTACATCCGTATGATTCAAGCAATTATATGCATTTGGATAGTTCAACCAGAAGAAATCTTGAACTTTGTGAAACGATGCGTGAAAAACAAAAGAGAGGATCTCTACTTTGGGTTTTGGATAAGACCAAAACTGCCATGGGAGGAAGATTACTCAGAAGCT
Source organism: Lachnospiraceae bacterium (assembly GCA_045627845.1). Classification (GTDB taxonomy): domain Bacteria; phylum Bacillota; class Clostridia; order Lachnospirales; family Lachnospiraceae; genus UBA1258. The sequence continues at coordinate 210,050 of JAZQOL010000002.1, read as the reverse complement.
TTGTTGAACAGCCTTTACTTGACAAAGATGCTATGAATTTCAGACTGGATTTTGTAGAAGAACTAAAAAAGAATCCCGTTTCAAGAGACGAACTCAGGGAATATCTAAATGAAGTATATGATTTAGAGCGTCTTTTGGGACGTATTACTTATAGGACAGCCAATCCGAGAGATTTAATTGCATTTAAGAACTCATTGTATATTTTGCCGCATTTAAAAACGATTCTTTCAGATTTTTCATCAGATTTATCTTGTGAGATTCAGAATTCGCTTGATACGTTATCTGATATTTATCGTCTTATTGATGATGCCATTCTTGAAGAACCTGCTATATCTTTAAAAGAAGGCGGAATAGTTAAAGATGGTTATATGGAAGAAATTGACCGTTTTCGCAAAGCTAAAACGGAAGGTAAGAACTGGCTTCTTGCACTTGAAGAAAAAGATCGTGAACGTACGGGTATTAAGAATTTAAGAATTAAATATAATAAGGTTTTTGGCTACTATTATGAAGTTACCAATTCTTATAAAGATTTGGTTCCTGAAGATTATATCAGAAAGCAGACACTATCAAATGCCGAAAGATATACGACAAAAGAATTAAAGGAAATGGAGGATGCCATTTTAAACGCCGAAGACAAATTGTTTGGATTGGAATACGAAGTTTTCTGCAATATCAGAGATGCTATTGCCGGTAATGTTGCAAGAATTTATGAAACTTCTAAAGCAATTGCCAAGCTTGATGTTTTTGCCTCACTTTCTTATATTGCCGAAAAAAATCATTATGTAAGACCTTCTTTAAATGACAAAGGAGTTATTGAAATAAAAGACGGTCGGCATCCGGTTGTTGAGTGCATTATGGAGAATGGCCTTTTCATTCCTAATGACACTAAACTTGACAACAACAATAACTGTGTAAATGTTATTACGGGTCCCAATATGGCCGGAAAATCTACTTATATGCGTCAGGTTGCACTGATTGTTTTGATGGCGCAGATAGGTTCTTTTGTGCCTGCAGCTAAAGCTAATATAGGAGTTGCGGATCGACTATTTACAAGAGTCGGAGCTTCTGACGATTTGGCAAGTGGTCAAAGTACATTTATGGTTGAGATGAATGAAGTTGCTAACATTTTACGTAATGCAACATCAAAAAGCCTTCTTATACTCGATGAAATAGGAAGAGGGACATCAACTTTTGACGGCCTTTCTATTGCATGGGCTGTAATAGAGCACATTAGCAATCGTAAAATACTTGGAGCCAAAACATTATTTGCAACTCATTATCATGAACTTACTGAACTTGAAGGTAAAATGAGCAATGTAAATAACTACTGTGTCGCGGTTAAGGAAGATGGAGAAGATATTGTTTTCTTACGTAAGATTATCCCGGGCGGAGCAGACAGAAGCTATGGTATTCAGGTCGCCAGACTTGCAGGTATTCCCGAGATAGTACTAAATCGTGCAAAAGAAATTGCAGAACAGCTTTCGGACAACGACATTACCGAAAAAATACAGAATATCAGTATAAATGTTAAAAATGACTCGCCAAAAAAGAAAAATGATTCATCAAAAGATGTTGATTTTGGACAGATATCTTTATTTGAAACCGTTAAGGATGAAGATGTGATTAATGAGATAAAAGAAATTGATTTATCTAACATAACGCCTCTTGATGCACTAAATAAACTTTCGAGATTTCAGAATATGCTTAATAATAGGTGGAAGGCTTAATCTTATTTATGATTAATAATCAGATTGAACTTTTAAGTAATGAAACAATTGATAAAATTGCAGCCGGTGAAGTTGTAGAAAGACCATATAATGTTGTAAAAGAACTTGTTGAGAATGCTATTGATGCTGGCTCTTCGGCAATTACAGTTGAAATTAAAGGTGGAGGCTCAGAACTTATCCGAGTAACGGATAACGGTTGCGGAATTGAAAAATCAGAATGCAGAAAAGCTTTTTTGAGACATGCAACGAGTAAACTTAGAACAATTGATGATTTACAAACATTAATTTCTCTTGGTTTTAGAGGCGAAGCTTTATCTTCAATAAGTGCTGTTTCAAAAACGGAGATGATTACAAAGCGCGAAGCTGATTTGCTTGGCTCACATATTGTTGTTGAAGGCGGACGTATTACTGAAGAGAATGAGATAGGGGCTCCAAACGGAACAACTATTTTAGTAAGGACTTTATTTTATAATACCCCTGCAAGAAAAAAGTTTTTGAAATCACCGACAGCTGAGGGTGCGATGATTTCTGACATGCTTGAAAAGTTTGCCTTATCACATCCTTTTGTTTCTTTTAATTTAATAAGCAATGGAAAATCTGTTTTATCCACATCGGGTAATGGTTCTTTAAAGGACACAGTTTTTCAAATATACGGTAAAGATATATATAGCTCTCTTCTTGAAATATCTTATGAATCATATGGAATTTCAATAAAGGGATATTGTTCTTCACCATCTTTTTCTTATCAATCAAGAAACGGAGAATTATATTTTGTTAATGAACGTTATGTTCGATCTAAAATAATAAATTCAGCAATTGAAGATGTTTATAAAAAATATCTTATGCAGCACCGATTTCCTTTTTGTGTTTTTGACATTAACGTTTCGCCTGATACTATTGACATTAATGTTCATCCTCAAAAATTAGAGGTTAAATTTTCTGATGGTGAGAGAATATATAATGTAATTCATGATGCGTTAGTGTCTGCTCTTAACAATAAAGAACTTATTCCGGAAGTTAAATTTAATGATTTTGAACCTATCCCAAATATTATTAAAGAGTCGGAAGTAATCTATAATCCAAATCCGTTTATTGTGCCTACAAATAATAACGATTCTGATTTGAATACTTTTCAGGAGCCTAAACGAGCACCGGAACCTTTTGAACTTAAACGAAAAGAAACATTCAACTATGAAACGCTTTCTAAGCCTATTGAAGAGAATCTCTTTGAAAAGAAATTAATTACTGATGAAGATTACAAAAAATATAATATCATCGGTCAGGTTTTTGAAACCTATTGGATTATTTCTCTTGAAGATGATTTGTATATAGTTGATCAACACGCTGCGCATGAAAAGGTTAATTATGAAAAGTTTGTTTCTTGGTACGAGAATGACACTACTGTAGCAGGACAGTTAATAGTGCCTCCTGTTGCGCTTCATTTGTCTGCTAAAGAATCTGAGGCCCTTTTGCAAAATCTTTTGATTTTTGAAAAAATAGGATTTGAGATTGAAGAGTTTGGAATTAATTCTTTTGCTATAAGACAGATTCCGCTTAATCTTTTCGGAATTAATGAAGATGAATTGTTTAGACGCCTTCTTGATGAGATTATTGAAAAAGAAGGTTCTGTATCACCATCATTTGTGTATGAGAAACTTGCTTCATTATCGTGTAAGGCTGCTATTAAAGGAGGACAGAAGATTTCTTTTGTCGAAATGGAAAATTTGATGAAGCAATTGATGAAACTTGAGAATCCATATAATTGTCCGCATGGCAGACCGGTTTTCATTAAGATTACAAAGAATGAACTTGAAAAGAAATTTAAAAGGATTTTGTGATGAACAGACCATTAGTAATAATTGCCGGACCAACAGCTGTTGGCAAAACTGATCTTGCTGTTAATCTAGCTAAGAAAATAAATGGTGAAGTTATCTCTGCAGATTCGGCTCAGGTTTACAGAGGTATGAATATTGGGTCGGCTAAGATTAATATTGATGAGATGCAGGGAGTAAAACATCATCTTATTGATATACTTAATCCTGATGAACCCTTCAGCGTGGCTGATTTTAAAACTTATGCAATAAATTCATATGAGGATATAATATCACGTGGTAAGATACCGATTCTGTGTGGTGGGACAGGCTTTTATATCCAGGCTTTGTTATATGATATAGATTTTTCTGAATCGGAAGGCCAAATTACCGAATATCGTAATGAACTGTATGATATTTTAAATTCAAAGGGTTCTGATTATTTATACGATATGCTTACTAAAGTTGATCCTGTTTCGTGTAAAACCATACATAAAAACGACACTAAGAGAGTTGTCAGAGCTCTTGAATACTATCATGATACCGGTCTTCTTATGAGTGAACACAATAAAACGCAGGCTATGCGTGAACCTGCTTTTGATGCAGAGTATTTCGTCTTAAATGATTATCGGGAAAATATTTATGCTAACATAGATAAGCGTGTTGATTTGATGATTCAAAAGGGACTTTGTGATGAAGTATCATCTTTGAAAAATACAGGATTAACAAAATCAGATGTTTCAATGCAGGCACTTGGATATAAGGAAATTTTGGAATTCCTTGACGGAGTTATTTCTTTAGATGAAGCAGTTTATCGCATAAAACGTGATTCGAGACATTTTGCAAAAAGACAGATTACCTGGTTTAAAAGAGAACGCTTTGTTCAGTGGATTAATAAATATGATTTTAATTATGATAATGAATTAATTCTGAATCATATTATAGAAATATTATACAGTGACAATATTATTTCAAGACAATGATGTTCTTTTGTGATATTATTAATTAGATATACTATTTAGATTTTGAATTAATATAAATGGTTCTGGAGGTTTGATTTGAACACTTACGCATTTGGAATTGATCTTGGTACGAGTAATATTCGTATATATAATCATGCAGATGACAATATTCTTATGGAAAAGAATATGATCGCCATAGAAAATAAAAAGACCGTATTTGCTTATGGGGATTCTGCTTATGAAATGTATGAAAAAGCTCCCGGAAATATTAATATTTCTTATCCTCTCGCAAACGGTGTTATAGCGGATATTAAAAATATGGAGATTATTATAAGATATTTTGTAACATCACTTATGAATAACTCTATTAAGCCTGCTGAGTACTATATTGCCGTTCCTACAGATGTTACAGAAGTTGAAAAACGTGCTTTCTATGATTTGATAAAAGACAGTAATGTTAAAGCCAAGAAAATTATGGTTGTTGAAAAAGCAATTGCTGATGGTCTTGGGATGGATATCGACATTAAAAATTCACAAGGTGTTCTTGTTGTTGATATTGGGTTTGACACTTCTGAAATTTCTATATTGTCTTTGGGTGGTATTGTATTAAGCCGTCTTATTAAAACCGGTGGCTTAAAGTTTGATGAAGCAATTAAAAATGCTGTCAGGAAAGAATTTTCTTTATTTATTGGTGGTAAAACTGCTGAAAATGTTAAGGTTCATCTTGCGGAACTGGAAGCCGAAGGTAAGAATGCTGTGGTTTACGGTAGAGACATTGTTACAGGGCTTCCTGTTGAACGAGAAATATCAACAGCCATTGTTAACAAAGCCATTGATGAACAATTTGATACTATTATTGATAATATTAAAGTAATACTTGAGAGAACTCCTCCTGAATTGTCAGCAGACATTTATCGACACGGTATTTATTTAACCGGTGGTGGTTCCATGGTTAACAAACTTGCAGAACGAATTGCGAACGGAACCGGATTAAAGGTTAATATTGCTGAAAATCCTCAATCTACTGTAGCACTTGGCCTTGCTAAGATTATTAAGGATGATAAATACAAATCAGTTGCATATTCGATAGAAGGAATGAGTAAATGAGTCCTGTTATCAAAAGAAAAGGAGAAAAATTTACATTACCAAGTAAATATCTCCTTTTTATTTTAACAATTGTATGTTGCATTATGCTTGTTACAACATTTGCGACGGATATTTTTAATAAACCATTGAATTATATGGTTAATTACATAATTGTTCCTTATCAAAGAGGCATTTCAGCCATAGGATTGCGGCTTTCATCAAAAAAGGATGAGCTTGTCAGCATCAATCAACTTGTTGAAGAAAATACTTCTTTGAAAAATAAAATTGCTGAACTTGAAAATGAAAACACTCGTTTGATGCAAGATAAGTATGAACTAAATAATTTGCGGGATTTATTTAATCTTAATTCTCAATATGAGATGTATAGCAAAACGGGAGCACGTGTTATTTATCACGACAGCAGTAACTGGTTTTCGAGTTTTATAGTTGATAAAGGTTCAAACGATGGAATAGAACTCAATATGAATGTTATATCAGGCAGCGGACTCGTTGGTTATATATCAATGGTTGGTCCTGATTGGTCCAGAGTTACTGCTATTATTTCCGATACAGCAAACGTTTCGGGAACTGTTTTGGCGTCATCAGATAATCTAATTGTATCCGGTTCTCTTGAGTTGATTAATTCCGGTTATATAAGTTTTTCGCAATTGCTTGATGACGACAATCGCGCCGGTGTCGGGGATAAAGTCGTTACAAGTAATATTAGCGACAGATATCTTCCCGGTATTCTTATAGGTTATCTTAATACGATTGAGAATGACTCAAATAATCTTACAAAGTCAGGTTATTTGGTTCCTGCTGTTGATTTTGAAAATATAGAAGAGGTACTTATTATTCTTGATCAGAAAAAGAATATTTCCTCAAAAGATATGGAAGAAGCTGAAGTATTAAAATGAAAAGATTTTTCATTTACTCTTTTATGTTAATAACATGCTTTGTACTTCAGGGTACATTGTTTAAAGCATTTGATTTTGGCAACATTTCGCCGAATCTTATGCTTGTTCTTGTTGTATCTTTGGGTCTTATGAGAGGTAGAAAAACAGGACTTCTTACCGGTTTTTTCTCCGGGTTATTATCTGATATATTTCTTAGTTCTTATATAGGCTTTTATGCAATGCTATTAATGTATATTGGTTATTTTGCAGGATGTCTTAATAAAATATTTTTCCCGGAAGATGTTAAACTTCCGGTAAGTATGATTGCTTTAAGCGACTTGCTTTACGGTATTTCATGTTATTTGTTTATGTTTCTTTTGCGTGGGAAGTTAAACTTTGGTTATTATTTTATCAATATATGCATTCCGGAATGTGTATATACGATGGTTATTACAGTTATTTTTTACCCTTTGTTTTTGGCTATTAATAATGTTTTAGATAAAAAAGAAAAAAATCAGGAGAGAAAATTTGTTTAATAAACTCAAAGAATATTTCCTTAGTTTAATAACGACAAGAGTTCTTTATCTGTTTCTTTTGTTCGCAGTCCTTTTTTTAATTCTTGTAAGAAGAATATTTGACTTACAAATTGTACACGGCGAAGAATATATTAACAATTTTGAACTTAAGAGTAAAAAGGAACGTTCCATAGATTCCGTTAGAGGCAAGATTTATGACTGTAACGGAGTTTTGCTTGCATATAATGAACTTGCGTATTCTGTTACTATTGAAGATGTTTTTGAATCCGGCAAAAAGAAAAATGAAAATTTAAATAATACAATTTACAAAGCTATTTTGTTGATAGAAGGTAACGGAGATAAGATTAGTACTGATTTTAATATTGTACTTAATGATAAGAAACAATATGAGTTTACTCTTTCGGGTACAAGACTTAATCGTTTTAAAGCAGATATATACGGTCGTAAATATATTGATGAAATGTTATATGCCGAATCCTCAGCATCTGCTTCTGACATTATTGACTATTTATCCGGTGAGGACCGATTTGATATTCAGATTGAAGGTCTTTCGAAAGAAAAACGATTACAAATCGTTGCTATAAGATATGCAATGAGCCTTAATGCGTACCAAAAGTTTATTTCGACAACAATTTCCTCAAATGTTTCAGACAAGACAGTTGCGGTAATTTATGAAAATTCAGATGTTTTGCAAGGTGTAAGTATTGCTGAAACTACAAAGCGAGTTTATCCTAACGGATTATATACATCACAAATTGTCGGCTACACCGGTAAAATTTCAGCAGATGAGCTTGCTGAATACGGGGATGAGGGTGAATATTCATCAAATGATATTATAGGTAAGACCGGCATTGAAAAAAGTATGGACGTTGTTCTTCGCGGCGAAAAGGGCTCTGAAGAAATGTATGTAAATACAATGGGAAAAATCCTTTCGGTTGAGAATCATATTGAACCTATTGCCGGTAATGACATTTATCTTTCCATCGATAGTGAATGGCAGGAAGATATATATAAATTACTTGAGCAGACACTTGCAGGAATACTTCTTAAAAAGATCATTAATGCTAAAGAATATGTTGCGAAGGAAAACAGTACGGCAACTGATATTATGATTCCGGTTTATGATGTTTACTATGCCGTGATTGAAAATTCCGTTATAGATATAGATCACTTTAGTACATATGATGCATCAGACACTGAACAGGCTGTTTACAATGTCTTTTTGAATAAAAAGGAAGACGTCCTATCAAAACTTGAGGAAGAACTTAAGACAAAACATACTCCATATAAAAAGTTAACTTTGGAATATAAGAATTATGCAAATTTTATTGAGGATATTCTTTTAGACAAAGGTATTCTTATTTCGTCTCTTATTGATAAAACGGACCCGGTTTATGTGTCGTGGTATACTGATGAATCCATAAGTTTGTCGGAATATTTGAATTACGCAATATCTCAAAGCTGGATTGACATGAATAAGCTTGATTTGAATAATGCCTATTCAGAATCATCTGAGATTTTCGATTCAATTGTAAATATTGTAATTTCTGAACTTTCCGAAAACTTCAATTTTGAAAAAAAGATATATAAATATATTGTTAAAGGCGATCTTATAAGCCCTAAGCAAATATGTCAATGCCTCATTGATCAGAATGCTGTTTCTCTGTCTGATGAGGATCTTTCTGCCTGGAATAGTGGGAAGGTATCTGCATATGATTTTATGATTAAAAGAATTACTGACTTGGATATTACTCCTGCACAACTAGCGTTGGAACCTTATGCAGCGTCTATGGTAATAACCGATGTCAATACCGGTCAGGTTAAAGCTTTGGTATCATATCCAAGTTATGACAATAATTTTTTAGCTAACGGTGCCGATGCTGATTATTTATATAAAGTTACAACCGATCTTTCAATGCCTTTGTTTAATTATGCAACACAACAAAGAACGGCACCGGGTTCGACTTTTAAAATAGTAACGGCTACCGCCGGCCTTCGCGAAAATGTCATTAATATTAATTCATTACTTCATTGCAGCGGTATATTTACTGTTAATACAGATACGCATAAATGTTGGGCTTATCCCGGTTCGCACGGCTCGTTAAATGTTACAGGTGCTATTAACAAGTCCTGCAACTGTTTCTTTTATAATGTGGGCTACAAATTAAGCTTGGATGAAAATGGTGGTTATACATCGGCTTTGGGTGTAGAAAAACTGAATGAATACGCTAAAATGTATGGACTTGGAGACAAATCCGGAGTTGAAATAGAAGAGTATAGTCCTTATCTTACTAATGCATATTCGGTTCCTTCTGCTATTGGACAGGGTACGTACAGCTTTACTACTGTTGGCTTGGCAAGATATGTAACAGCAATTGCTAACAGAGGCACTGTTTATGATCTCACTTTGCTTGATCGTATTGTTAAAAGTGATGGTACTTTATTGATGAACTGTACTGCGGAAGTTAAGAATACTGTTGAGCTAAACGATACTGAGTGGGATGCTTTACATGAAGGAATGCGTAGAGTTGCAGCTGACAAAAAGTATTTTAAAGAAATTCCTTTTGATTGTGCAGGAAAAACCGGAACAGCCCAGCAATCAAAAACAAGTCCCGACCATGGCCTTTTTGTTTCTTTTGCTCCTTTGTCCGATCCTCAATACGCTGTGTCTTGCAGAATTGCAAACGGATATACTTCAGACTTTGCAGCACAGGCCACAAAAAATGCTTACAAATATATCTTTAAAATCGGTCGTGAAGATGCTAATGTAAACGGAACAGCATCAAACATTGATACATCTGATACTTCACGCGATTAAGACTTCATTTAATCGTTAAAAGGAGAAGATTATGAATAATAATGTTTATATCAAAAGCTTTAAAAACGGTTTGCAGATTCATTTAATTGATGATTGTCCTTTTCAAGACATTTGTGATGAGATAAAAGTCAAATTTTCCGAGTCTAAATCTTTTTTTAAAGGCGGTAGAATTGCTGTTTCTTTTGAAGGAAGGATTCTCTCGTTAAAAGAGGAAAGAATTTTAGTTTCCTTAATTGAAACCAATGCTGACTTAACCGTTTTATATGTTCTGGGAAAAGATGAACAAACAGAAGCTTTATATCTTAAGGCGGTTGACAGACCTGTATGTGGCATTCTTGATGACTCATTGTTCGGAAAATTTTATTATGGAAATATAAAAAGAAATGAGCGTATTGATTCCGAACATGGTGTTATTATTATCGGTGATATTGAACCGGGAGCGATTGTTACCGCTAAAGGCAATATTATTGTCATTGGTGGAATATATGGTTCTGCTGTTTGTGTAGGCGAAAATGCGAACGAATATTTTATTGCATCATATGATATGAATGCGGAAAAATTGTTAATTGGGGATTATCGTTATTTTTCAAAAGAAAAACCCAAATGGGTTGTTAAACCTAAATTGATTCCTAAAATTGCATATGTCTCTGAAGGAAAGATATATCTTGATGTTGTTTCCAAAGATATTATAAAAAAACTTATTCAGGTATAAATTATGTTTAAAAATTTAAAAATCGCTGATTACGATTTTAGAATGATTTTTTATCTTGTTGCTATTAATACCTTGGGAATATTAATAGTTGGAAGTGCCAGCCCGGCTGATCAAAAAAAACAATTATTTGGTTCGGTTTTTGGCTTTTTTCTTATGATAGTTGTGTCATTTTTTGACTATAAGATTATTTTGAAGTTTAATTGGATATGGTATTTTGCAGAATTGGGACTTCTTGTTATGGTTCTTTTAAAAGGTCATTCTGCAGGTGGTGCAACCAGATGGTTTGAAATATTCGGTATAAGATTTCAGCCCTCGGAAACGGCCAAAATAATATTGATTATTTTTTTCGCTCAGTTTATTATGAAATATAAGGATAGAATAAATTCTCTTATATTTATTGTCGGTTATTTGGTTTTATGTGCTGTTCCTCTTGCGCTGATTTATGAACAACCGGACTTGTCAACAACAATCGTTATTGCGATGATTCTTATATCTTTGATTTTCGTTGGTGGTATAAATTGGAAGATAATTCTTGGTGCTGTTACTGTTGCAATTCCTGCTTTTATTGTTTTTCTAAGTATGGTATTAAAAGAACAGATTTTGGAAAAGTATCAAAGAAATCGAATATTATCTTTCTTTTATCCTGAGAAGTATGTTGATAATGCATATCAACAAAATAATTCGGTAATTGCTATCGGATCAGGGCGTTTACTTGGGAAAGGGCTTAATAACAACGAGATTACTTCATTAAAAAACGGTAAATATATTATTGAACCCGGTACTGACTTTATATTTGCTGTAATAGGTGAAGAACTTGGGTTTATTGGATCTCTTGCGGTAATAGTTGTTTTATTTCTGATTGTATTTGAATGTTTTTTTATTGCAAGAAAGTCAACGGATATTGCTGGAAGAGTAATAGCGGTAGGCATGGGTACTTTAATAGGAATTCATACGTTTTTTAACGTTGGTGTTGCAACATTTATTATGCCTAATACTGGATTGACATTACCGTTTGTAAGTTATGGACTTACTTCATTGGTTAGTTTTTATATAGGAATGGGTTTTGTGTTAAGCGTCAGACTACACAATCAACCGGTTAGAGATGTTAAGGATTTTTCTTTTTAGGGGATAGATATTTGGAGGGATATATGAATATTGCACTTATTGCACACGATGCAAAGAAGAAGCTTATGCAAAATTTTTGCATAGCTTACAGAGGTATATTAAGCAGAAACGATTTATTTGCGACCGGTACAACCGGAAGACTTATTGAAGAGGTTACAAATCTGTCTATTCATAAATATTTGGCCGGTCATTTGGGCGGAGAGCAGCAGATTGGTGCACAGATTGAACATAATCAGATTGACCTTGTTATTTTTCTTCGAGATCCGCTTACTCAAAAGACTCATGAACCTGATGTTAGTAATCTTATGAGACTTTGTGATATGCATAATATTCCGCTTGCTACTAATTTGGCTAGTGCGGAACTTCTTATTAAATCGCTTGACCGAGGGGATCTTGAGTGGCGTGAAATGTACAAATAAACTTTTATTAATTATATATTTGGTTATTTTGGCATCCTTTATATCTGCCTGCAAAGAGGTTGATGTTAAGATGCCTTTTTCTGATTTTAAGATTGAAGAAGAAGATACTGGCGTTAAGTTTTCTAAAAATGACGCACTTGTTACCGGATTTGCGTATGATTTGTCTACTTTTGCAGATGAACATATTGGTGATTTTTATTTAGAAAATGCTGCAGCCGGTATTTTGATTGATGTTAATAATAACAAAGTATTATTTGCACAAAATCCATTTGAACTTCGTGCTCCGGCAAGCATAACAAAGGTTATGACTGCATATCTGGCATTAAAATACTGCGCTTTAGATGAAATTGTAGTTTGTAATGAAGAATCAGTTAACATTGCAGACCCCACGGCAACTAAACTTGGTGTCAAACTGGGTGATAAGATGACAATGGATCAAGCACTGAATTTATGTTTATTACCTTCTGCTAATGATGTTGCCATTGCTATTGGCTGTCATATTTCCGGTACAGAAGCTGAATTTGCAAAATTGATGACTGAAGAGGCTCGGTCACTTGGTGCTACATCCACTAATTTTACAGATGCCAGTGGACTTGGAAGTGAGGAACATCTTACTACTGCTTATGATTTATATTTAATATTTAATGAAGCTATTAAAAACAGGGACTTTCTTGATATAATTCAAAAGCATGAATATCAGACTACATATTATAATAAATCTGACAAAGAGGTTCCCGTTACTGTTAATTCAACTAATTGGTATTTTAGAGGTAAAGCTGATTCTCCTGATTCGATTACTATTCTTGGCGGTAAAACAGGTACAACCGATGAAGCCGGTCATTGTTTGATTTTATATGCGAAAGATAAATATTCGAACTCATATATTGCAGTTATTTTAGGTGCTGATAACAAGAATAATTTATATAATCAAATGACTGATTTATTACTTCAAATCACTAAATAATGGTTGTTTTTTGATATTTAATAAACTATAATTATATTACGTTCTTAAGGAACAAATACAATAATGGAGGGTTTACAATGGTTCAGTTAATCGTTGGCGAAAAGGGTAAAGGAAAGACAAAGCACCTTCTTGACAAAGTAAATACCGAAGTAAAAGATGTATCAGGGAATATCGTATATTTAGATAAAAGTGCTAAGCATATGTATGAGCTTAACAATAAAGTCAGATTGATTGATGTCTCTGATTATTTTATTGATAATTTTAGCGAGTTTATTGGTTTTGTATGTGGAATTATTTCACAGGACCATGATTTAGAGCAGATGTATTTTGATAGTTTTCTTCCTATATCGAAGTGTACTGATGCTGATTTTGATGAGTGTATTAAAAAACTTGAAACTGTTGGTGAAAAATTTGGTATTGATTTTGTAGTTTCGGTATCTCTTGATCCTGCTAAACTTTCCGAATACGCTAAGAGCAAAGTTATAATTTCATTATAATATTTTATGATAACTAAGAGCCCCGGCTTTATGTCGGGGCATTTTTAATACGGAGTATTAATGACTAATAATCATAAAACTGTTAAATTTAGAAAATTTCAATCCGGAAGATTTGGCATTATTATATTTGTTGTTATTTTGTTGTACATTTTCATTTGTCTTTATATTTCTTCCCAAAACGAACAGATAGTAGGCTATCAGGTAAAAAAAGGAGCATTATCGGAGAACAGAGTTTATACAGGTATAGCTTTACGTGACGAACATGTGGTTTTAAGTTCATATACCGGATATATTAATTACTTTATCAGAGAATCTGAACGAAGCGCATATAATAATCTTGTATATTGCATTGATGAATCAGGTAAGTTTTCTGAATTAATTGGTAAATCTCCTATCGAGGATAATTCTTTAAACAATGCAGAATTAAAGGCAATAAAACAAGACATTATGCTGTTTTCTAAAAACTTTGATGAAAAGTATTTTTCATCTGCAACTGTTTTTGAAGCGAAAGAAACAAACTACTTAAACCAATTAGAAAACAGACGAATTGTAGGTGATTTAAACTCGATAAATTCATCATCCGGAAATGATCGGATAAATTATTGCAGAGCACCTTATTCTGGTATTACACTTTTATATGAGGATGGTTTCGAAACAAAAACGCCCGAAGATATTTTGCCTGAAGATTTTGATACCTCATATTATTCACGTAAAGATTATTTAAACGATGATCTTATTGAAGCAGGTTCTTTTGTATATAAATACGTATTTGATGAAAACTGGTCAATAGTTATTAAAGTTGAAAAAACTGATGTAGATAAGATATTATCTTATGACTATATTGAAGTTAAATTTTTAAAGACATTAACTTCATCATGGGGCAAGGTTTCCAAGGTTAAAGATTTTGATGATTTTTCTTTGATAAGTCTCGAATTTACAAATTCAATGGTTTCTTTTTCAAAAGACAGATTTGTAGATGTTGAATTATTACTGGAAGAAGACAGTGGTCTTAAAGTACCTAATACTTCAATATCAGAAAAAATGTTTTTCCTAATTGACAAAGATTATGTATTTTCTGATGAAAATGATAAGTACCAGGTATTAAGAGATGAATCGGATGAATCAGGTACTGTAATAAAGTATGTTACTGTTGATGTTTACAAAGAAGATGATGATGTTTTTTATGTTGATTCAACTTCTGTTACAGTAGGAAATGTTTTATTAAAACCTGAGTCTACTGATAAGTTTATTGTAAGTAAACAAGGTTCGTTGACCGGTGTTTATAATATAAATAAAGGATATGCTGAGTTTAATCGAATTGATATACTTTATTCAAATGATGAATATTCTATTATAAATCCGTCTTCCGTATATGGTGTAAGAGCATATGACTATATTGCTCTTGATGCATCTAAAGTATCTGATAAAGATTTTGTATATTAATATTTAAGGATTGTTTTATGATAAAAGAGAATATTATTTCTGTAAGAAACAATATTAAAGATTCATGTGAAAAAGCCTCTCGCAACTATGATGATGTTACACTTATTGCTGTTAGTAAAACTAAACCTATAGGTGATTTGATAGAAGCTTATGAAGCCGGAGCCAGAGATTTTGGCGAAAATAAAGTTCAGGAGATTATGGATAAATTTGATTTGCTACCTTCTGATGCACGCTTTCATATGATTGGACATCTTCAAAAAAATAAAGTTAAATATATAGTTGGCAAAGTTTATTTGATTCATAGCGTTGATTCTTATGAACTTGCAAAGGTAATACAAAAGGAATCAGAAAAGAAAAATGTTCATACAGATATTCTTCTTGAAGTTAATATTTCTGCTGAAGAATCAAAGTATGGATTAGATGCTAATTCGGTGATTGATAATGCAAAAAAAATATCAGAATTAAACAGAGTTCATATAAAGGGGCTTATGACTGTTGCACCATATGTTGTAAACCCTGAAGATAATCGTCAATATTTTGTTGCTTTGAAACAAATTGGGATTGACATCAATAGTCAAAACATTGATAATGTTTCTATGGATATTCTCTCTATGGGAATGACAGGAGACTATATGGTTGCAATAGAAGAGGGGGCAACTATGGTTCGTGTCGGAACAGGTATATTTGGAGAGAGAAATTATAATATT
Source organism: Lachnospiraceae bacterium (assembly GCA_045627845.1). Lineage (GTDB taxonomy): Bacteria > Bacillota > Clostridia > Lachnospirales > Lachnospiraceae > UBA1258. The sequence continues at coordinate 194,347 of JAZQOL010000002.1, read as the reverse complement.
TAGTATAAGGAGCACTGTTAATGGGTTTTATGGATAAGATTTCATCTGTTTTTAAGACAGGTGTTGATGAATATGATTATGAAGAAGATGATGATGCTACATACGCTGAGGAAGACAATGAAAAGCCTTATGAAGAGCCTCGTGTAAGTAAGCCTGAAAAGAAAAATGCATTTATACCAAAAAGGAGGGTTCAGGTGAACGAAACTGCTGTCCATTATTTCAAACCAAAATCTTTTGATGATGCAAGAACTATAGTAGATGCATTTTTGGAAGACAAGACGATTGTTATGAACTTTGAAGGTGTTGACCTTACTATTTCACAAAGAGTTCTTGATATTGTAACAGGAGCATGTATTGCTGTTGGCGGAAATCTTCAAAAAGTTTCAAATTTTGTATTTATAGCTACCCCTTCAAATGTGGATGTATCCGGTGAGTTTCAGGATGATTTGACAGGATCGTTTGATACCCTTTGATTATTTGATTTTTTATGTCCTATCAGTTTCTGATAGGACATTTCTATTTTAATAAAGGATTATAATTTATGGACATTTTAGTTAACTTAAAAGAGAACAGCTCTTATAGTATTATTTCCGGATCCGGTTATGAGTCTTTTGCCAAATTATTTAAAAATAAATTTGAAAATGCTAAACAGGTTTGTATAGTTTCTGATGAAAACGTTTCGAAATTATATATGGATAATCTAATGCATTTGCTATGTGAACGTTATGAAGTTAAAACATTTGTTATTAATGCCGGAGAATCATCAAAAAATATTGATAATGTTTTGAAACTTGTTTCTATTTTGATAGATAGTAATTTTTCAAGAAAGGATGTATTGATAGGACTTGGTGGTGGTGTTGTTTGCGATTTTACCGGATTTGCTGCTGCCTTATATCATCGTGGTATTGAGCATGTTTTATTACCAACTTCTCTTTTAGCAATGGTCGATGCTTCCATTGGAGGGAAGACAGCCGTTGATTATATGGGTATAAAAAATATAATCGGCTCATTTAAAATGCCCGGATTAATATATATTAATATTGATGCTTTAAACGATCTTCCTGAACGCGAATATTATGCAGGATTTGCTGAGATAATGAAAGCAGGATTGTTATTTGACGCTAACTTCTATGTTTGGCTTATTGATAATATGTATGAAATCTGTGAAAAAGATTTTGATACATTAAATTCTATGATTGAAAAAGCTATTATAATTAAAAAGACAATTGTAGAGAAAGACCCTTTTGATAAAGGTGAAAGAGCACTTTTGAATTTAGGCCATACTGTTGGTCATGCCATAGAAAGTTATTTTAAAGGTGAATACATTCATGGAGAAGCTGTAGCGCTTGGCTGTGTTGCTGCTGCATTTATTTCCTGGAAGATGAATATGATATCAATGGAAGATTACTATGAGATTAGAGATATGTTTGTCCCCTTTAATCTTCCTATTTCAATTCAGGTTGATAAATCTGAATTAAATAAGATTTTTGATATTTTAATTAAAGATAAAAAGAATACGCTTAATTCTTTGAATTTTGTTCTTCTTAAAAAGATTGGTAAAGCGATTGTTGTCAATGATGTACCCGCAAAGCTTGTAATGGATGCTTTGGATGAAATAAATTTTTCTATAGAGGATTAATCAGATTTTATGTCATCTAAACATATTAATAAAAAATATTTATACATTTTTGATGGTATCATATTAGTTATAGGCGTTCTTATTGATCGATTAATAAAGAGGTATGCACTTATTCACTTAAAAAATCATCCTTCAAAATCAATAATTAGTGGCGCTTTAGAATTGGAATATTTAGAAAATTCCGGAGCTGCCTTTGGCCTATTGAAAAATCAACAATCATTTTTCATTTTGGTTACAATTATTTCACTTATTGCTTGTATATATGTTTTAATAAAAACTCCTGACAGAAAAAAATATATTTTAACACATATACTTCTTTCAATTATCATTACAGGTGCTATAGGCAATTCCATAGATCGTGCTGTTTATGGATATGTAATTGATTATATTTATGTTATTTCTATTAATTTTCCGATCTTTAATTTTGCAGATATTCTTGTTACGCTTGGTTCATTTTTTTTGATTTTTTGTCTTTTGTTTTATTATAAAGAGGATGATCTAAACTATTTAAGATTTAATGAAAAGAAACTTAGAGATATAGAGTAGGTATCAGATGAAAGAATATTCTTTTATTATTTCTGAAGAAGATGAAGGCGAGAGAGTAGATAAGTATTTAACAAATATAATTCCCGAGCTTACACGTTCATATATTCAGAAACAGATTTCTCAAGGGCTTTTACTTATAAATGATAAAACAGCTAAGGCCAATTGCCGATTAAAGGGTGATGATAAGATTATTCTCTCTATACCTGATTCTATAATACCTGATATAAGACCTGAAAATATTCCTTTAGATATTGTTTATGAAGATATCGATGTTGCTATTATTAATAAACCACAGGGGATGGTAGTTCATCCTGCTCCGGGCCATTATGATAATACAATGGTTAATGCTTTGCTATACCATTTGGATGGGCGTTTGAGCGGTATAAATGGTGTTTTAAGACCCGGAATTGTACATAGAATAGACAAAGATACTTCGGGATTGCTTATTGTATGTAAAAGCGATTTTTCACATAATTCAATAGCAGCTCAACTTAAAGAACACTCGGCAAATCGTATTTATCATGCAATTGTTCATGGCAACTTAAAAGATGATGAAGGTGTTATTGATGCTCCAATCGGAAGAAGTAATGATGACCGCAAAAAGATGACAATTAGAGCTGATGGTAAAAGAGCAGTTACTCATTACAAAGTATTAGAGCGGTTTAAGGATTATACGTATATTGAACTTAAACTTGAAACCGGAAGGACACACCAAATAAGAGTTCATATGGCCTCAATAAAGCACCCTTTAATGGGAGATCCTGTATATTCGACGTTAAAGGATCATATACACTGTAACGGTCAAATTCTACATGCTAAAACAATTGGTTTCATAAGCCCATCAACAAACCAATATATAGAATTTGATTCAGAATTACCCGAATATTTTAATAATATTATATCTGTTTTAAGACTTGGTTGACATAACTGTTTTATGTAAACTATTGTTGCAAATGTATTCTTTTGATATAATGATTATGGAGGTGTTACGTATGAAAACTGTTATTACAATCGGAAGACAATACGGATCAGCCGGACATGAGATTGGTGAAAAAGTAGCTAACTATTTTAATATTCCTTTTTATGATAAAAAAATACTAACAAGAGCTGCAAAAGAAAGCGGTTTTTGCGAAGAAATGATTAAAAATCATGATGAAAGACCAACAAATTCATTTCTTTATAATCTTGTTATGGATACATATTCATTTGGCTATAATTCATCATCTTTTGTTGATATGCCAATTAGTCACAAGGTATTTCTTGCACAATTTGATGCTATTAAATCATTTGCTAAAGAAGGACCTTGTGTAATTGTAGGAAGATGCGCTGATTATGCATTAAATGATTTTGATAATGTTCTTAATTTATTTATTTATGCTGATGATGATTTTAAATGTAACCATTTAATTGAAAAAGTTGATGATGTCAAGACAGTTAGTGCAGCAAGAGATTTGTATATAAAAAAGGATAAGCAAAGACAGTCATATTATAATTATTATTCTTCCAAGAAATGGGGTCGTGCCGAAAGTTATGATTTATGTATTAATTCGGCAAAACTTGGTATAGACGGTACTGTAAAGTTTATTACTCAATATGTTGAGGATTACGAAAAATATCATAATATCGAATAAAAATATATATTAAATATAATATTCAAAAAGATAAAATCTGATGTTTGTTTATATAACATCAGATTTTATAATTTTATATAATTATTGATAGTTTTTATATTGAATTTTATGTTTTGATAGTAGTATAGTATTAATATAACATAGCGTTAAATCTCAATTTAACGCTAAAAAGAGCACAAAAATAGATTGGAGCATTAATATGGGCCGTGATTCAGAATTTAATAAACAAAAAGATAGAAATTATAGATTAAAGCTTGAAGAATTAAAAAAGTTATTACCTTCATATACATACGAATTTTTAGATTCAAGAGGTCAAAGAAATCCCAATACTGCAATTTCATACGCATATGATTTGATTGTTTTTTTTGAATATTTAATTGAGTTTTGTCCTTTGGCTAAAAACATGTCTTTAAAAGATATTTCTTCTGATATTTTAAATAATCTTACCTTTCAGGATATTAATGAATATCAGAAATATCTAAGTGCAAAGGATGTAACAATTATAGGATCTAAAGACCTGCAAAACAATATAAACGGTATTGCAAGGAAAATGTCTGCATTAAGATCTTTTTATAAATATCAATGTGAACATCAATTTCTTGAAAATGATGCAACTGTCGGTGCCAATAAACAGTCTCGTAAAGACGACGATCATGTTATTGTAAGACTTACACCTACTGAAGTTGATACTTTTTTAACAACTATAAAGAATAGTTCCGTAGGATCTGAAAGACAACAAAAAATGTTAAAGAACACAAAGTATAGAGATTATGCTATCCTTACTCTTCTGCTTCGAACAGGCATTCGAGTTTCGGAATGTGTTTCTCTTGATTTATCTGACTTGAATTTTAACGAAAATTCGATGTGTGTTGTTAGAAAAGGTCGAAAAGAACATATATTATATTTTGATAATACAACTAAAGAAGCATTAATTGATTATATTGAGATAGAAAGACCACATTATATTGAAAGCGATTCCGAAAAAGCCTTGTTTATGTCATCAAGAAAACGTCGTTTAGCTGTTCGAAGTGTTCAGGAGATGGTTGATAAATATGCTTCTGCTTCTGTATCAAACAAAAAAATCTCACCACATAAGATGAGATCGACATATGGTACAGCGTTATACAATAAAACAGGCGATATAAGGCTTGTAGCAGACGTTTTAGGACATTCTGATATAAATACTACTGCTAAGCATTACGCGGCGTCTGAGGATGCGCACAGACGCCAGGCAGCTAAAATTGATCCTTATTTGGAATGAGTAAACTTGCTTTTAATATACTTTACAACTTTGTTTAAAATTTTACCGATAAATGAAAACAGATTTGTAATTAAAATCTTGAAAATATCAACAATTACCATACATATTTTCTTAATACCGTTCCAAATTACTGTAAATATTTTTATTAAATTTGTAGGCTTTTGTTGTTTCTTCTTTTCGGGTTTCGCATAAACATAAGGTGTGATTTCGCCTTCTTCATTAATACGTCCGACCGACAAATAATTTTCGGGGTTTTCCGGAAGATTTTTCTTCCTAAGGCGACTCTTTGCATATCTGTCTATAAACGAAATTATAACAGCTGTTGCAGGAACACCAATTATCATACCGGCAACACCGAATAATCCGCCGAATAAAGTGATTGCAAAGATAATCCAGAAACTTGTAAGTCCTGTTGACTGTGCCAAAATCTTTGGCCCTATAATATTTCCGTCTATTTGTTGCAATATAATAATAAAAATAACAAATGTAAGTGCTTTGGCCGGATCAACAAGTAATATAATTAATGTGCTTGGAATTGCTCCGATATAAGGACCAAAGAAAGGAATAATATTAGTAACGCCTACTATTACGCTAACAAGTAATGCATATGGCATCTTTATTATAAGCAAAGTAATATAACAAAGTATTCCTATTATTGCTGAATCGACTACTTTCCCACCAAGAAAACCTATAAATGTATGATGAGTAAACCTTACGGCATCTATAAATCTATTGGCAGTCTTTGTTTCAAGAGTTGCATAACAAAGACGTGTGCTTCCTTGTATAAATTTTTCTTTGCCCGATAAGACATATATCGAAATAACCAATCCGATAATTATATTCCAAATGAACATGATTACTTTTACTACACTCGCAGTAAGTGAACTTAATATATCATTAACATTAGGAAGAAGAAATGTTTTTAATGCAGGTAAAGCTACATCATTCAAAAAATCATCGGCTTCATTTGAATAACTGTAAATCAAAGTAGATAAAAATTTGGCAAAATCAGGATTCTTTTCCATAACTGAATTAAGCCAGTTTACAAGGTTTTCAGTATAAACAGAATATTGTGAAATTAGATTCTGTATGCTCATATATAATTGTGGAATTACAGATGCAAAAAAAAGATAAATAACCAAAACCACTATCAGCATTGTTAATACAACGGAAGTTGTTCTTATATGTTTATCTTTGTTTTTACTTTGTGAAAACCACTTTTCTTTTTCGAATAGAACCCTTACAAATTTATTCTCAATAATATTCATAAGGGGTGTCATCAGATAGGCAAGTATGAACCCATAGAAAACGGGAGCAAGTATTTTATTGATGCTTGCAATACCAGATTTCAAAGAATCTATTCTAAAAAATAAAAAATATGCAAGCATTATAGCTATGGATGTTAAGAAAAATGTTAACCCCATATGAAAATATTTTTTTTCAGGTTTAAATTTCATGTTATTGTTCCTTCTAAGATTTGAAATTTCGCATAGGAATAATAATTACTATGTATTTATAGTATATCATATATTAATAAATTAATATCTTTATGTTATTATAAATAAATAAATTATATAAAGGAAATTAGTGTTATTAATGAAATTACAACAGGTTTTAAGCTATGTCAGAAGAGCTTGTGACGATTTTAATATGATTGAAGAAAATGACAGAATTGCTGTAGGCATTTCCGGTGGCAAGGACTCCCTTACTTTATTGTGCGCATTGGCTTCTCTTAAAAGATTTTATCCTAAAACATTTGAGTTATACGCAATTACAGTTGATCTTGGATTTAATAATTTAGATTTGTCTCAAATTGAAAAAATGTGTAAAGAACTGGATGTTCAATATGAAATAGTTAAAACCGATATTGCCAATATTGTTTTTAACGAAAGAAAAGAAACTAATCCATGTGCCCTTTGCGCTAAAATGAGAAAAGGTGCCTTAAATGATGCAGCAATAAGATTAGGCATTAATAAAATTGCTTATGCTCATCATAAAGATGACGTTGTTGATACGATGATGATGTCACTTATATATGAAGGGCGTTTCCATACCTTCTCTCCTGTTACCTATCTTGATAAAACGAAACTTACTGTTATAAGACCTTTAATATATATGAATGAAGCTGAAGTTATTGGCTTTGTTAATAAGAATAATATTCCTGTGGTAAAAAGTCCTTGCCCTGCAGATGGGTATACTAAAAGACAATATATCAATGATTTGATTAGAGAGATAAATCATGAGACACCCGGAGTTAGGGATCGAATGTTTACTGCTATTTTAAACAGTAATATAAAAGGATATGATTGATTTGTTCAGTTTCTTTAGGGGAGGAAACGAATGGAGAATTCATCGGAAGAATTGGCTTTAAATTCTCAAAAGTCATCAAATAATGAATCTAATGATCTTCTTGAAAAAAAGGAGAAGCTTTTTAAGAATGCTATAGAATTCGCAGGTATTTATACTTGGGAAATTGATTTGCGTGAAAAAAAACTGATTAATGATAATTTCTTTGGGAGGTATATTAATATATCTTCCTCTTTTACTTTCCCTGATGAATTAATAATGGAAGGAATCGTTGATTCAAATGATTCTTATGAATATTTAAAAAATATTTCTCGTTTGTACAATGGGGAAAAAGAAGTTGTTTTTGAAAATTGGTATCATTTCCCCGGAGTTAAACAGGCAAAATATATTAAAACAAAATATATCATTGAAAATGATAATAACGGAATTGCGTCGAAGGCATATGGATTTGGTATAGACTTGACAGAAAGTCAAAATGCTGAATTGATATTCGAGCAAAGAATAAATGCTATTATGCGAAATTCTCCGGATTCCGTTGCTACAATTCAGCTTAATGTTTCAGAAAATCTTTGCAACTCTATTTCTTCTACAAATAGATTTATAATGAATGCTACAAAAGCTAATTCTTTTGATGAATTTGCTTCTGCGATGTTGACATTAATATCTGATAAGAACGAAAGAATATATTTTGCGAATGCAATATCAAGAGGTAACATATTATCTTCATTTAATCTTGGAAATATATCGTTTTCCTTGGAACATCATCTCCTGCTTAAGAATAACCATGAAGAATGGGTAAGAACTCTTGTTGAAATTGTTAAAAATCCTGTTACTTCCGATATTGAAGCTATTATTCATATTAATAATATTCATAAAACAAAAGTTATTAACTCTTTGATAAACGGAACAGTTCAAAGAGAATTTGACTTTATAGCATTAGTATATATTAAGACGAATAATTACATAATGCTTGATAGATTTAACAGTGATTTTATCGAAGAAAATCAGGGCTTTATTGAAAATTTCAGAAATAATCTATCTTCTCGTATTATGATTGAAACTGAACGTGAACGTGTTCTTAATGAGATTGATTTTGATAATTTAATTGATAATATAAATACTTTTGGTGAATATACTGTTCAATATAATACACATGATGATGCAGAAAAAAATCATCATCATATAATGCGATTTTCTTTTCTTAATAGTCGCAGAGATATTATCACAATTTCATGCCGTGATACAACCAAATTATATAATGAGGAACAAGCTCAAAAGAAAAAATTATCTTTAGCAGTTTTTGAGGCAGAAAAAGCAAATCAGGCTAAATCTGAATTTTTATCGTTGGTTAGTCATGATATTCGTACTCCTTTAAACGGTATTATGGGAATGACTCAGCTTGCTTTAAAAGAAGAAAATTTTGATAAGGTAAGAGAATATTTAAAAAAAGCTGAAATGTCATCAGGATTTTTGCTCGGGCTTATTAACGATTTACTTGATATGGCAAAGATTGAAGCCGGAAAGGTTGAGCTTTCACCGGAAAAGTACTCATATGAAGAATTTACAGAATATGTAGATTCAATTATTGTTCCTATATTTGAACGTAAAAACATAGAATTTAATGTTTATTCATCTTCTGCAGCTTCTGATATTATTGTTGATAAACTTCGTTTTAATCAGATTATATTTAATCTTCTTTCAAATGCATGTAAATATACTCATGAAGGTGGAAAAGTTCAACTGAAAATTCATACTGAGATTATAGATGACGCTAATTGTATTGTTACTTTTGTAGTTAAAGATAATGGTATTGGTATGTCTGAAGAGTTTCAGGAGCATTTATTTGATACTTTTTCTCAAGAAAATCGAATGCGTTTTAAATCAAATGAAGGTACAGGTTTGGGCTTATCAATAACTCATAAATTAATAGAACTTATGGGTGGAGAAATATCGGTCTACAGTGAAATAGATAAAGGCTCAACCTTTACAGTCCAAATAACATGTCCTTATTTAAATGAAAACGATTCTACTATAACTGATAAAAGTATTAATGCTGAGACAAAGAATTTAAAAGATTTTTCCGGTAAACATTTTCTTCTTTGTGAAGATAATGTTATAAATCAGGAAATAGCCAAAGAAATAGTATTAAATTTAGGTGCAACATTAGATATTGCTGACGATGGAATAATTGGACTAAATAAATATAATGAAAGTCAATTATATTATTATTCGGCGATATTCATGGATATTAGGATGCCCAATATGGATGGACTGGAGACATCGAAAGCGATTCGTAATTTGGATCGAACAGATGCTAAAACAATTCCTATTATTGCTATGACTGCCAATGCCATGAGCGAGGACAGAATGGAATGTATTGAAGCCGGAATGAATGCATTTGTTTCTAAACCTATTAATGTTAATGAACTATATCAAAAAATGAATGCTTTAATTGAGTGAATTATTGTTGTAATTAAAAACGACCTCTCACTGAGGTCGTTTTTTGGTGGGTTTATGTATATGGCGGAATGTTAGCCATCATACTCGCAATAATAAGGAATAGCAATATTAGAGCCGATTTTTAATGTTGTAGGATCGGAAATATTATTAATATATAATACTTCATCAATAAAGTCATTTCTTGTACAACGTTGACCGTCCTCATATTGATCGTAAAGAGTATATAAACTATCTCCGACATTAACACAAACTATTTTATAAGATTTAAAGTAGGATGTTTCATTTGAAGCAACACTTTTACTGGAAGTTATAATAAAAATCATCGATATAGCAAGAAGAAAAACTAAAACTAAAAGAGCAATATTTTTACGAAGTTCTCTATTACGTCTAATTTTATTATTAATAATACGAGTTTCGCTTACTGATAATATATTTTGCTGAATAATCATAATATCAACCTTTCGAATAAATGTTCAGAACAACTGTTCGTTACATAAATATAATACCGAACAAACTTTCGCTTGTCAATACATTTATCGAACAAACTTTCGCGAATATATGTTTGCTATTTTTAAACATGTATGCTATTATAAATAAAAAGGAGGTCTATTATGAGTCAAGACAATATTACCCCTAAACAACAGGAAATCCTTGATTATATGAAAAGTGTAATTCTTGACAGAGGTTATCCTCCGTCAGTTAGAGAAATTGGTGAAGCTGTTAATCTTCGCTCCACTTCTTCCGTATTTGCTCATTTGGAAAGATTAGAGAAAAAGGGTTTTATAAAAAGAGATCCTACTAAACCACGTGCTATTGAAATATGTGATGATTCATTTCAAACAGTTCGTACTGAAACTGCTTCAATTCCTGTTGTAGGTCAGGTTGCTGCAGGTCAGCCTATTCTTGCTGAACAAAATATTGAGAACTACTTCCCTATTCCTCTTGAAAGAGTTCCGCGTGGTGAAGCTTTTATTCTTAGAGTAAAGGGCGAGTCAATGATTAATATTGGAATCATGAATGGAGATAATGTTCTTGTCGAATCGACCAATGAAGTGAGAAACGGAGACGTTGTTGTTGCTTTGATAGAAGATTCAGCAACTGTTAAAACTTTTTACAAAGAAAATGGATATATTAGGTTACAACCCGAAAACGATGATATGGATCCAATTATTGTTAATGATTGTACTATTTTGGGTAAAGTATTTGGTGTGTATAGATTTTATAAATAAAAAAGATGTGACATTAAGTAATTAATGTCACATCTTTTTTATTCTATTACCGCATCTTTCCAAATTCTGTCGAGATTATAATAATCTCTTGCTTCTCTTTGAAATAAATGTATTATGAAATCGCCGTAATCCATTAGAATCCAGTTTCCTGACTGATAACCTTCAATTTGTTTTGGATGTAAACCTGATTTTGAAAGATTCTCATTGATTTCATCTGAAATGGCATGAAGTTGATTAATATTATTACCTGTTGCGAGTATAAAATAATCTGCTAACGGAGATATTGATGATATGTTTAATAGTTTAATATCCTCACCTTTTTTATCTTCGATGGCTTTAATTGCAATATTAACGGTTTTTTTTATGTCTGTCATTTATTTCTCCTATATAATACTCATAAGTTTGTTTCGTAGTACTGTCGGGTTTTATGCCTAGTTTATTAAGATATTCCAATGTGTCTTCCAATATCATGACCAAACAATTATCTATGTCACAAAAGGCTTCTTTTCTTATGAGATTTAAACGTTTCGCTTTGTTTCGTCCGGGTTCTATATAATCAGCTATAAATATTATTTTTTCAAATAATGACATATTTTTTTTCCCGGTTGTATGACATTCTATAGCCGATAATATTTTCTTATCATTAATTCCGTATCTTTGTTCGGCTAAAAATGCACCTAATTTTGCATGTAATAATTGAGGATTGTTCATTTCGGCTTCAGAGACGAATATCTTATTAGTGTTGCATAATTGAATATTTTCTTCAATTTTAAAGCTTTTTGCACAGTCATGTAAAATTCCGGCCATTTTAGCAGCTTCAACATCTTCGTTATAATAAGCAGCCAAAATTGATGCTGTATTGCTAACTCCAACCGAATGATAGTAACGATTTTCGTTTAATAATGTTTTTAATGATTCACGTGCTTCTTCATAGGTCATATATTTATTCTCTTATCATTTATATAAATCGTTATCACAAATATAATTCAAAACATTTTCAGGCAAAAAAAGATTAATGTTTAAACTATTTTTTACACGTTCTCTGATTTCACTTGATGAAATATCATATTTACGATCTTTCATAAATATGATTTTAGCTTTATAGATATTTTCGTAATGTAATTTTGCTTCAGACATTGATTTATAATCAAATCCATCTCTATACGCAACAATTATCGTTGCATTAGCAAATATTATATCCGGTGACTTCCATATAGACATGTTAACAAAAGTATCTGCTCCGACTATAAAGAAAAAAGTACAATCAGGATAAATTGTTTTTAAATATTGGATTGTTTCATATGAATATGAATTTCCCAATCTATCAGTTTCTATTGTAGATAATTCAAATCGTGAGTCATTTTCTATAGCAAGTTTTGCCATTTCAAGCCGGTGTTTAGAATCTGTAACATTAGATTTTAAATATGAATTTCCACTTGGAATTATTAACACTTTATCCAAATTATACTCTTCCAATGCATTTTGTGCTGTTAACAAATGACCATAATGAATTGGATCAAAAGTACCACCGTAAATTCCGATTTTTTTCATAAGCAATTATGGTAATTCTATCTTTTTATTTTTCTTATCTTCTTTATATAAAACAATCTTTTTCCCAATAACCTGCACTACTTCACTGCCGGTTCTGTCAGCAATAATCTGTGCCATTTCTTTAGGGCTTTCAAGGCAATTGTTTAAAACAGATATTTTAATTAGTTCATGTGTGTTAAAACATTCTCTTATTGCTTCTGTAATTTCCGGAGTCAGTGTGCTTTTCCCAATTTGAAAAACAGGATTTAAGTTACTTGCAAGGCTTTTTAAATATGCTCTTTGTTTTGAATTCAATTTATGTTCCTCCGCTTTGTTTCTATTTATAATACTCAAAAGAGAAACCGTACATTCTTACTGTATCTCCATCTTCGATTCCAAGTTTTTCGAGCTTTGCCAATATGCCGTTATCTTTAAGGAATTTTTGGAAAAATTCAAATCCCTTTTCTGAATCAAGGTTTGTATAACCAAGCATTTTTTCGATTCTTGGCCCTTCAATAACATATTCAGAAGCTTTTTCGTCAAAAGAAACTTCGAATGGTTCATTACTATATAGGCCTCCAAATTCAGGTTCCATTTCGGGCTCAAAGACAAATGATTTTTTGGGATACTTTTTGAGCATTTCAAGAATATAAAGGAGCATATCTTTTACGCCATATCTTGTTGCTCCGCTTATTGGAAATACTTTATATCCTAATGGCTCAAATTCATTCTTAATTTTAGCCATCACAGCATCTTTATCTTCACATACGTCTAATTTGTTGGCTGCTATTATCTGTGGCTTTTTTGATACATCTGAACCGTATTTTTCCAGTTCCTTATTGATTGCATATATGTCTTCGATTGGATCTCTTCCCTCTGTAGAGGCTGCATCAACAACGTGAACTAAAACTCTTGTACGTTCAATGTGCCTTAAAAAGTCCAAACCAAGTCCGATTCCTTCGCTTGCACCTTCTACAAGTCCCGGAATGTCTGCAACAATAAATCCGCCTATCCCTTCCATATCAACAACACCAAGATTAGGCTGTAATGTCGTAAAATGGTAATTTGCAATTTTAGGTCTTGCATTTGATATAACAGATAATAATGTTGATTTACCTACATTGGGAAAGCCAACTAACCCCACATCTGCTATAGATTTTAATTCAAGAGCAATATTAAGTTCTTTGGCTGGTTGACCGGGCTTAGCATATTTAGGGGCCTGCATTGTGCTGGTTGCATAATGCTGATTTCCTAAACCACCTCTGCCACCTTCAAGGAAAACAACTTTACGATTATCCCCTGACATATCGAGCAAAACTTTTCCGGATGCTTCATCTTTGATGACAGTACCTTCGGGAACTTTTAATACAATATCTTTACCGTCTTTGCCACGACAATTTTTTTTGCCGCCTGGTTCTCCGTCTTCTGCATGATAATGTTTATTAAAACGATAATCCATTAAAGTATTCATGCCTTCATCAATTTGGAAAATTACACTTCCGCCATGACCACCGTCTCCACCGTCGGGTCCCCCATCCGGAACATATTTTTCGCGACGAAAAGATACATGACCATCTCCGCCTTTACCACTTCTTACATAAATTTTAGCTCTGTCTGCAAACATATAATACCTTGCCTTTCAAAAGCATTATAACATAAAATAATAATTCATAAATAAAAAAGGGTTTCGATAACGAAACCCTTTTAAAAGCAATAATGATTTACTCTTCTACAGGATATACGGAAGCCTGCTTTTTGTCTCTTCCAACTCTTTCGAAGCGAACAACACCATCAACAAGAGCAAACAATGTATCATCTCCGCCACGTCCAACATTAACGCCGGGATGAATCTTTGTGCCACGCTGTCTGTATAAAATGTTACCTGCTTTTACAAACTGTCCGTCAGCTCTCTTCGCACCTAATCTCTTGGATTCGGAATCTCTACCGTTCTTAGTAGAACCTACTCCTTTTTTATGAGCGAAAAATTGAAGGTTTAATTTCATCATGGTAAACACCTCCTAATTGTCAGTTTCAAATATTTTGAATAATCTTCTTGGATACCATTCAAGCCAAGCCTTAAGGAATTAAACAATAATTGAACATTTGAATTGCTATAATCCTTTATCGTAACCTTTAAATATGCGGAATCGGAATCTTCAATAATATTACATTTTGATTCGGTTAATTCATCAACAGAATTAATAAAATTAACCGTCAAAACCGAAATTGCAGAACAAACAATATCTTTTCCCTGTTTTGCATAACCGGAATGACCTTTGCATTCAAAACCGTAATACATATCATCCGCTTCACGATAGAATGTTATTTCTGTCATAAGTTACACCAAATTACGCGTTAATCTTTTCAATCTTAACCTGTGTGTATGCTTGTCTATGACCGTTCTTCTTATGATATCCGCTTTTTCTCTTATACTTATAAACGATAACTTTCTTTGCGCGGCCCTGATCCATAACAGTTGCTGTAACTGTTGCATCTGCAACATCTTTACCAACCTTAAGCTTATCAGCACTTACTGCAATAACGTTGTCGAATGTAACAGAAGAACCTGCTTCTGCGTCAAGCTTTTCAACACGGATTACATCTCCCTCAGAAACTTTATACTGCTTTCCTCCGGTAGCAATAATAGCGTACATAGTCTGTACCTCCTATCTCTAAACCATTAATGGTTTTACTCGCCAACTTTGGTGATGTTTTTGGACACACTTATACCTAGTTGTGCGGCATACTCAAATATAATAGCAAGTCAA
The DNA here is from genome assembly GCA_045627845.1 of Lachnospiraceae bacterium. Lineage (GTDB taxonomy): Bacteria > Bacillota > Clostridia > Lachnospirales > Lachnospiraceae > UBA1258. The sequence goes on along the minus strand of JAZQOL010000002.1, from coordinate 178,976 downwards.
TTGGGTTATGTCAATCATTTTTTAATATATCATATATTGAAGCATATTTTTTTTCTCGAGTTACTTCTATAAGTCCAAGTGGTGTAATATCAATAAATGAAGTTTTGACCCTGTCCCGTTTAAGTAAATTTTTAAAGAAAGTAATAAGTTCGTTTTCACTGTCTTTATTAGCATAATTTATGAAATCAATTAATATTATACCTGAAATATTTCGCAATCTAAGCTGTCTTGCTATTTCCAAGGCGGCATCTTTGTTTACTTGGTTTATAAGAATGTCTTTATCTTTTGATTTTGAATATTTCCCACTGTTAACATCGATTACGGTTAAGGCTTCTGTTCTTTCGATAATTATATAACCACCACATTTAAGATTTACTTTTTTCGAAGTTGCAAGGTCAAATGCTTTGTCAAAAGAATATATAACGTTGAGAGGTAACTGATGATCATTGTAAAATCTGACATTGTTATTTGATTTTATAAGTTCATACACTGACTCTGAATCAGTTATTATTTCATCATATTCATCAATCGGAATATTATTTATTTGTTCAATATATGAAGGTCTGGCTTTATATAAACAGGAATATAAACTTCTCGTTTTCATTTTGTCTATAATTTCATGTAAAACATTACAATTGAAATTAATCTCATATTCGACGCTTTTATAATCTGCCTTTGCTGCATTTGTTCTTATAAGGTATCCAAAACTATTATTAATATTTGTATTTTCAGTTATTTTTTTAATGTCAATTGAATTTAATTTTGAAGAAAAATGAACATTTTTATCATCGGATAAAACAACAGAATAAGTCCCCGGAATTGTTATACGCATCGATAAAGTAATATTTTTTGTTTTTATAGCATCTTTAATAACCTGAACACATATATAATCTCCCTGCTTTAAAATGCCGTCAAAACTTCTGTTAAGTAACATTGGACCATATATATTATCAAAAGGCAAATAGCCTGTATGTTGATTTGAGATATCAACAAAACAGGCCTTTATGTCATTTTTAACATTACTTACGCGACCGATTATAATATCATTTACGTTTATTGTTGTTTTATTTGAAAGAAATAACTCTTTTATTTCACTATTATCAAATAAAAACGTTGCATTATAATCTTTATACGTTGTAATGATCAGCTTGGAATTATTCATTTTCAAAATTATTTAAGGGCACCAATATATTATTTTTGTTTTTCTTCAATGTGTCTTTTCTTAAAATATGAAAAGGATAATCTGTTACTACTTTATTATCCAATGAAAGAATAGCTTCCATAAAAGAAATCGGTTTTAAATTACCGCCACTTGATGCGTCTACACATATATATAAAGTATTAGAATCGACAATATTAACATCAAAAACATAGTCTTTAACATTTATAATATGTTCGCCGGATTTTGTTGTTTTTGTATAAGTAACCGCTTTTGTTGAATTATATTTATTGATTAGTTCTTTTGTTATAGGACTTTCCTTATAAAAAGAAAGTTCATACTTTGCAGCAGCCACACTGGCCATTGCGTTAGTTGCATTATCGGGAATAACAACAGTTTCTTGAATTATTATCCCTTCGGCCATCTGATCATTTAATCTTTGAGATATTGTGGTGACATCTTCAAAATCTTCAACTTCAACATCAAAATATTCTCCGTCGCTTTCTACACCTACACCTAACGGTTGTGCAAATGACATAATCATGTGAGGTGAAAATCCCTTAGAATATAATACATTTATATCTGTTCTTCTAAATGCTTTTTGAAAATAACGCATTAAATCCAAATGACCAATATATTTTAAAACACCATGTTTTGAGAACTTTATTCTTAATTTCATAATTAATTCCTATTTTTCATAGTTTGCTAACGACTATTAATACAAATTCCGCAATCAAACCTTGCTGATCCGCATCCGGAACATTTTGATCGACAATTGTCCGTAACAGTACCTTCTTTTGCGCGTTTCCATTCTCTTAATAAATGTGATTTTGAAACTCCGCAGTCAATAAAATCCCAAGGAAATAATTCGTTTTCGCTACGTTCTCTGGAGGTGTAAAAGAGCGGATCGATATTACTTTCTTCAAAACATTTCAACCATATATCATGTTTATAGTATTCACTCCATGCGTCATAAATACAGCCATATTTATAAGCTTTTAAAATTACATCGGCAAGACGTCTGTCACCCCTTGCAAAAACACCTTCAAGCATACTTACATCAGCCTCATGCCATATATATCTTATAACTTTTTGATTTAATTGAGCATGAATGTATTTTTTTGTATGTTCTGCTTTGTCTATAAAATCTTTAGAAGAATTCATTTTCGCCCATTGAAAAGGAGTAAAGGGCTTTGGTATAAAGAAAGATGTACTTGCTGTTATCTGTACTTTTCCGTTGACTCTTTCTTCTTTGGGAATATTATCATAAAATGCTGCGGCTATAGAATTACATAATTTTGCAATTCCTTCTATGTCTTCTTCTTCCTCAAAGGGAAGGCCAAGCATGAAATATAACTTAACTTTGGTCCAACCGCCTTTAAATGCCAAAACAGCACCATTTATTATATCTTCTTCAGTTAGTCCTTTGTTGATGATATTTCTCATTCGTTGAGAACCGGCTTCCGGAGCAAAAGTTAAACTTGATTTCTTAATGTCTTGAACCTTGTTCATAACATCAACAGAAAACTGATCAATTCGTAAGCTGGGTAAAGCAATATTAACTTTTTTCTTTGTGCAATCTTCAATAAGAAAATGTACCAGTTCTTCTATATGAGTATAATCCGATGAACTGAGTGAACTTAAAGAAATCTCCTCATGACCGGTGTTTTTGAGCATTTTTTCGGCTTTATCTTTTAAAAAGTCAACACTTCTTTCTCTAACCGGTCTGTATATCTGCCCGGCTTGACAAAATCTGCAGCCTCGAATACATCCTCTCATTATTTCAAGAACAACACGGTCCTGAGTAACCTTCATATAAGGAACAATAGGCTTTTCGGGGTAATATGTTTCATCAAGATTTGTTACAAGCTCTTTAAGTATCTTTTGAGGGATATCAGAATATAGAGCATTAAAAGCCTTTAATGTACCATCATCATTGTATTCCGGCTCATAAAAGCATGGAACATACATGCCGGGAATTTTAGCAGCTTTGTGTAAAAACTCTTCTCTTGTTAAATTTTCTTTACGTGAATTTTTATATAAATCAAGAAGTTCCCTATATCTTGTTTCACCTTCACCTATATAAAAAATGTCAAAAAAAGGAGCAATAGGTTCTGGATTATATGAACAAGGTCCACCACCGATAACTATAGGATCATCCCAGGTTCTTTCTTTTGAAAGCAATGGAATTTTAGATAAATCAAGAACCTGTAATATATTTGTATAACACATCTCATACTGTAGTGTAATTCCCAGAAAGTCTAAATTTCTGACAGGTTCCTGTGATTCAATTGTAAAAAGAGGGATATTTTTATCCCTCATAATTTTATCCAAATCAACCCAAGGAGAATATATTCTTTCACACCAGGTATCTTCGAATTTATTGAACATATCATAAAGAATAGCAATGCCTAAATGAGACATACCTATCTCATAAACATCAGGAAAGCACATTCCAAAACGAATATCGACTTTGGATTTATCTTTGTAAATTGCATTTATCTCATGTCCGATATATCGTTCAGGTTTGTCAATGCTTAATAAAATATCTTCTGATAATGCAAGTGATTGCATACAATTCCCTTTCTATCTGTTTGAAAGTTCTGTCATTATTTCTTCCCATGTGACGTTCTTTTCAACCATAAGAACCATGACATGATATAAAAAGTCTGAAATCTCATATTTGATTTCATTTGCATTCGGATTTTTGGCGGCAATTACTATTTCAGTGGCTTCTTCGCCAACTTTTTTTAATATTTTATCAATACCTTTATCAAAAAGATAGTTTGTATAAGAACCTTCTTTAGGATTTATTCTACGATCGCTTATAACATTATATACATCTGTTAAAACAGAAAGCGGATTTTTTTCTTCAAATTCATTTTCAATTATATGATTGAAAAAGCATGAATATTCGCCTGTATGACATGCAGCACCGATCTGCTCAACTTTTGCAAGAATTGTATCATTATCACAATCATAACTTAATGCTTTTAAAAATTGATAGTGTCCGCTGGTATCACCTTTTATCCATAAACATTGTCTGCTTCTTGAATAATAAGTCATTTTTTTATTTTTAAGAGTACAATTATATGCTTCTTCGTTCATATAAGCGAGCATCAAAACCTGATTAGTCTTATAATCTTGTACAATTACCGGAATCAATCCATCAGAATTCAATTTAAAAATTGAAAAATCCGGATATGTGTCAGGAATAAGTGATTTTAAATTATTAAGCTCTGAAATGTTGTTGTTAACAACATTTCCGGTTATTCCTTCAACTTTATCCATTAAAGTATATTCTATAAGTTTATCAAGTAAAATGTTAGGCAGTGAAACAATGAATTTATGCTTATTGTTTTCGGCAAAAAAAGAATCTTTAGTTATATCACGATCCAAAAGAATAATACCTGAAACAAATTCATTTAATAAATCATAGTTTTCTTTATAATCATTAGCGTCAGCGATTTCAGCAAGTATTTTATCTTTGCCGAATTTTAATGATACTTCTTTTGTAAGTAAAATATTTGAATTTATAGAATAGTTTAAAACGGCACGCTTACAACCTGCATAAAGTAATTTTTTGATATCTTCCATGCGTTTAACGTTACCGCATCCTATAACAGGAATGGAAACTTTTTCACATAACTCATGGATAATATTCAGAGATTGCTCATGTTCTTCATCATCTTGTGACATATCATATATAATCAATTCATCCGGATTACCCAAAGAATATTGAATGGCAAGACGAACCGGGTCTGTCTCTATTACCGTTAAATCGTCTAATCCTGCTACTGCTAATCCATTTTTTATAAATATACAGGGTATAAATTTCCTGTTCATACTACAAAGTTCCTTTCGTTGACATTATGCCGTTTGAACGAGGCTCATAAGAAGTAGCTTCATCCAGTGCTTTTGAAAAAGCTTTAAACATTGCCTCAATTTTATGATGATCATTGTCACCGTTTAATACTTTAATATGTAAATTCATTCCTGCGCTATATGAGACCGCATAGAAAAATTCTTTAACAGTCTGTGTTTCCAAATATCCTACACGTTCGGTATCAAAAGTACAGTCAAACTCAAAATAAGGACGACCACATAAATCAATTGCGCATAAAACAAGTACATCATCCATAGGAAGAATAAAACTTCCATATCTTTTAATTCCAACTTTATCGCCAAGAGTTTCTTTTATTGCGATTCCGAGAACAATACCCAAATCTTCAACCAAATGATGACAATCGACATTTAAATCACCTTTAGCTTTAACTTTCAAATCAAAAAAACCATGCTTTGAAAAACCTTCCAACATATGGTCTACAAAACCGACACCTGTGTCAATTGAAGATGAGCCGGTTCCATCTAAATCAAGTTGCAATGAAATGCTTGTTTCTTTTGTTTCTCTTTCAATTAATTTGCATCGAGACATATTTTCTCCTTATTCAAAACGAACATGAATTGAATTGGCATGTGCTGTCAATCCTTCATTCTTTGCAAAAAGTTCAATATCTTTGTGAACTTTTTTTAATCCTTCTTCAGAATAACATATAATGCTTGATTTTTTAATAAAATCATCAACGGACAACGGCGAAAAGAACCTGCTTGTTCCGTTTGTAGGTAAAATATGATTCGGACCCGCAAAATAATCGCCTAAAGGTTCAGATGAATACTCTCCTAAGAAGATTGCACCTGCATTTTTTATCTTTGTCATAGTAGAAAAAGGATCTTTTGTAAGTATTTCAAGGTGTTCACTTGCAATTTCGTTTACTGTATCAATTGCCTCGTCCATATTCTTTGCAATTAATATATATCCGAAATTATCCAAAGAAGCTTTAATTATGTCTGCTCTTGATAATTCTTTTAGGAATCCTTCAACTTCTGCAGATACTTTATCGGCAAGGTTTTTATCGGTTGTAACTAAAATTGCAGATGCAAGTTGATCATGCTCAGCCTGTGAAAGTAAATCGGCAGCAACATATCTTGGATTTGCTGATTCATCCGCGAGAACAACTATTTCACTGGGACCGGCAATTGAATCTATACCGACATGACCATAAACAGATTTTTTTGCTAAAGCAACAAAAATATTCCCGGGACCTGTAATTTTATCAACTTTAGGAACGGATTCTGTGCCAAAAGCCAATGCTGCTATCGCTTGAGCTCCACCAATCTTATATATTTCATCAACACCTGCTATATCTGCAGCGACTAAAGTGCCGGGATTAATTGATCCATCCGGACCGGGAGGTGTAACCATAACTATTTTACTTACACCGGCAACTTTTGCGGGAAGAATGTTCATTAAAACGCTGGAAGGATACGCTGCTTTTCCACCAGGTACGTATGTTCCTGCTGATTCAATAGGACTTATTTTTTGCCCAAGTATTGAACCGTCAGGTTTGGTATCTATCCATGATTGCTTAATCTGCTTTTGATGATAAGATACAATATTCTCTTTTGCTTTTTTTATAACTTCAACATATTCGTTATCCAAGCATTTATAAGCTTCTTTAATTTCAGCTTCGGTAACTTTAATATTTGACCGGTTTAATTCAAACTTATCAAATTTTAAAGTGTATTCAAATAAAGCTTCATCTTTGCGCTCTTTAACATTATCAATAATGTCAGTAACGATTTTTTCGTATTCGGGATAACTACCTGTACTTCTTTTCAAAAGATTCTTTAATAAGTTATTTTTATTTTCCGGAGTAATGTTAACTGTTCTCATAAAGCTCCTTTATAATACTGCTTTTAACTTTGTTATGATATCATTAATGCGTTTTGACTCCATCTGCATACTTACCTGATTGACAATCATTCTTGCAGATAAAGGACATACTTCCTCTAATACTTCAAGTCCGTTCTCTTTTAATGTAGATCCTGTTTCGACAATATCTACAATTACATCAGATAACCCTACAATAGGTCCAAGTTCAACACTACCATTTAATTTTATAATATCTACAGTTTGATATTTTTTATTGTAAAAATAATCCTTTGCAATTACCGGATATTTTGTTGCTACTCTTATCATTTCATGATGTAAAAGAAGTTCTTTGGCTTCTTTGGGCCCGCAAACACACATACGGCATTTGCCAAAACCTAAATCCAACACTTCATATGCGCGCCTTTGTTCTTCCAAAATTGTATCTTTACCCACAACACCTATATCTGCCGCACCATATTCAACATAAGTAGGTACATCAGGCCCTTTTGCAAGAAAGAATTTTAGTTTCAATTCTTCATTAACAAATATAAGTTTTCTGGTACCTTTATCTTTCATTTCGGTACATGTAATTCCTATTTGCTCCATAAGTTCTAAGGTCTTATCGGCTAATCTGCCTTTTCCAAGAGCAAAAGTAATATATTTTTCATCACTCATTTTTATCTCCAAAATTAAAACAATAAATATTTAAACAAATTTGATTATTTACAATTCTTCCGCAATTAAATTAACTGATATGCCTTTTGCTCTTAACTCGCATGCTTCTGAAATTTTTTGATCAATATTTTTAGCATTATAGTTGATTACGGTAGGCTTTTCTTTTATCGGCACTGATATTTTCTGACTTCTTAAAGCCATCATTAAATCATCAATTACAACAACGAAACCAACTGCCGGTTTTGGATTGCCGAATGCTTCAACGAGATGATCGTATCTTCCGCCTTTAACTAGTACGTCTCCAAGTCCGTATGTATAGGCTTTGAAAATTACGCCGGTGTAATAATTGTATTTTGACAACATTCCAAGGTCGAAAGAAACATATTTTTCATTTCCGAAAAGCGATAAAAGTTCATATATTTTTTCAAGTCTTAATAAAGCGTTCTTGGATCTTACATTATTAATCTTTTCTTTTGTTGTTTTTAATACACATAAATCGCCTATATACTCGCTGGTCATCATCAGGAGATCTTTTTGTCGTTTATCGGTTATCAGTGAATCAATCAGTTCTTCTGCTAATATATAATTTTTGGAAGAAATATATTCTCTTAACAATAATTCATTATTTTCACTGATTCCGGCACTTTCACATAAACCTTTAAAATATTCCATATGCCCTATGACTACCTGGAAATCCTTTAATCCTGTTGCTTTTAACGACTCGATAACAAGATTAATCGTCTCTGCATCAGCCAGTGCGCTGTCATCGTTCATTAATTCAACCCCGATTTCGGTTGTCTCCTTTAATTTGCCCTGAAGACCGGAATTATTAACAAAAGTATTACCAAGATATGTCAATTTTATAGGTTCGGTTACATCAGAAAAATATTTGGCAACACATCTTGCAACAGAAGGAGTGAAATCGGGACGTAAACATAAAGTATCTCCTTCTTTATCAAAAAATTTATATAATTCTTTAGAAGGTGTAGTTCCTATTTCTTTAGAAAAAACATCAAAGTATTCAAATGTAGGGGTTTGAATATCTTCATATCCGTATGAATATATAACCTTTTGGATTGTATTCTCGAGATATAGTTTTCGCTGCTGTTCTTCACCGTAAAAATCTTTTACTCCTTCCGGAGTATGAACTAATTCTTTTATCATATATTATCCTCATAAATGCTTTAGTAAGGTAACGTGCTACCCAATTATCATAGTAGCAAGTGAAAGATTTGTCAATAATGTTTCTCTTCGGAAAGTTCTTTTGCTATCATATCAAGATATGGAACCATAAGTCCGTTATGATTTTTTAAAAAATGATCTTCATTCAGTTCATCTAATCGAAAACTTTTTCTTCCTCCGTTTTTTGCTCTGTTTACAAAAACATTCATTTCTTCAATTGACATATAATAAATAATATCTTTATGAGAATAATATATTAAGAAAAAAGCTATACCTTTTTGATCATGAAACTTATTCATAAATTCAACTTGATGCTCATGAATGTTCTGCAAATTGAATGTATCTGTTGCCGATTCTTTTGCGTCAAAACATACGGGAATACCCTGCACTGCGCCGATATAGTCAACTGTACTTTTTTTGTCAAAGTAAGCCAGTGTTATATGATGCGTAGAATGATCAATATCAATAGGAGTTATTGGAGTGGGTATTTTCTGAATAAGAGCAAGGCCGTTTTCTTCATACTTTTCATTTGTTCTGTTAATCATATCTTCAAAAGCAGAACCTCTAAGGCCTCTGGATTTCCATGTGGGCATATAATTGCTATGTCCTTTCAAAGAATGTATTGATTTGTTTTTTTAGATCAATTGAAAACTCTTTTGCTGATACTTCCGAATATTCAGATAGATAAGGAAATATAATTTTATAAGCATAAAGAAATTGGGTTTTAAGACCAAATTCATTTTTGAATAATTCATTTTTCTTTAGATTTCCGTATTTGGGATCGCCGATAATCGGATGATTGATTGAAGCCAAATGGGATCTTATCTGATGGGGTTTACCTGTTATGAGTTTTACTTCAAGCAAAGTAATATCAAGTTTGCGGTTGTATCTTAATGGTTTATAAAAGGTTTCAATATAATCGGATCCGGTAGAACTTTCTTTTTTTATTGTAACAATATTTTTCTTGGTATCCTTTGATAAATATCCCCGGATCAGCGATTCTTTCTCAACATTTCCGTTTACGATTGTTAAATAGTATTTTGATAAATCCCTTGATTTTAATAAATTATTTAATATATGTGTTCCAAATAATGTTTTACCAAAAAGAATTAATCCACCTGTATTCCTATCTAATCGATTACATACGGAAGGAGTAAAATCACATAGCTTTTTATTGTCGGTTTGGTTAGTTTGCAGAAGATATCCAATCAACCATTCATTAGCGGACAAATCATTTTCGGTGCTCTTTTGGCTTAAAATTCCGACGGGTTTATTCATAATGATTATATGATTGTCTTCATATACAATAAGCGGATTTTTATATTTTTTATATGCGCAAATATATGGTTCTATATCTTTTGAGTAATTTCCTCTGAATTTTTCAATAGTTTCATCGGACATAAAAACAAAGATAACATTGCCTTCTACAAGTTTTTCGTTACCTTCTGCTTTTTTTCCATCAATCGTAATATTCTTTTTTCTTAGCTGCTTATATAAAATTCCGTTTGGTGCCTCTTTAAAATATCTTTGCAGATATTTAATTAATGTCTGCCCGGAATCATTCTTTGATATTATCAATTTCTGCATAATCAGATAGAAACACTTAATAAATTATCTTTTAATACTGTAATATCGGAATCGGCTTCATCAAGAGTTTTAAGTTCCCTCATCCTTTCGATATACTTATCCGCATTTTTGTAATATTTTATTGTTATATTATCGTAACCACAATTTGAAAGAATATTTTTAAGGTGCTTCTCTCCTTCTTCTATATTTGTTGTTTCATCTTCAGTAATCAAAATAAGATTCTTCCTTTTATAATACAATGCACTAACCTGATAATTATTTTTGAATGCAGTAAAATACAAATCATAAAACATCGGATCAAGTTGTTCAGTTGCCAATTTTTCTTTTAAAGTTAAAGAACAACCTTTTGCTTTAGAAAACATAATTGAATTAACTGCAAATTTTGCCATAGGAAGGCAACCTAAAACGGCAACAAGTGTAAGAAGATTCTTGTTGCTTCCTGTAGTTGAAATTCCGATATTATATAGCGAAAATGAAATAATAAGCATCGCTGCCGTTTTTGCTATTTCAATTATTCTGTGCTGTTTAATGTATCCGTAAGAACCTTTTTTTATTATTTTCATTTCTTTTTAACCTTTGACAATAAATTTAATAATAATGAATGCGAAAAAAGTTTAGATATTAATCTTATTACTTTCATTGTTCCGGTCGGAACAGAAACTGCCTTCCTTTTATAAGAATCATAAATTATTGTATGCACTGTTGATGACGGTTTTGCAGCAACAAGTGTTTTCATCAAGGAAGCTTTCTTATATTTTGAAGCCAAATTCATGAATTCTGTTTTAACAGGGCCAGGACAAGCAACGGTAACTGAAATGTTTCGACTTTTCAACTCTTCATTCAATGCTCTGGAAAATGACAAAACAAAAGATTTTGATGCAGCATATACAGCAAAAGATTGCTGAGGCATAAACGCTGATGCAGATGCAAATTGTATAATACGACCTCCACTTACTACATAAGGAAGCGAAATGTAAGTAACATTTACAAGCGCCTTACAATTTGTATCGATAGTTGAGTTAATATCTTCTATTGTATTATCACAAAAATTACCATAATATCCGCATCCTGCAGCGTTTACAAGCATTAGAATATTGGGACTTAATTCTTTAAGTGAAGTGTTATATTCATTAAGTGCGTTTTTGTCTGACACATCAATAGCAAAAATACGTACTTTATGTTTTAAATCAGCTGCAAGAGCTTCCATTTTACCAATTCTTCTTGAAATCAGCCATATTTCGTCTAATTTATTAGTGTAAATAGAATCTATCTGTTTAGCTGATTCTAATCCCAATCCACTGGATGCTCCGGTAATAACAGCGATATTCATAACTGCCTCCTAAAAGTCAAATAACTAATTGGCTTTACTTTTTAAACATTTCAACTCATCTGTTGTTAATCTTCTAAAAGTACCTTCTGAAAGTGTTTCGTCAAGATTAACATTGCCTATAGATAGTCGTTTAAGATATATTACTTTATTATTTAAACTTGCAATCATTCTTTTTACCTGATGATACATGCCTTCTTGAATTGTCAGCTTAATAATATTATCTGATAACCTGGTAACAAGAGCCGGTTTAGTAATTACTTCTTCATCAATAAATACGCCATTTTTTAATTTATTAATATCATCATCGGAAATATAGTTTTCGCATTCGACATAATAGGTTTTATTTATATGATGTCTGGGTGATGTTAAATGATGAGATAATTCGCCATCATTAGTTATTATTAATAGACCAACTGTATCTTTATCAAGTCTTCCAATTGGAAACAAATCTGTTCTGCCCTCATTATTAAATAAATCAATTACGGTTTTAGAAATATTATCTACAGTTGCAGATACATAACCGGCAGGCTTATTAAGCATATAATAAACATACTTTTCATAAGACAATTTTTCGCCGTTATAAGTAACTGTATCAATATTTTCATCCACTAAACTTGCAGGATCTTTACACACTTTTTGATTAATAAAAATAAAACCGGATTTTATAGCCTGTTTTGATTCTTTTCGGGATAATGAAGTTGTTTCGCACAAGAATTTGTCTAATCTCATAAATTCAGTATACTACATTTTGTGTTTCTTATAAAGAAAATAAAAAGAACAGGAAAACCTGTTCTTTCTTTTACATTATATCCAAACCATCTCCGAAATCGCCTTCTCTTTCGAGAGACAAATTTTCAAGATCATCATCATCCGAAGGATGAAGTTCGGAACGATTGCCTTTAACTATTGCATTGCAACTATTCAAACTGCTTACAAGTTCATTGTAGTTTGAAACGGCAGACTGTGTAGTGTGTGTAATAATCTTTTCTAAATTAGCAAGCAAATCATCCGTATATTGCATTGCTGCAGCTCTTACTGAGTTTGCTTCTATAGTTGCTTTATCAAGGATTTCCTGAGCCTGATTAGTAGCCATTGTAACTACTTCATTGGCCTTTGAATAAGCCTGTTGCATAATCTCATGCTCATTTATCAATTGATTGGTTTGAATTGTTGCTTCGTTAATAAGAGCCTCTGCTTTTCTTTTGGCATCTTCTAAAATAGCATCTCGATTACTTATCATTTTTTGATAACGTTTAATCTCTTCGGGAGTATTCATTCTCAGAGTTCTTAATAAGTCATCGATTTCTTCTTTATTAACAATAATACGAGTGTTTGATAATGTTTGAAATTTACAATTATCAATATAAGTTTCTATTTCATCAATAATTGCTTCTATTTTGCTTGTCATCAATAATCCCCCTGATTAAACACAAAAACGATCATATAACATTTTAGCAACAAACTCGGGAACAAAAGGAGTTAAATCACCATGAAACTGAGCTATCTGCTTTACCGCAGAAGAACTCAGATAAGAATATTTTAAGGTAGTATTAAAATAGATTGTCTCGACACGATTATTGGATAATTTTCGATTCATTTGAGACATCTGAAGTTCATATTCAAAGTCGGTAACAGCTCTTAATCCTCGAATTACTACATTTATACCCATTTCTTTACAGTAATCCGTAAGCAGACCTTCAAATGATGTAACCCTTACGTTGGGAACATCTTTTATGGCTTCTTTAAGTATATTAACACGTTCCTCAGTTGAAAACAACGGAGTTTTTTCTTTGTTATTTAAAACGCTTACTATAACCTCATCGAAAATATTAGCTGCTCTTTTAATAATATCGATATGACCAAATGTACACGGATCAAATGTACCAGGATATATGGCTGATTTCATATATTATGTCTCCAATCTGATTATAATGCTTTCTTTATAAATATATGCTTATTTGTTTTATATTTTTTCTCACGTAGTAATTCATATCCCAAAGAATCAAGATAACTAAAATCAGTATCAAGCTTTGCTTCAATTATAATTAATGTATCTTCTGTAACATAAGAAACGTTTTTTAAAACAGACAGCAAATCTTTTTCTAACATCATACTATATGGTGGGTCCATAAAAATTATATCAACAAAAGCTTCATTGATTTGCATTGCAGCTTGAAGGCAGTCTTGAGCAAATACAGTTGATTTATCTTCGAGATGAGTATGCTTAACATTTTCTTTAATACAATTTAACGCATCTTTTGCATTTTCAACAAAATAAGCATGTTTAGCTCCTCTTGATAATGCTTCTATTCCAATCGAGCCACTTCCGGCAAAAAAATCGATAACAATACTTCCGGGAATATCACTTTGAAGGATATTAAAAAGAGTTTCTTTAATTCTGTCTGTTGTTGGTCTTGTATCGAATCCGTCCGGAGTTTTTAGCAGTAAATTTCTTGCACTACCTGATATTACTCTTAGCATTATTAATATACCTTTCTTAACTTCTAATCTTTATTCCTTTTGTGTCTCGGTGACCGGGTTTTACTTTGGCATGTAAATCAAAAGGTTTTCCATTGAATTCTATAGTATTATCACCTGCATTATGTGTATAGTATACCGAATCAATACGGTCTTTTGCGTTTAATTTCATTCCTCTTACTCCGACAGCATTTTTCTTTTTTTCAGGTATTTCATCAATTCCAAAACGTAAAAAGATACCGTCTTCTGTCTGCAATACAATATTTTTTTCGTCATTAAGAATATGTATGCTGCATACCATATCGTTATCGTTTAACTTTGTAGCAGCTATAGTGCGCTTGCCGGCATCAAATTCAGAGCCCTCTACGACTTTCATCATAGAATCTTTTGTAACAAATATCATCCTTTTATAAAGGATGTCTTCCTGACTGCATAGCAAAAGAGCTCGTTCCTTTTGAGAATCAAAATTACTTATATTGTCAATCGGTTGACCTTTGTCCCTAAATTTGCCGAAAGGAATATCTTTGGCTTTGATTGAGTGCATATCACCTGTATCTGTAAAAATGCAAACTCTTCCATCGCTCTTCATCGGAAAAACAAATTTATTTTCGGAATCGATTGCTTCTTTATTTCTTTCGTAAATAGTTTTATCAACAGACTTTGCATAGCCAAATCTGTCCATCATAAAGACAATATCTATTACCTCAGGTTTTTTCTCTTCAAGAACGATTTCTTCAGCATCTTCAATAACTGTTTTGCGAGGCTTTGAATATTCGGTCTTTAATTTAACCATTTCTGCAATAATGACATCCGACATTGTATCTTTATGTTCAAGAATATCTTCATATCTTGCAATATTTGCTAATGTTTCCTCGTTTTCATTAAACAAGGCATCTAATTCCAATCCAATCAGCTTATATAAACGCATGTCAAGAATTGCATTAGCCTGACGCTCGGTAAAATTAAGCTGAGATGCCATAATTTTAGATTCTTTGGATTTAAACTTTATACCATCGGTTTTTCCTTCTGTCATACAGCTTTTAGCCATGTTTCGATCTTTTGATCCTCGAAGAATTTCGATAATTAGATCTATTACATTAACCGCTCTTATTAAACCCTCTTGAATTTCTTTCTTTTCAAGTTCCTTTTCTAATAGCTTAGTATATTTTCTTGTACATAATTCATATTGAAATTTCACATTTTCTTCAATAACACGCTTTAAACTAAGTGTTTCGGGACGATTATCACAAATCGCAAGCATATTAAATCCGAAAGTATCTTCTAAACGGGTCTTTTTATATAAAAGATTAATGAAATTCTGAGGATTGGCATCTTTTCTGAGTTCAAAAACTATTCTTATACCATCTTTATTGATCTGATTTGTAATATCAAGAACGTCATTTGTCTTTTTTGTTTCAATTAAAGTTGCAACATCGTTGAGAAATTTACCTATATTTGCACCAATCATTGTATATGGTATCTCGGTAACAATAACGTTTGTCTTTCCGCCTTTAATATTTTCAATCTCAACTTTACCGCGTACCTTAATTTTTCCGGTACCGGTTTCATATATTTCCGCTAGTTCTGATTGATTTACAATAATTCCTCCGGTAGGGAAATCAGGACCTTTTATATATTGCATCAGTTCACGGGTTGTTATTTCGTTATTATGCATATAAGCGATACAACCATCAATTACTTCAGCAAAATTATGCGGAGGAATATTGGTTGCCATTCCTACAGCAATTCCTTCCGAACCGTTTACAAGCAGATTCGGGAATTTACAAGGAAGAACGGACGGTTCTTTTTCTGTTGCATCAAAATTATCAACGAAATCAACAACATCTTTATCTAAATCCGATAAAATGGCCTCTTGAGATATTTTCTGAAGACGTGCTTCGGTATAACGCATTGCAGCGGCACCATCTCCCTCAACCGTACCGAAATTCCCGTGACCGTCAATAAGAGGAACGCCTTTTTTGAAATCTTGAGTCAGCACTACTAAAGCTTCATAAATAGAACTGTCACCGTGGGGATGATATTTACCCATTGTATCGCCGACAATTCTTGCGCTTTTTCTATGAGGCTTATCATACTTTAATCCAAGCTCGTTCATGTCGTATAGGACTCTTCGTTGAACGGGTTTTAAGCCATCGCGAACATCAGGAAGTGCTCTTGCGATTATTACACTCATTGCATAATCAACAAAAGACTTTTTCATAACATCTGAATATTCGGTTTGTATAATTCTGTCTTCTTCATTAATCTCTAAAACAGTATCTTTTTTCATTTAAATATCAAGCTCCGCTTCGTTAGCATTTTCGTATATAAAAGTACGTCTGGGAGGAACCTCTAGCCCCATTAACAATTCGGTTACTTCAGAAGCATGTTTAACGTCTTCTATTTCAACTTTCTTTAGTAATCTTCTGGCAGGATCCAATGTTGTTTCCCAAAGTTGCTCGGGATCCATTTCACCTAAACCTTTATAACGTTGAAGTTTAAAGGAAACATTATGTGTTGCTTTATACTTCTCCAAAGCTTCATCGTTATAAAGATATTCTTCTTCGCCTTTAGTAGGAATTACTTTATATAAAGGAGGCATAGCAATATATACATGTCCTTCATATATTAATTCAGGCATGAATCTAAAGAATAAAGTCAAAAGAAGGGTTGAGATATGAGAACCATCGACATCTGCATCTGCCATGATAATAATTTTATCGTAGCGAAGTTTTGTAATATCAAAATCATTTCCGTAACCTTCTGAAAATCCGCAACCAAAAGCATATATCATTGTTTTTATTTCGGCATTTGCCAAAACTTTATCAATGCTTGCTTTTTCTACATTAAGTATTTTACCTCGTATTGGAAGAATTGCCTGAGTGAGTCTGTTTCGTGCCATTTTTGCACTTCCACCGGCCGAATCACCTTCGACTATGAAAATTTCACATTTCTTTGGATCTTTTGATTCACAATTGGCAAGTTTTCCGTTTGAATCAAAGGAAAACTTTTGCTTTGTAAGCATATTGGTGCGTGCTTTTTCCTCAGTTTTTCTAAGCTTTGCAGCTTTCTCGGCGCAAGCAATAACATTTTTTAAAATCTCAACATTTCTGTCAAAAAATCTTACAAGTTCATCGTTAGTTACTTTAGAAACAGCTTTCAATGCATCCTGATTGTCAAGTTTAGTTTTTGTTTGTCCTTCAAATCGGGGATCGGAATGTTTGATTGATACTACTGCGGTCAGACCGTTTCGTACATCTGTACCTGTAAAGTTTTGATCTTTTTCTTTTAATATTCCTAGTTCTCTTGCATAAGTATTGATAATATTAGTGAAAGCAGTCTTAAATCCGGTTATATGAGTACCACCTTCAAGCGTATAAATATTATTACAAAAGCCCATAACATTTTCGTGAAATTCATTCACAAACTGAAATGCAATATCTATCTCTATGTTGTCGCTCTTGCCCTTAAAATATATAACATCATGAATTGGTTCGCTGGATTTATTCATATCTTTTATATATCCGACAATACCATCCGGCTCATGATAAGTGATATTTTCAACTTCTTCTTTTCGTAAATCCTGATAGTATATTGTAAGACCGGGATTTAAATATGCTGTTTCATGAAGTCTGTTCTTAATATCATCTTCTTTAAAACGGGTACGATCAAATATTTCATCATCAGGCAAAAAATTGATAGTTGTTCCAGTCTCTTTTGTTTTTCCAAGTGAAGGCAATAAACCATTCTCTAATTCAATAACCGGGGTTCCTCTCTCATATTTATCCTCATATATACATCCACCTGTTTTAATTCGAACAGATAAATGCTTTGAAAGCGCATTAACAACGGAAGAACCAACACCATGTAAACCTCCACTTGTCTTATATGCATTATTATCAAATTTTCCACCCGCATGAAGTGTTGTAAAGACTAATCTTTCTGCACTTATTCCTTTTTTATGCATACCAACAGGAATACCACGCCCATTATCGCTCACTGTTGCAGAACCGTCAGCTTCCAGAATCACATGTATTTCAGAACAGTAACCGGCAAGATGTTCATCGACTGAATTATCTAATATTTCATAAACAAGATGATTGAGACCTCTTGTTGAAACACTTCCAATATACATTCCCGGACGTTTTCTTACTGCTTCAAGCCCTTCCAAAACGGTTATGCTTTCTGCATCATAAGTGGATTTTGACATTTGATATCTCCATTTCAATATAATATTACTAAATAAATATATCGGTATTATTATATCATATCTAAACTCTTAAAACATAAAAACACACGATATATGCTCTAAACAACAACGGTTAGCACAATATCGTGTGTGATTTTAATAGAAATTTTTAGTAACACAGATTGCCAGTGAGCCGGGTCCGATATGACAGCCAACGCTTAACGACAATGCATCAACATGAAATCCCGCTTCGGGAAAACGTTGTTTTGCTTCTTCCAAAAACTCATAAACACTATCTTCGTTGTGAGAATGAACAACGTGTACAATAGTACCTCTTCCTGATTGCGGAAGGTTAAATCTTTCAACAATATCTTTTTCTATTTGGTTCAGCATAACTGTTTTAGCCTGTGAAATAGTACGAACCTTAGCAAAGGCATCTAACTTTTCGCCTTGAATTTGTAATACAGGTTTGATTTTAAGAAGTTGACCCAACATTGCTGCAGCAGGGGTAATTCGTCCGCCTCTTTTAAGATATTCCAAAGTATCTACACAAATATAAATAGTTGAATTAAATTTGTCATCTTCAAGAATTTTTCTTATTTCCAGAGCAGAAAGACCATCATTAGCTAACTTCATTGCATCCAGAACGGATTGCCTCATTGTTGCTGAAATTCTTTGGTTATTAACAACTTCAACTTTGCCCTCATAGTCTTCCGCTATCATTCTTGCTGTTTGATAAGAACCGCTTAGTCCACTACTCATCGGAATAAAGACTACTTCGTTATAATCTTTGAGTAAATCATCAAATAAATTCATTAAAACTTCAGGACTGGGCTGGCTTGTCGAAACAGAGCAATTTGACAAAAGCATTTCATAAAACTGATCATGATTCAAATTAATATCTTCAAAATATTCCTGCCCATCAATAGTGAAAGGCATAGGAATAACAGATATTCCCAATTCTTTTGCCTGACTTTGTGTAATTCCACTATTGCTGTCGGTTACAACGGCAACTTTATTTATCAATGTATTTACCTCACCCTCTATCGTGATAAAAACAAGGTTATTTTACTGTTATATAGACCTAAAGTCAATAAAATTCGCATCAAAGTGCGACGTTCGCTTTGATATATCGTCAAACGCTTTTGCTGCAATAATCATTAAATCTCCATCGTATACGAAATCACCAAGTCCAAATTGTAATTCACCGCTTTGCCGAACTCCGTTTAATTCCCCGGGACCTCTTAATTTAAGATCTTCTTCTGCAATTTTAAATCCGTCATTAGTTTCGTTTAATATTTTTAATCGGCGAATTGTATTATCGTTTTTTGAGTCTGAAAGAAGAATACAATAAGATTCATATTCGCCTCTTCCGACCCTTCCTCTTAATTGATGTAATTGAGACAAGCCGAATCTTTCTGCATTTTCAACCATAATAACAGTCGCGTTAGGAACATCAATTCCGACTTCAATAACTGTAGTCGAAACCAGAATATCAATGTTTCTGTTTTTAAATTCATCCATTACTCTGGATTTTTCTGCAGCTTTCATCTTACCATCAAGGGTACAAATCCTATATTTAGGGCCAAAATAATCTGCAAGTTCCAATGAATGTTGTTCGACGCTTTTTAAATCAAGCTCAGACTCCTCATTATCTGAAATCATAGGACAGATTACATATGCCTGATGACCTTTATCGATTTCCGATTTTATTTTTTCATATGCTTTATTTCTAAATGTTGAATCAACAACACAGTTCATTATCGGAATTCTATTTTTGGGAAGTTCATTTATAACGGAAACCGATAAATCGGCAAATAATATCATTGCAAGTGTTCTTGGTATCGGAGTTGCACTCATAACAAGTAAATGTGGTTGTTTTCCTTTCAAAGCAAAAGCTTCACGCTGCTTTACTCCAAAACGATGCTGCTCATCTGTTATAACAAGAGCTAAATCTTTAAACGATACATTGTCAACAATAAGTGCATGTGTACCCAAAATTACATTTGCTTCACCGGTCTCAATTTTTGAAAGAACTTCCTTTTTTGCTTTTAATGTCATTTTCCCGGTTAATAATACAGGATTAAATGAAAGCTTATATTTTTCCGATAGCTGTTTGATTGTTTCATAATGCTGTCTGGCCAATACTTCAGTAGGGGCCATCATGGCCCCCTGATATCCATTTGATGCACACAAAAGAAGCGCCATTATGGCAACAATTGTTTTACCGGATCCAACATCTCCCTGTACCAATCTATTCATTAAATTGGGTCCTGTTAAATCATTTACAATATCTTGTACTGCAGCTTTTTGGGCACTTGTAAGAGCAAATGGTAATTGTTCTTCCAATCTTATTAAATCTGATACTTCTATCATTTTAAAATTGTTGGGATAATTACTTTCTTTTAATTTATTCCCTTTAGAAATAGAAATAAAATGTAAAAACTCTTCAAAAACAATTCTCCTCCTTGCAAAAAATTGCATTTCATCATCGAAAGGAAAATGAATGTTTTGAATTGCTTCATTGTAATTAATCATCTTGAAATTATTTAATTCTTCACCGGTGAGATATTCGTTCAAAATATCATAATTTTCAAGAGCTAACTTTACAAACTTCGCTATTCTTTCGCTGGATATATCCTTAGTCAAATGATAAATCGGAACTATAGTACCGGCGATTTGTTTATAATCGTCCGGTTTGTATATTTTAGGATGATCGATTATAAGATGTCCTTTATATATTTTTGTATATCCTCTGAATATTTTCTTTTCTCCAACTTTTATTGTTTTGGCAATATAGGGAGTATTAAAAAATTTCACTTCACAAAGATCATTATTATCATCATAAACAAGAAATGAAATGATTGTTTTTCCATTAAATCTCTGTAATTTAGGAGCACTTTTTATTGTCGCCAATATTGAATTTCGATTGTTAAGAATGGCCTGAGATATAGAAACCGGTAATTCATATTTGTCATAAGCTCTTGGATAATAATTAATTAAATCTTCGCAATCAAATATTCCGAGCTTATGAAAAATCTCGGCTGTTTTTTCCCCTATTCCTTTAAGATTCTCAATTTTCATATTTTTCATAGTTTTATTATAAAATAAAATACCCGACAGAAAAACTGTCGGGTACAAAATTATTCGGCTGAAATAATGTAATAATAAATTGGTTGTCCACCGGGATTTATTTCAACATCACACTTAGGATATTTCTCATTTATATAATCAGAAATAATCTGAGCTGATTCTTCAGTAACCTCAGCACCATAATAGATACTGAACAACTCAACATCATTATCCTTGGCCATTTCATCTATCATTAAATAAGTAGCCTTGTTTAAATCTGCATTTACGGAAAGAAGGCCTTTGTCACCTATTCCCATAAAATCGCCTTCTTTAATTTCTTTATCATCAATTTGTGTATCTCTGACAGCATATGTTACCTGACCTGTCTTAACATTGAGAATTTCTGAAGACATATTTTCTTCATTCGTCTGAGCATCACTATCAGGCATGAAATTAATCATAGCAGAAATTCCCTGAGGAATTGTCTTTGTGGGAATAACTATTACCTTCTTGTCTTCGACAAGATATTGTGCCTGATTTGCAGCCATTATAATGTTCTTGTTATTAGGTAATACAAAAATAGTATTTGCATTGATTTTCTTTACTGCGTCAACAAAATCTTCTGTGCTTGGATTCATTGTCTGACCGCCCTCAATAACATAATCAACGCCTAAACCTTTAAATATTTCAGATAATCCATCACCCGCAGAAACCGAAATAAATCCATAATCTTTTGCAGGTTCAGCAGACTTTTCTTCCTGTTTGAAAATACGTTCTTCGTGTTCAAGGCGCATATTATCAATCTTCATATTTGATAATGCGCCATATTTTAATGCTTTCTGAATCGCAAGTCCGGGATCGTTTGTATGTACATGTACTTTAACAATCTCATCATCTGCAACAAGTACAATCGAATCGCCGATTGATTCAAGATAAGATTTAAAATCTAATTCATGCTTAATATTAAATACCTTATCAAGCATAATAATAAATTCTGTACAATATCCAAACTTTATATTGTCAGTTTCAATTTCGTCTCTTTTTGAAACAGAAGTACTAGGTTCTGCTTTGATTGAAGAAAAATCGGTTACCTTTCCGAGGAAAGCATCAAAAGCACCATGAAGTACTTCTACCAAGCCCTGTCCACCGGAGTCTACTACACCGGCCTGTTTTAAGACCGGAAGCATCTCCGGCGTTTGACTTAAAACATACTCAGCATATTTAATAACTTCATCTAAAAATCTCTCGAGATCTGTTTCGCCTGCTGTTGCAAGTTCGCGCCCCTTATCGCTCACTCCCTTTGCTACAGTAAGAATTGTTCCTTCTTTAGGCTTCATAACAGCTTTATAAGCTGTTTCAACAGCTTTTTCGAAAGCATCTGCAAGCAAAGGTATATCAATTTCTTCAGCTTCTTTTACAATCTTTGTAAAACCTCTGAGAAGCTGTGATAAAATTACTCCCGAGTTTCCTCTGGCACCTTTTAATGAACCCGAAGAAATGGCTTTGCATAAACTTTCCATAGTTATGTCATTTGTCGTCTGAAGTGCCGAAACATCTTTAGCAGCGGACATAATTGTCATTGTCATGTTTGTTCCTGTATCACCGTCGGGAACCGGAAATACATTAAGCTCATTAATCCATTCTTTCTTTGCTTCAAGGTTCTTAGCACCCGCCAAAAACATCTTGGCCAAAACGTTAGCATTTATATTATTTGCAGCCAAACTAAACATCCTCCTAGTCAATTGCTTTAACGTCTTCTACAAAAACATTAATCTTACTAATTTCAAGACCGGTAAATTCTTCAACTTTATATTTAACATTGTTGATAAGATTATCAACTACGGCTTGAATGCTTACTCCATACGAAACAATTATATGAAAACTTAAAATCAATTTACCTGTGTCACTAAAAGAAACCTGAATTCCTCTGCAAATATCAGCAGAATTAATTTTTAATAATTTAACCAATCCGTCTTTAACATTAACATTTGCCATGCCAACTATGCCAAAGCATTCAACGGCAACACTTCCGGCATACTGCATAATAACCCCGGTATCAATAATAACATTACCAAGATGAGTATCCATGGATGAACTTTTCATAAAACACCTCCGTATAAACGAATGTATTAAAGTGCATATCGTATGTATTATAACCTCTTTAGTTAAAAAAATAAACTAATTTTTTAATAACAAAGAAGAATTGAATTTTATGCTTGCATTTTATTTATATATCTGATATTATCTGTATGTTGCGAGTTTCGCAAAGAATCAACGCGTTAAGGAGGTGCTAAGATGGCAAAGTGTGCAGTTTGTGAAAAAGGTATTCATTTTGGAAATAACGTAAGCCATTCTAATAGAAAATCCAGCAGAATGTGGGGCTCGAACATCCAGTCTGTTACATGCAAGGTTAACGGAACAACAAAGAAGCTTCATGTTTGTACCAGATGCTTAAGATCCGGTAAAGTTGAAAGAGCTTAATTCAAATTGATATCTATTTTAAAGGAGAACCGAAAGGTTCTCCTTTTTGTTTTTATATATATATTTTATCTTCCGGTTATTATCCAAGGTGCCGGCTGATTATCATAAGTATGTCTTGCATTAAGCTTTGAAACCGAAATCTGTATAATCTCGGGATCAGACAATCCTAATGTAGAAAATAAAGCAGGTATTGATGCTGCCGTAACAAAATCGAGAGTATATATAACAAACTCCATATTAGGATTAACAGATAACATATATCTCATCTCCTGTTCCATACTTGCCGACGCAACAAGCATGGTAACATCAGGGATGGGTAGATTTTTCATAGTTGAATCATCTACATGATCAATTATTACTACGTTATGAAGGCCAAACTGTTCAACATTATCTTCCAAAGCTTCTCTGTCTCGATTATTATATTCAACGGCAATTATTGTTCCTTCGCCATTTAATATAGCCGATTCAACTACAATTGATTCACCGCTGATTACACATATATTTTTCCCTTCTTCAATTTGCATTTTAGAAAGAATAATTGCACGAATCTCACTTCCTACATATTTAACCGATCCGGGCGAGAAAACACTGTTATCCATTCCAAACCTGACAGTTGTTCGTGCAGAAGGATTTAATATTAGCATTCCGGCAGAAGCATTAATACCCCTGTCAATCATTTCAGAAACAAAGCTTTCTTTGATTTCTCCTGCAGGTTCACTACCCTCATTGTAAATTACCTTACAATCGCCAAGTCCTGCATTATACATTCTGTAAAAAATATCAGGATGTCCTGCTTCTGTAAAAACAAGAACGCATCGATGAGATTCAACTGTAGGAATAATATTTTTGTTTTTTCTTGTTAT
The DNA here is from genome assembly GCA_045627845.1 of Lachnospiraceae bacterium. Classification (GTDB taxonomy): domain Bacteria; phylum Bacillota; class Clostridia; order Lachnospirales; family Lachnospiraceae; genus UBA1258. Next base: position 154,247 of record JAZQOL010000002.1, on the reverse strand, counting down.
ATCCAAAAGTTTAACATGTTCTAAATCAACTTCTGTATTATCGCTAAAATACTGAAGCCAGGAAATAATGTGTTTGTTAGAAAAAATTTTATCAGACATGTTCGCTCCCTTAAAATTAATTTAGAGTTATCTTGCACATTTGTATTTTAAATCTTCCCATCTTCGGTCAACTTCTGCCTGAAATTGTTCGATTAAGTTTTCGTTTCCGGGTTTGAATAGATGTTTAAACCGTCCTTGAACTTTCAAAAATTCTTCAATAGGTAATTTGTTTTTGGGTTCATAATTTAATGTCCACTTACCGTGATCAACTTCAAATAAAGGCCAATAACAAGTCTCGACAGCCAACTTACAAATATTCATTATATCCGCAGCATCATATCTCCAGCCTCTCGGACAAGGAGTCATGATGTTAAGAAAACTTGCACCTTCAGTATATATAGCTTTTTCAGATTTTAAATGAATATCTTTAAAATCTTTTGTAAATGTTGTCTGTGCAACATAAGGAACATCATGATCGGCAATTATACTTGCAAGGTCTTTACGATTTTGCATTTTACCATTCGAATTGGTTCCTACCGGAGTTGTTGTTGTATCTGCATACATAGGTGTAGCAGATGAACGTTGAATACCGGTGTTCATGTAGGCTCCATTATCGTAACATACATAAACCATGTCATGTCCACGTTCCATAGCACCCGATAAAGATTGAAATCCAATATCATAAGTTCCACCGTCACCTCCAAAAGTAATAAATTTGAAGTTTGCATTTTGGGGTAATCGACCACGTTTTTTTAGCGCTTTATATGCAGTTTCAACACCACTTAATGTGGCTCCGGCATTTTCAAATGCATTATGGATATAACTATCCTCCCAAGCTGTATAAGGATACATATAAGTTGATACTTCAAGGCAACCGGTTGCATTACCTATAACTGCATAATCACCTTCATGAAGACCACGTAATACAGCTCGTACACCTATTGTTGCACCACATCCTGCACACATTCTATGTCCGGGTGCAAGACGTTCGGGCTTATTCATTATTTCTTTTAAATTATATCCGGCCATTTATTTGTCACCTGTCCTTAATCCAATATATCTATGCTGTTTCACAACAAGTTTTTCTTTATCCACAGATTCAAGCTCTCTGAAAATATTGTATGCTGTTTCAACGGTAAAATCACGTCCGGCAAGTCCGTATGTATACGCAACAGTTTCAATATTACTTTTTGCTCTATATAAACCTGCTAATATTTCGCTTGCTAGAGGACCGCCGTGACCATTATAACTTTCTGTTCTATCCATTATGGCAGCAACTTTACATTTAGATAAAGAAAGAGCAATTTCTTCGGCAGGGAAAGGTCTAAATACTCTTAATTTCAAAACACCAACTTTCATTCCCTGTTCACGAAGATCATCAACAGCCTGCTTAGCTGTACCTGCAGCAGAACCCATGATAACCATAATATAATCCGCATCATCAGTTCTGTATTCCTCGAATAAAGAAAAACCTCTTCCAGAAATATCCTTAAATTTCTTTGCAACTTCGATAATGACATCTTTAGAATTTTCCATCGCCATTTCCTGATTGTATCTTGCTTCCATAGCATAATTACTGATAGAGTAAGGACCAACAGCAATAGGTTTTCCGGGATTTAATAAAAATTCTTCGGGATGATATTCACCAACAAAATCTTTAACCTGACAATCTTCCAATAACTCTATATTTTCAACAGCATGACTTGTGATAAAGCCATCCTGACATATCATCACAGGCAAATGAACTCTTTTATCTTCTGCTATAGGATATGCCTGTATAAAATTATCATATGCTTCCTGATTGTTCTCTGCGTATATTTGTATCCATCCAGTATCTCTTGCGCCCATGCTGTCTGAATGGTCGCAGTTTATATTTATAGGACCGGATAAAGTTCTATTAACAAGCGCAAGCACACAAGGCATTCTGTTAGATGCAGCAAGAAGAAGTTCCTCCCACATTAAAGCAAGACCTGCTGATGAAGTTGCCGTAAGACTTCTTGCTCCGGCTGCTTCTGCACCTATAGTTGCACTCATTGATGAATGTTCACTCTCTACAGGTATAAATTCAGTATCGCACTCACCATTAGCTATATAAGTAGAAACCATTTGAGGTATTTCCGTTGAAGGTGTAATAGGAAAAGCAGGCATAACATCCGGATTTATTTGTTTTATTGCATATGCAACTGCTTCATTTCCTGACATTCTATCTTTTTTTGCCATCTTCATTCTCTCTTTTCTATTTATTATTGTCCTTCTCTCATTTCAATTGCATTAAAAGGACATGCTTTAACGCAAATACCACATCCTTTACAATGATCATAATCAAAATCGCTTCTTTTTGAATCGACTACAGGAATTGCACTATCAGGACATACAGGTGCGCATAATAAACATTGCTTACATTTTTCCGTATTTAAAACAGGAGTAAAAGTACGCCATTCACCTGTTTTAAATGATTTACTTGTTGCCGAGGCAAACATCATTAATCCTTCTGTTAACTCGTCGTATGATGAATGCTCGTTAATCTTTGATATATCGGTTCTCATGATTATACTTCTCCCAGTTCTTCCAAAGTCATTGTTAATGCTTTCATATTCCCATCTATAACTTCGGGTTTTTTTGAAAATTTGTGTTCATAAGAAGCTCGCATCTCATTTATGAACAATTCTTTATCCATAACATGTCCTACAGCAACGGCTGCAGCAAGCATAGGACTGTTAGGAAAGTATTTGCCGAGTGCTTCCATTGATATTTTTCTTGCATCTATAGTATATATTTTGCCATCGAAATTATTTAGCAAAGGCTTTATATCATCAACAGTTCTTGAAGTATTAATAATAATTGCTCCATCCGATTTTAAGCCGTTGGTTACGTCTACAGTTTGAAGCAAAGTTTCATCTACTACAACAACCAAATCGGGTGTGTATATATTCGAATGTACTCTGATTTCATTTTTACTGATTCTATTATAAGCCGTAATAGGCGCGCCCATTCTTTCAGGACCATACTCTGGGAAACCTTGAACATATGCACCCGTTTTAAATGCAACATCTGCCAACAACAATGCTGCAGATTTTGCACCCTGCCCACCTCGGCCATGCCATCTTATTTCGATTCCGTTCTTCATAAAAAACCTCTCTTTAATCAAAATAACCTCACATCATTACTGTAATATATTAAAGTATTAAAACAAATAAAACAACAGATTATTTAAAATAAATGTCAATTCATTTATTACAATATTTTTGATTTGTAATATAATTTGCGTTAAATATAAAACAAAAAAGACTCCGCTAAACAGCAGAGCCATAAAAATATCATTTAGCAGTTTTATAAAAATCCAATTCACCTTTTAATCTGTCATATTCTTTATTAATCATAGTGACCATATCATTATCGCCACATAAATTATCAGGATGAAAGATTTTAAGCAAATCTCGGTAACGCTTCTTTAAAGCTAAGGGATTATTGACTCCGGCAAACAAAGAGCCTGCAAGATTTTTATAAGCTTCCTCCTGCCTTATGTTTGACTTAACATTTTTCTCGGTTTCAAAAGCAAGTCTTTCACGTGCAAGTTTTTTGCGATCGGAATCAAGATCAGCAAATCCGTTTTTCAGTATTTCCATTTTTTTGTCGAAAAACTGTTCTTCATCTTTTAAACGTTTTCTTTCGTTTAAATTCCGAAGATTAATTTCTTTCATTTCCTCAATAAATTGCACACGTTCTTTTAAAAACTTATTATGAAGTTCGTTAAGTTCCTTCTGTTTAACTTCCAAGCGGATATTTTCTTCAAATAACCATCGTTTTAATTCATTTAATTTTTCTATATCTTCTGTCAAAAGAACTTCTTCAAAAGACTGTTCCTTATTATCAACTTTAATCACAACAACCCCCGAAAAAATAACCCTTTACCATATTTATATATTATTCTTTATCCGGAAAAGCAGTTTCTATCACTTCATTGTCGGTTGGTGTTTTGTCTTTACCGCCTATCATTGAAGTAATTTTATCTACAACATCAGGTACCATATCAAGAATCTTGGTAACGGTGTCCTGGTTTTTAACATTTACGAGACGAGTACATCCATCTTTGATCACAAGAACTGCGCTTGGAGATATTTTACCGGATACACCACCTGCTCCACCACCCTTTTGAGGATTTTCCGAAGCACCGGCTCCCATTCCGAAGGAAATATCAACAAGAGGCAAAATTATAGTATCATCAATTTTTGTCGGTTCTCCAACAACTGTTTTGGCAGTTATAATTGAATCCATTCCCTTTAATAATGAATCAATAATTGAACTGCTGTTCTTATCAGCCATATTCAGACCTCCTTAAACATCTTAATTGTTTTCTTAATATCTTTATTAAAATATAACGAAATTGCAACTATTAAAATATTGAATAAAGGTATATGCCCTTTTAGACTACCTTTTACTTCAACAATATTTTGTAAAAAATTTCCTTTTATGATAATATTTTTGCCAATAAAAGGATATAAAAGCCCATAATAAGACAATATCTTACCGGTTAATGACGGATCTTCAAAACCAAGTTCAGCCTCAATTTTCATTTTTTTAGGAACTATGATTTTGTATAATTTTTTTAAAGATTTTTTCGATTTATCAATCGCTGATTTAAATTCTTTTGTTTCAATTATATCAATATACTTTTTCATTTTATCATAAAAAGTATATTTATTCGATTGTTTTTTCTTTATTGTATTATCCGCATTATCTGATTGACCATCAGTTTTAATTTCGTTTTGACATTCAATATCATTTTGCTCTTTAATATTGTTTAATTTATCAAAATCAATATTTGATTTTGTCTTATCAACCGATTCAATACAATCCGGCATATTCATTACATCCGAATCATTAAATAATAAATCCTGAGTTGAAAGATTATTAACATTAGATTCGTTATTATTATTTTCTTTATTCTTCTTAATATTACGTTCTTTTTTAGCAAGTTTAGCTTGCTTCTCTTCTTCGGATTTTACACGAAATCCAAATATCCTAATATTAAGTCTTTTTGTTTTTAAAAGATATTTAGCAGATACAATATGTAATAACCATGAAACAGATATATTTAAATTATATATGTCTTTCTGATAATAACCTTTTGCAGAATAACGAATCGGAACAAAAAGAACAAGAAAAATCAATAAAAGAATAGTCCCTAAAATTCCGGCAAAAGAAATACCAATTATAGTCAATATCTTAAGAAATACAGCCATTAATTATTCTCCGAGAAAAATAAGGTATCGATTTCAGAACATTTAATATTATTAACACAATATTTTTGATCAAAACTGTCGTACTTTTTGTAAGCCAAATCAACCAAGCACCTTAAATATTCAAAAGCTTCATTTTCTTCTTTAACGATTGCTGCAATTTCATATTTTTGTTTTTTAAAATAATGTTTGGAAAACATTTTGGAAGAAATAATTTCCAAACGATTTTTGTCATTTTCAAATACAACAACAAAAAAAGAATGAAACTTTATATGGCGATGAATCTTTTTTATTAATTTATCAGGATTTTTTATTCCCGGACCGACAAAACAGTTATCCAATATATTCATATCTTTATGATAACACTTTTTCTCATTGCTAAAAACAACATGTTAGCAATAATTTATGTTATTATAAAAATATATATAAGATTGAGGATGTGCGGATGAAAACAATAGCAACAATGGCTCTTCAAAAAGGAATGACGATAGGTACCGATATATTAAATTTCAGAAACGAATTACTTGTTCCTAAAAAAACTGTTGTTGATGATTCGATAATAGCTAAGCTTAATCGTCATTCTATTATGTGTGTTGAAATAATGGAAGCAATTGATTTTGCTTCTACTCATTATGAGAAAGTCAGATTAAGCGAAGCTTTTAAGCAATTTGAAAGCACATATAAAAGTGGCTTGGATAAATATAAGCTTCATATAAATGATGTTATTTCGAAAAAAACAGCAATTGATATAAAAGAGCTTTTTAATATTTTTTACAGCATATCAAAATGTGCAAAAACAGGCGAAAATCTTCTTGATTATCTTTATAATATGTTGCCTTCGGAAGATGATCTTACTTATGCACATTGTCTTAATGCTGCTTTAATAGCCGGAGTATTCGGAACTTGGTTAGCATTACCCCGCGAAGATGAAATAACGCTTATATGTTCAGGTTTTTTATATGATGTAGGCAAAATTGTCATGCCCAATTCATTAATTTGGAAACCGGGACGGCTCACCGATGAAGAATTTGAATTGATGAAGACACATACATTTAAAGGGTATGGTATTTTAAAAGATCAGAAATTAAACGATAATATTATAAAGGCTGTTTTGCAACATCACGAAAAATCAAATGGTAACGGGTATCCGTCAAGATTAAAAGGTGATGATATAAATTTTTTTGCAAGAATTATTAATATTATTGATTCATATGAAGCAATGACAAGCGCAAGAACATATCGCGAAACACTGATACCGTTTCAGGTAATTAAAAATTTTGAAAATACTTGTGATAATTACAGCCAACCACTTTTAAAATCTATATTGTCACACATAGCAAACAATCAATTAGGGACAACAGTTCGTTTAAACGACGAAAGCGTTGCGGAAGTAATTCTCATTAATGCAAATATATTGTCGAGACCTTTGGTAAAAACAAACGATAAAATAATTGATTTATCAAAAGAAAAAGATTATGAAATTGTTGCAATATTATAAGAAAACCTCTTAGGAGATTTCCTAAGAGGTTTTTATTTTTCTTTCCATAAACCCGAATTTTTTAAATGTCTGTATTCTGAATAAGCTTTCTCAAGCATCTCACGTTCATTATCAAATTTCAGCAGATAATATGCCTCGTTATACTTGTAAAAACCTGAATCTTCAAAAAATTCCTCTTTTTGAGGTTTTGAATAAAAAGAATCTGTCGACATAAGATACCAGTGAACCTTTTTATCTACTTCATCATTTCCTGCTCTGAAAAAATAATGTGTATTACCAATATATTTTACCGGGAAAGCTTTAGAGCCTGCTTCTTCTTTTACTTCTCTTACTGCAGTTTGCTCAAATGTTTCGCCTTCTTCAACGGTCCCTTTAGGAAGTACCCATCCATGATAATGGTCATAAAAATTTTTATATAGAAGTAAAATTTTACCTCTATATATAATAACACCGCCACAACTGATTGCTTCTTTCATTGCAATCCTCTCTTTCTTTATTTTAATTTATAATAACACTAAAACATAATACATGCAAAACTCATTCAATTCCTTTCTTAAAATATGCTTTAGTGAAATTATTGATCTTAACATTTCCACTATTAAAAATGCATTCAATTATATTCTTTGTTTCAACTGATGTTTCATCTGTAAAACAAACAATAAAATGATTTTGATCAATATCTAATTTCTTAAACTCATCCCACAAAACAACAGGAACACAATTATAAATAATATTTGAACACATTAAACAATTTCGGTACACAGGAAATTTAGCATTCATTTTATCTTTTATATAAACAAAATCTTCGTTATTTCGAGCCTTACAATGTTCCATTGTTTTTACAACGCAATTTGCCGAATGAACAAGAGGAATTTTGCCATATACCTGAATATATGTATTTTTTAAATTAAGTTCTTTAAGCTCATGCTTGGATAATTCATAAGGAGCTACATTGCAATTGCAATAATGCATTAGTCTATCTTTTGAAAAATTATTAAAACAATAAAGCTCCGGTCCGGAAATAATAGGTTTTGAAATTTCTAAACGTATCAAAATATTTAATGAATCATAATTACGTATATAAAACCCATAACAAAAATTAACCTGTTTTTTTATAAATTCAATCAATGATTTATAATCTTTGCTACGGACTACATCAGGTAAAACAATCAAAATATTTTCGGAAGGAATATTGTATTTAATAATCAGTTCATATGGAATTGCAATTAAATACCGGTCTAAGTTGCATTCTTTAACAGATGTATATTGATCATATGTATGAATATAAACAATAGGATAATTAATTGAGTCAGCACTATTTAAAATGATAGTATCAGATTTCAACATTTTATCTGTTCTTTTTTTATTAAATGTATCATATAACGACTCTACAGCATTTCTTCTTGCTTCATTTAATTCTTTTATCTGGACAAAAATACCATCAGATACTTCTCCGCCAATCTCATCTATTTCAAAACAAGTATCACCCAATTTGGATAGTTGCTTTTTTATATCTTCTGCACAGATTGGTCTGTTTGATGCTTTATCGACAACATTTCCTTCATACGATGCAAAATGATTATCGTCATAATATGTAACAGAAAAATTGTTATTCTGTATTGCGCTAAAATAACATTTTATTTTTTTCTTTGGAAAAGAATCAATGTAATTTTCATATGTATATTGCATTAAAGATTCACTATTACCATTATAAGATGGACGACTAAGCGTAAGCATTTCTCTTCCATTCTGTTTTAAGTAATAACCATCATTTATTTCACTTCGTAAATACATATTCTTAAGCGCATATAAATCGTTTGAATCAACACGATAGGCTGATGGATTCTTATAATATAAATCAATATATTTTCGGTATATTGATGTTACAAATGCAGTATATTCAGGCTTTTTCATGCGGCCTTCAATCTTTAGCGAATCAATACCGGCCTCGATCAATAAAGGTAGTATTTCCAATGTACATTGATCTTTCATTGAAAGAAAATAAGATGATTTTTCTTTGCCGTCTGAAGATATATAAGAATACTCCTGCCTACAAGGGCCGGCACACCTGCCTCTGTTTCCGCTTCTTCCACCAAGGCATGAAGAAAACAGACACTGACCGGAATACGAATAACACATTGCTCCATGAATAAAAGTTTCTATTTCAATGTCTTCCGATTTTTTTATTTGTTTAATCTCTTCTAAAGAAAGTTCTCTTGCAAGAACTACCCTGGAGGCTCCCAAAGATTTATAAAATTTAACGGATTCCAATCCTGTTGAATAGGCTTGTGTGCTTATATGGCATTCCATATTGGGGAATAGTGTGTTAAACATAGAGATTAAGCCGATATCCTGCACAATACAAGCATCGAGTCCGGCTTCATAAAAAGGAGTTATATACTCGATCACATCATCGAATTCACGTTCTTTAATCAAAGTATTAACGGTAAGATATACTTTAACGTCAAATACATGAGCTATTCTTATTGCTTTAATAATTTCTTCATCGGTAAAGTTCTCGGCATAAGCTCTTGCACCATATTTATTTCCACCCAAATAGACAGCATTACAGCCGGCATTAACAGCACCTATAAAGCCTTTAAAACTTCCCGCGGGAGATAATAATTCCATAAAAACCTCATTTTACAAAGAAAAAAGGCTGACTCGCAGCCTTTTTAATTCATCTTAAGTTCTGTTTCAAGTCTGATAAGCTTCTTTGACGAATCATCAAGTTCTTTCTTAAGAGACTTCATATTTTTCTCAGAATTATCTAATTTAATCTGAGAAGCAATAAGTTCATGCTTCAAATCATATAATTCCTTTTCTTTTGCACTAATTTCTTCTTCCAATAAAGATATTTGCTTTTTTGCTTTGAAGAAATCATCTGCAATATTCAGTTGCAAAAGAACATTCTGAGTATCAACAGGCGAACGACGAAAACCTTCTATACGATTGTACTCAGTAAGTTTGGTATTAATATAAGCAGCAACTTTTTGTAAGTACTCTTCACTTTCATAACCGCTTAATCTGAAAACTTTACCGCCTATTATAACTTCGGTATCTGTCTTGGACGCCATATAGATTCCCCAATCATATATATGTGATAAACATAATTATAATAGTCTCATGAAATGATTTCAATACCCAAATGACTATAGGCAAGCTCAGTAACAGCACGTCCTCGAGGTGTTCTTGTCAAGAAACCATTTTTGATAAGATAAGGTTCGTATACCTCTTCTATTGTGCCGGAATCTTCTCCTATTGTAGCAGCCAATGTGTCCAGTCCTACAGGACCACCTTTATATAATTCAATCATTGTTGTTAAAATATTACGGTCAACATGATCTAGGCCCATCTTGTCAACATCCATTAAATCCAACGCAGTTCTTGCTACTTCGCCCGTTATTGTTCCGTCAAATCGAACCTCAGCGAAATCACGAACTCTTTTCAAAATACGATTAGCAAGTCTTGGAGTACCTCGGCTTCTCCTTGCAAGTTCCGTAGCTCCATCAATATCAATTTTAACATTTAATATTTTAGCCGAATGTCTGATAATTGTAGTCAAATCTTCTATGCTGTAAAATTCAAGCTTTTCAACAACACCAAAACGATCTCTTAAAGGAGCAGATAAAAGTCCTGCTCTTGTTGTTGCACCTACAAGTGTAAATTTCGGCAAATCAAGTCTAATCGATTTGGAAGAAGGACCTTTACCTATAATAATATCAAGTGAAAAATCTTCCATAGCAGGATAAAGTACTTCTTCTATTTGTTTGTTCAAACGATGAATTTCATCAATAAAAAGCACATCCCCTTCTTTTAAACCGCTTAAAATAGCAGCCATATCTCCCGGTTTTTCAATAGCAGGACCACTTGTTATTTTAATATTAACATTCATTTCATTTGCAATAATTTGAGCCAAAGTAGTTTTTCCAAGTCCGGGAGGGCCATACAAAAGAACGTGATCAAGTGATTCTTTTCGTGCCTTGGCCGCATCAATATAAACTTTCAATATATCTTTAACTTTGTTTTGACCTATGTACTCATTTAAATATTGAGGACGCAAAGAACCCTCAATTTTAATGTCTTCATTTGTAAGATTAGTTTCAATCATTCTTTGCAAAATTAAATGTCCCCTTTAAAACAAAAATTTAAGTGCATCTTTAAGGATATCATTTGTATCCATTGTATTGACATTTTCGATTTTTGACACTGCTTCTTTTGATTGTTTTCTGTCATATCCCAAAGCAACAAGTGCTTCAATTGCATCAAGCATATTTTCATTAATGTTTTTGTCTGATACAGAAATATCTGAAATCATATTTATTGTATCTTCTTTATTAACTTTATCTTTTAAATCTACTATAATTCTCTCTGCTGTTTTCTTGCCTATTGTAGGTGCTGCAGATAAACTTTTAACATCTTCACTGACAATATAATATTTAATCATTGAAACAGTATAAGCACCAAGCAAAGCCTGAGCTCCTTTAGGACCCACTCCAGAAACTCCAATGAGAAGATTAAATAAATCAAGCTCATCGCGAGACACAAAACCGTATAAGCTTATACCGTCTTCTCTAACACTTGTATATGTATATAATTTTATACCATTGCCAACGGAAGGAAGACTTTCTCTTGCCGCTTCAGATACAATTACATTAATTCCAAAGCCATTAACGTCCACGACAACTTTTCCAACACGAGATTCTTCTAAAGTTCCTTTTACAAAACCAATCATATAATATCTATCCTTTCAACAACAAGTCTGACAATATATGCAATAAAATAACCCGTTAACAGACCTGCTATAGTTAATATCGGAATATAATAATATAACGTAACGGTATGAATAAATAAAATACCAGACAATATTTGCCCAATGTTATGAAATACGGCTCCCGCAATACTAACGCCAAATAAAGAACATGAAGTAAACCGGTTTACAAGAATCATGGCCAAAAAAGCAAGTAAAAAACCGGATAATGAAAATAATAAAGAATAAAGATTCCCAAACAATAAAAAGGATAATAATACTCTGGAAACGCCAATCAGAAAAGCCTCCGAAATACGATTGCAAAATATTAAATATAGCAAAACAGAATTTGCTAAGCCAAGTTTTATCCCGGGAACAGGAATCGGTATCGGAATTAAATATTCAACATAAGAAAAAATCAAAGCCAAAGCAAGAAGTAATCCCGAATTTACAGTTTTTTTTACAACATCATTCATATTAATAAGCCACAGTGTCAATTATCGCCTCAGAATCAATTATTACTTCCAGATGATGCGGAAGACATACGATTGATTTGACAGAATTCTTAATTGACCCAGTTTTAACACAATCATTATTTGCACAATCTGATGTTTTAATATAAACTTCTTTGTCTTTTACACAAATAAGATTATATCCATATTCGTTATTGATTACATATTCATTATCGCTTGACAATGAATATGTACCTACAATATTCCCGTCAACTTTAATGATGACACAATCGGCATCATTATTTTCCAAAAAGATAAATGAAATAATAGGCAATAATACAAAGAAAATAATTATAATAACAGTTAATACAAAATCACTCTTTTTCATAACAATCCTGAAAACAGTCCGTGAAATAGCCCGATTTAGAAGCCGGTTCATTAAAATTAGTCAAATGGCTTGTATCTCCTAAATATTGTATTCTAAATGATGCTTTCCCTTTAGCTCGTTCCTCACATCCAATTACAGAAACTGAAGTCGGAGCAACATAAACAGAATGCCAAAGCACAAATGGAGATATGCCAAGAAGATGGCCCATTATTAATAATGAGACTCCCAAATGACAATAAAACACCAGCGTTATATCATCTTTAGTATCGTTATGAATATAATAGTTATCTTTTCTTATATAACCATATTGACTTAATAAATTATCAAATTTTTCAAAAACATAATCAGATTCGACTTTAATCGGGTTTTCTGACAAAAGAACCGAATCAGTCCACCTATCCTTATCATAAAGTTCATCATGAACAGTCCACGATTCCGGATAAAAATCCCATGGAACATGAATTTCATTATTTTGTTCAGAATGTGTAGTAGGATAATAAAATTCTTTTAACCAGTCCAGTTCGGTTGCTTCCATATTCAGCTTTTCAAGAGAATATCGACAAGTTTCTTTTGCACGCCCCAAAGGTGAACAATATATATGAGTAATTGATTCTTTCCAATGCATTACCCTGTTACTCAAAAGCAAAGCCTCGCGTTTGCCTTTGACAGTAAGAGAATCATTTTTGTAGTCCGGATCACCATGTCTGATAAATATAATTTTCATAAAATCACCAATCACAAAATTTAAGAAAAAAACATCTGATATACGAATAAGTATATCAGATGTATAAAAATTAATCTCTATTTTTTATATAGTTTAATAATCCTTCTGCATTAATAATATTTTGCATAAACTCCGGAAAAGCCTGTCCTTTGAAGGTTTCACCCGTTGTAATGTCATATATCTCTCCGGTATCAAAGTTAACTTCAAGTTCGTCGTTATTATTAATAGCTGCACTTGCTTCTTTGCATTCCATAATGGGAAGACCTATATTAATTGCATTTCGATAAAAAATACGTGCAAATGTCTCAGCAATTACCAAACTTACACCGCTTGCCTTTATAGCTATTGGCGCATGTTCTCTTGATGAACCACATCCAAAATTTTTTGTAGCAACAATAATGTCACCCGGCTTCACTTTCGAAACAAATTCTTTATCAATATCTTCCATACAATGAGTAGCAAGTTCTTTGGGATCGGAAGAATTCAGATACCTTGCAGGAATTATTACATCAGTATCAACATTATCACCATATTTAAATACTTTACCTTTAGCTTTCATATTCACACCTCCGGAGCTGAAATATATCCATTTATGGCACTCATAGCTGCAACAGCAGGACTTGCAAGATAAATCTCACTTGTAATATGTCCCATTCTTCCTACAAAATTTCTGTTTGTAGTAGAAACACATCTCTCACCCTCTGCAAGAACACCCATATAACCACCAAGACAAGGCCCACATGTGGGTGTGCTGACTATTCCACCGGCCTCAATAAAAATCCTTAATAATCCTTCTTCCATTGCTTGTAAATATATAGATTGAGTAGCAGGAATGACTATTAGTCTCATTCCTTTTTTTACTTTTTTATTTTTCAATACTTCTGCAGCAATTCTCAAATCATCAATACGACCATTTGTACAGGAGCCAATAACAACCTGATCGATTTTAATTTCATCGACAATTTCATCGACTGTTTTTGTATTTTCGGGAAGATGAGGAAATGCTACCGTCGGTTTCAGCATTGAAAGGTCAATCGTATATTCTTCATCATACTCCGCATCTTCATCAGCTTCATAGACAACATAATCGCGTTTAGTATGTTCATTCAAATATTGAACTGTTTTTTCATCAACAGGGAATATACCGTTCTTTGCACCTGCTTCAATAGCCATATTTGCAATAGTAAATCTATCATCCATCGAAAGATTTTTAATTCCTTCACCTACGAATTCCATAGACTTATACAGAGCACCATCAACGCCAATCATACCGATGATATGAAGAATAACATCCTTACCTGATACCCATTTTGACGGTTTCCCAACAATATTAAACTTTATTGCAGAAGGAACCTTGAACCATGCTTTTCCTGTTGCCATACCGGCAGCCATATCAGTACTCCCGACACCTGTTGAAAACGCTCCAAGAGCTCCATACGTACAGGTATGAGAATCGGCACCGATAATAACATCTCCGGCAACAGTGAGTCCTTGCTCGGGCAAAAGAGCATGTTCAATACCCATCTGTCCAACCTCAAAATAATTAGTAATATTGTTTTTTAAAGCAAATTCTCTAACGCATTTACAGTGTTCGGCAGATTTAATATCTTTATTTGGGACAAAATGATCCGGAACAAGCGCAATCTTATCTTTATCAAAAACAGAATCCAGATTCATCTTTGCCATTTCTTTAATTGCAACCGGACTGGTAATATCATTACCCAAAACCAGATCCAAATCAGCTTCAATAAGCTGTCCGGCAACAACATTTTTAAGTCCCGCATGTGCTGCGAGAATCTTTTGTGTCATAGTCATTCCCATAAAATAAACCTCCAAAACTTAATCATTCATAAATAAAGGTGTAGAAAAATATCTTTCCGCAGTATCGGGAAGAATTGTAACGACAGTTTTTCCCTTTCCTAACTTTATTGCAAGTTTAATTGCCGCAGCAACATTTGTTCCGCTTGAAATTCCACACATAAGACCTTCTTTTCTCGCAAGATCTTTTGCAGTTTTAATTGCCTCATCGTCGGAAACAATGTAAATATCATCATATATTGATGTATTCAGATTATCGGGAATAATACCATCGCCTATACCCATTTGCAAATGAGTACCTATATTTCCACCTGCAAGAATTGCAGCATTTTCAGGTTCAACAGCCCATATCTCAATATTGGGGTTCTGAGCCTTTAATGTCTCTCCTATTCCACTTATAGTGCCTCCGGTTCCAATACCTGAGCAAAAACCATCAATCGGTCCGGCAATCTGTTCAAGAATTTCAAGTCCAGTATGATGTTTATGAGCTAAAGGATTATTTATATTTGTAAATTGTTGCGGAACATAAACATGAGGATTTTCAGAAGCCATCTTAATTGCAGTCTGAAGACATTTATCAATACAATCCCCGATATTTCCTTCATCCTTTATAAGAATAACTTCCGCACCGTAGTGTTTTACAAGTAATCTTCTTTCGGAACTCACTGAATCAGGCATAATTATAATTGTTCTGATGCCCATAACAGCTCCAATCAAAGCAAGACCAATACCTTGATTACCGCTGGTAGGTTCAACAATAATTGTCTCATCATCAATTATTCCGTCAGCAATTGCTTTTGCAATCATATTATATGCAGTTCTGGTTTTAATGGAACCACCAACGTTAAGACCTTCATACTTTACGAGAACATCAGCAGCATTTTCAGGAACCATTTTATTGCTTAATTTTATAATTGGTGTATGACCGACAGCCTCTAATACATTGTTGTATATCATATATCCAAAATAATAGGGAGCCTAAAATGGCCCCCTATATACCTTCCATTTGCAAATTAGTTATTAATCAATTTGTCTTCTTCATTATTCCAGCTGTAAAGCTTTCTTACTTCTTCGCCAACCTTCTCTGAAGGATGCTCAGATGCAAGTTTTCTCATTGCCTTAAAATGAACCTGCTTACCTGCTGATGACATATCAAGAAGGAATTCTTTTGCGAATGAACCATCCTGAATATCAGAAAGAATTTTTTTCATAGTTTTCTTTGTCTCATCGGTAATAATCTTAGGTCCGGTAATATAATCACCATATTCAGCAGTATTTGAGATTGAATATCTCATTCCGGCGAAACCTGACTGATATATAAGATCAACAATAAGCTTCATTTCGTGAATACATTCAAAATAAGCATTTCTGGGATCATAACCTGCTTCAACAAGTGTTTCAAAACCTGCCTGCATAAGAGCACAAACACCACCACAAAGAACTGCCTGTTCACCAAAAAGGTCAGTTTCAGTCTCAGTTCTGAATGTAGTCTCTAAAACGCCTGCTCTTGCTCCGCCAATTCCAAGTGCATATGCAAGTGCCATATCCTGAGCCTTACCTGTAGCATCCTGATGTACAGCAATAAGACAAGGAACACCTTTGCCGGCCTGATATTCAGAACGTACTGTATGACCGGGTCCCTTAGGAGCAATCATTGTAACGTCAACATTTGCAGGAGGATTGATACATCCAAAATGAATATTAAATCCATGAGCAAACATAAGCATATTACCTGCTTCAAGGTTAGGCTCGATATCATTCTTGTAAAGATCAGCCTGTTTTTCATCATTAATAAGAATCATGATAATGTCAGCTTTTTTAGCTGCTTCAGCTGCAGTATGTACTTCAAATCCCTGTGCAACAGCTTTATCCCATGATTTTGATCCTTTGTAAAGACCAATAATAACATGACATCCGGAATCTTTTAAATTCAATGCATGTGCATGACCCTGTGAGCCATAGCCGATAATTGCGATTGTCTTACCTTCCAATAATGATAAGTTACAATCCTGCTGGTAAAATATCTTTGCCATTTTAATATCTCCTTTATAAAAATGATTTTTAATCTAAATATGTAACATTTTCAATACCACGACAAAGGCCGGCAATACCGGTTCTTGCAAGTTCAAGTATCTCATAGCCTTCAAGCAAACCTATAAATGCGTTAATCTTATCCTGATCACCTGTCAGTTCAATAATAAGACTTTCTTTTCCGACATCAATGATATTTGCCCTGAAAATATCTGCGATTGAAATAACCCCTTGTCTGTTTTCTGCAGTACATCTAACCTTTATCAATGCAAGCTCTCTGTAAACGCTTTCGCCATGTTTTAAAACCTTCAAATCTCTTACATCAATAAGTTTCGAAACCTGTTTTTCAATTTGATCAAGAATATCATCATCTCCGCTCGTAACAATTGTGATTCTGGTAAATCTGGGATCAGCAGTAACTCCGGCTGTAATGCTTTCGATATTATATCCTCTTCTGGAGAATAATCCTGATATTCTGCTTAAAACACCGGATGTATTATCTACAAGTAATTGAATAACTCGAATGTTCATTTCATACTCCATTCACATGAATTATTAACTATACTAACCAATCAGTTTTCAAAAGTCAACAAAAATCGCTTTAATTCTCTAAATCGTTACATTTGGGAAGTGCTAAAGTGCCTGTTCTTGCAACATCAACTACACTGATTCCACTTAACATATTTCTAAAAGCCTTGATCTTATCGGGAGTATCACAAATCTGAAGCATAAAATGATTCTTACTCATATCTACGATTTCTGCTTTACATATTTCGCAAACTTCAAGTAAATCTTTTCGGTTTGATTTGTTAACTTTAACTTTTACAAGCATAAGTTCGCGTGTAACAGAATTTTCTTCCTTAAACGTTTTGACTTTAATAACATCAAGTTTTTTATTAAGTTGTTTTTCAATCTGTTCAAGTGTTCTTTCATCACCGGAGCTTACAATAGTCATATTTGATACTTCCGGATCAAAAGTTTCACCAACAACAAGCGAATCAATATTAAAGCACCTTCTGGCAAACAATCCGGAAACTTTGCTTAATACTCCAGATCTGTTTTCAACCATTACCGAATATATTTTTTTCATATTTTTCACTCAAAATCTTTCACTTATTATGCTTTTACAATATCCATAGGATCAATCAATACTTCCATAATTCCGGACGATTCCGAATTAATAAATCCTGATATCTTATCAAAATCAGAATTATCGGAAATCAGACAATAGTCCATATCGTAAGCATCAGCCAGTTTATTTAGCTTTGGCAGACCGGTAAGCTTAACAACAGAATAATTATCTTTGTAAGTAAAATGTTGATATTCACGAACCATACCAAGGAAATTATTTTTCATAACAATAATTTTAACATTTGCATTTTCCTGCTTAATTGTAGCAAGCTCACACATAGACATTTGAAAAGAACCATCACCGCACACCGCAATTACCTGTCTATGTGGATTAGCAAGTTTTGCTCCAAGTGCAGCAGGAATTGAATATCCCATAGTTCCCATGCCTCCGCTTGTCAAAAAATTACCTCTTTTAACTTCGTGATAAGCGCAACTCCAAATCTGATTTTGACCAACATCTGCGACATAAATTCCATCATCCTGCATCTCGCCAGATAATCTTTTAATAAACTGTTCAGGATCGGTATACGAAGGATTTATAACTCTTTTAGTTACAAGTGTTTCACGAAACTCATCTAAGGTAGTTATCCAAGCATTAGAATTAACTGCAAAATCTTCTTTATTCAAGTCTTCAAAAACAGACTTTGCATCGCCAACAAGCGGAATTGTTGGTCCACAGTTTTTACCGATTTCGGCCGGATCAACATCCATGTGAATAAGGACTTTATTATCAGTCAAAAAATCAGGTTGATTTACCGCTCTGTCCGCAACACGTGCTCCTGCCATAATTAAAGTGTCACATTCAATCATAGCTTTATTAGCATAAGGCTTACCGTTATTACCAACCATTCCATAATATAAAGGGTGCTTTGTCGGCATTACGCCGATGCCCATCATAGTAGATACAACAGGTATATTATTTTTTTCAATAAACTTTATAAGTTCGTCTTTTGCTCCCGACAGGGTAATGCCACCACCCACACAAATCAAAGGCTTCTTTGATTTTTCTAACGCGTTAATCATTTTACGAATTTGCATCATATTCCCCTTAACGGTAGGTTTATATGTGCGCATTGAAATATCTTCGGGATATTTATATGATTTAATCTGAGCATTCTGAATATCAATTGGTATATCAATTAATACAGGCCCTTTTCTTCCGGATGAAGCAATATAAAAAGCTTCTTTAATTATTCTAGGAATATCATTAACATTCTTAACAAGATAACTGTACTTAACAAACGACTCTACAGCTCCGGTTATGTCAGCTTCCTGAAAAACATCACTACCAAGCAATGAAGAATTTACCTGCCCGGTAATACATACAAGCGGAATTGAATCTGCAAACGCAGTTGCAATTCCTGTGATTAAATTAGTTGCTCCGGGACCTGATGTAACAGCACAAACTCCAACTTCACCTGTAGTTCTTGCCAAACCCGAAGCCATATGCGCTGCACTTTGCTCCGTTCTAACAAGTACGGTTTTTATATTTGAATCTAATATTGAATTATAAAAAGGGCAAATCGCCACACCCGGATAACCAAAAACATATTTAACATTTTCTTCAACAAGAGCTTTAACTATTGCATCTGCACCGTTCATAAATTGACCTCACAAATACTAACATTCCTAATGTAAAATTTTAACACACTAAAGCATAATAGAGCAAGTATATATACAAAAGAAGTTATAATGATTTGATTTTAAATAATCAGTGTGATATCTTAATAAAGTGAGTTTATCAGCTATTATAAATAACTTACATATCGGAGGACATATGAAAAAAAAGTTAGTTGTTATACTGGTGATGACATTTGTATTTTCACTTTTTACCGGTTGTGAAAAGAAAATAACAAACGAAAAAGAAATAAATGAATATACTGCATCAATGGAGAAATTTTTTAATGAATTAGAAACGATAGATAAAGAGATCAATTCAATAGATGCAGAAGCTCAAGGTTCTGTAAATGAATTATCCAAAAGTTTTGATAAGCTTCAAAAATCTTACTCAGAGATGGCAAGCCTTACCGCTCCAACCGAAAATGTACCTAAAACATTTCAATATATTGATACATTGGCAGATCAGGCGTCTGATTATATGACACAGGCTAATGATTACTTAAAAGATGCTTATTCGGATACTTCCTATAATGAAAATACCGTTGAAGTATCGATGGAATGCTATAAAAGAGCAAACAAACGAGTTCAATATATTATTACACTTCTTCATGGTGAATATCCGCAGGATGATACAATTAAATTTAATGAACAATAATTAACTTAAATAAAGGCTCTTGAACAAGAGCTTTTATTTTTTTACAAAAAACCGGCCATCATAACTGATGACCGGTTTTATTAACTAATATATTAGAATTTTCCTGCCTTAGCAGCTTCCTCGATAGAAACTGCAGTTGATACTGTCATACCAACCATAGGGTTGTTACCTGCACCGATAAGACCCATCATTTCAACGTGAGCGGGAACTGATGAAGAACCAGCAAACTGAGCATCAGAGTGCATACGTCCCATTGTATCTGTCATACCATAGGAAGCAGGACCTGCAGCCATGTTATCGGGATGAAGTGTACGACCTGTACCACCGCCTGAAGCAACTGAGAAATACTTCTTACCAGCTTCAAGTCTTTCCTTCTTATAAGTACCTGCAACGGGATGCTGGAATCTTGTAGGGTTAGTTGAATTACCTGTTATAGAAACATCAACATTTTCCTTCCCCATAATTGCAACACCTTCAGATACATCATTACCACCATAACAGTTAACCTTAGCACGAGGGCTGTTAGCATCTTTTGAATAGCACTTTCTGTAAACTTCCTTAACAGTGTTTGTATAAGGATCAAATTCTGTTTCGATGAAAGTGAAACCGTTAATACGTGAAATAATCTGTGCTGCGTCTTTTCCTAAACCGTTAAGAATTACTCTAAGGGGTTTCTGACGTACTTTATTAGCCTTTTCTGCAATACCGATTGCGCCTTCAGCAGCAGCAAAAGATTCATGTCCGGCAAGGAATGCAAAACATTCGGTATTCTCTTCAAGTAACATCTTACCAAGGTTACCATGGCCAAGACCAACCTTACGTGTATCTGCTACAGAACCAGGAATACAGAAAGCCTGAAGACCTTCTCCGATTGCAGCTGCAGCATCAGCAGCCTTACGGCAATTCTTCTTAATAGCAATTGCTGCACCTACTGTATATGCCCACTTAGCATTTTCAAAACAGATGGGCTGAATGCCTTCGATAAGATGATAAACATCAATACCGGCAGCATCTGTAATTTCTTTACATTCTTCAATTGAAGAGATACCGTACTGCTTAAGTACTGCAAGAATCTGGGGCTCTCTTCTTTCATATGATTCAAATAATGCCATCTTTAATCTCCTCCTTACTTAACTTCTTTATCTGTTCTGGGATCAATTACTCTTACAGCATCCTGTACACGACCATACTGGCCAGAAGCCTTAACGATAGCTGTGTTAGCATCATCACCCTTTTTGATGAAGTCCATCATCTTACCAAAGTTTACATACTTGTAACCGATAATCTCATCGTCTTCATCAAGAGCGATACCTGTAATGTAACCGTCTGTAAGTTCGAGATATCTGGGACCCTTCTTAAGTGTTCCATATGTAGTACCAACCATTGAACGGGTTCCCTTACCAAGATCCTCAAGACCTGCACCGATAGCAAGACCATCTTCTGAAAATGCTGACTGTGTACGTCCATAAACGATCTGAAGGAACAATTCTCTCATAGCTGTATTGATAGCATCACAAACAAGGTCTGTGTTTAATGCTTCAAGAACAGTACGACCAGGTAAAATTTCAGCCGCCATAGCTGCAGAATGAGTCATACCTGAACAACCGATTGTTTCAACAAGAGCCTCCTGAATAATGCCCTCCTTAACATTTAAAGAAAGCTTGCAGGCACCCTGCTGAGGAGCACACCAGCCAATACCATGTGTATAACCGGAGATGTCTGTAACATCTTTAGCCTTAACCCATTTTGCTTCTTCGGGAATAGGGGCACAACCATGGTTTACACCCTGTTTAACGGGGCACATTTCTTCTACTTCTTTAGAATAAATCATGAATATATTTTCTCCTTTCAAGTGATTATAACCGCAACCACTATTGTTACATAATTATATTCAAAAATCCAGTACTTTTTTATATTAGTAAAGTGTAATTAACCGTCAATTCGTTAATTTTTTTTGATCACAGTCCCATCATTTTTATGAATAGATAAAGCGGGAACAACTCCTCTTACGCATGATGTAGGATAAACGTTGCTTGATTTTCCGATAATTGTTCCGGGATTCAAAACACTGTTGCATCCGACTTCAACATTATCGCCAAGCATTGCGCCAAACTTCTTTAATCCGGTCGGAATATTCATACCTTCATTGTGAACAACAACCAATGCTTTATCACTCTTTACATTAGACGTAATTGAACCGGCACCCATATGAGCTTTATATCCCAAAATAGAATCTCCAACATAATTATAATGAGGGACCTGAACATTATTAAACAAAATAACATTTTTAAGTTCAGTCGAATTACCAACCACACAATTCTCGCCTACCAAAGCATTGCCTCTGATAAAAGCACCGGGACGGACCTCCGTATTGGCTCCAATAATACACGGACCAGCAATATAGCAGTTAGGATACAATTTCGCACTCTTATGAACCCAGATACATTCATCTTTCTTCTCATATTCATCCAAAGACAAATTATTTCCGCATTTAAGAATAAAATCTTTTATAAGAGGCAATACTTCCCATGGATATTCGTACGAAAGCAAAAGTTCTTTAGCAATAGTTTCATTTGTATTAAATAAATCAAGTATTTTTATATCTGCCATAATTCATGTCCTCATATTATTAATCAGAATTAGTTTTGATTACCGGGGTAATCAAAATCAAAAACAATGTTATATGTTTCATCAAATTTTAGTTTGGCATCAAAATTAGTGCCCTTTTTGCTCGTGAAACCGGTAATAACATTGGTAACTTTATTATCAATCAATTGTCTTAATTCATCAACAGAAATAAGCTTACCTGCTATCTTACCGACAAAAAATCCACAACCGTTATCATCTTTTGAATAAGATGCACAGCGATAACCGTTATAACCTTTAATTATTGAACTTTGACATTTTGGACATTTAAGATCGGGAATAAGTTCATCCTCAGAGTCAAAAATAAACTTGCATCCTGTCACAATACCATTCTCATTCTCATTGAGAGCAAGTCTTGCTTCAAAAGGTTTACCGGACTTTGATTTAAAACCGGATAGTTTAGAAGTGACTTTATTGGTAAGTAATTCTTTGACAATATTTTCCGAAAGTTTAAGACCCGAAACAGTACCTAACATAAAACGACAACCGGATTCAGGACTTTCTTTATTGTAATTGCTACAACCATAGCCAAATGAAGTTTTAACTATATCGCTATTGCATACAGGACATTTAACATCTTTAATAACTTTTGCCTCAACATTTTCAAAATCAAATCCAATAACAGCTTTTCCAATTTCATTCTTTGACAAAACAAGGCATGCATCAAATCTTTTTCCGGTTTTACTTTTAAAACCTCTGATAGTCTTTGTTTTACCTTCGTTTAAAAGTTCAACCAAATTTGCTTGTGATAATGACTTACCGGCTAACTTACCCACAAAAAAATGACAACTCTGCGGATTATCTGCATTATATCCGGAACAACTAAATCCCACAGTCTTCTTTATGATTTTATTACCGCAATCAGGGCAAACAACACCTTCAATATAATCGGGCTCGACATCTGTAAAATCAAAAGAAACAGAAAGCTTATTTTCTTCATTTTCACTAAGAAGAAGACGCGCATTAAATGAAGTATTATTTTTGGATTTAAATCCCTTGATAATATCAGTTTTCTTTTGATTTATCAAAGAAATCAATTCATCGTCCGAAAGTTTCTTGCCTGCAATCTCTCCTATTACAAAATAACATTTCCCGTCATTTTTTCTATTTGAACAGGATATTCCATAATTAGTTCTTTCAAGCGGAGCATTGCATACAGGACACAGCAAATTAGGGAATATCTCATTCTTTACGTCCGAAAAATCAAACAAAAGCGTAGGAATATTATTATCATCATTTTTCAACGCTAAAGCAGCACTGAAATTACGTTTGTTTTTCCCGACAAATCCATCTATTACACGAGTCTTGCCATTAGTTATCAGTTCTTTGAAATCCTCTTCTTTTAAATCTAAACCGGCAATTTTCCCAACATTAAACTTACACTTAATATCTTCATTAAAATAATTTGTACAACCATAACCAAAAGAAGTAGTTGTAAGTTCACCTTTACATAAAGGACAAACAAGACCGAGCGGTTTTCTTGATGCAATTCCTCTTGAATCTTTGCCGGTAAACTGATTAATATTTGAAGCAATCTGATTTGTGAGATCAAAATTTATCATTTTATCGGTTTCCCGGCGAATATACTCTTCTAATTTCTTTCTATATTCTCCATCGTCAACCGTACCGTTAATAATACCTTCCAGTCCCATCTCCCAATTGGCTGTCATTTCCGGATTCAACAAATTAGGAACTGATAGTGCAACTACTTCATAAATCATTTCGCCAAGTTTTTCGGGTGAAATAACCTGTGTTTTATTATTCTGGTTAAGGTACTTAATACGAACAAGTTTTTCAAGTATTTCACCTCTTGTAGCACTCGTTCCTATTCCTGACTTCTTTATTTGTTCTCTAAGTTCTTCGTCCTCAATAAGATTTCCTGCATTTTCCATTGCGAGAATAAGATTACCGGAAGTATATCTTTTAGGAGGTGAAGTTTTGCCTTCTTTTATAGCAAAACCATTTACTGTAATTTCATCACCTTTATGAACTGTTTCACAAAAATGAATAAAATCATCTTTAGATATTGTGTCATCCTCATCTTCATCACTTTCTTTTGAATTGTGGATACCGGCCACTTCAAGATATCCGGGTTTTTCTAATACTTTAACAGACGAAAAAAACTTTTCATTTTCAATTCGTATTTGAAGTTTTACATTCTTATACTCTGCCGGTGGATAAAAAATCGAAAGAAATCTTTTACATATTAGTTCATAAATTGATTTTTGAATCGGAGAAAGTGAACCAACAGCAGAAGTTTGTCCGGTAGGAATAATAGCATAGTGATCGGTTACTTTAGAATCATCTGTATATGAAGATTTTTCTATTCCCTGATATGTCTTTTTTTCAAGAATAGTTTTTACAAATTCAGATAAAGGGGGATAATATTGCAATCCTTTTATATTCTTATAAATTTCTTTTGCAATTGCGGTTGTAAGAACTCTGGCATCAGTACGCGGATAAGTTGTAAGCTTTTTTTCATATAATTCCTGAATAACCGCCAGTGTATCAGCTGGGCTTATTTTGAAAATTTTAGAACATTCAGACTGTAATTCGGCAAGATTAAACAATAACGGAGCTTTCTTTTTACTGACAAAGCTGTCAACTTCTTGAACAAAAGCTGCTTTATTATTAAGAAAAGAAATTAAGTTTTCAGCATCTTCACGAGACTTAAAACCATTTTCCTTGTAAAGCAAGGGAGAATTAAAATATTTAGAACCATCTACACTTTTCCACTCACCTTTAAAACATACATCAGAAAAAGAACCGTCAACTTTAAAAAAGGGAGTTTCAACAAAATTACGAATCTCACGTTCACGATTAACAACCATACCTAAGACGCAGGTCATGACCCTTCCGATGGCAATTGCGGTATAAGATGATGTTGCTGCAGCATCATTAATAAGTTTTCCGTATTTTACTGACAACGCTCTGGAAAAATTAATTCCCAGACTGTAGTCTTCTATTGTTCGCATAATGCCCGAACGACCAAGTTTATCGTAATCGGACATAGGTTTCGCTTCTTTAATTCCTCTAAGTATTTCTTCATCCGTCTGCGAATCAATCCAAACACGAAGTTCGGTCATGCCATTTCTGACGCCACCGAAATTTCTTATGTTTTCTTCAATTGTTTGACCTTCTTTTCCCGAGTCGCCGGCCCAGTAAACAACATCAATATCATCTCTATACAAAAATGAATGTATAAGTTCATACTGGTCTTTAGACTTTTGTATAACTCCATATTTATATGTCTTAGGAAGAAAAGGTAGATCTTCAAGCCTCCATGACTTATACTTTGCGTCATACACTTCAGGATAAACCATCTCGACGAGATGACCAAAGCACCAAGAAATGACATATTCGTCATTTTCAATATAGCCATTTTTACTGCCATTCACGCCAAGAACCCTAGCAAAATCTCTAGCTACAGATGGTTTCTCGGTTATAATTAATTTTTTACCCAAAATCAAATACCTTTCTCAAATCAAAGACTATCAAGAAGCAATAGTTTAAGATTCTTCCGTACTTTTGCTTCAAGGGAAAGTTTTTCATCAAATCTGTTGCCGGCAAACAAATATATGTAATCAGCTTCAATCATTGCTTTCTTCGCGCAGAATAATAACCATTCATAATCTTCATATGTAAGCATAGCTTTATCATATACGCACAACGCAATAATAGTTTCTCCGTTTTCAGACTGAGCAACAATATCAATATTGCCTTGCTTTCCAAGCCATTTACCAAACTTTTCAACGGCAATCGGCAAACGTCCCCTGGAGTTTAATGTATCCATATAAGAACAGCAAATCTGCTTGTAATATTTATCAACATATGTTCTTAAACCCGGAATTACAATTAAGGAATAAAATTCATCAGGTGAATATATTTCCAAAAATGAACTGTTTGGAAAAATGAACGAATAATAAAAATCAACTAGCTTATTAGATATATCATAAATACCCTTTAATGAATTGTCTCTACCATCTGAATCAATGCTAAAAACTTTTTCTACCAGTTCAAGTTCCATTAGATTCTTTATATAGACACTAATCTTTGCCCTTGAAAACCCGGTATGATCAAATAAATCATTTAATTTATTTTTTCCTTCTGAAAGTGAAGTCAAAATAGTATTATAAACAGATGTTTCTCTAAGTTCACTTTCAACCAATTCCTTTGCGGTATTTCGCAACGAACCGTTTGGTGAAATAATACATTTAATGATATTATCCTTTACAGATAAATGTTCATCAAACATTTTCCATAATCCCGGAACCCCACCAAGAACAGAATAACATACAGCACATTCCTCGTTGGTATAGAGTGAAAAATGCTCTCTTAAATCATAAAATGATAATTCTTTAAGCTTAATAAAACCTGATAACTCAAAAGCAGCTTCGCCGATTTTTGATATCAAAGAATTTTCAACGAAACCAACCGAAGACGATGATAGTACGAACAAATATTCCTGATTATTCCAATTTAAATGAATAAAATTAATAATATCATCTATAAAGGTCGGAAAACTTCTGAGAATATTTTGAAATTCATCAAAAACAATAACTTTCTTTTGAGTACGATCTTTTGCAAATACTTCAAACACATCCTGTAAACGAGGGTATTTGAGTGTTTTCTCATTAAGCCTCGCAAGGAACTGCCCCATTCTATAACTTTGTTCTTTTTCACTTAACGGCTCACATGAATAAAAGAAAAACGGCTTGTCAGATGTAAACTCCTTTATTAAAGATGTTTTGCCAATATATTTCTGACCATAAAGAACAAGTATCTGGCTTTTATCACGTTCATAATATGTATTTAATTGATTAATCTCCTGGTTTCGTCCTATAAGCATCAATATCTCCGTATATTAACAAACTCTAAGCAATAGTTCTTCGATTCCTTTAGAGTCCATAGGTTTTCCAAGGAAAAATCCTTGGATTAAATTACAATGAGCCAAATTAAGATAATCCAACTGTTCTTTTGTTTCTACACCTTCAGCAACTGTTTCAAACCCTAATTTATCAGAAAGTGTAATGACAGTTTCAACAATTATTCTTGAAGCTTCATCTTTCATTAAATTATCAATAAAAGATTTATCAATCTTTAATGTATTAATCGGCAATCCTCTCAAATAAGAAAGAGAGGAAAAACCGGTACCAAAGTCATCCAAAGAAACTCTGATACCATAATCTTTCAGTTCAAGCATCTTTGCAATTATAGATTCAAAATCATCAATTAAAACCGATTCTGTTATTTCAAGTTCAACCAATTCGGGATTCATACCATATTTATTTATTATGGAGATCACCTTAGGAACAAAGTCGGGGCGAGAATATTGAATAGACGAAATGTTGACAGACAATATCATGTCAATATCAAACTTGCGCTTCCAATCCATGTATGTTTTTATACTCTCTTCAAGAACAAAATCGCCTATTGAAACAATCGTTCCATTCTTTTCGGCAAGCGGAATAAAAACTGAAGGACTAATTAGATTACCATCACTATCCTTCCATCTGACCAAAGCTTCAACTCCTCTCAACTTATTTGTTTGAGAGTAATATTGTGGTTGAAAATTAATGAAAAAGTTTGAAGAATGAACTGCATTCTTTAATTTATTTTCGATATTTACATCATTCAGAAAATTATAAAGTATAGCAGAATCAAAAAATTTAATATTGTCTTTACCGGATTTTTTTGCTTTAAGCATTACGATTTCAGCGCAATTAATAAGCTGAAGTGCATTATCGGAACTCTCAGGATATTCAGCAACGCCGACAGAAACAGATATTGATACATCTGACAAATCTGTCAGTTTCATTGGATTAGACAAAAACTCTTTGATAGAACGATAAACAGTATCAACACTTCTATGACCGCATGGATCATATATTGCTATACAAAATATGTCCCCGTCAAAACGCGATGCAATTAAATTCTGTTCGGTAAGATTATTAATAAATAAGCCAAGATTCTGAATAATTTCATCACCGATAACAATACCTCTGACATCTGATATATGGTGAAAATCATCTATATCCAAAAGCATAACGCTTACAATTGCATTTTCTTTTGAAGCTTTATCAATATATTCTTTTAATTTAGTAATGAAATAATTACGATTATAAAGATTTGTTAAAATATCATAATAAGCCATATAAGACAATTCATCTTGTCTTAGTTTCTGTCTTGTGACATCTTCAACAATAATAATTTTATCTGTAATATTATTATTTTCATCCGTATTAACCTTAACGGTTACACAGACCCATGTCTTGTCATCTTTTAGCTTAACATCTAATGATTGTGAATATTTACCTTCCTTTTCAATGAAAAGAAGGCGTCTGATTTCGCCTTGCTCATTTTCGCAAAAACAGTCAACAAGCTTAGTTAATTCAGTCGCCTCATTAATTTGAATATCAAAAAAACGCTCCCAAGTTCCGAGGGTCCATGCTGCTCCTGTTTCATAATTAATGAATAAGAAGCCATTATTGGACGCCTCGAATAGAAGCTTATACATTTTTTCATCAGCTGTAAGCTTTTGATTAATTGCTGTTAACAGATCAACCTGGTAACGAAGATCTTCCATAAGATAACCTTCCTTATTCTAAAACATCCCCCCGAACGTTTTAGTTTTTCTTGGTAATATAGCCCTGTGCCTTCAATAATTCAGCACACAAAACAGCACCGCCCGCTGCTCCACGAACAGTATTGTGAGATAATCCGACAAACTTATAATCGTATACTTTATCTTCACGTAATCTGCCGATTGAAACTCCCATACCGTTTTCATAATCAACGTCAAGTTTAACCTGAGGACGATTATCTTCTTCAAGATATTGAATAAAGTTTTTTGGAGCACTGGGAAGATTCAATTCCTGAGGCGCACCTTTAAACGAGCGAAGTTTTTCAATAAGCTGTTCTTTTGTAGGTTTCTTTTTGAATTTAACAAAAACAGATGCTGTATGTCCGTTAAGAACAGGAACACGAATACACTGCGAAGTAATAACAATATCTTCTTTAAGAACAATCTCGCCATCTTTACATGTACCAAGAACACGTAACGGCTCCATTTCACTCTTTTCTTCCTCGCCGCCAATATATGGAATAATATTTTCAATCATCTCCGGCCAGTCTTTAAATGTCTTACCTGCTCCGGATATAGCCTGATATGTTGAAGCAATAACTTCATAAGGTTCAAACTCAGCCCATGCACGTAAACAGGGAGTATAGCTTTGAATAGAACAATTAGGTTTAACAGCAATAAAGCCTCGATTAGTACCTAAACGTTTCTTTTGAAATTCAATCAAAGCAGTATGATCAGCATTAATCTCAGGAACGATCATAGGAACATCTTTTGTCCATCTGTGTGCGGAATTATTTGATACAACAGGCGTCTCAGTCTTTGCATATTCTTCTTCAATAGCTTTAATCTCTTCTTTAGTCATATCTACAGCGCTAAAGCAAAAATCAACTTCAGAAGCAACACTTGCAACCTCTGTAACATCTTTAACAACAATCTTTTTAACAGCTTCAGGCATAGGAGTATCCATCTTCCATCTGCCTCCTACAGCTTCCTCATAAGTCTTTCCGGCAGATCTGGGGCTTGCAGCAATTGTAGTTACTTCAAACCAAGGATGGTTTTCCAAAAGAGAAATAAATCTCTGGCCAACCATACCGGTACCACCTAAAATACCAACTTTTAACTTTTCATTCATCTTTATATCCTCCGTTTGTTTATTCAAGTGTTTGATCTTTCCAGTCATTCTCAAGATATGATTTGTTAATTTCAATAACTCTCTTCATTGCATCCTGACCCGGAGCGCCAATCGTAAGCCTTTTTGAAACGCATGTTTCCAAAGAAATTTCTTTATAAACATCATTATCAAACAATTCGCTGAATTCTCTCAATTTATCAAGACTGCAATCATCAATTGAAATATTCTCATCAAGACAATACAAAACGATTTCTCCTATAACTTTGTGCGCATCTCTGAATGGCATCCCTTTCTTTACAAGATAATCTGCAGCGTCTGTCGCATTAGTAAATCCGTTTACTGCGCTGTTTGCCATTATTTCTTTGTTAAATTTTGTGGTGGCAAGCATTCCTGTGAATAATTCCAAACAACTTTTTACAGTATCAATAGCATCAAAGCTTACCTCCTTGTCTTCCTGCATATCTTTATTATAAGCAAGCGGTAAAGCTTTCATTGTCGTAAGCAAAGAAACCAAAGAACCGTATACTCGACCGGTTTTACCTCTGACAAGTTCAGCAATATCAGGATTTTTCTTTTGAGGCATTATCGAAGATCCGGTAGAAAAAGCATCATCAAGTTCAATAAAGCGATATTCATTGCTGTTCCAAATAATAATCTCTTCGCAAAATCTCGATAAATGCATAGATATAATGCTTAAATCACTTAAAAATTCAATAAGATAGTCCCTGTCAGCAACAGAATCAATACTGTTTAATGTCGGTCCATAAAATCCCATGACGGATGCAGTATACTCTCTGTCTAAAGGATAAGTTGTACCAGCCAATGCACCGGCGCCCAAAGGGCAGAAATTCATTCTTTTAAAATTATCTTTCAGACGATCTCTGTCACGTTTAAACATCTCGAAATAAGCACCCATATGATGAGCCAAACTAATAGGTTGCGCTTTCTGCAAATGAGTAAAGCCCGGCATATATGTATCAGTATTTTCTTCCATAATGGAATTTATAACGCCCAGTAATTGTTTTAAGAATTCATCAACATACAAAATTTCAAGACGAACAAATAAACGCATATCCAAAGCAACCTGATCGTTCCTGCTTCTACCGGTATGTAACTTCTTACCAGCATCCCCGATTCGGTTAATCAAATTAGCTTCCATAAAACTATGAATATCTTCATATTCATCTGTTATAAGTAAGTTTCCACCAAGAACATCATTTTTTATCGAAGTAAGGCCATCAATTATAGCTGTAGATTCTTCAACAGTTATAATACCGCATTTGGCAAGCATTGCCGCATGTGCAACGGAGCCTTCGCAATCTCTTTCAAGAAGTCTTTTATCAAAAGAAATCGAAGCATTAAAATCATATACCTTTTTATCGGTTTCTTTTGTAAATCTTCCGCCCCATAACTGAGCCATAAATATCTCCTTTAAATGCATTTATTAAATCTAATTTTAGCATATGCACATAAGCCATTCAACAATAACAAACCAATAAAAATAGCCAAAAAAACAGGAAGAAAATTGCATTTTCTCCCCATAATAACCATTTGTCCGCCGCGGAAAGACAAAACATAGTAAAATGAACGGCAATAAAAAAAGCTCCCGGCCGGATTCGAACCGGCGACCTACGCATTACGAATGCGTTGCTCTACCAGCTGAGCCACGGAAGCTTAATTTACAACATTGTTATTATATGATGCCAATAACCATTTGGCAAGTTATATTTAACTCAATTCATGAATAAACAAGCCACTTCTTAACTTGGGTTCAAACCAAGTTGATTTAGGTGGCATAAGAAGGTTTGAATCGGCTACTGCAAACAACTCTTCCATTTGAGTCGGAAACATGGCAAATGCAACAGCAGAATCCTCGGTAACCCTTCTTCTTAATTCCTTAACACCTCTTATACCCCCTACAAAGTCAATTCTTTTATCTGTTTTGGGATCATTAATACCTAAAATAGGGGATAACAAGTAATTCTGCAATTTTGAAACATCTAAGGATTCGATGGGATCGGATGAAACATATTGCGTTTTAAGAGAAATACAATATTCTTTATCTTTAAATATCATATATATGTCATTTTTCTTACAAGGTTTCTCATCAGAGATTTCAATTTCTTTAATATCAAAGTACTCAGAAACTTTATTTAAAAATAAAGACTCGTCCAAATTATTTAAATCCTTTACTACTCTGTTGTAATCCATAATCATCAATTCGGAATCCGGGAAGACAACACTAAGGAAATAATTATACTCAGCATTAGCATCGGAGCATAGATCATTTTCTCTTCTTTTTATTGATACTTTCGCTGCAGAAGCACATCTGTGATGACCATCTGCAATATAAAGATTAGGTATGTTTTTAAATTCCTTAGTGATAAAGTTTATATCATTCTCTTTATCAATTATCCATGCACGATGCTTGATTGAATCATCTGAAACAAAATCACAATATGGTTCATTTTGTTTTTTATAACTTTCAAAAAAAGAATTCAATTTTTCATTACTTCTATAAGCCAGAAAAATAGGACCGGTCTGAGCATCAAGAGTATCAACATGTTTAATTCGATCGATTTCCTTGTCAGCTCGGGTGTTCTCATGTTTCTTTATAACACCGGTTTCATACTCTTGAACAGACGAAACACAAACCAAACCGGTTTGAGAACGGCCATTCATAGTTTCTTCATACAAATAAAAGCAAGGTTTTGAATCTTTTACAAAATAACCATTTTTAATCATTTCGTTATATAATGATTTAGCTTTAAGATAAACAGAATCATCATATGTATCAACAGATTCAGGAAGCTGAGTTTCGGCTCTGTCAATTCTTAAAAATGAAAAGTCGTCACCTTTAACTTTATTTGTCGCTTCATTTCTGTTGTACACGTCATAAGGAAGAGCTGCAATTTTTCTCTCATATCCCAAAGCAGGTCTTACAGCACAGAACGGACGAATAGTAGCCATAATAAATCTCCTAAAATCTTTTCAATCAGTTTATCAAATAATATTAT
The DNA here is from genome assembly GCA_045627845.1 of Lachnospiraceae bacterium. GTDB lineage: Bacteria > Bacillota > Clostridia > Lachnospirales > Lachnospiraceae > UBA1258. The sequence continues at coordinate 120,523 of JAZQOL010000002.1, read as the reverse complement.
TTCAAACAAGAAAAAGTGATATATTAAATATAATATAAACGTAAAATTTGGAGGAAAAATGGAAAATAAAGAAAAATATATATTAGAAAAAGTAAGCAATTATGCTGATAAAGTAATGGACGGAATCGACCCTGAAAAGGTCAAAATCTCATTTCAGTTAGAAAAACTTAAACCCATCATGGAAGAATTATCAAAAGAATTAAACGAACCTGTTGAAGATATTTTTATCGAATATATGGATGCAGCTTCAAATGCAGGCCTTGAAACCGAGAAAAAATTTCAAAGTACAATGGGCGACATGACAAAATACGGTGATTATATGCAATTCGAAAGAATGTAGATAGTTTTAAAAAAAGTCTTTATCCAAAACGGATAAAGACTTTTTTATTACTTAACTACTCTTACTTTAAATACTCCATCAATTGCTTCAAGTTTATTAACAATTTCATCGGTAGCAGGGTCATCAACATCAAGCATTGTATAAGCAACCTCACCTCTTGATTTGCTCAAAAGATCAGAAACATTGATTCCGACATCACCAAATGCACCGGTAAATTGAGTAATCATATTTGCAACGTTCTTATGAAAAATTGCGATTCTTCCTACTTTATGGCAAACACCCATATCAACTGCAGGATAATTGACAGAATTTTTAATATTACCGTTCTCAAGATAGTCCATCATCTCAAGAACTGCCATTTTAGCACAATTATCTTCACTTTCAGCTGTAGATGCTCCAAGATGAGGAGTCACAATACAGCCTTTTGTTCCAACAGTAATCTGATTAGGAAAGTCAGACACATATCTTGCAAGTTTACCAGCGGATAAGGCATCAACAACAGCTTCCTCATCTACAAGCAAATCTCTTGCAAAATTTAAAAGAATAGCTGTTGGCTTCATAAGAGAAATAGCGTCAGCATTTATCATTTTTTTAGTACTGTCAAGAAGCGGTACATGAATAGTAATAAAATCGCATTCTCTGTATATTTCATTAACATCAGTCACATGCTTAACCTGTCTATTCAAGCTCCATGCTGCATTTATGGAAATATATGGATCGTATCCGTAAACTTCCATTCCCATATGAATGGCTGCGTTGGCAACCAGTGCACCGATTGCTCCCAATCCAATTACACCTAACTTTTTGGCGGATATTTCAGTACCCGCAAAATTTTTCTTTTGCTTTTCTGCAGTCTTGGCAATATTCTCATCATCTTGATTATTAAGACACCAATTAATTCCACCGACAATATCTCTGGAAGCATACAGCATGCCGGCAAATACAAGTTCTTTAACACCGTTTGCATTTGCTCCGGGAGTGTTAAATACTACAATACCATTCTCTGCACATCTGTCCAAAGGAATATTATTAACACCGGCTCCGGCTCTTGCAACGCATAAAAGATTATTAGAGAAAACCATTTCATGCATGTCTGCACTTCTTACCAAAATGCCCTGCGCTTCATCAATATTTTCAGTCTTCTGATATTGATCGGTAAAATTGCATAAACCGATATTAGAAATGGAATTAAGACAATTATAAACAAACATCACGCATTCTCCTCTTCATACTTTTTAAGGAAATCCACAAGAGCAATTACTCCCTCAATAGGCATAGCGTTATATATAGATGCTCTTAAACCGCCAACACTCTTATGTCCTTTAAGGTTATCAAATCCTGCAGCCTTAGTTGCCGCAACAACAAGAGCATCCTTTTCTGCAGATCCGGTAACAAAAGGAACATTCATCAAAGATCTGACTTCTTTTTCAACAGTGCCTGAGAATAATTTGGAATTATCAAGGAAATCATAAAGGATTTTAGCTTTCTTCTTATTAAGTTCATCCATAGCAGAAAGACCGCCAATACTCTTTAAATACTTGAATACTTTTCCACATACATAAATAGCCCAGCAGTTGGGTGTATTATACATAGATCCGTTTTCGGCGTGAGTATCATATCTTAAATAAACAGGAAGCTTCTCATCAAGATCATTTCTGATAAGATCCTCTCTGATAATAACTATCGATAATCCTGCGGGTCCGATATTTTTTTGTACACCACCGTAAATCATTCCATAATCGGATACATTACAAGGTTTTGATAAGAACATAGATGACTGATCGGAAACAAGAATCTTTCCTTTTGTATTAGGAAGGCTCTGGAAAGTCGTTCCGTGAATAGTTTCATTTTCGCATATATAAACATAATCAGCATCATCATCAATCGGAAGATCTGAGCAATCGGGAATATAACTGAAATTGCGATCAGCGCTTGATGCAATAACATTTACTTTACCGAATTTCTTTGCTTCAGTAGCAGCTTTTTTAGACCAGGCTCCTGTTACAATATAATCAAAAACACCGTTCTTGCATAAATTTAACGGAATCATTGAAAACTGTAATGTAGCACCTCCCTGTATAAAAAGAACTTTATAATTATCCGGAATACCCATGAGCTCTCTTAAATCAGCTTCTGCCTCATCAACTATAGTCTGAAAAACTTTTGATCGGTGAGACATCTCCATTACGCTCATTCCGCTTCCTTTGTAGTCAAGAAGCTCTGCCTGAATTTCCTCAAGCACAGATAAGGGCATCATAGCCGGTCCTGCAGAAAAATTATAAACTCTAGCCACTTTTTCTTCCTCCTGAAAATATTTAATATGTACTATACGCTTATGATAATTTAATGTCAAACAAAAAGTATATTTATACGTAATTATTTATAAACAATTACCGGAGTCCCAATTTCTATAGCATCAAATAATGTTTTCGCATCTTCAAGGCGCATATTTATGCATCCTTTGGAACCATTAGTAAGATAACGATTTCCTCCGAACTGTTTTTGCCAGCTGGCGTCATGAAGGCCAATAGCTTTTTCATTATATATAGGCATCCAATAATCGACATATGATACATATCCCGGGCCTCTCAAATATTTTGACCTAACTTTTTTATTAAGACAAGCAATCATTTCCGGCGTATCATAATTACCATTAGGTAAACCCGTCACAATATCACAAGTAAGAATAACTTCCCCATCACAAATATAATATAATACCTGTTTTGTCATATCGACTTCTACCAAAGTTTCACCTATATCATTAATACCTCTTGAAAACGGCTCAACCAAATACTTTGGGGTGTGAATCTCTGCGTTAGAATTAATTAAGGCATTATATAAATATTCTTTTTCACTTTCGCGATCAATCAATGTACCATATACTGAAGTTTCTATATATTTTTCATCACCAAGATGTGTAATAAATACTCTTGGTAATTTATATGTATCATATTTATCACATAGCTTATCAATAAAAGCAGAAACAGCCAATTCACTAATATAAAATCGGCCATCTTCGGTTTTTGAAAAACCGCCAGATGAAAAATCGCGAACAAGGAACGTACTTAGTATACTACTATCAATGGGTATAATCTCATCTCCCATATCAAAATATATCTTAGTATCAAGAAAATCATTTACCTCATCCCAGACAGCACGTTTTTCTTCTATTTCAGAAGATATATCATCATAATAAAAAAACGAATCCGGCAAATTTATAGTGCTTTCAAAGCAAAGATTATCGGAAATATATGCAATCAAATCATCAACATCAACATGATTAACCAGATTTTCATTGAAATAATAACCTGTGGTTTCATCATACAATATATCAGCTTCATCATTTGAAAAAGAAATCTTAACAAACGACATATCCATAATCAAGTCAGAGAGTTTATTTCTATCAAAAGAAGCAGAAGGTACAATAACGTTGTCTGATTTATTTAAAGGCCATAAATAGATACGTTGTTTTTCAATAATATTCTTCAATTTATCGTGATAAGAAAATGAGCAATCAAAATCAGATAAATACAACGTTTCATCAGGATAATATGATGACTTAATAATAATGGCATCGCTATTTTTTTTGCTTAAAAGTAACTCATTAATTTGATTAACTGTCTTACCGCTACAATAGTAATCATTAATCCAAGTATTATAAGAAAATCTATTCTTATAATAGATGCATATAAAAAAATATAAAAATAGCAATATAAAAATTATTGAAGCTATAAGCAGAAGAAAAAACTTTATAAAACGTCTGACTGCTATATTTTTAATCATCTTTTCTCATAATCTTTTTCATCAAACACATCACTTAAAGGCGATCCACCCGGAACCATCGGAAATACTTTATCGTCTTCGTGAATTATACATTCAATAAGACAAGGACGATTATTCGCAATAGCTTTTTCCAAAACCGAGGCAAAGTCTTCTTTTCTTTCAACTTTGTAAGCATCGCATCCAAGGCCTTCGGATACTTTACAAAAATCAACCTTATCATTAAGAACGGTTTGAGAATAACGGCCTTCATAAAACAAAGTCTGCCATTGTCTTACCATTCCCAATACATGGTTATTGATAACAACTTGAATAATTGGAATATCGAATCTTGAAGCGGTTGCCATCTCATTCATATTCATTCTAAAGCAGCCATCACCGGCAATGTTAATGCATATCTTATCAGGATTACCTACTTTGGCTCCGATGCAGGCACCAAGACCATATCCCATTGTACCAAGGCCACCTGAAGAAAGGAAAGTACGGGGCTTCGTATAACGATAGTATTGTGAAGCCCATATCTGATGTTGTCCAACATCAGTAGTAATAATTGCATCTCCTTTAGTGATTCGGTCAATTTCTTCCATAACAAAAGGACACGTAAGTGACTCTTTATTGTAGCCCAATGGATATTTTTCTTTCAACTCAAAAATATGGTTCATCCACTCTGAATGATCCTGCTTATCAAGTTTCTCATTAACAGCAATAAGAGCATCTTTTAAATTACCGACAACACTTGCTTTTGTCTTGATGTTTTTATCAATTTCAGCAGCATCTATATCAAAATGAATCACTTTGGCTTTAGAAGCAAATGTCTTAACATTACCAACTACACGGTCAGAAAATCTTGCGCCTAAAGCAACAAGCAAATCGCATTCACTAACGCCAAGATTAGATGCTTTTGTACCATGCATTCCAATCATACCCGTATAACGATTATTGTATCCGTCAAATGCACCCTTTCCCATTAATGTATCGCAAACAGGTGCATCAACAAGTTCAGCAAATTTACGTACTTCTTCGGTAGCATCGCTCAAAATTGCTCCTCCACCTACATAGATAAAAGGCTTTTTTGATGCTTGAATAAGTTTAATAACTTTATTAATATCATCATCCGAAAAAGAATTCTTGCGTTCTATAGGCTTGGGTGTTTCTTTAATATACTCACATTTTGCTGCAGTTACATCTTTAGTAATATCAACAAGGACCGGACCCGGACGACCACTTTTAGCAATGTGAAAGGCTTTACGAATTGTCTCAGCAAGATCTTTAACGTCTTTAACTATATAGCCATGTTTTGTAATTGGCATAGTAACACCGGCAATATCAACTTCCTGAAAGGTATCTTTCCCAAGCCAGGGTAAAACAACATTACAAGTAATAGCAACCATAGGAACTGAATCCATATAAGCGGTCGCAATACCCGTAACAAGATTAGTTGCACCCGGTCCGGACGTAGCCATGCAAACACCTACTTTACCGGTTGATCTTGCATATCCGTCAGCAGCGTGAGAAGCACCCTGCTCATGGCTGGTTAAAATATGACAAATCTCACTATGAGAATATAAAGCATCATAAATATTTAGAATTGTTCCTCCGGGATAGCCAAAAACAGTATCAACTCCCTGCTCTTTTAAACATTCAACAACAATTTCAGCACCAGATAACTGCATATAATACTCCTTTATTATTCTTTTCCGGGAACTTTTAAAATAGCTCCGGTTGAAGCACTCGTAACTAATTCGCGATAACGGGACAAATAACCGGTTTTAATCTCACGAAGTTTTAAAGTGAAATTCTTCTTTCTTTCTTCCAATACAGAATCTTCAACCAATAGTTCAATAAGATTATTATTAATATCTATATGAATCATATCTCCATCATTTACAAAGGCAATCGGACCACCCTCAGCCGCTTCAGGAGATACATGACCTATAGAAGCACCTCTCGAAGCTCCAGAGAATCTACCATCTGTAATAAGCGCAACCGAAGCTCCCAATCCCATACCTGCAATTGCAGATGTAGGGTTTAGCATTTCTCTCATTCCGGGGCCGCCTTTAGGTCCTTCATAGCGAATAACAACAACATCACCAGCAACAATATTACCGCCTTTTATTGCTGCGATAGCGTCTTCCTCGCAATCAAATACACGTGCAGGGCCTGTATGTTCAAGCATTTCAGGCACAACTGCAGAACGCTTAACAACAGATCCATCAGGAGCAAGATTTCCTTTAAGAACAGCGATTCCTCCGGTTGTCGAATAAGGATTTTCAGCTGTACGAATAACTTCAGGGTTAAGATTAATCGCATTCTCGATGTTTTCTCCCATTGTCTTGCCCGTTACGGTCATAACATCAAGATTGAGAAGATTCTTTTTTGTAAGTTCTTTAAGAACAGCATATACACCACCGGCTTCATTTAAGTCCTCCATATAAGTAGGACCCGCCGGTGCAAGATGGCAAAGATTAGGTGTCTTTGATGAAAGTTCATTGGCAATTTCAAGATTTAATGTTACTCCGGCCTCATGAGCAATCGCAGGAAGATGAAGCATAGAATTCGTAGAGCATCCAAGAGCCATATCAGTTGTAAGCGCGTTCATAAAAGCGGCTTCAGTCATAATATCTCTCGGACAAATATTCTTTTCGACAAGTTCCATAATCTTCATTCCGGCATGCTTTGCAAGACGAATTCTTTCACTATAAACAGCCGGTATAGTACCATTACCTCTAAGTCCCATTCCAAGAGCCTCAGTAAGGCAATTCATGGAATTGGCTGTATACATACCTGAACAGGAGCCACATGTTGGGCATACTTTCTCTTCAAATTCGCATAATTCTTCCATTGTCATCTTGTTGGCAGCAACAGCACCGACCGCTTCAAACATAGCAGAAAGGCTCTTTTTCTCGCCCTTAACATGACCGGCCAACATAGGACCACCTGAAACAAATATTGTAGGAATATTCAAACGCGCAGCTGCCATAAGAAGCCCCGGCACATTTTTATCGCAGTTAGGAACCATAACCAGTCCGTCAAACTGATGAGCCATAGCCATGCACTCAGTGGAATCAGCAATCAAATCTCTTGTGACAAGAGAATACTTCATGCCGACATGACCCATAGCAATACCATCGCAAACAGCAATTGCAGGAAATACAACCGGCATACCTCCGGCCATTGCAACACCCATTTTTACAGCATCAACAATTTTATCAAGATTCATATGACCCGGTACTATCTCATTGTATGAAGAAACAATACCAATCATAGGTTTTTTGCGTTCTTCTTCTGTGTATCCCAATGCATTAAAAAGGCTTCTGTGCGGAGCCTGACTGTTTCCACATTTAACATTATCACTTCTCATTATATTTCCTCCTAAATTCTTTCAGCTATAAGTGAACCCATTTCGCTGCATCCGACTTTCTTCATGCCATCAGTATAAATATCAACAGTTCTGTAACCTTCCGACAAAACTTTTTGAACAGCAATCTCTATTGCATCTGCTTCATCTTGCATGTCAAAAGTAAATCTAAGCATCATTGCAGCAGAAAGAACTGTTGCGATTGGATTAGCAATATCTTTTCCTGCAATATCAGGTGCAGAACCATGACTTGGCTCATAAAGGCCGAACTTCGTTTCATTAAGACTGGCACTTGATAACATGCCAATTGAACCTGTAATCATACTTGCTTCATCAGAAAGAATATCTCCAAACATGTTTTCTGTTAAAATTACATCAAATTGCGCAGGATTTTTAACAAGTTGCATCGCGCAATTGTCTACCAGCATATGTTCAAGTGTAATATCGGGATAGTCTAAGGCAACCTCATTAACCACAGCCCTCCACAATCTTGAAGAATCCAGTACATTTGCTTTATCAACACTTGTGACTTTTTTTCTTCTTTTGGATGCAATTTCAAATGCCTTAATAGCAATCCTTCTAATTTCTTCCTCAGAGTATGTAAGTGTATCAGTCGCAACTCTTATTCCATTTTCTACGACTGTTTGCCTTTTACCAAAATATAAACCACCGGTTAACTCTCTTACTATAATCAAGTCAAAACCATTTTCGCTTGTTTCTTTTTTCAGAACACAAGCATCGGATAATTCTTTATAGAGTAATGCAGGACGTAAATTTGCAAACAGTCCCAATTCTTTTCTTATTTTAAGAAGACCTGCTTCCGGTCTTTTTGATGGCTCAAGTTTATACCACGACGAAGTATTTGCATCACCACCGATTGATCCCATAAGAACAGCATCTGCTGACTTAGCATCTTTTATAGCTTCATCGGTAAGCGGTACTCCATGAACATCTATAGAAGCTCCACCCATAAGTATATCTTTATATTGAAAAGAATGATTGAATTTCTTTGAAACACAATCAAGAACCTTTTTTGCCTGAGCAACAATTTCAGGGCCAATTCCGTCACCGGGAATACAAGTAATATTACAAACCATACCTTACCTCCAAAAATTGTATTATACGACATAGCTAATTTAAGATTTTAACGTAGTACAGTATGAAATCAATATTATTATATTATCCGATAAATTTCAACAATAATTTCACAATAAAATAAAAGATACCAAAAATATAACAAAAAGCCCTTGCGAATCCGCAAGGGCTTTAAATCATTCAGCTTTTTCAACTTGAGCAATCGCGTTCTTCGTCATCGGAATACGACAATTTTTATTATTACCAAACTCAACAATAACAGTATCATCAGTAATATCAATAACGACGCCATAAAAACCGCTGTTAGTAAGAATACAATCACCAATCTCAAGAGTAGAAAGCATTGCACTCATTCTCTTTTGTTCTTTCTTCTGAGGTCTTATTATAACAAAATAAAAGAAAACACCCAAAACTACAAAAGATAAAACCATCGAAATCATGCTTGCGGCAGGTGCTGCTTCAGCACCGGTTGTTGCTGTATCAAGTAAAACTAACATATATTACCTCCATAACATTTATAACAAAATTATTCTACAAAACCCTCTTGCATACTGTCAAGTTTATGTTTCTTATAGCCCGCAAAATCTCCGGCGTCAAGAGCAGCTCTTATTTCTTCCATCATCTTATTATAGAAATACAAATTATGAAGTACACAAAGTCTCATTCCTAGCATTTCTTTCGCTTTTAAAAGATGTCTGATATAAGCACGTGAATAATTACGGCAGGCAGGACACTGACAGCCTTCTTCAATAGGGCGTGAATCTTTTTCATATTTAACATTAAAAAGATTAATCTTTCCATGATTAGTATATAAATGTCCATGTCTTCCGTTTCTGGAAGGATATACGCAATCAAAAAAGTCTATTCCGCGTTCAACGCCTTCGAGAATATTTGCAGGCGTACCCACACCCATCAGATATGTCGGTTTGTTTTTAGGAAGATAAGGAACAGTAGACTCTAAAATGCGATACATTTCCTCATGCGTTTCGCCTACAGCTAAGCCACCGACAGCATAACCATCAAGGTCCATTTCGCTAATTCTTTTAGCATGTTCTATTCGAATATCATCGTAAATCGCACCCTGATTTATTCCAAACAATAATTGGCTTTTATTAACAGTATCTTCAAGAGAATTGAGTCTGGCCATTTCCTGTTTGCATCTTTCAAGCCATCTTGTTGTTCTTGCCACAGAATCTTCAACATATTTTCTTTCGGCAACACTTGAAGGGCACTCATCAAAAGCCATAGCAATTGTAGATCCCAAATTTGACTGAATACGCATGCTTTCTTCAGGTCCCATAAAAATAATTCGTCCATCTACATGAGAATGAAAAGTAACACCTTCTTCTTTAATTTTTCGAAGACCGGCCAGAGAAAAAACTTGAAAACCACCTGAATCTGTAAGAATCGGGCGCGACCAGTTCATAAATTTATGCAAACCACCAAGTTCCTTAATAACAGTGTCCGAAGGACGAACATGAAGATGGTAAGTATTTGATAATTCGACCTGACAACCAATCTCTTCAAGATCAATTGTTGAAACTGCACCTTTAATTGCAGCAACAGTTCCAACGTTCATAAAAACAGGAGTTTGAATGTCGCCATGAACAGTATGAAATACTGCTCTTTTTGCATTTCCTTCCTGCTTAAGAATTTTATAATTCAATATTATTCCTCCAAATATTCTTCAAGAGTAATACCATTTCCCATAATTACTTTTGCAGCTTCAACTCCAACATATCTAAAATGCCAGGGTTCATAGACGATGCCTGTAATGTTTTCTTTTCCTAAAGGATAGCGTAGTATAAATCCATATTCAGCACAGTGTTCTTTTAGCCATTTTCCACCCTCGGTATTGCCAAACCGGGCATCCAAAACAGCATGATCAGCTGAGACAATGTCAAAAGCAATTCCTAACTGATGTTCACTGCATCCCGGAACAATTACATCTCTTGATGCAATTTTATAAGCTTCAAGATAAGATTTGCCGGAAGACATATATCGATTAATCTGTCTTAAAAACAACATTTCCTGTCTTTGAAAATCTCTGTACGGCGAACATACATAAATATTAACATTATCCTTGTTCGCAGCATCAAGCATATTACCAAGCGGTTCAAGGACACGCTCATCGCATTTCATTGATCCTTTTAATGTTGTAAGCTTAACTTCGTAATCATCGGGAACCGGATGGGTCTTGTTAACCAGCAAAAGATACCATTCATCTTTTTCGGTTTTATCATTCGAAATTACTTCAGAGTTCTTAATAGCATTAATGGAATAAAAATCATCAAGTGTAAATTTATCAAGATTTTCTGTGCTTTCGAGTTCTCTTTCTTCTTCCTCAGTGAATAAGTCATCTGAAATTACTAAAAATGAATAGTCATATGTTTCATCAGAAATATCGTTAGTATCGCCTACAGAAAGAGCAACCAAAGTGTCCTCTATTATTATATCTTTTCCAATATCCAAATATGTCTCACGTTCCATAGCCTGCCCTTTAGTCGCAAAACTGGAACTAATAATAAAAAACAGGAAAATCAAAGCAATTGATATGTACTTCTTACTGTTTTCAAAAACATATTTAAGCACACTAAAAACTCCTATAACCAAACTTAATATAAGAAAAGCAAAAGGAGTTAATATTTTATATTTATTTGAAATATGAGCTGTTTTAGATATCGCTTTTTCTTTAAACGTCTTTTTCAATTTTTAAACTCCGAGATAAACATTTCCCCATTTATTCATCCCAACAATTATATAAAAACTATATCACAACGAAACCAAAATTACATTCTTTTTTTACTTTTTAATTTGTATAATACTCCTGTTATGTTATTATAATTAAGAAAATAAATAACAAGCCCTTATTGTCAGGCAAAAGGAGTTTTCATGAGCAAATACGTAGCATACGTTTCAAGCTACACCAAAAGCGATAAATATGGTATTTCAATATATGATGTTGATACAAAAAAAGGACGTTTCACAGAGAAAGATCGAGTTGTCGTTTCGAACTCGTCATATATGACAATTTCGCATAACGGTAAATATTTATATTCAATAACAGATTTAGGTGTGCAAAGTTATGAAATCTCAAATGACGGTTGTCTTAAATTTATTAATATGCAATCGATAAACGGCATGCGAGGTTGTTATCTTTCAACCGATTATGAAGATAAATTTTTGTTTGTTGCAGGATATCATGACGGGAAAATAACTGCTCTTAAACTTGAGGAAAACGGTTGTATCGGAGAAATAACTGAAGAAATATATTTAAAAGGAATGGGAACGGTTTCAGAAAGAAATTTCTTTCCTCATGTAAATTGTGTAAAAATGACAAGAGACAACATGTATCTTCTTGCAGCTGACCTTGGGATGGATCATGTTAATGTATATAGTCTTGACAAAAGGACCGGCAAATTAAAATTATGTGATATTATTCGTTCAGAACAGGAATCCGCGCCCAGACATCTTAAGTTTTCAAAAAACGGCAAATATCTTTATATCATTCATGAACTAAAAAACTATATAGATGTTTATACATACGAAAACAAAAATCCCGGAAATCCGGTTTTTGAGAAGATTCAAACCATTCCGACATTAAATGATTATCATGCATCAGGAAATGCGGCAAGTTCAATAAATATTTCAGCTGATTATAAGTTTATAACTGCATCGAATGCCGGTGATAACAGTGTGTGTCTTTATAAGATCCAGTCAGATGGTACTCTTAGCAAACTTTTTTGCTTACCTATAAGTGGCGAATATCCAAAAGATGCAGCTCTTTTTCCTGACAACAAACACCTAGTTTCGTGTAATCATGAGTCTGACACATTATCTTTCTTCTCTGTAGACACAGAAAACAAAACTTTAATTATGAACGGTCCTGTTATGAAAGTAGAGAAACCAAATTGTGTTATATTTAAAAAATTGAATGAATAATAAAAAGCTCCTGTGAATTTCACAGGAGCTATTTTATTAGTTGCTTGCTTTAGCTTTTATCCAAAGTTCTGATAATTTCTTTCTCAAAAACTCATCATCTTTAAAAGTCTCATCTTTTTCATAAGCAGTACGTGGCAAATATGCTTCATTTCCATCATACAAGCCACCAGCTTTAGTTACTTCGTCCAAAACTGCCTGATTAGCAGAGGCATATCCTACTTCCTCAGTGTTGCTCATAGAGGCATCATAGCTTATAACATAATCTATAAATTTATATGCAAGATCCGGATTTGATGCATTTTTAGGAATTACCATTGCATCAACCCAAACATTTGTCCCACACATAGGGGCATAAAAGCGCATATCTTCATTTTCTGATAAAATATATGCGGCATCACCACTGTAAACAAGAGCTATATCTTTTCTTCCCTGAGCCATTCCGTCGATAACTTCATCAATTACTGTTGTTGGATTCATAGACTTATTGACATCTACAAGCCATTCATACGCTTCATTGATTTCTGCTTCATTATTAGTATTCATTGAATATCCCAATGATTTGAGTGCCATCATAAAAATGTCTCGTTCACTGTCATACATATATATTTTCCCGGCATATTTAGTATCACGGAAAATTTCAAACTCTTCATTAACGATATCATTATAATCTACATTTTTAGAATTATAAACGATTCCAACACTTCCCCAGAAATAAGGAACCGAATACATATTCTCGGGGTCAAACGAATTATAAGGAGCATCCGTTAATGCTTTCGTTACGTTGTTGAAATTACTGATTCTGGACAAATCAAGTTCCTGTAAATAATCTTCCTTAACAAGTCTTTCAATCATATAGTCTGAAGGAATCAGTATGTCATACGTACCACCGGCCATAACCTTTGTATACATCATTTCATTTGACTCAAACAACTCAACATCAACCTTGCAATTATACATTTTTTCAAAATTGGGAACCAAATCTTCGCTCATATATTCACCAGGAAGATATATTGTAAGTTTTTCCTTTGAGCCACAACCTGCAATGAATGATGCAAAAAGAAAAATAAGCATTGCATAAACAATTTTGAATTTTTTCATTTTAAAACCTCCGTTTATTTATTATCTTCAACGCTCTTCTTAGAAAGTTTTTTATTGGCAATTGAAGGAATAATATTAACCAAAACCAAAGAAATTGTAATAATCAATACAATTAATGTTGATAAAGCATTAATCGAAGGATTTACTCTTCTTGATTCGGTATATACCAAAATAGAAATATTGCTCACTCCGTTTCCGGTAACAAAATACGATATTACAAAATCATCAAATGACATAGTGAAAGCGATCAAAGCACCTGAAATTATACCCGGCATGCACTGCGGAACGATAACCTTGGTAAGGGCTTGCCATGGAGTACACCCCAAATCCATTGCTGCTTCAGCCAAATTGGGGTTTAACGTCCGTAATTTAGGCATAACACTTAATATCACATAAGGTATACAAAACATAATATGCGCAAGCAACATTGTAAAAAAGCCTTTTTCTATATGGCCAAAACTAAATAGCATAAGTAAACCGATAGCGGTAACTATCTCAGGATTCATTATCGGCAATTGATTAATCTGTTCAACAACATTCTTAACAAGTTTTTTTGATTTAGAAAGGCCAATAGCTGTGATTGTGCCAACAATAGTAGACACAATAGTGGCAATTATAGCACATGCAATTGTATAAAACAATGACTCCATCATGGTATTATTAGAAAACATCTTTTCATACCATTTCAGCGAAAATCCAGTAAAGCGAGTAAGCGATTTACTTTCATTGAAAGAGAAAACAATTGTATAAACAATCGGCGCATACAAAAAAACAACTATCAAGGACATAAATATAGAGCTACCGATTTTCTTCTTTTTCTTCATCATGCAGCCTGGCCCTCCAATTTTTCGCCCTTATCAACCTTTTTTGTAATGTACATGGAAATCATAATAATAATAGCCATTATTAATGATATTGCGCTTCCAAAATTCCAATCTCCTGCCGTCAAAAACTGAGATTCAATAATAGTACCTACCATAACATAAGATCCGCCGCCTAACATTCTTGGAATGCAAAAACTGGATACAGAGGGAAGAAATACTAAAGTAATTCCACTGATAACACCCGGCATTGACAGTGGTAATGTAATCTTCATAAAACATTTACGGGGATTTGCACCAAGGTCACTCGCTGCTTCAAGAAGGCTTAAGTCCATCTTTGTTAAAGATGTATATATCTGAATAATCATAAAAGGAAGAAAATTATAAACCATGCCAAGAATAACAGCAAAATCAGTATACATAAAGGAAATAGGCTTAGCCCCAAATAATCCCAAAAATCCATTTATTACCCCGTCATCCTGCAAAATACCCGTCCAGGCATAAGTGCGAACAAGCATATTGATCCATGTCGGGAGTGTAATAATAAGAACCCATCTCATTTTCATGTTTTCACTATATTTTGCAATAAAATAGGCTGCCGGATAACCGAGTAATACGCAAACAACGGTCGTTTCAACAGCTATTCTTAACGAACGATACAAAACTTCCAAAAAAGTAGTATCAGTTAAGAAACGTTTAAAATTTGCTAAGCTGAAAACAAATTTAGAAACGGAATTGCCTCCTGATGTAAAAGCATAAAGCAAAATTAACAACATAGGAATAGCAATCATAAATGTACTCCATATCAAATACGGATATACCATTTTACGAAATTGTTTCATAAAATCAATTGCCTCCTATTAAAAAGTCTGTTTACTCATTATATGAATCGCATCGGGAGTGAACTTTAAACCAACTGCATCTCCTACGCTTGTTTCTTTTGTTGTATCAACTTTATATTCATAACCTTCGGTTCTAAAAGTAACATTATAAACCCCTGGTGTAATTGAAGAAGGATCAAAATCATAAATAACATCTGTAATAGTAACAGGTGAACCGTCTTCCATACTCCATGCAGAAGCATTTGCCCATGTCTTTAAATCCGTTTCAAGTGCAATACTTTCTTGTATCTCGTCAGATTTTTTGAAGAAATTTACAGCGTAAATTTCTTCTTCGTATTCTTCTTTTACAACTCTGTTTTCCTTTTCAACAATCATATTCACAGTTACTGTTGTACCTGACTGAGTAGAAAAAGAAACAGGATACGTTCCGTATTCAGGCAAAACTTCATATTCAACAGAATGAATAGAAATTCTTTCTTCAGTCTGAGGATTCCAAGCCTGAGCATCTGCTCTTGCAATAATAAAGTCATTGTTAATATCCTCAAGGTCGGCAAGATCAATATAGAAATCGTTAGCACTCATCATTTCACCCGCAATTTCATTAATTACAGGTTTATCCTCTGAAACATTCATCTTAACTGTTATTTCTGTACCTGACTTAGTTTCAACAATAGTCTCATAATGAACACCTTTGAATAAAACAGATTTAACAATCCCTTTAAGATTTCCTGCTTTGGGACCTACAATTTCAAGATCTTCCGGTCTGATAACAACATCAACAGGCTCGTTTTTAGAAAATCCGGAATCAACGCATTCAAAAGATTTATCTTCGAACATAACCTTATGATCTTCAAGCATTACGCCATCAACTATATTGCTTTCACCTATAAAATTCGCAACATATCTGTTAATCGGTTCATTATAAATATCAATCGGGGTACCAATCTGCTGTATTTCACCGGCTTTCATTACAACAATCTTATCAGACATAGTAAGAGCCTCTTCCTGATCATGTGTTACATAGATGAAAGTAATTCCTACTTCTCTCTGGATTTTTTTCAGCTCATGCTGCATTTCTTTACGAAGTTTCAAATCAAGTGCTCCAAGAGGCTCATCAAGCAACAATACTTTAGGCTCATTAACAAGTGCCCTTGCTATTGCTACTCTTTGCTGTTGTCCACCGGACATTTCGTTAACTCCACGTTTACCATAGTCTTCAAGGCCAACCAATTTGAGCATTCTGGCAACCTTTTGAGCAATAATGTCTTCCGGAATCTTTTTAATCCTTAACCCAAAAGCTATATTATCATATACATTCATATGTGGAAAAAGAGCATATTTTTGGAATACCGTATTAAGGTCACGCTTATACGGCGGAATAGATGTTATATCTTTGTCGTCAAATATAACTGTTCCCTGGTTTGGCTCCAAAAAACCACCAAGAATTCTAAGTAGCGTAGTTTTACCACATCCGGATGGGCCAAGAAGAGTAACAAACTCATTCTCATAAATATCAAGATTAATACCTTTTAATACAATCTGACCGTCAAACTCTTTAATAATATTCTGAAATTGTATAAGTTTTCTCATGTCACTCTCCAAATTTATATTAATGTTAGCAGAAACTAAACGTTTATAATTATACATTATTTATCCGTAAATGGAATAAATTATTCAAAAATGATAAAAATAAAAGGCATACAACGTATGCCTTTTAAATACATTTATCTGATTTTTTCAGGAAATCCAACTTTCTTCTGTACTTTACGCAAAGTCTTTTGAGCAAAATAGTTTGCTTTCTCAGCATTTTCCTTAATAACAGAATCGATATAAGCCTTATCTTTTTCAAGTTCAAAAAATCGATTTTGTAAAGGAACAAGAAGATCGGCAACAGACTCACCAACAGCCATTTTAAAATCGCCATAGCCTTTTCCGTCGAATTCCTTAACAATTTCATCAGGCGTTTTGCCCGAACAAGCACTGTAAATATCTATAAGGTTATGAATCCCGGGCTGATTATCGTTATATGCCACGCAACCTTCTGAATCAGTAACCGCTCTTTTAAACTTTCTTATTATAGTATCTTTATCATCCATAAGATAAATACTTGCATTTATATTCTCATCAGACTTACTCATCTTCTTCTCAGGGTCCTGAAGACTCATAATCTTGGCACCTGTCTTTCCTATATAAGGTTCAGGAATTGTAAACACATCTCCATATATAGCATTAAATCGTTGAGCAATATCTCTTGTAATTTCCAAGTGCTGAAGCTGATCTTTTCCAACCGGAACAACATCTGCCTGATAAAGCAAAATATCAGCAGCCATCAGAACAGGATATGTAAACAAACCGGCATTAATATTATCAGCATGTTTTGCTGATTTATCCTTGAATTGAGTCATTCTGTTAAGTTCACCCATATAAGTGAAGCAATTAAGAATCCATGACAATTCTGCATGACCACTAACATGAGACTGATAATAAATACAATTTTTCTTCGGATCAAGACCGGCTGCTATATAAAGAGTCAGAAGTTTGCGAGCTCTTTGTCTTAGTTCAGCAGGATCCTGTCTTACAGTGATAGAGTGAAGATCAACAACAGAATAAAAACATTCATATTCATCAGACAAAGTAAGCCAGTTTTTTAAAGCTCCTACATAATTGCCCAAAGTAAGATTTCCTGTTGCCTGCATTCCGCTAAATAAAACTTTCTTACCGTCTATCATAAACCCTCACATAAAATACCTGATTATATTAAGCTTAAATGCTTGCAGATATTAAAGTCTTGACTATATGCCAAACATTTTAAAATTACAAATTTTAGTCTATACATTGAAATTATTAAAGTCAAGTCGAAAGTAGAAAAACAGAAACACTCCTTGGAGCAGCAACATAAGACTTATCATCAAAATCCACAGCAAAAGCTTCATCAAAATCAACATTAAAGGTATCAGCTGTTGAATATAAATATTTCCATTTTCTATTTTTATTTATGATTGGAAGCGCAAACTCATATGGCTCCCAATACATATTATAAACGATATAAACAGACTCTTCTGTCGTATTAATATATTGTCTTGAATAATCACCGCAATATAATACAGCAAATGCACGTGAAAAAGGAGATGAATCCATTTTAAACGCTTCGGAAGAATGATAGGAAACATCCGGTATCTTACAAGAAATATAATCAAACATCATCAGTTCTTTGGGTTGATGTAATACCACGTGACGTTTTCTGAACGAAGCCAGATTCTTTATAAAATCATAAAATGCTTTTGAAGTTTTATCTTTTTTATAATTCGTCCAACCTATTTCATTATCCTGGCAGTATGGATTATTATTACCGTTTTGAGAATTAAAGCACTCGTCACCGGCATATATCATAGGAACGCCTTGAGATAAAAAGCAAATCATCATGGCATTTTTCATTTGCTTAAATCTTAAGGAGTTTACCTTTTTTTGTTTAGAAGGTCCTTCTTCTCCACAATTCCAACTGTAGTTATAATCTGTACCGTCAACGTTTGATTCCAAATTCATTTCGTTATGTTTTACATTATAAGAAACAAGATCATATAATGTAAAACCAGAAAAATCAGTTATATATCTTATCGGCGAATAAAATTTGGAATTCTCTCTAACAGCATAACTCATATATGATACAGTATCTTCATCACCTTTAAGAAAGCGTCTGGAGAATTGGAGAAATCTGTTATCAAAGATTCCTAAATTTTTATATTTCAACATATAATCCGGTTTATAGCCGTTTCCGTCAATGTTGTCACATAATATCTTAATGTTATGAAATAAAGGATAATTTGCGATTTCAAGAGAAGGTATATTCTCTCCGATAAATCTAAAACCATCGACGTTATAAAACAACAACCAATATTTTAAAACATCGAGTATATATTCAATCTTAGTATTCTTTTCAAACTGCATCATTGGAATGAACTCAATGTCGTTTTTGTGAAATTCACTTATTAAATCTCTCAACTCAAAACAAGGATCTTCAGAATAACTTAAATTTGAATTCACGGAGAAATGAAGTCCTTCTCCAAAGCCCCAATAGTTTGCCTTTTCAACTTTCTTTGAGCAGTCGCAACGATAATCCAAATCAGAATAAGGTATTACAGAATATAATGGCATTGTAATAACAGCTGTAACTCCAAGATTTTTTAAATATCGGATTTTCTTTTCACAGCCTTTAAAAGTCCCTTTAGCCGTTCTTACAGAAGTGTCCATCATAGTAAAACCACGAATATTCAACAAATAAAAAAATGATTTTTCAAAAGAAGTTTGTATTTTATTATTGCATGATTTAAGCCTATCCAAGTCCAAAGAAACTATACGAGATAACCCTATTTTTTCATCAAAGGAAAAAGTATATTTATCAATTACTTTTTCATTATCAGCATAAAAAGAATAATATAGGTTGTCAAAATCTCTCCCCTGAATGCTAACACAAACTACATCACCAATATAAAATGTATCATCAAATTCAACCGAAAATAAAGTTTGATTTGTATCATTTTTAGCATAAAAATGAATGCCCGAGTTAATTTTATACGGAAGATAAGCACAAACATATAGCTTATTCTTAATCAGCCTTACACCAAATCCATTAAACAATTCACTTTTAACAGAAATATTCATATAATTATTCTTCACTTTCTTAACTCAGAAAATATTTTTAACTTTAATATAATAATAACACAAATCCAAAATTATTCTTATAATTTAAAATCAATATTGATGAAAAGCGAAAAATATCATAATATAAATGAAAAATAAAAAGAGGTATAAAAATGAGCGATGTAAATGAATTCGATAAAGAAATTGATGAAGAAATGACAGTATCCCTTGAACTTGAAAATGGTACCGTAGTATGTTCCGTAGTAACAATTTTTGAAATGAATAATAAAGATTATATTGCGCTTATGCCACTTGACGACGAAGGTAATGCTGCCGGCGAAGACGTATGGATATATGGTTACAAAGAAAATCCAAACGATACAAACGAAGAACCAGAATTAATCTATATCGACGACGATGAAGAATATGAAGCTGCAGCCGATAAGTTTGACGAGTACCTTGATTCTCTTGATTTTGAGGATCAGGAATGATTTAATTCTGTCAGAAATCTTGAGGGAAGCATCCGGTTGCTTTCCTCTTTTTTTATTGAAAAAATATATAACTTTTCTCTTGCTCTTGTAATTGCAACATAAAACAGCCTTCTCTCTTCTTCAACATTGCACTCATATACCGATAATTCAGCAGGAACGACTCCTTCAATAACATTTGGAAGAAATACTATATCAAATTCAAGTCCTTTTGACTGATGATAAGTCATTACATTAAAATCAAGATTATGAGTACTGTTTTTT
Organism: Lachnospiraceae bacterium; assembly: GCA_045627845.1. Lineage (GTDB taxonomy): Bacteria > Bacillota > Clostridia > Lachnospirales > Lachnospiraceae > UBA1258. Next base: position 99,857 of record JAZQOL010000002.1, on the reverse strand, counting down.
GTTATAGCTTCAATGCAAAAGTTATTAAATAACATTTCTTTAAGTTCATTCAAACTATTACATTCAACAGCTTTTTTGACAAAAACATTATATGCTTCGTCAAAACTTTGAGGATTAAGCATAACTTCGCAAATAAAATATTTTTCCAAATTAATAATTTTTCTTAAATAAATCAAAAAAGCAAAAGGTTTCAAATTTTTTAAAACATTGATTTGAGAATTAAAAGTATGAATCTTCTCCCCTGTACTTGTTCCTATATATTCTTTTTCCAAAGAATCAAGGTTATTATTTTTAGCAAATATCGACGCAAATATATCCCTATGTGGAGTGTTAATAATTTTCTTCAATGCATCAATATCAAACGAAATACAATAATCAATATAATAAATAACGGTTGAAGCAATTAAGCTTATATACGATTCTTTATTTTTGCCATAAAACAAATTATCAAAATATTGTCTAAATTCTTCAACTTCTTTATTTGTTCTAAAAAGACATGCTATTGATTTGCCAGGCATCAATTTCTTAATTTCACATGCTAAAGAAAGTTTTTCCTCGTTAATATTATCAAAATATCTTATAAAGACATTTTTCTGCTTATTATTTAAAAAAGATAACTGTGTTATTTTACTAATTCTATCTTTATTATGAGAAATTACTTCATTTGAAAATGATACAATATCATGTTCTGATCTAAAATTAATATCTAAATAGATAATATGTACATCAAAGTCTTCAAGAACACTTTTCATGCACCATGAGCCTGAACCTCTAAAGCCATAGATAGATTGGTTTTCATCACCGACTGCATATATAATTCCTTTGTCGGAAAGCATTAATTTAACTATATTATATTGAATTCTGTTAATATCCTGAAATTCATCGATAAGAATATATTTGTATTTTTTCGAAAGAAAATCACGAACACTTTTATTATTTAATAATAAGTTATAACAACATAATAAAATATCATCAAAATCTATCTTACTCTCAGCTTTCAAAAGATCATTATATCTTTTAAACAAATTATTAAATTCATCATCAAATTTTTGAAACTCTTCATCGGATAATAACTCAGTTTTTTTCTTTGAAATCAAATTGGAATAATAGTCGCACAACGTATAGTCTTCCAATAATGATCCTATATACTTAAGTCTTTCCGAATTATTTACAATCGATGGACTGTTTTTATAATAGCTTTTAAGGATTTTGAAAAAGAATGAATGGAATGTTCCAAAATAAACAGAATCTGCCGACTTCGGCATCATTTCTTTAAATCGACTTTTCATAGAAACGGCTGCTGTTTTAGTAAATGTAATCACTAATATTTCAGCCGGGCTGACACCATTATCTATTAGGTATCTTACGTGATGTGTAAGTACAGTTGTTTTTCCTGAGCCCGGACCCGCAAGTATAAGTGCGGATCCGGACATGTAGGAAACTGCTTCTTTTTGTTTAGGGCTTAACAATTTCTTCTAATTTAGCAATTGCATCATCAATTCTTCTAAAGGATTCGTCAAAACCTAATACTTCAAGAATCTCAGTTGCACCTGCCGGTGTTGCCATTTTACCAGAAAGAGCAATTCTTATCGGCCACATCACATAACCGATTTTAACTCCTTCATTGTTTGCGAACTCAGAAAGTTTTGCAAAAAGACTATCATTATCAAAAGTAATACTGCCAAGTTCGGATTGAAGATTCTTTACCTTTTTAAGTACATCAAGTGATGTTTCGACATTTGTTTTCATCTTCTTGTTGTCATATAAAGAGCAATCATAAGCAGGAACACATTCAAAGAAATCGATCAATTCGGGAATGTCAGGGAATACTTCAATACGACTCTTTGTCATAAGTGCTATTTTCTTTTTATTAAAATCATGTGTAATAACATTTTCAACATATGGCATTGCCATAGAAAGAAAATCATCATCATCCATTTTTTTAATATACTCACCATTCATCCATCGTAATTTTTGAATATCGAATACAGATGGTGATTTATTAATCTTACGATAGTCAAATTTTTCAATCAGCTCAGCAAGAGTAAAAAATTCATTGTTGTCTTCAGGAGACCATCCAAGCAAAGCACAATAATTAATAACTGCCTCAGTCAAAAATCCCTGTTCCAAAAGATCTTCAAACGAACTATGTCCACTTCTCTTTGATAATTTTTTGTGATTTTCATCGGTAATCAAAGCAAGATGAACATATTTAGGCGATTCCCATCCAAATGCATCGTAAAGTCTTTGATATTTAGGTGATGAAGAAATATACTCATTACCTCTGACTACATGGGATATTTCCATAAGATGATCATCAATAACATTAGCAAAATTGTAGGTGGGGTAACCGTCCGACTTGATAAGAATCATGTCATCTAACTCTGAATTATCAACCGTAATATCTCCATAAAGTTCATCATGAAATGTAGTCGTACCTTCATTAGGAACATTTTGTCTTATAACATAAGGCTTTCCGGATGCCAAATTAGCCTCTATCTCTTCCTTCGAAAGATGCAGGCAGTGTTTATCGTATACAACAATTTCTTTGCCTTCAATTTCTGTTTTAAGGCTTTCTAGTCTTTCTTTATCGCAAAAGCAATAATAAGCATCACCTTTTTCAATAAGTTTTTTAGCATATTCAAGATAAATACCTGATTTTGTTCGTTCACTTTGAACATAAGGACCAAATCCCTTATCTTTATCAGGGCCTTCATCATGAATAAGGCCGGTCTTTTCAAGTGTTCTGTATATAATATCAGTAGCGCCCTCAACAAAACGTTCCTGATCAGTATCCTCAATTCTTAAGATAAAATCTCCGCCTTCATGCTTTGCAATAAGAAATTCATATAAAGCAGTTCTTAAATTACCAACATGCATCCTTCCTGTAGGACTTGGTGCAAATCTGGTTCTGATTTTAGTCATATCCTAATCTCCTGTTTCTCTTTCTGTTTTTACATTTTATTATTTTTTATTTTTAAATTCAAGCATCGATTATAAAGCATTTAAAAAAACGTGAGGACAAATACTGTCCTCACGTCAATTCAGCGTTGCTTTTCAGAAGGAATATATTTTCTCAAAATAGAATTCATCCATGTCATGTCTATCGGTTTCGGAACAAAATCGTTAAATCCTTCCGATATAAACATTTCACGAATTCCACTGATTACATTTGCAGTAAGTGCAATAACCGGAACCTTCTGCATATACAAACTTGAATCAGCCCTAATAAGATTGAGAGTATCAATACCATCCAATTCCGGCATCATATGATCCAGGAAAATAATATCATAGTCCTTAGTAGTACTAAGTTTTTCAAGACATTCACGTCCGCTAGAACAAGTATCAACAGTAATACCGAATGTTCTTATTAACCCCTGAGCAACTTTAAGATTTACTGCATTATCATCAACAACTAAAACTTTGGCGTCAGGAGCCATGATTTTCTCTGATTCTTTAGAATCTTCTTTTTCAATCTGAACAAAAGAATTGTCGTCAGATATTTTTTGACTTATGTGTACAGTAAATTTAGTTCCAACTCCATATGTACTCTCAACTTCTATGCTACCACCCATATATTCAAGAAGTTGTTTGCAGATAGCAAGTCCAAGACCTGTTCCTTCTTTAATACGAAGTTTTCTTGTGTCAACCTGCTGAAAACTGTTAAAAATCTTATCAAGATCTTCTTTCTTGATACCAATACCGCTGTCTGTAACAGAAATTGTATAATCTACAAATCCAACATCTTCAACGCCGGTAATATCAAGCATTACATAACCCTTTTCGGTAAACTTAATTGCATTCGAAAGAAGATTAAAAAGAATTTGTCGAATTCTAATCTCATCACCAATAACAATATTCGGAAGACCATCCTGAATGTTAGATTTTAACTCAACTTCTTTATCTTCAATACGAACAGTCATCATATTTAAAACATCATTTACAAGTTTTGGAAACGAATAAGTGACAGGAATTATTTCCATCTTTCCACTTTCCATTTTGCTGTAGTCAAGTATGTCATTAACAATAGACAAAAGAATCTTACCAGCCGTCTTAATGCTTTCTGTATTCTCTCTTGATTCCTTTGAAAGTGACTCGTCCCTTAATGTAAGTTCAGCCATACCGCAAATAGCGTTCATTGGGGTTCTGATTTCATGAGACATATTAGCCAAAAATCTTGTTTTTGATTCATTAGCTTTTTCTGCCTCTACAGTTTTTTCCTCCATACCTTTCATGTATTTTTTGCCATGATATACGACAATATAAACATTAAGGATAGCTGCCATAAAACATACAACGTAAACAATAAACATTAATAATGGAACATTTTTTTCAATCTTTTCAGGAAGGAAAATAATATACCCCGCAAACGTCACAAAACAAACTATCGCAGAATAAATAAGATATTTTGCTTCCATGAAAATAGATGTAATGGCTGACATCGTAAGAAAAATCAATACCGAAAAAGCAAGTGTATCAAGGATATAACCGATGATGGTCGTTGAAATTATAACGGATATAAACAGCAATCCAACAACAATGTTTTCCCGTTTAACAAACGCCGACATAAAAAATGTAAGCGATATCATAACAACAGAAACAAGCAACACAACTCTTCCGATTTCATCATCAAATTTGACAAATGCATAAACAGTATGAAGAGAAAGTGCTATTAGATATTCGATCAAACAAAGTCGAATTGTCTTAGCATATCCGTACATAAAGTCCTCCGTAACGTTATCTTACATCGCCCATAAAGAAAAGGGCAATTGTTCCGGGGCCGGCATGTGTACCTATCGTCGGTCCTATAGTATTAATAATATAACTCTTAACACCAAACCGTGAATTAATTTCGTCTCTTACAAATTCTGCATCTTCCAAAGAATCACCATGGCTTATAAAAACAGTATCATTATTATCCTTATAAGACCCCATCTGCTCACCCATCATATCAACAAGCTTAAGCAAAGATTTTTTTCTTCCTCGTTCTTTTCCGATATTAATCAGTCGTCCCTCGTTATCAACATGTAAAATAGGCTTAATATTGAGAACGGTACCAACAATAGCTGTACCTCTAGAAACTCTTCCACCTCTGTAAAGATGATTTAAATCGTCCACAGTAAATACATGAATAAAATTCAGTTTATGCTCTTCCATATATGAAGCAACTTCTTCAATCGATTTGCCTTCTTTTCTAAGTTCAACTGCTTTGTGAACAGCAAGACCTTCACCTAAAGAAGCGCATTTTGTATCAACTACAATAATTTTTACATCTTTTCTTTCTTCCATAATTTCTTCAGCCGCAAGACGTACACTATTATAAGTACCGCTCAAAGCAGATGAAAATGCCAAATAAAGAATTTCCTTATTCTTTTCAATAAGTTTATGAAACTGAGTCTTAGCTTCGTCGGGATTGACCTGACTAGTCTTTGGTAGTTCTCCACCACGCATAAGATTGTAGAAAACACCAACAGGGAGTTCTTTATCTTGTCCGTAAGTTTCTCCGGCTATTGTATAAGTTAAATTAAAAACCGGAATTTCATTTTTCTGAAGATAATCCTGCGGGAGATCAGCCGTAGAATCTGTTGCAATAATATAATTCATATTCATCCTCCAAAATACATATATTTTAATTTATCACTAAGATAAATAAATAGCTAAATATTATTTAGAAGTACTTCCAAGTCCACCGTTTCTGACTGTATCTACATCGTCATCTTCTGTAATTGCATATTGCATAAAAATGCCCTGAGAAAAGGCAATATTTTTTTCTAAAACAAGTGTCTTTTGTTCATTTGTATCATTCGTTATTTTAATAAAGATATGACCTTCATTATCCGAGTCATAGTAATCAGCATCAATAACACCAACTGTATTGTTAAGTTGAAGTCTGTATTTAAAACCAAGACCGGACCGGGGATAAATCATAAAAACATAGTCCTCTTTCATCTTAACTCGTATACCAGTCGGAATTTTTGCCGTCTTACCCGGTTCAAGTGTTAAGCTAAGCGGCATAAAAATATCATATCCTGCGCTCTTTGAAGTAGCTCTCTTAGGAAGTATGATTTCATCATATACCGTCTTAAGTTTATCTAACGTATCAAATTCAGGAAATGTATCTTTAAAATCAGATGAAAACCTTTCAAAAGATACTTTCTCAAAATGAGCAACTCTTTCCATATTTACTCTCCTAAATCAAAATCAAATAATCAAAATTATGAGCAGTTGCAGGATTTAACTGTTGCAACCGTAACAGGAGCCGAATAATGGTCGCCACAATGCAGCACCGGAACCATAGGCTCAGTAGAAGCAAGCGTTTTTTTGACATCAATAACTCTTTGATTACTGCTTCCCTTCCACATAAGGGTAACATCTCTTTTGTCAATCATAAATTCACCATCGACGCAAACATCAACAAACTGCATTATTGCATAATGATAAATGTTCTCCCACGAGTCACCAGTATATATCCAAATTGTTTTATTCGGAAATCTTTTTTTTATTTCAGCACATAAATCTCTGACTTCAAGTCTGTTTGCCGGATGTAATGGATCACCACCTGAAAATGTAATTCCGGAAATATAGGATTTACTCAACTGTTCATATATTTCCTCTTTTGCTTTATCGTCAAATAAAAGTCCGTTATCAGGATCCCATGTTATAGGGTTTTGACATTCTTTACAATGATGAGAGCATCCCGAAACCCAAAGAACAACGCGAAGTCCATCACCATTTTTCATATCATCTTTAGTAATATCGTGATACCTCATAACTACATTGATTTCCTTTCGGCAATTTCAGCCATTTTTGCATCATTTAATCTTGTATCGCCATGAACTCTTGAATAAGAAAGATATCCGTTCATTCGATCTATTTTTGTGAGATTTCTGCTTCCACATTTAGGACATACATCCATTTCAAGTTCCTGATGTCCACAATCATCACAATAAGCAAGGGAAAGATTAACTCCTTCGTAAAATCCCATATCCATAGCACGATGAATCAAAGTTTTAATAGCTTCGGTGTTATAGTCAATAGGATATTTTACATATTGAATTTTACCGCCGTTGGAAAGATCCCAAAAACGATTTTCAAGGTCTTGCTTTTGAATGGGCGTAATATCCTCTGTTACGTGACAATGAAATGAATTGGAAACATATTCTCTGTCACTGACACCTTCAATTATTCCATATTTCTTTCTAAATTGCTGAACTTGCAAACCACACAAGTTCTCGGCAGGAGTTCCGTAAATTGCATATAAATTACCGTCCTCTTCCTTAAACTCAGTTATTTTCTTATTAATGTATTCAAGAACCTCAACAGCAAACTGTCCATCTTCGACTAACGATTTCCCGTTATATAACTCCTGGAGTTCATTAAGAGCAGTTATTCCAAAACTTGCAGTAGCTGTTTTGAGCAAAGGTTTTATCTTATCCGTAAGTTTTAAATGTCCACCAAGAAATCCACCCTCACAGTAGGCCAAAGGATTTGTTGAAGCTCTCATCTCGCCAAGATAAGCATAAGTTCTAATGTGAAGCTGTCTGATCAAATTAAGATAGTAATCAAGTACTTCATAAAAATCTTTCGATTCTTTTCTCGATTTAGCCAAAATCATAGGAAGATGAAGAGAAACAGCACCAATATTAAAACGTCCTACAAATACAGGCATATCATTCTCGTCCTCAGGATGCATACCTCCCCTTTCATACCAAGGGCTCAAAAATGCACGACATCCCATGGGCGATATTATTTTACCGTATTGCTTATAAATACCGGCAACATAACCCTTTCCTGTTAATGAAAGCCAGTCAGGATACATTGTTTTTGCTGAGCACTTTACTCCTGCTTCAAAAACATCTTCAAGCTCTTTTCCGGGTCCATGAAGGTTTTCATCATATAAAAATACGATTTTGGGGAACAAAACAGGTTTTTTACACTCAGATTTTCCCTGTCCTCTGCGTCTTACATTAAGCATTGATATAGTGGCAAGCTTTGCAAAACGGCCGGTTCCTGTTCCGGCAGTAACAGTAATAAAAGGATAATCTCCTCTTGATGAAGCAACGGTATTAAATTTATATTCCCAGCCTTGAAATCCCTGTTCAAATTCACGTGTAACGTCCGCAAGCGCTTCTGCTTCGGCAGTCATATCATCGATGCCAAGTCTTCTGTATTTTTCAATATATTTATCATATGATTTCTTTGCATAGGGCTCCAAAATCAAATCAACACTTGGAACCGTAAATCCACCGTATTGCTGACTTGCTGCACTAAGAACAATGTCTCCGATAACATCAAATGCAACATCAAGAGATTTAGGTTCGTTATACCAGATATTACCCATTTCAAATCCGCCATGAAGAACTGTTTCCACATCAAAAAGGCAACAATTCATAGTGTCTCTTCTTGCCGACATATCATGAACATATATATATCCGTCTCTACAAGCCTGAATTTCCTCGGTAGTCATAAAAAACTTCTGGTAAAGTTCTTTGTTAAGCTGGTTAAAAATGAGACTACGCTTTGTAGAAACCAGTGCCGAATCAGTATTCGCGTTTTCTTTATCGCCGACATACATAATTGACTGGCTTTTTTTATATACATCATCAAGCATACGAACAAAGTCCTGCTTATAGTTTCTATAGTCTCTGTAACTTTTAGCGACTATAGGCTTAACATCTTCAAGCGCACTCTCAACAATATTATGCATAACAGGAATCGGAATCTCGTTATATTCCATTTCGTTTACTCTGTTAATAACAAAACGACATATTTTATCATTTTCTTCCGGTGAAAACTTAGTAAGTGCACGATATGCGCTCTTTGAAACGGCATTTACAACTTTCTGAACATTAAATATTTCTTTGCTACCGTCTTTTTTTACAACATATATCTCTCCGATAGGTTTATATTTCTCTCCATAATCAACTTCTGTTTCTTTGTTACCAATCCAATTGTTTGTACCCATAAAAGCCTCCCAATGTTTTAATAAATATATCGGCAATAATAACACAATCTTTAGAAGAATATACTAAAAGAGACACAACATCTTGTGTCTCTTTTAGTATATTAGTGTATTAAAATCATGTCAACAAACTTAATCCTTATTTATTACAAATGCAGTATCTATGTCCAAATTATCACCATCGGCAGCCATAGTTGCAAGTCTATCACACCGTTCATTCTTGGGGTTGCCATTGTGTCCTTTTACCCATTCAAAAGAAACATCATGGGGTTTCATTGCCTCAAGGAGTCTTTTCCATAAGTCTACGTTTAAAACACTACCACCTTTTCTCTTCCAGTTGTTCTTAATCCACGAGTCTATCCAATGTTCGTTAAAGGCTTTAATAACATATTGAGAATCCGAAATAACGTGAACTTTACATGATCTGTTTAAAGCCTCTAAGCCATATATAACACCCATAAGTTCCATCCTGTTGTTTGTAGTTTCCTTATAGCCTTTTGATAATTCCATCTCATGAATTTGTCCATGTGTATCAGTATAACTTAATATTGTGCCAAAACCTCCGGGCCCCGGATTTCCTCTCGACGAACCATCTGAATATATAAATACATCCATTAAATTTTCCAAATCCCTTCTTTTACAAATCCCTCAGCCATGTTTGTAGCACTTTCAATAATGTCATTTGAAAATCCCATTATCGAAAGAAGTTTAATGGCATTCCTCGATGTAGCTTTACCTTCTTTAATTATATAATTGAATATTACATCTTCTTCAATAATTTGTTCATCAAAATGATAATTATCAAAAGAATCACTAAGAAGATCGGTCAACTCAATATCATGAGTTGCTGCAAAGGTAATAATTCCCTCCGAATGCAGTTTTCTAAGAATATATGTACACGAAGCAATTCTTTCTACAGTATTTGTACCTCTTAATACTTCATCTACAAAGCACAAAATCCTTTTTTCGGGATATTTCTCATGAAAATCAAATATTCTTTTTAAAGCTTTAATCTCAACCATAAAATAACTGTCTTTATTTAAAATGTCATCGCGCAAAGACATTGAAGAAAAGACAACAAAATTATCCATTTTGAACGAATCGGCCATACAGGTATGAATACTATTGGAAAATAGTGCATTTAACGCAGCCGTCTTTAAAAATGTTGATTTACCGGATGCATTGGAACCGGTAATTAATACACCTTTATTTACCGAAATAGAATTTTTTACAGGCTCTGATATCAAAGGATGATACATATTTATTGCATCATATCCTGTTCCCGAAGATGGAACACAAAAAGAAGGAAGCGCAAGTCGTAATGATGCAACAGAAATATATGTTTCAAGTTTACCTATTAATAAATACAATTCCTCAATACTATTCTTATTCAATTTTACAAAGCGAAGCATCTTGTAAAAACGAATAATATCAAGATGAAAAATCATTCGGGCATAGTCATAAAAAATATCCAAAGGATTACCTGCTCCCGTTAATGCTTTGGAGCCAAGAATACCGGCATTACGCGAAAATGGCTTTAATTCTTTGCACAAATCTTTTATTAAAGTCATATCATCCGAGACAATATCTATGTTCTCTCTAGCAATAGATTCGCCATTTTTAATAAAATTCGAAATAAAAGAAAAACAAATTATATAAGATTCAATGTCTCCTCTTCTTTTATAATAAGTAATTATATTGAAAATAAGCGAAGAAACAAGAACTATCACTCCGGTTTCAGGAATAAAGCATGTCAGACCTATGCTAAGCAAAATAATAATGATACAGAAATATTCAAAAAAGAGATTTTTCTCGGTAATAGTGTCAAAAAAGTCTATACAATCAAAAAAGTTAACCTTTCTCATTTTACCAATAGAAAAAAAATAACTTCTTAGACGTTTAGCATCATTTTGATTATTGTAAAAATAATCTACTTTCTTTTCAAAATCCGCCAAAACATTATCGTCATATTCAGGAGTACGCATCCTGTAATACAAATAATCTCTTCCGGGCGCAGACAAAGATACATTAAAACGATTATATATTTCGTCAAGTTCTAAATCGGATGCAGTTATATCATCAATTGAATTAATATTAGAATATCGATAGAATAAGGTTTTGACACTTTCCATTTCATCAGCAGAAAGAGGTTTGGAGGATAAACCTCCAAACTCTTTATTTGCTTTATCAAAAATTTTTTTCAAGTATCTCTTTGACTGAAAATATTCGTTATAAAAGAAAATAAGAAATAAGACAACTAAAACAATTCCAAAAATAATGTAGGTTTTCACTGAAGATTCTCCGGTCCGAAGCCATACGGAAGCACTTCTCTTAATAAAAGCTTCTTATATTGAGACTCGGAAACAGCGACAATGACATCAAATGAATCCGGATCACAGAATTCTCTCATAACCTGCCTGCAAACACCACAAGGATAAGCATAATCATCAACAGGTTTATTGATGTTGCCTCCTATAATCGCAATCTTTTCAAATTCTGTTTCACCTTCACTAATAGCTTTAAAAAAAGCGGTTCTTTCAGCACAATTTGTGGGCGTATAAGAGGCATTTTCTATATTACAGCCCCTGTATACTTTCCCGCTTTTCGAAAGCAATGCTGCACCTACTGCAAACTCTGAATATGGGCAATAAGACATCTTTCGAGCCTCTATTGCCTCCATTATAAGTTCTTTATCATTCATTTCAATAACCCCCGAAAAAATTTAATGACTATTTAACAATAATTTTACGGAAATTTTTCTTTCCTCTTCTGATAATAAAATCAGTTTTGTTAATATCATCTTTAGTGAATGTTGCTTTAATATCTGTCACCTTATCATCATTAACCGTAACACCACCCTGTTCGATTGCACGACGGCCTTCTGATCTTGTGGAAACCAGTCCTGACTTGACAAGAATGGAAATTACGTCAATGCTATCATCGGCAAAATCAGCATCTGATAATTCTGTAGTAGGAATATTATCTGTTGATCCGCCACCAAACAGACCCTTTGCTGCTTCAAGCGCCTTATTTGCTTCTTCTTCGCCGTGAACAAGGCTTGTAAGTTCAAAAGCAAGAATTTCTTTTGCCTTGTTAAGTTCAGCGCCTTCCCACTTTTCCATTTCATTAATTTTTTCAAGTGGAAGAAACGTAAGCATTTTTAAGCATTTAATTACATCTGCATCTTCAACGTTTCTCCAATATTGGAAGAATTCAAAAGGAGATGTTTTTTCAGGATCAAGCCATACAGCACCCTTCTGAGTTTTTCCCATCTTCTTACCTTCAGAATTTAGAAGCAATGTAATTGTCATTGCATAAGCATCTTTGCCAAGTTTTCTTCTGATAAGTTCAGTACCGCCAAGCATGTTACTCCATTGGTCATCACCACCAAACTGCATGTTACAGCCATATCTTTCATATAAACTGAGGAAATCGTACGACTGCATAATCATATAATTAAATTCAAGAAAACTTAAACCCTTTTCCATTCTTTGCTTGTAACATTCAGCGGTGAGCATTCTGTTAACTGAGAAATGAGCGCCGATATCTCTTATAAATTCAATATAATTTAAGTCGCGAAGCCAGTCAGCGTTATTTACCATCATTGCTTTACCTTCACCAAACTCAATGAAACGACTCATCTGTTTTTTAAAGCATTCACAGTTATGATCAATTGTCTCCTTAGTCATCATTGAACGCATATCAGATCTTCCCGAAGGATCTCCAATCATAGCAGTACCGCCCCCGATTAAAGCAATCGGTCTGTTGCCTGCCATCTGTAAACGTTTCATAAGGCAAAGAGCCATGAAATGTCCTACATGTAAGCTGTCAGCTGTAGGATCAAATCCGATATAAAAGGTAGCCTTACCATTATTGATAAGTTCCTTAATCTCTTCCTCATCAGTCAATTGTGCAAGAAGTCCTCTTGCTTTTAATTCTTCAAATACTGTCATAAAAAACCCTTTCTGCCTAATCGGCAATTTATTCCCGGATAAAAACAGCCCGTCCTAATATAAGGACGGGCCAGCCGTGTTACCACCTTAATTTATACGCATCTCACAATGCATAACTCACCGGGTACTATCATACCTTTACACTTAACGCGTGTTCAACGTTGCAGCCTACATTGTCGGTGCACAACTCCAAGATGTATTCCTTTTAATGAATTAACCTAAGCCTCTCATCAACCGGCATCTTTCTGTAGGTGTTCAGAATAAGTACTTCTTCTTTTCACAGTCTTTATCTTCTTGAATACTATCAAAGCATTTTGCAATTGTCAACACATCTTACCTATTAATCTGCAATGAAAGATCATTTAACTTTTTAAAATCAAATAGTTCATATGAGGCCTTAATATCCTCAACCGTTTCTTTAAATGTATCAGGAACCAAATAATAATCAATATTGTCAAGAAGCTCATTACATTTTGCAATATCCATAGTATCAATAGCTGCTTTAAGAGGTATTGCGAAAGATTCTTTAAACTTAACTATCTGATTATTATCTTGATCAATTATTGAAGCATCGGTATGCTTATCTGTTAAATCATCGACAATACTTGACAAATAGTCTTCTGTACCAGGCTGAATATCACTTGAGTTTTCAAAATATTTTTTGCATATTTCAATTGTATTAATAAGTTCTTTTACAGCATTCTCATAACGATTCAGAACAATATCATATTTGGAATCTTTGCAAGCAAATTCCATAGTTTTAAATAATTCGGATGTAAATGTAGCTCCAATACTCATGCAGGAGGATTTAACACCATGTACAGTTGTCTCTACAAGTAGCCACTCCTTGTTTTGAATCATCTTAGGCAATAATTCAACTTTCGAAGATGCTTCCTTAATAAATGTATTAAGTACCTGATTATAAATATTTACGTTACCGCCCATGTTTTTTAGCCCGGCTTCAAAATTCACCGTATTTTCAGGCGAAATATTCTTTGATGTTGAAATCTTTTCTGCTTTTACAACAGGTTTCTTATCATTCTTTTTGTCAGATGCTCTTTTAACAAGAACGCCAGGAGGAAGAAACTGTAAAAGACATTGTGTCAAGTATCTTTGTTTTATCGGTTTAGCTAAATACTCTTGAAATCCCTTTTCGAGAACTTCTTCTCGAATATTACCACCAGTATTTGCAGTAAGCGCAACAACAGGAACTTCCCTCATCATCTTAATATTTGAAGACCTCATCTTCCTAAGGGTTTCCGTTCCGCTAAGTTCAGGCATAACCATGTCCATAAGTACAAGATCATACTCATTTGTTTCCATCTTTTTAAGTGCTTCTTCGCCGCTTTTTGCCATGCTTATATCAATATTATAAGATTTAAAAATACCGACTGCGACTTTTAAATTAACAGCATTATCATCAACAACAAGAATTCTTGCATTGCTGCCATCATATTCTATTTCTTCACTATTACTAGTATAGTCATCAGCTTTCCACTGATTATTCAAGACGTCAACAATACTTAAACTCGAAACAGGATGTCTGACAATTCTGCATTTACCAAAATCACCAAATGCCTGATCGGAATCTGCAATAATATAAGTATAATCAAACGTATTATAAGAAGTAATGATATTCTCTACGGAAAGATACGCGTTATTGGGTAAAAATATAAAATCATACTTGGTATTCTGAATAGCTTTATCAAAAGAAAAATACGAATTAACGTAATACGGGCGAATTCCGAATCCATCCATTATTTCTTTCCATGAGTTATATTCTCTGTTGTCATTAAAATATATAAGAACTTTCTTTTGGCTGGCATTGTCGACACAAATCATTGGTTCAGGATTTGTTATTTTACACGAAAAACTAAATCTTGACTCAAGTCCTACACCTTCAATCGAACGTATATCAATGTTTCCGTCCATTAATTCAAGAAAACTTTTACATATATTAAATTTGAGTCCTATTCCTCTTAAATTAGAGTTTTGTCGCGAATCATACGTATCATATGCACCATAAATCGCATCAAGATCATACTGACTTAGACCACAACCAGTATCTGAAATAATGCAATTTAATACTGCATTTTCATTTTTTTCGTCTCTTTTACATTTTACGGAAATCATTAATCTTCCGTTATCTGTCAAAAACAAAGAAATAAAAACAAGTCTTACAAATACTTGCTTAATTTTAATATCATCACCGTTTAATACCTTGGGAATATTATGATCGATGTTAACATGAACTTTTAAGTCCTTCTTTCCCATATTAGCACTGATTGTTGAAAGGATAGTTTTCAAAAGATCATCAAATCTGAAATCAACGTTCATAAGCTTAACTTTACCGGAATCAAGCTTAGAATAAACAAGAACATCGTCAATAATTTCAAGCAAATCATAAGCAGAACGCCTTACAACATTAACTTCGTTTCTTGTAACATCATCCATTTCATCTTTCAAAACAAGTTCGGATAAACCGATAATAGAGTTCATCGGAGTTCTTATTTCGTGAGACATGTTTGCCAAAAACCTTGATTTTGCAAGACCTGCATTCTTTTCAATTTCACGACTACGATCTATTTCTTTCTCAGCTTTATTAAAATTTTTTTCAATCTTAGTAAGTACATGATGAGTTGTCAAACCAACAATTAAAAAAGAAAAAGCATAACCAAGAAAATATGATAAACGATTTTCAATTACAGAATTCTGATTTGCCCATACATAAGTTTTGGTATAAAGAAAAGTATTCCAGTATAAAGCCAGAATAAAAATCCACCAAAAATCTTTAAGTTCCAGCAAAAAAATCATTATCATAATACCGGCTGCAGACCATATGGGAGAGCTACTTCCCGCTTCAACGCCGTAGACAACAAATGAAGGCAAAAATAATACTTCAATATATGAAACAAGAATAATAGACAAAAGTCTCGACTTTTCAATTTTTTTTGAAAGGACGGAAACCAGCGTGCAAAGAACAAAGCAAAAGATAAAATTAACAAGAATGACATGACTTCTGCTCCCCAAAAGGAACCAGTAAACAAATAAGGCAATAAAAGATAAGATTGCCAAAACATTTGAAACAACGAATAGTGAATCATTCTTTATGCTGTATTTTCCGATTTTCTTTTCTTTAGGGAAAAAGTTTATTTCCATTTAATGCCTCTTTAAATTGTGTTTAATCAACGAATCAGGTAAAAATTCAAGTAAAGTACGCTCAAGCTTATCTATTTCAAGCGGTTTGGAAAGATACGCATCAAATCCGGCACCTATAAACATTTCTTTAGCACCACTTACAACATTAGCAGTGAGTGTGACGACGGGTAGATCTATGAATTTACCACCATTGATTTTTCTTATCTCCTTTAAGGTATCAATACCATCCATTTCAGGCATCATATAATCAAGAAGAACTAAATCAACGTGATCATTAAGCAATGTACTTATACATTCTTTTCCGCTCGCAGCAGTAATTACCTTAACCTTATATCTTTCAAGAAGTCCGACAGCAACATCCAAATTCAACAAATTATCGTCAACAACGAGAACCGTTGCATTAGGAGCAGAAAAATCACCTTCAAACTTTTGTTTTCTTACAGCAAAGTTTTTGCTTAGATTAATCAAATCGGATATATTAAGACAACTGATGGGTTTTGTGAGAACAAACTCAAAAGGTTCTCCGGAATATGAATAGTTGCAGTCACTTACAACAACTATTTTTGACCAGTTAATGTCAAATTCAAACAGTTTATCTTTAATGTGTTCATATGTACATGAATCAAGCAAATAATAATTGCATTTATTCATAATACATTGTTCCGTAAATTCTTCATCGGACGAAACAAGAGATGCCTTAATTTTCATTCTGTTCAGGCAAGCATATAGTTCATCAGATTCTCTGGAATTCGACATATAAAATGCAATTGATGCATCAGGATTATTTAAGTAGCCAACGTTTCCTTCCTTCGAATCAAGGTTAATAAACTGGGGAACTTCCAAGTAAAATACAGAACCTTCTCCATATACACTTTCAGCCCAAATTTTACCATTCATACACGATGCAAGTTTTTTACAAAGAGCAAGTCCCAAACCATTTCCTTCTATCAGTCGGTCTGTTATCTCCCCCGAGCGATTATAAGGTTCAAATATTTTGTCTATACTCTCTGCTCTAATACCGATTCCTGTATCTTCAACCTTAACCTTAAGCGAAATAAGACCGTTTCCGCGATCCTCATAATCAACAGAAAAATCAATATGCCCATTCTTTGTATACTTTATCGCATTAGAAAGCATATTAATAATAATCTGTCGAATTTTTCCGCAATCGCCAATAAGAAGTTTCGGTAATTGAGGATTAATATGAACATAAAATACAACGTTTGAGTCAAGAAGTCGAACAGACATAAGATTAATAATGTCATTTAAAACAAACGAAATATCATAGTTTTCTTCAACTGCGGACATCTCATTCATATTCATACAAGAAAAATCAAGTAAATCCGTTGTAATAGAAAGAAGAGCCTGACTTGAATTCGAAATATTAAAAGCAGTTTCTTTTACATGATTTGAAGCATCTGAGTCAAGCAAAAGCTGAGTAGTTCCGATTATTGCATTTAAAGGAGTTCTAATCTCATGAGAAACATTTACCAAAAACATATCTTTAGCAAAGCTCACCTTTTCGGCTTTTTCATTTGCCGTTTCTCTCGTATCCATCTCCTTTTTTAATTGATAATGACGATATTCAACAATTATTCCACACAGCAACCCGGTTACAATAGTTGCAGCTTCAATTCTGTAAAAGTCTGAATTTGTAGACGCACCATGATGAATTATGTCAGGATTTCTGTAAACAAAACAATAATAGGCAACAGAAATATCAACAAAAATCTGGACAATATATTGAATGGTTCTATGATTCTTCTCAAGCAAAACAAGAGCAAAAACTAAGCCGATCATAGAGTAAAGTGGAGCTTCTATGATATCGTTTTCAGACAAAATCATAATAGCGGGAAATGCGAGTAAGTTAGTATATTCAAGAAATATAAAAGAGAAAAGTTTAAGTTTATGAAACTTTGACTCTAAGAAAAATAAAAGAGTGGCCATTATACCTATAGATGTATAAATAGCCACCGAAACAGGTTCAACACGGAACAAAAAAGCAACAGAAACAAACAGCAGACATGCAAGCCCGCTCATAAATGTCGCAAGATAAAATATTCTTTCTCTGACAGGAATGTCATCACCAAGATACTTTCCAAAAATGTCTTTCATATCATTCTCCGCAATCAATTCGCTTCAAATTGTATCGATTTATTAGAATATTTTATTTAATTCATATTAACTCTGTATTAGCAATTTAGATATTATATTATTTTGTCATAAGCTTGATCATTGCTTCATTAAGTCCTTCAACAGTCAACTTATACATAGGAAACATTTTCTTAATAGCGGTCTCTGCTTCTCTCCATGGTGCATCTCCCGGAGCCATTTTAGGATTAAGCCAAACAACCTTTTTATAATGCTGTTTAAGTAAAAGAAGCCATTCTTCGCCTGTAAGACCACCATTAGGTCCCCTATAATTACCCGTTTTTGAATACAATTCTTCAGGAGCCATTGCTGCATCTCCGACAATTATAACTTTATAGTCGGAGTCTACATTTCTAAACATCCATTCTGTATCAATCCAATCACCGTTCTCGCACTCCGGAGTCTTATACATTTTGGCGTAAATACAATTATGAAAATAGTAAGATTTTACATCTTTATAGTGATTCGATTTATGGATAGCCTGAAACAATTCATTCAACAATTTGGTAAAAGGAATCATTGTTCCGCCCGAGTCCATTAATAGCAAAAGTTTTACAGCATTTTTACGCGGTCTTTCCCATTCGAGTTTAAGATATCCCCCATTATTGCAGGTTGAATCAATTGTTCCGTTTATATCAAGTTCAGTTTTAGGTATATCAAGTTTAGAAGAAAATTGACGCAATTTTCGAAATGCAAGTTGAAACTGACGATTATCAAGCATTCTATCATCTCTGAAATCACGATACTTTCTTGCTCCGACAACAGCAAATGCTGATTGATAGCCTGTACTTCCCCCTACTCTGATTCCGCCAATATTGCCACCCATATTACCGAACTGAGTTTTACCCATCGTACCAATCCAATAGCTTCCGCCATTATGCTCAGAGTCCTGGTCCTTAAGCCTATCTTTAAATTTCGTCTCAACATCCTCTTTATCAACATGCATATCTTCGGTCTGATTAAGCCAGTAACGCTCCTCTTCATGAAGAAGTTCTGTCATTTCGGATTTATCAAGCCACTCAAGCATCCTATCGGTAATTGTATTATCAGATTTAATACCTTTAAAACACTCTTCGAAAGCCAGATCAAACTTATCAAAATCAGTTTCGCTTTTAACAAGAATAGACCTCGCCATATAATAAAAAGCCGTTAATGAGGAACCGCATAACCCTTGATTAAGAGCATTATGTAACGATACCCATTCAGTTAAAGAAACATCAAGGCCTTTAGCCTTAAGAGTATAGAAAAAATTGGAAAACATCCTTTACTCTACCCTTCTTCTTACAACCTCTAAATCTTCATCCTTCTTAATCAAAACTCCGACAAACGGAAGTTCTGATTTGATTTTTTCGGGATTAATCCCGCCAATCATAAGTGCATTCAACCAGTCAATAAGTTCACTTGTTGCAGGTTTTTTTCTAAGTTGAGAATATGATCTGATATCATAGAATACCTGCATTGCATTTTTAAGAAGATTTTCTTCAATATCAGGGAAATGTGTCTTTACAATTTCCTCCATCAAAGGCTGATCAGGGAAATCAATATAGTGGAAAATGCATCGACGTAAAAAGGCATCCGGAAGTTCCTTCTCAGCATTAGAAGTTATAATAACAATAGGTCTTTTCTTTGCTTTAATTGTCTTCTTGGTCTCATAAATATAGAATTCCATCTGATCAAGTTCCCAAAGCAAATCATTCGGGAATTCCAGGTCAGCTTTATCTATTTCATCAATCAAAAGAACAACCTGTTCATCGCTGTCAAAAGCTTCTCCAAGTTTACCAAGCTTAATATAATGTGAAATATCATCAACGCCCTCATTACCAAACTGGCTATCGTAAAGACGCTGAATAGTATCATATGTATATAAACCTTCCTGCGCTTTAGTCGTGGATTTTATATTCCAAATAATAAGTTTTTTCCCAAGAGCTTCGGAAACAGCTCTCGCAAGCATCGTTTTTCCTGTTCCCGGTTCGCCTTTTATAAGTAAAGGTTTTTCTAGTGCAACTGCAACATTAACACTGGCCATAAGTTCTTCGGATGCTATATAATTTCCTGTCGAATTAAATTTATTGTCCAAAATCGTCTCCAATCTCAACCTTCTTATCTCTAATCATAAGGTCACGAACTGCTTCAAAAGCAGGTTTGTTTTCAAACAAAACGCAATTAACCTGTTCAATAATAGGAAGCTCAACTTCATATTTATTAGCAAGTTGCATTGCTGCTTTTGCAGAATATACACCTTCTACTACCATTTTTACTTCGTCCATAGCTTCCTTCATTGTTTTGCCCTGGCCAATAAGTATACCTGCTCTGCGATTTCTCGAATGCATGCTTGCGCAGGTAACTATAAGGTCACCTATACCGGTAAGTCCGGCAAAAGTTTCGGCCTTTCCACCCATTTTAATTCCAAGTCTTGATATTTCAGCTATACCTCTGGTTATAAGTGCAGCCTTAGTATTATCGCCATAGCCGAGTCCGTCTGCAATACCGGCAGCTAAGGCAACAACATTCTTTAAAGATGAACCGACTTCCATGCCTAAAACATCCGGCGATGTATAAACTCGGAAAAACTCATTCATAAATAAATCCTGAAGTAAAACTGCCGTACTCTTCTCTTTTGCTCCGACAACAATACTTGTAGGAATACATCGTCCAACTTCCTCCGCATGTGTAGGGCCACACATAACGGCAACCTTAGCTTGAGGAACTTCTTGCTCGATAATCTCTGAAAGAGTCATTAATGTTTCTTCTTCAATACCTTTTGCAACATTTACAATTATCTGGCCTTCGCGTACAAAAGAAGAAATGTCTGAAGCAGTTTTCCTAACAAAAGGAGAAGGAACTGCCATTATTAATACTTCATTTTCTTTAACTGTCTTTTCTAAATCCGTTGTAAATAAAACAGTATCAGGCAAAACAACACCGGGAAGTTTAGCTTTATGTTCTCTTTCTTTTGAAAGCATTTCAATCTCATCGGGAAGAATGCTCCAAACCATAACGTCAGCTCCATTTTTAGTAAGCAAAGCTGTTAATGCAATTCCCCATGAGCCGGCACCAATTACACCAACTTTCATTTTAGTTCTCCTTTACGGGAGCGGAGGCATTAGTATCCGCATCCATTTTATTTTTTTTGAAAAGATATGTTTTTCTCTCGGTTTTTGTAATAAGTCGCATAATATTAGATCTGTGCATATAATAAGCCAAAACAGTAAGCAAAAATGCAACTACATACATTTCGACCAAAACTTCTCTTGTCAGTTCACCGAAAAGTCCAAGTTCACCCATAATAATTGTTTGTGCAAAAAAACCTAAATACAGAAGCAAAGAGCCAAGCGAAACCATATGTGTAACCGCAAGATTTCCAAAAAACAAAAGAAGACCTACCGGAACATACATCCAATGTGCAGCAATCATCATTCCACCGGTGGTAGCAATTCCTTTACCGCCCTTAAATCTCATATAAAACGGAAAATTATGTCCAAGTACACAACCGGCTCCGGTATAAAGCGTGAGCAAAGGAAGAATATCCCCCTGCGAGTCTTTAAAGACAACACGCATAATGACAATGGCAATTATTGACTTAAGCATATCACCTGCAAAAACAATTAATCCTGCTTTTGTGCCAAGAACTCTTAATGTATTTGTTGTTCCGGAGTTACCGCTTCCGTGTTCCCTTATGTCAATTCCGTGAAGTTTTCCGTAGAAAAACGCTGTCTGAAAAGCGCCAAAGATATAACCAACTATCAAACAAACCAAACGTGCCATCATTCATCGTCCTTTCTTTCTCTGATTATAAAGTGTAACGGAGTTCCAACAAATCCGAAAGTATCTCTGATTTGATTTTCAATATATCTTGTATAAGAAAAATGCATCATCTCTTTATCGTTTACAAAGATAACAAATGTCGGAGGCTTAACCGAAACCTGCGTAATGTAAAACAGTTTTAATCGTTTACCCTTATCGGTAGGTGGTTGCTGCATAGAGACAGCACGCATCATAATCTCGTTAAGTACACCGGTGCCAACTCTCATACAATGGTTAGCATAGACCGTATCAATCGTCTCAAACAATTTAGGAACACGCTGACCTGTTTTGGCAGAAATAAAAACAATCTCAGCATACGTCATAAATGACAATGTATTACGAACATCCTCAGTAAATCTGTAAATAGTCTTATCATCTTTTTCTTTTGCATCCCATTTGTTGACAACGACAATAATGGCTTTTCCATTATCATGAGCAATACCTGCAATCTTAGCATCCTGTTCGGTAATACCTTCAGTTGCATCTATAAGCAAAAGAACAACATCGGCGCGTTCAACCGCACTAACGGTACGAACTATCATAAAATGCTCAAGATCTTCATGGATGCGGCTTTTACGTCTTACACCGGCAGTATCAATAAAAATGTATTCTTTATCATTATATTTAACATCGGTATCTACAGCATCTCTTGTAGTACCTGCTATGTCAGAAACAATAAGACGGTTTTCTCCTAAAATATAGTTTATCAGCGAACTCTTTCCGACATTAGGTTTGCCAATAACAGCAACCTTAACACGATCATCCTCTTCGTCATCATCAGGAATATCTTTAAAATATTTAACAACTTCATCAAGTAAATCACCAAATCCAAGTCTATTAACGCTTGATACCGGGTGAGGGTCTCCTATTCCGAGATTATAAAACTCATAAACATCAGGCATATACTTATTAAAGTCATCAACCTTATTTACCACAAGAAGAACAGGCTTATGTGCACGTCTAAGCATATCGCATACTTTACTGTCAGCATCGACAAGACCTTGCTTAACATCAGTCACAAATAAAATAACATCTGCTGTTTCAATAGCAAGTTCGGCCTGTTCTCGCATCTGCTTTAAAATAATATCTTGCGAATCAGGTTCAATACCGCCTGTATCGATAAGTGTAAATGAATAATTAAGCCATGTAACATCAACATATATTCTGTCTCTTGTAACTCCGGGAGTATCCTTTACTATAGAAATCTTTTCACCTGCAAGAGCATTGAAAAAAGTCGATTTACCAACATTGGGGCGTCCGACTACAGCAACAATAGGTTTTCTTTTTCTGTTTTCCATATAATCTCTCCTATTATGATCTTCCTGTCATTGCAAGGAAAAGTTCACGACCGCTTGATTTTACAACCTTACTTTTTACTTGTAAAGCGCTCTCTAGCTCGGATAATTTGATATCATCCAAGAAAATCGGCTCATCAGCCTTCAAAACACATTGTGGCAAAAGAAGATTTTTCTTTGTACCATGCTCTTTAAGCTGAGAAATAATATCGGTCGCAGTTAGTAGCCCTGCAACGGTTATCTTCTCACCAAAGAAATCATTTCGTATCGCGACAACATCAACCGAAACCTTCGGATATTCACTCATTATTTTATCAGCAAATTCTTTCATATAAGGATATGCAAGTCGTCCGGTTGCTAGAGTGCATTCAAAACGTTTCATGAAGCGCTTCCTTAGGCCACTAAGCTTTAATTCTTCAAATGCCTCATAAAACTCATTAATCATCAGGCGAATCATCCCGACCCCGTTTTCGTATTGCAAATAGCCATCATATCTTTCCTCCTCAGGCATTTGTCTGCCTGCAAGAATGTACCACTCATCACTTGCGTGAATAAAATGAAGGCCATGTTCATCATAGCAATCTTTTTGAAAACTTTCGATAAGGTCTATTACTTCACATGCGTCTTCCTTGGTAAAAGATTCAAGTGGGTAAAGTCCATCTCTAAACTTAGTAAGCCCTACA
Source organism: Lachnospiraceae bacterium (assembly GCA_045627845.1). Lineage (GTDB taxonomy): Bacteria > Bacillota > Clostridia > Lachnospirales > Lachnospiraceae > UBA1258. The sequence continues at coordinate 75,850 of JAZQOL010000002.1, read as the reverse complement.
GGTACAACCGAAACGCTTTCCAAGACAGGCAAATAGTTCTTCAGATCTGTTATTGTTCGTTTCAGTTCATCTTTATCATTAACACCCTTACATAAGACAATCTGACCATTCATTGTAATGCCTGCTTCATATAGTTTTCTGGCTATATCCAATGATTGACCTGCAAAACGGTTATTAAGCATTTTGCAGCGAAGTTCAGGATTAGTCGTCTGAAAAGAGATATTTATAGGTTCCATTTTATATTTAATAATTCGATCTACATCTTTATCAGACAAATTTGTAAGCGTAACATAATTCCCCTGCAAAAAAGAGAGTCTTTGGTCATCGTCTTTAAAATATAAGGTTTCCCGCATACCCGGAGGCATTTGATCAATAAAGCAGAAAATACAATTATTTTTGCAGCGTCTGTATTCATCCATTAATCCATTCTCAAATTCAAGGCCAATATCTTCGTCTTCATCTTTATCTATGGAAAAGCAAAGAAGTTCACCGTTTCTTAAAACCTCAATATCAAGATGATCATTAAGAATACGAAAACGATAATCAAATACATCTTCGACAGGCTCTTTGTCGATTGTGACAAGCATGTCACCAGGAAGAATTCCTGCTTTTTCAGCAGGTGATTTATGCATTATGCTTTTAATAACTGCCTTATCGGATTTCTGCATACTAACTCCAATTTTATTATTACATTCAAACTTTATTTTAAACGAAAAATCTTGACGTGTCACTATCCTAATGCTATAAAATAAACGAAGAAAAACATATGGAAAGGATGTTCATATGCCCAACCTTAGAGTATTAGAAAATGCACTTCCGGTAGCACCATTAAAAATATGTGCACTTGACTCAGCCGCCAAAATGGGAAAAAGTGTCGATAATTATATGGTTGAATTTAGGAAAAACATGAATACCGCTTTAAAAAGAGATCCGGCTTTTCACGGATATATGGAGCCATCGTACTTAATCGATTCTGAATGCGCAAGATTCGGAACCGGCGAAGGAAAATGTGTTTTCCATGAATCCGTAAGAGGTAAGGATCTTTTTATTTTGGTAGATGTATGTAATTCAAGCATAACCTATAAGATGAACGGATACTTAAATCATAAGTCACCCGATGATCATTATCAGGATTTAAAACGCGCCATCCAGGCAGCCAACGGTAAAGCAAAAAGAATTAATGTCATCATGCCTTATATGTACGAAGGCAGACAGCACAAAAGAAACGGTCGCGAATCTTTAGACTGTGCATATGCACTTGAAGAACTCTATTCTATGGGTGTCGATAATATTATTACATTTGATGCTCACGATCCTCGGGTTCAGAATGCTGCGCCTCTATCAGGCTTTGATAATTTCAGTGCTTACTACCAGTTTTTAAAGACAATGCTCGAAGGTGAAGAAGACATGGTTATAGATAAAGACCATATGGTTGTTATTTCTCCTGACGAGGGTGCTCTTGACAGAGCTGTATATTTTGCAAGTGTTCTCGGTGTAGATGCAGGATTATTTTACAAAAGACGCGATTACAGCAAAATGGTAAACGGAAAAAATCCAATTGTTTCTCATGAGTTTTTAGGTGACAATATTGACGGAAAAGATGTAATCATAATTGATGATATTATCTCTTCAGGCGAAAGCATGCTTGACACGGCAAGGCAAATAAAAGAAAAGAATGCAAAAAGAATATTTATACTTGCGACTTTCGGCCAGTTTACCGCCGGCCTTGATGCATTCGATAAAGCATATGAACAATGTGTTTTTGATAAAATCATTACAACAAACCTTATTTATACAAGGCCTGAATTAAAGGCAAAACCATACTATATGGAAGCTGATGTAAGTAAGTTTATAGCTCAAATAATTGATTTTATGAATCACGATATATCAATAGCAAATGTTACAACATCTACCGAAAAGATACATGAAGTTGTCGACAGATATAACGAGCGTCAAAAATTCGAATTATAACAACAAATAAAAAGGGGCCTAAAAGCCCCTTTCTATTTTGCATCCAACGATATTGTAACCTTAAACAAATCACCGTCAAGATATATATCAAATAATCCGTTTTGTGCCAGAGTTAAGTTTTTGGCAATAGATAAACCAAGTCCCGATCCTTCAGTGCTTCTTGAAACATCACCTCTGATAAATCTCTCAGTAAGTTCTTCCGCCGGAATATTAAGTTGCTGACTCGAAACATTCTTTAGCGAAAGAACCAGTTTCTCTTCATCTTCATTGCCGGATTTATAAAGATCCAAATAAACACGAGTACCTTTCATTGCATATTTGCACGTATTATTTAATATATTTTCAACAACACGCCACATATGTCTTGGATCCATCATCGCATACGAGGGAGTATTTGGTATATTAACAACCAAATCAAGTTCACATTTCAAAAATTTATCTTCAAACTCTCCAACAGCCTGTTTTATGAACTCGCAAAAATCAACCTTAATGAGGTCAATTGATATATTTCCTGATGAAATTTTAGAAGCTTCAACAAGATCAAAAGTAAGTTGTTTTAACCTTTGTGACTTTTCATCAAGAATACCTATATACTTTTTTACGCGCTCATTATCAATGTTCTCTCTTTTTAATAAATCAACATAGTTAATGATTGAAGTAAGAGGTGTCTTAATATCATGCGAAACATTTGTTATAAGATCCGCCTTTAGTTTTTCATCCTTGGTGCTGATTTCAAGTGCCTTACTAAGTCCAAGACCAATGTCATTAACTGCATCCGCAAAATTTTTGTTGTCGCCGTGCATCTTGCTTGTATCAATTTTAAACGAGTAATCTCCACCGCTAATTTTTCTAATACCAAGTACAATCTGCTTTCTTTCGTAATTTCTGTTAAACAAAGCAGCTCCGACACCGGCATCAATCAAAAAGAGAATAATAAATGAAATAAATTTATATCTGCTAAAGAAAATGACGCAGGTAAAAAAACAATTAACAAGAAGAAACAAAATATATGATGTCCATGTACGAATAGCTACACCCGAACTATCGTAAACACGCCAAAACCACTTTTTAATAGCATATGTATGCTTTGAAAGTTTTGGAGATATCATTGAAGAAATACTTCCTTCAAATACATTCTTGCATATCACTCTTCTGATAAATCCATACAAAAACAAAAGTGCGATAAACAAATCAACAACAATTATACTCGCTGTAGGAACATATATCATCGGATTATCAGGCATATCGGCAAATGAAAATCTGTCAAAGAACTGATTTTCAATCAAAAACAAAGTCAAAACAAGTAAAACAGCCGACAAAACAGTAATTTCAATAGGCAGTTTATCGAATGCGCCAAGATTATGCCTGTTCTCAGCAACAGAATAATACATTTTATCTTTATAAATAATCAGTGCAAATATTGTAACAAACAAAACAAGCGATATAGCGCCTGCCAAAACAAGCCAGGGAATCATATTTGCAGTTCGTTCAAAAGCTGCCTTATTAATGCTGAAAATATCGCTTACGGGAAAATCCGTATCAATGGCAACCCATACTGTTGTATCATCCGAAAAACAATACGCATAGTCTTCAACAATCGATTTTTTTATAACACTGTAAGGAACCTTAGTGTTGGTGTCATAATCTATCTTTCCCGGACAAGCTATTAAGTACTGGCCATAGTCATAAAAATGTTCATCAATATATTTATCCTGTATACCTTTATAAAAAGCCATTACATTGGTATATGTTCGTCTTGCACCGTTTTCCGTAACACGAATACAGTAACGAAGATTAGAATTAGATTCGGAAAAGCTGTAATTGTATCGTAAGTATTCAACATAATTAATATAAATATCGGAAACCGTTCTCTGAATGTTATTAATTATAAGTTTATATTCATTTTCATTAAGCGCATAATCTTCCGCATTCAATCCATCAACGGTTGTATATATATTTTTTAACGTTTCAAAAGAAATAAAAGGCTGGTCATCTTGGTAATCTTCATCAATCTCAACCGTTGATTTATCAATATTAAAAAAATCACAATATTCATCCAACGTATAAAATTCATAAGTAAGGAAAGAGAATGATTCTGCAGATGCTTTCTGCCCCCACTTAATCAAATCATCAAGATAATAGCAAACAGAAGGGCCCTCATACGGTATATCAGAATAACGATTAGCATAAACACCGACATCAACAATCTTATTCGGCGCATATGCTCCGTTTTCTTCAAGTTGCTCGCGAATTGCAACATACCTGATTATTGTTGAAACAGAATTACTTAAATTTTCTATATAGTTCTCAGATTCAAAATAATCACGACTCACATCATAAAAAGAAGCATTTCTTTTTATATTGAATTCTTCCCCAACAGTAGAAATCTCTGAAATAATATTATATATAAAAAAGCAGATTCCTAACGAAGTTCCAAGTACGGCCTGCAAAAACACAAGAAAACCGCGCATAATTTTAGAAGGCTTATTCTTTTGAGGATAAGCCTTCTCATTCTTTTTCTTAGTCTTTTTAATTTTCTTTACTTTGTCAGAAGACATAATAAACTCCTAAACAAACAATTACATCTTATCAACTTTGTATCCTACACCCCAAACAACCTTTAAATATCGTGGTTCTCTTGGATTGATTTCAATCTTTTCACGAATGTGCCTAATATGAACAGCAACGGTATTATCAGCTCCGATAGCCTGTTCATTCCATATTTTCTCATAAATTTGATCTATAGAAAAAACACGACCCTGATTTTTTACCAAAAGCAAAAGAATATTATACTCAATTGGAGTCAGTTTAACAGGGACATCATCAACAATAACTTCTTTTGTGTCATCATTCATTACCAATCCGCCTACAGAAAAAATCGCCTGAGATTCGGTAGCCATATTTCCAAGTTTAGTATATCGTCTAAGCTGAGATTTAACTCTGGCAACAAGTTCAAGCGGATTAAAAGGTTTGGGAAGATAGTCATCCGCGCCGACATTTAAGCCAAGAATTTTGTCAGGGTCTTCTGTTTTTGCAGAAAGTATAATAATCGGAATGCTTGATGATTCACGAATCTTTAAAATGGCATGAATTCCATCAAGTCTTGGCATCATAATGTCAATAATCAAAAGCTGAATATCATTCTTTTTAAGCATTTCAATAGCTTCTATGCCATCGTAAGCTTTAAATACCTGAAATCCTTCCTGCAACAAATATATCTCTATAGCATCAACAATTTCATGATCATCATCACAAACTAAAATGTTAGCCATCAAAATCTCCTTTCAAACTGCAATCACAATTATAATCTATCAATAAAATATTAATGAACGACACAAAAATCATTAATAATTGTTTAAAAAGCTTCAAAAGCGTTTTTGATCCAAGTTATTTCTTTTCCCAAAATACCTATACAATCAAATCTGACAAGAACCTCGGTAGAATAATGATTTTTATATAAATAATATCTTGAAGCCTTTACAATCTTAGAAATCTTACTCTTGCCAATTGATTCAAGCGGATTACCATAATTCAATGTTTTTCTATACTTTACTTCAACAAAAACAATATAATCTTCATCTTTTGCAACAATATCAATTTCACCTGTTGGAGTGTAAAAATTTTTATCAAGAATAACAAGTCCGTTTCTCTGTAAATATTCGGAAGCAAAAAGTTCTTTTTCGAAACCAATTATTCTTTTATTCACGCTTCCTCCCAACGATTACAGTTTTCCTTTTAATTTATCCATAGCATCAACAAAAACAAGTATCTCCGCAACTACTTCATAAAGTTCCGGAGGAATTGCATCACCCACTTCCAGTTTTGACAAAGTCTTGGCAAGCTTTTCATCTTCATGAATCGGAACATCGAATCTTTTTGCTTCTTCTATGATTTTTTCTGCCAAAAATCCCGAACCGGTTGCTATAACCTTAGGTGCGATCTCTTCAGGATTATATTCAAGAGCAATTGCCTGTTTTTGTTTATTGTTCACGAAATCCCCCTCATCTTAATTAATAACAAGCCAGCCGACAATTATATTCTTGCATCAAAAGAAGTTTTAGCAACATAAATCTTATGAAGAGTTTTATCCATAACCTCTTCAAACGGAGATTTTTCATTTTCTGATATTTTTGAAGTAAATTTAAATGAATATCCTTTACCGTTTATCCTTTTTTCAAGAAAATCAATGTTTTTTTCGACAAGATCAAGTGCCGATTCATCAGCCAGTCTGAAATCTGTTGTTACAACATCGCCGACAAGTTTAACGTAAACATCTGTCGGTCCAAGGTTGTCCATATCAAGATGAATAAATGCACTTAATGAATCAGTGTTATCTCTTGCCCTCTTTCCTGATGAAAATACATACAGCTCAGCTCCCTTTAATCCCATATTGTTTTTAATCGGAATCTGAACATAAGGAATAAAATTATTAAGTTCCAAAGCAAAATCCATATTATGGTTAATCGTCGTTGTCAAAGAAGAAATGGGATTATCTTTCGGCAATGCATTATCTATGTCTTTAACAAGCTTTCTTGTTTCTTTAAACAAATTATCGTAAAGAGTTCTAACCTTTTGATCTGATTCGTCTGCAGTATTTAAAACATTAACACTATCAAGAGAAGAAAAAATACTGTTTCTAAACGATTGCTTTAAGTTTTTAGTTACTTGCAATAAATCATCTTTTGCCAACCCTTCAAACACTTTGTTATCCGGCATAGATATTTTTACATTTTCATTATGTGCTCCCTCTCCATTCTTAGGTTCTGAATTGTAGCCGTATAATTCAAGTCGATTAACAAAATTATTTTTTACTTCAAGTACAAATTCCTTAACCTTTTCAAATATGTTGGCAGAAGCAACATCAGGTGAAGAACTAAAGTCGGCGTTACTATTAAGTTTATTTATTAATTCATCAACATTGGAAACTATTTTGTCAAATTTTAAAATTGTTTCCGCATTTATACTATCTTTATCAATAGGATTATTTAGTGTATCTTCACTCAATTCATTTAATCCAAGATAATCAAATAATTCATCCGATATGTCACCCAAAATAAGGAACATATCATTTTTCATATTAGTGTATGCTTCGTATTGTTCAATATTTCCTTCAGTAACAGGTATCTTCATCGTCTGAAGATCAACAATATATTTAACAGGAGTTTCAGCATGTAAAAAAACATCTTTATATGAATCAAGCAAATTTCTTTTGTCTATCGGATTACCATACTCCATATTACGTACAGTCATCTCAACTGTACGATTATTAATCGGAATACCCGCTTCCAATACTGCTCTTTTGGCCGTATCGGTTGCGTTGGTATTAGCATTTAACGGGCGTAAAGCAATATGCGAATCTGCAAATTTTTTTACTTCAAATAAAACGGTTTGGCCTTTTTCAAGTGTAACCGAAGAATCAGTTTTTGCATTTAAAGTTATAGTATCATCCAATGTGGAAAGAACAAAAGAATCATTTGAAACCGACAAAATCTTACCGATAATAGTGTCACCACTTTTAATATTATCGATAAGTTCCATCAGTGCCTTAGTATTGGCGTTTGATATTTCAGACAAATCCGTGTTTTCTATAGTGTTCTGTCTGATATTATATTCTGATAAAAAAGAAAGAGGCAAATCCGACATATTATTGCTTTCTTATATAAAATTTCCAATAAAAGAATTTCGATGAATAGGAGTTTTACCATATTTTTTAAGAGCTTCAATGTGTTCTGAACTGCCATAGCCCTTATTGGATTTGAAATTATATTCAGGATAGATTGCATCATATTCAACCATAAGACGGTCTCGTGTAACCTTTGCAACAATACTGGCAGCAGCAATCGAAACACTCTTAGCATCCCCTTTTATAATCGGAATCTGTTTTATGGCAATCCCGGGAATTGTAACCGCATCGTTCAAAAGGACATCCGGTGTTACGGATAATTTTGATACCGCTTCTCTCATAGCTTCATATGTAGCATTTAAAATATTTATTTCATCAATTCGTTCAGGAGTATTAAATCCAAGACCTACACTAACAGCTTCTTCCATTATAATATCAAAGAGTTCTTCCCTCTTTTTCTCGCTAAGCTGTTTTGAATCATTTAAATATAAAATTTTTGAATCTTTGGGAAGTATAACAGCTCCGGCAACTACCGGACCTGCAAGAGGGCCTCTTCCAACTTCATCAATGCCACAAACATATCCTAAATATTCATATTGTTTTTCAAATTGTTTAAGATTCTCCGTACGAATAATCTCTTTATTGTATGCTTCTATTTTTTTGTTAGCTGACGCAACAAGTTTTTTTACGCCTGACCGTTCGTCTTCAGAAAATTCAATGCATAAGTTCTTAAGAATGGCAATATCATCAGTTTTCAAAAGTCTTTTTATATCATCCAAAGATTTTAACATAATAACTCCTAACGCTTCTTAGAAACATTTCCAATCTCAGAGAAAGGCCAAATTCTCAACCACGCCTTACCTATAATTTCGGAACGTTTTACCTTTCCAACGCTGAATCTCGAATCTTCAGAGTCATTTCTGTTATCGCCAAGTACAAAGTATTCATCCTCCCCAAGCGTAACACCTTCTGCTGCACTACCGGCCATTTTAATAATTTCCTTGCCGTACGATTCATCTAAAAGTTCATCATTTATATATATAAATCCATCTTCATCAATTCGTATTGTTTCACCGGGCAGCCCTATTATACGTTTTATATAATTTTTACCCGATCCGTCTCTAAATGGGAATACTATAATATCATATCTCTCAGGATCATGAATATTATATCCTAACTTATATAAAATCAGATTGTCTCCGTCTGACAAAGTCGGATTCATGGAATTACCAACTACTTCCGTCCTTTGTGCAACAAATTTAACAAGTAAAAAAGAAAAAATAACAACTATCAAAAAGAACAAACTTGTAAGCAGTACATCTTTTAATCTTTGATTCATGGCTTTTCTAATGTAATCCTTCCCAATTTTCCGCTTCTGAAATCATCAAGCACAACTCCGGCGGTTTTAAAATAATCAGTGTCTCCACCCTGCTTCAGGCAGCCCCTCTGTTTTGCAATATAATCAAGCATCAATGACTGCTTCGAAACAAAATAATCATAGTCATCAGTGTTTAAATTGCAGGAATCAGAACTTAATCCATAACGATTTTCCAAAAGATTTGGATAATTATCATAAAGAAACAATAATAAATCACCGGCCTGTTCCTCTGCAACCAATATTTCATCGTTTATTGATCCAAGAAAGGCTAAACGTTTTCCAACAGTTTGGTCTTCAAACTTAGGCCAAAGAATTCCCGGTGTGTCCAACAATTGTAATTCGCTATTTAACTTAATCCACTGTTCAGCTTTGGTAACTCCGGGCTTGTTACCTGTTTTTGCAACATTCTTCCCGGCAAAAGCATTAATAAAAGTAGATTTTCCAACATTTGGTATGCCAACAACCATTGCTCTTATTGGCTGATTTTTAATACCCTTTGCTTCGTCACGTTTAAGCTTAGCAGCACAAGCACTTTTAACAGCAGGCATAATATTGCGTAAGCCTTCTTTGTTCTTTGAATTGATAAAAACGGTTTCAATCCCTTTTGATTCAAAATAACGTTTCCAACTGTCACTAATATTTTTATCGGCAAGGTCAGCTTTATTCATGACAATAAGCCTAGACTTATTACCGGCAATTCTGTCTATATCAGGATTCTTACTTGAAAAAGGTGCTCTTGCGTCAAGTATTTCTATAACAAGATCAACAAGTTTAACATCTTTCTCCATTAATTTTCGGGCTTTATTCATATGCCCCGGATACCACTGAACTATCATTTCACTAAACCTATCTTTTCAATTTTATCAGAAAGCTTATACCACACTTTCCCAATTATATAATCAGATTTAACAACACCTATATTACCCGATCTTGAGTCTTCGCTAAAATTTCTGTTATCCCCAAGCACAAAAAACTCCTCATCAGATAATTCAATTTCATTTTCAGCAATTCCGGCGTCAGCAATCTTATCGTATAAACCATTTTCTTCAAGCTTATCACCGTTTATATATACATAACCGTCTTTAATGAGAACTACATCTCCGGGAAGTCCAATTACTCTTTTAATATAATAATGTGAATTATCATTACCATTAGGTTGAAAAGCTATCACATCACCAAATTTAGGCTCGCCAATCTGATATATCATTCTGTCAATTAATATATGCTGTCCTGCGTAAAGACAAGGCTCCATGGAATTACCTATAACATTTGTTCTAAGGCCGAATACCAAAACAAGAACCACAGCGGTTACAGATGAAATGCCAATCCAAAACAGCCAGCCAAATATTTCCTTAACAATTCCAAAATTTACTTTTTTCCTTCTTTTGCGGTTAAAATCGAGCCCTTTTTTTCTTCTCATAACAATATTATTATACCAAAAAAAAGAGCAATAAAAAAGGAACAATTTTCCAACTGTTCCTTTTAAACGAATCATTATTTAACGATTTCTTTAACCTTAGCAGCCTTACCTACACGAGATCTTAAGTAGTTAAGTTTAGCTCTGCGAACTTTACCCTTGCGGACAACTTCAATCTTATCAACGTTAGGGCTGTGTAAAGGCCATGTCTTTTCTACGCCAACACCATTGGAAGACTTTCTTACTGTGAAGGTTTCACGAGCTCCGCCACCCTGTCTCTTTAATACTGTACCTTCAAAAACCTGAATTCTTTCCTTTTCACCTTCTTTAATCTTGGCATATACTTTAACAGTATCACCAACATTAAATTCAGCAACGGATTCCTTCATCTGAGCAGCTTCAATGTTCTTAATAATGTCGTTCATTTTGTTCCTCCTTATATAGCAGATGTTCTTAATACACTTCGTAACAGAGGACCATCCGTATTGACAACGCATGTAGTTTATCACATTTGTTCTTCGTTTGCAACTGTTTTCTTATGCGATTTTCTACGTTTTTTCATTTCTACAGGCGGATGAAGAATCATATATTGATCATATAAATCCGGTCTGTACTTCATAGTTCTTTCAAGTGATTTTTCAAGTCTCCACTTTTCAACATTTGCATGATGACCGCTAAGTAAAATTTCAGGGACCTTCTTATCATGCCAAACCTCAGGTCTTGAATATTGAGGGTACTCAAGCAGTCCATCAGCAAATGATTCCGTAAGCGCAGATTCTGAATTATTTAATACCCCGGGAACAAGCCTCGAAATGCAGTCTATCATTACCATTGCGGGAAGTTCCCCGCCTGTAAGAACATAATCACCGATGGAAACATAATCAGTAACAACTTCTTCAAGCACACGTTCATCAATACCTTCATAATGTCCGCAGAGAAAAATCAAATCTTCTTCTTTTGCAAAATCAGCAGCCATTGTTTGATTAAAAGTATAGCCAGCAGGAGTAACGTAAATTACTCTTGACCGTTTTCTTCCCGATACTTCAATTGAGTTTTGAACGGCTTCACAGCAATCATAAACAGGTTGAGCCTGCATAAGCATTCCTGCTCCGCCTCCATATGTATAATCGTCAACTTTATTATGTCTATCCAACGTAAAATCTCTTATTTGAACAGTTTCTATCGATATGTGTCCTTTTTCAACAGCTCTACCTATAATGCTGGTATTTAAACCATCTTTAACCATATCGGGAAACAAAGTCAGAACATGGAAATTCATCAAAATAATCCTTCCATTTTATGAATGGTCATTAATCTGTTCTCTATATCTACGTTCTTAATGCAATCTTTTATTGCCGGAATAAGAACTGTTTTATCATCGGCAATTGTTATTTCATAAACATCATTGGCTCCGGTCTGATAAACCTCTGTAAGCTCACCGATATAATTATTTTCTTCATCATAAATTTTTACACCATAAAGATCTGCTATATAATATTCATCCTTGTCACACTTAACGGCATTTTCTCGTGTCACTTTAAGTTCAGCATTTTTCAGAAGTAAAGCATCATCCATGGAATTGATGCCCTCAAGCTTAATAATTGCAAACTGTTTGAAAAACTTCACCTGCTCGACCTTAAGTGTTTTTGTCTCTTTTTTTGTACAAAGAATCAGTTCTTTACACTTTTTAAATCTTTTTACATCGTCTGTTGTAGGAAAAACCTTAACTTCACCATGAACACCATGGGCTGTTGTTATAATTCCTACCGTAAAAAAATCATCCATAAACTTCCTCTTAATAACTATGTAACAACATAGGGGCACCCAAAGGCACCCCTACTGATTAAATAATCTCTACATCAACTCTTGAATTATCTTTCGAGCTGGCAGCCTTAACAACTGCACGAATTGCTTTTGCGATTCGTCCCTGCTTTCCGATAACTTTACCCATATCAGACTGAGCAACATGTAATTCAATTACAATGTTCTTACCCTCTGTACGTTCTGTCACTACAACTTCATCGGGGTTTTCCACAAGAGCCTTTGCGATTACTTCGACTAATTCTCTCATATCTACCTCCATAAGTTTTTAGCGTACCCGGTTATCGAATATATTACTTCGTAATTCCGGCATTCTTGAAAAGTCTGCTAACAACTTCTGTAGGCTGAGCACCATTTGCAAGCCACTTCTTAGCTTCCTCTTCATTAACTGTTACAGCTGCGGGTTCAATGTTGGGATCGTATGTTCCGATCTCAGCGATGAATCTTCCGTCTCTGGGGGATCTTGAATCTGCTACGATAATTCTATAGAAAGGAGCTTTCTTCTGACCCATTCTTCTTAATCTGATTTTAACTGCCATTTTATTCACCTCCGGCTAAAATAAAAAATAGTGTTTATTTAAAAAGGAAATTTTCCTTTTTTACCAAATCTTTTGCCCATCATTCCGGGCATTTGTTTCATCATTTTCTGCGCCTGTTCAAATTGCTTAATAAAACGATTAACTTCAGCAATATCAACACCTGCACCTTTAGCGATTCTGAATTTTCTTTGAGGACTCATAAGCTTAGGATTAGCTCGTTCCTTCGGTGTCATACTAAGAACAATCGCTTCAGTTTGTTTAAGTTTCCTTTCGGATTCGTCTGAATCAATGTCACCAAGCTTCATGCCTCCCATACCGGGCATCATTGACATTATGGAAGCGAGGCCTCCCATATTACGCATTGCCTGAAGACTCTCAAGATAATCATTGAAGTCAAACTTTCCATTTTTTAGACGGGATGCCATCTCCATATCTTTTTTAGCATCACGCTCAGCATTGGCAGCTTCAGCCTTTTCAATTAAAGACAAAACATCACCCATGCCAAGAATTCGATTGGCCATTCTGTCAGGATAAAAAGGTTCTATCTGGTCAAGTTTTTCACCATTTGAGACAAACAAAATAGGCTTTCCCGTAACTGCTTTAACAGATAAAGCAGCACCGCCTCTGGTGTCTCCGTCTGCCTTAGAAAGAATAACTCCGTCAAGTCCAACCTTATCATTAAAATCAGCAGCAACATTAACGGCATCCTGACCTGTCATCGCATCAACAACAAGCAATGTTTCATGAACGTCAACCGCTGATTTTATATCAACAAGTTCGTTCATCATGTCTTCATCAACATGTAAACGACCGGCAGTATCAAGAATAACTACATTAAAGCCGTTTTTAACAGCATATTCATATGCAGACTTTGCAATAACCGAAGGCGACACAGCGGTTCCCATAGAAAAGACTTCCGTTTCAACCTTCTCACCGTTTCTTATCAGCTGTTCAACGGCGGCAGGTCTGTAAACGTCGCAGGCAACGAGCAATGTTTTTTTGCTCTTAAGCTTAAGTCTTTTGGCAAGTTTGGCAGCTGCTGTTGTTTTACCTGCACCTTGAAGTCCGCAAAGCATATAAACAGTTACTTCTTTACCCGGTCTGAACGAAAGTTCCGTAACATCGCTTCCCATTAATGAAGTCATTTCTTCATTAACAATTTTTACAACCATCTGCCCGGGATTAATGCCTTCAAGCACATCCTGCCCGACTGCTCGTTCGGTAACACTGTTTATAAACTGTTTAACAACCTTAAAACTTACGTCGGCTTCCAAAAGAGCCATTTTAACATCTTTAAGGGCTGTCTTAACATCGGCTTCGGTGAGCCTTCCTTTACTTCTCAATCCCTTAAACACATTTTGAAGTTTTTCAGTCAAACTCTCAAATGCCATCTATTACAAATCCCCGATAATGTTATTAAGTGAATTCTTAATTTCTTTTTTTAAAGAATCGTCAATGCTTTCGGAATTATCAATCATATCGTCCAATTTAGATACATTTATCTTAATCCGCTGAAAGCGTTCAATAAGTTTAAGTTTATCCTCATAGCCTTGGAGCAATTTATCACACCGTCTTATAAGATCATGAATCCCCTGTCTGGAAATCCCTTCCTCCTCAGAAAGTTCTGTAAGAGACAAATCATTGAAGACGGCTTCTGAATAAATATGTTGCTGATGTTCAGTAAGAAGTTCCCCGTAAAAATCAAAAAGAAGACCTCTTTCAATCAGTTTGTCCATAAAGCACCTCTTTAAACACTCGTACATAATATAACAGCGCTTTATGTTTGTCAAGTAAAAATACTTTACAGCTAATAAATCAATCTTTTTCGGCTATTTCTAATCTTTCCATACGTTTTTTAGCTCTAAGATATGTAGAATAGTCTTTAAAACCTGATTCAATACATGCGACAGTAACTTTCTCACCTTTACGTATAAGTTCTGTAACCTTTTGCAGACGCCTTTTAAGTATATATGAATGAATCGTCATGCCGGTATTTTCTTTAAAAATACGCATGAAATGATATTTGGAAACAAAGGATTTCTCAGAAAGAATATCTATGGTCAGTTCATCACAAATGTGTAAATCAATATATGCGCATATATCAATTATTCTTTGATCAAAAGAAACAGATCCGTGATATCCAAACCCGTTTTGTTTGATTGCTTCATTAATTGTTATCATCGCTTCAATCATTTTCATGCGGGAACGAAGTTTACCTGCGTAAACATGTTTATTCAAAAAATCGTTTGCCTGCATAATTGATTCTTTAAAACTTATATATTCGTTTGGCAAAAGATGCACTATATTGGAATGATTAACCATACAAGCACTAAAGCAATCAGCAAGCTCACTATATTCATGTAAAAAGGATTGTGACAAATAAAGCACAATCCTTTCATACTCGGTTTCTTTGTCAACAACAGGCTTATGTAACTGATTTGCCGAAACAAGAACTATATCATGCGAAACAAGTTCATAGTTCTTTCCTTCAACAATATAATTAACCTTTCCACTCTCGAACAAAATAATTTTATAAAACTCATGATAATGCATGGAAAAGTTTTTATCACAATAATCCTTTAAAGCAAAAATTTTATAATCTTCAGCAAGATATCCTAATTTTTCGTACATAACAATTAAATGTTCGTGCGAACCTGTTTAGGCAAATAGCCCTGTTTTTCAAGTTCTGCAATAATCTGACATTTGTGCTCCGTTCCAAATGCTTCAAGTGTAATTCTAAGCTCAACAGCTGCGCTTCTATTAATGGAAACAAACTGATTATGCTCAAGCTTTATTACGTTACCGTTCTGTTTGGCAATTACATCCGCAACTTTTGAAAGTTCACCCGGCTTATCAGGCAAAAGAACAGAAACTGTAAATATTCTGTCTCGTAATATAAGTCCCTGAGAAACAACAGAAGACATTGTAATAACATCCATATTGCCGCCCGAAAGAATACAAACAATCTTTTTACCGGTAACATTAAGTTGTTTAAGCGCAGAAACAGAAAGGAGTCCTGAATTTTCAACGACCATCTTATGATTTTCAACCATGTCAAGGAACGAAACGACAAGATCTTCATCAGGAACGGTAATAACCGAATCAAGATATTTCTGAAGATACGGAAACAACTTAGTACCAGGAGTTTTAACTGCAGTTCCGTCAGCTATAGTATTAACTTTATCAAGCGTTGTAACTTTTCCGTTTTCAAGCGAAGCCTTAAGACACGCTGCTCCTTCGGGTTCAACACCTATAACTTTAATTTTGGGATTAAGCATCTTCGCAAGAGTGGATACTCCGGTAGCAAGTCCGCCTCCTCCTATAGGAACAAGAATATAATCAACAAGAGGAAGCTCCTTAATTATTTCCATCGCAATGGAACCCTGTCCTGTTGCAACGCCAAAATCATCAAAAGGATGAATAAATGTATATCCGTATTCGTCTGCAAGTTCATATGCTTTTTTGCATGCTTCATCATATACGTCGCCATGCAAAACAACCTCCGCACCATATCCTTTTGTTCTGTTTACTTTAATTAAAGGAGTTGTGGTAGGCATAACAATTGTTGCCTTTACACCATAGCACTTTGCTGCATAAGCAACACCTTGCGCGTGATTTCCTGCAGAAGCAGTAATTATACCCTTAGCACGCTCTTCATCGGTCAGAGTACTCATTTTATAGTAAGCTCCTCTTACCTTATATGCCCCTGTAAACTGCATGTTTTCGGGTTTTAAATATACTTTATTGCCCGTTTTGTTACTAAAATAATCGCTAAAAATAAGTTTTGTATCAAGAGTAACTTCTCTGACTTTCTCAGAAGCCTCTTCAAATCTTGCCAATGATAACTCTTCCATTACTGCTCTTCATCCTCGTTTTCTTTCGAAAAAAGTGCTTCGACAAATTCATCAACATTAAATTTCTGCAAATCATCAATACCTTCGCCAACGCCAATGTATTTAACCGGAATATTAAGTTCCGAACAAATTGCGATTGCAATACCACCTTTAGCAGTTCCGTCCATCTTAGTAAGAACAATTCCGTTTAATTTGCAAGCTTCGTTAAACTCACGTGCCTGATTAACAGCATTCTGGCCGGTTGTCGCATCAAGAACAACCCAGGTCTCACGTTCTGCATCAGGGAACTCCCTATCAACAACACGATTCATCTTAGATAACTCATCCATAAGATTTTTCTTATTGTGAAGTCTTCCTGCCGTATCACAAATCAATATATCAGTCTTACGTGCTTTTGCAGCAGACACAGCGTCATAAACAACGCTTGCAGGGTCTGTTCCTTCCTTAGAAGTAACAATGTCGACGCCTGCTCTTTCTGCCCATCTGACAAGTTGTTCATTTGCAGCAGCTCTGAATGTATCGGCAGCCGCAACAAGAACTTTTTTACCCGACTCTTTCATTCTTCCGGAAAGTTTACCAACCGTCGTTGTCTTTCCGACACCATTAACACCGACAACCATAATAACAGTTTTATTATTTTCAAAAGAATATGCCTCATCAGGAATAATCATTATTTCTTTAATGAGATCAATCAAAAGTTCCCGGCATTCGTCAGGTGCTTTTACATGATTTTTCTTAACACTCTCGCGAAGTCGTTCAATAAGAAGTGAAGTCGTTTTTACTCCAACATCTCCCAAAATGAGTATTTCTTCAAGTTCTTCATAAAAATCATCATCAATCTTTGAAAAACCATGAAAAACGGAATCCATTCCCGCAACAAAACCATTTCTTGTTTTGGACAGTCCGTTTTTTAGCTTCGCAAAAAAACCTGTTTTTTCAGCCATATTAACCACCATCATGTGAAGTAAATCACATTAGTCATCTAAGTCTTTATCTATCAAGTTAACACTTACAAGTGCAGAAACACCCTTTTCCTGCATTGTAATTCCATACAAACGATCAGCCTTCTGCATAGTACCACGTCTATGAGTAATAACGATAAACTGTGTAAATTTAGTAAGCTTGTGAAGATACTTTGCAAATCTGTCAACATTGCTCTCGTCAAGAGCTGCTTCAATCTCGTCGAGAAGACAAAATGGTGAAGGCTTAAGATTCTGAATCGCAAACAAAAGTGCAATCGCAGTAAGTGCTTTTTCGCCACCTGACAACTGCATCATATTCTGCAGTTTCTTTCCCGGGGGCTGCGCTATAATACGAATTCCCGCTTCAAGAATGTCTTCATTCTCAATAAGTTCAAGAGTACCTTTTCCGCCTCCGAAAAGTTCCTTGAATACTTTGTCAAACTCAGAATTGATATCTTTAAAACTTTCAGCGAATTGTTTTCGCATTGCTTCATCAAGCTCAGCAATTATTCCCTCAAGAGTTGTCTTAGCCTCTACCAGATCATCATGCTGGGTTTTGAGGAACGTATATCTTTCCATAAGATTCTTATAATCTTCAATGGCATTAACATTTACCGTTCCAAGTTTTTTGATGTCATCCTTTACAGAAGAGATTTGCTTCTTCATTGAAGACAAATCCGTCATATCCTCGTTTTTCATAGAAGATGCATCCGATAATGTGATTTCGTATTCTTCCCACATGTACGAAATCTGACTTTCAATCGCCTCCTCGAATCTTTCCTTTTGAGCATTAAGTCGATATATTTCTTTATCAAGGACACCGATTCTTTCTGCCATTTCTTCTCTTGTTGTAAAGAATGACTTCTGTTTTTCATTAAGTGAGTCTCTTAATGAAATATCCTCATTCAATTCATCAAGCTTCTTTGTCTGAGAAGAATGACTCTCAAGAATTGTCTTCTCTATTTCAGAAATATTATTCTGCTTAACAGAAATATCCTCATCATTAAGAGTAATCTTTGAAAGGACTTCATTTGCATCAATATCAAGTCTTGCAATCTCATCTTCAATTCGATGCAGATTTTGATTAACAAAATCCTGTTGCTGAAGCATTTTATTAACTTCAATGTCCCATCTTGAAACTTCAGAAGAAAATTCGCTTTCTTTTTCTCTTGTAAGTTCAAGCTTTTCTGAGGATGAAACAATAAGCGCAGTAACATCTTTTTCTGTAAGTTCTGATTGCTCCAAAGTTTTAAGAATCTCAGTCTTTCTAATGTCGATGTCTTTTAACTGTACTTCTATTTCAACGCTCTCGTTCTGTAAGTCAAGAGAGCCCTGAATCGCCTCATTTTTCTTTTCTTTGGCCTTCTCAACATTAAGTTCGGCAGTATTTTGATCAATATAGCGCCTTTGGATTCTAACCTTAAGTTCTTCAAGAGCCATTCTCATACTGTTGCGTTTTGACTTAAGACTCTCAATTTCTTTTTCCAAAGAAGATATTGAATCAGAATAATCTTTTATTATCTTTTCAAGTTCATCTATCTCGCGCCTGCGGCCAAGAAGATTTGAATTATTTTTGAAGGCACCTCCGGAAATAGCACCTCCGGGAACAAAAAGTTCTCCTTCAACAGTAACCATTCTTATGCCAAAATCAAACTTTTTAGCAATTGCAATAGCATTATCCACATTATCGATAACAACAATCCTGCCAAGCATAGCCTTAGCAACGTCTTTATACTTTGAATCAGTCTTAACAAGTTCATCTGCCATTCCGAGCACACCCTTTTCGGATAATACTTCGGGAGTTTTAAATTCCTGAGGATTGGAAATACTTGTAAGAGGCAAAAAAGTTGCGCGTCCAAGCCGATTTGACTTAAGAAAATTAATCATCTTCTTTGCCGTATTTTCATTGTCTGTTACGATATTTTGAATATTTCCGCCAAGTGCCGTCTCTATAGCGGTTTCATACTTTTCTTCAACTTTGATTATGTCTGCAACAACTCCGATAATTCCTTTGTTGGAGTCTTTTTGCTCCATAACCTTTTTAACACTTCCGCCATAACCTTCATAGCGTTCGGTAAGGTTAACAAGCGCATCAAGTTTTGATTTATCTCTTGCAAGAGAAGTCTGAGTATCTCTTAATGCACGATCCTTCTCCGCAATAAGAAGGCGAACTTCTTCAACTTCACTTTCACCTTCTGACAAAGACTTATTCATTTCCTCTATCGATGAAGCAATAGCCTCACATTCTTTGAGAAGGCGTTTAATATCCTCGTCCTGTTTAACTTCATCTGATTTAACAGTAAGAAGTTTTGAATTTAGTTCAGCCTTTCGAATGTTAATCTGCTCTTTCATAGTGTCATAACGACCGATTTCGGCTTTAATTGACGCTCTGTGATTAAGTTCATTGATAATAGTATTTTTACTGTCTTCAATCAGAATCGACAAGTCATCAATTTCTTTTTGAACATTCAAAAGAAGCTGTTTTGCTTCATCCCGGCTTTCTGTAAGAGAAGAAAGTTTAGCATCATTCGATACTTTGTCTTCCATAACAGCAGCCAAGTTATCAGCCTTAACAGTTTTATCATTATTAATGGTTTCAAGACGCTTCTTTAACTCTTCAGAACCCAAAGAAGAAGCTTTAATCTGTTCTCTGAGAACAAGAATTTCACCTTCAAGTTTTTCCCTGAGTATGCTTGTATTGGAAAGTTCACCGCGTGAATTTTCAATTTTCTCGTTAAGGGAAGAAAGCGTGTTTTCAACTTGCTCGTACTCTTCTTTTATCTTTTCGTACCGAAGATTGGTTTCTTCATATTCATCTGATGTAATCTTATGTTTTTCGGTTACTAAATCAAGTTGTCCTTTTAATCTATCATTTTCAAGAAGGAAAACATTAACATCCAGATTTTTTAGTTCTTCTTTCTTTTTCAAGAAAATCTTTGCAGTTTCTGCCTGCTTTTCAAGCGGTCCGACCTGTTTTTCAAGTTCTGAGAGAATATCCTTTACACGTAAAAGATTAGATTCCTCCGATTCAAGTTTTTTTGCTGCAGTATCTTTTCTTCTTTTAAATTTAACAATTCCGGCAGCTTCATCAAAAAGTTCTCTTCTGTCTTCGGGCTTACCGGACAATATTTTATCAATCTGTCCCTGTCCGATAATTGAATATCCTTCCTTACCGATACCGGTGTCGTAGAACAATTCATTAACATCTTTCAATCTGCAAACTGTGCCGTTAATAAGATATTCGCTTTCGCCGGAACGATATATACGTCTTGCAACTGTAACCTCATCGTAGTCAATTTGAAGCTGGTGATCCGAATTATCAAGTGTAATGGCAACATATGCATAGCTCATAGGTTTTCTAAGTTCTGTACCGGAAAAAATTACATCCTGCATAGATGCACCACGCAACTGTTTTATGCGCTGTTCACCCAAAACCCATCTTACTGCATCTGCAACGTTACTTTTGCCGGAGCCGTTAGGTCCGACAATTCCCGTTATTCCTTCTTCAAAGTTGAAAAGTATTTTATTTGCAAATGATTTAAATCCATGTACTTCTATACTTTTTAAATACATAACAATAACTCTCTTTAAATATTCTTTATTTTTTTAACAGCAAGCGTTGCTGCATTATGCTGTGCGGATTTTTTTGTTCGTCCGTCACACTCTGCCAATATTTCATTTCCAAGTAAAACCCTGACAGTAAAAGTCTTCTCATGCTCAGGTCCTGATTCTCTAACAAGCTCATAAGAAAGATTTATGTTATTTCTCTGTGCGTATTCCTGAAGAATAGTTTTACTGTCAAAAAACAATTCTTCGTCGTGAAGAACGCTAAGAATATTATCATCAACATATATTCTCGCGTTATCCAATCCTCCATCAAGATATATAGCTCCCAAAACCGCCTCAGTAACATCTGCAAGAATCGAATCTTTTTCGCGTCCGCCGGCCATATCCTCACCTTTACCAAAGAAAATATAGTCACCAAGATTCATATTTCTTGCACATATCGCCAACGATGGTTCACACACCATTGCAGCTCGTTTTTTTGACAAACCTCCCTCCGGTACTGTCGGGTACTTATCAAAAAGGAACTCACTTGATAATAATTCAAGTACAGAATCACCGAGAAACTCAAGCCGCTCATAATGATTACGACGATTAATCCTCATCTCATTACTATAAGAACTATGCGTTATGGCTTCTAACAGCAGCTCCTTGTTTTTAAATGTATAACCTATATTTTTTTCCACTTCACAAATAAGTTCAGAAATAATCATGAAGAATCCCTTCCGCCTTTAAACAATTACATGCAAACGTTGCATAAAATGTAAAACGCAAAATAAAGAAAGCTTACGCTTTCTTTATTTTATCAATCAAATTTAATGCATCCTCGACATTTTGAATGTTATATATACAATCATCAGGGAGTTTAATCGAAAACTCTTCTTCAATATTCATAACAATTCGCATAATATCAAGCGAATCGGCGCCAAGATCATCAACAAACGTTGTTTCTAAAGAAAGTTCATCAGGATCAACTTTCATAACTTCTGATATTATTTTTTTTAGTAATTCAATTTCCATTTTTTACTCTGTCGCTTTAAGTTTTTCAACAATTTTATCGTTAATATTTTCTTCTTTAAAAGTAATTGCCTGTAACACAGAATTCTTTATTTCAACTGATTTAGAACTTCCGTGCGTCTTTATAACAAGACCGTTAAGGCCAAGAAGCGGAGCTCCGCCATAGTCTTCAACAGAAAAGCCTTTAAGTGTTTTCTTTAAAGTAGGTTTAACAAGAAGTGCACCTATCTTGCTTTTAAAACTGCTCATGAGCCCTTTCTTAATAACCGAAACAAGAGCAGCGGCAACACCCTCATACATTTTCAAAATTACATTACCTGTAAATGCTTCACAAACAATAACATCTGCAGCTCCGGCCGGAATATCTCTTGCTTCGATGCTTCCTATAAAATTAATATCGGGACACGCCTTTAACAATGGATATGTTTCTTTAACAAGGGCATTACCTTTTTCTTCTTCGGCACCAATATTAACAATCGCAACCCTCGGATTTTTAATTCCGACAACATTTTCCATATAAACAGAACCCATCTTGGCAAACTGAACAAGATGGCTGCTTCTTGCATCAACGTTAGCACCACAGTCAATCAAAAGAGAAACTCCATTCATGTTCGGGATCAGTGGTGCAAGCGGAGGCCGTTCAACACCTTTAAGTCTTCCAACAACAACCTGTCCTCCAACCAAAACAGCGCCTGTGCTTCCTGCAGAAAGGAACGCATCACACTTTCCATCGCGTGCAAGTTCAAGTCCCTTTACAATAGAGGAATCTTTCTTTTTACGAATTGCCAATACGGGTGGTTCGTTAGGATCGATAACTTCCTCTGCATTAATAATTTCAACTCGTGAATTATCAAAAGAATATTTAGACAGTTCAGGACGAATTGCTGCTTCCTGACCGACAAGAATCACTTTAACTTTTTCTGATTCATTAACAGCTTCAATCGCACCCTTAACTATTTCATACGGTGCATTGTCTCCTCCCATAGCATCAACGCAAACTCTAACAAAATCAGGCATTGGTAACCCCTTTCAAATTCAAAAATATGAAAACCCATTCTTAATAAATATACTAAAAGAGGTAAAAAAAAGCAAGAAAAAAGGACTTTCGAAAATCGAAAGTCCTCTCTTAATTCATAAATTAATCAACAGCTACGATTTCTTTCTTGTTGTAAGAACCGCAAGCCTTGCAAACTCTGTGAGGCATCATTAAAGCGCCACACTTAGAGCACTTTACCAATGTAGGTGCGCTCATTTTCCAGTTTGCTCTTCTCTTATCTCTTCTACCTTTGGAAGATTTATTCTTGGGACAAATAGACATCGTTACACCTCCTTAATCGCGTTAAAGATATCACTTATAGCTGCCATGCGGGGGTCAGGGACAAAAGTGTCACAGCCGCACTCACTTGTATTTCGGTTCATGCCGCAGACGGGACACAGTCCCTTGCATGTCTCCTTACACAAAACCTTCATAGGCAGACTCATAATCAATTCATTGTTAATAAGAGATTCAGCATCTAAATCATAACCATTCATGAAGAGTTGTTCGTCTTCATCAACCTCATGGAATCCATCAGGTTTAACAACAGTCACTTCAAAAGATAATGCTACCGGAATATCAACATCGCATAAGCATCGATCACACTTACCACCCAAGGTAATATTCATATTTCCTTTAAGTTCAAGTTTTCCGTCACCAATGTTTTCAATGTTAAGTTTCAAATCGTCTTTGCTAAGCACCTGATAATCATTAAGACCATCGTTGTACATAACAGACTCATATGGTACCGTGATATCCGCTTTCTTACCCCGACCTTCAAAGTACTCAGTTAGGTTAATCAGCATACTATTACTCCTATCCACACCTATGTGATTATAGCGAGAGCTACAGTAAATGTCAAGAAAAAATTTATAGTTAAATAAGCTGTGCCTGAACGGCAGTCAATGCGACAACGCCAACGATGTCTTCCCACGAACAGCCTCGTGATAAATCATTGACCGGTTTTGCTATTCCCTGAAGCATAGGGCCATAGGCCTCAGCCTTTCCAAGTCTTTGAACAAGTTTATATCCAATATTACCTGCATCAAGATTAGGGAAAACAAGAACATTTGCATGTCCTGCGACCTCAGATCCCGGAGCTTTGGATTTCGCAATAGAAGGAACAAGTGCAGCATCGGGCTGAAGTTCTCCATCTATGCAAAGCCCAGGATACTGTTCATGTGCAATTCTTGTTGCCTCAACGACTTTATCTACAAGAGGATGCTTTGCACTTCCTTTTGTAGAGTGTGAAAGCATTGCAATAATAGGCTTTGCACCAATCAAAGTTTTAAAACTCTTTGCACTGGAATCAGCAATGGCTGCAAGTTCTTCTGCCGTAGGATCCTGATTAAGTCCGCAATCAGCAAAGACAAAAGTACCATTCTCACCATAAGGGCAATCCGGAACATCAAGAATAAAAAATCCAGAAACAAGTTTTACTCCGGGCGCTGTATGCAAAATCTGCAGCGCAGGTCTTAATGTATCTGCAGTTGCATGACAACATCCGGCTACCATTCCGTCAGCATCATTTGCTTTTACCATTATTACGCCGAAAGTAAGCGGATCGGTAAGAAGAATTTCTCTTGCCTTCTCTTCCGTCATTCCTTTTGCCTTACGAGTTTCATATAAAAGGTTTGCATATTCGTCAAATTTATCAGTTGTGGAAGGATTTACGACTTTAATACCGGAAAGATCAACCTCAAGCCAATTTGCACCGTCCATAATCTTTTCTTCGTCACCAACCATAATGATGTCAGCTATGCCTTCCTCAACAATATGAGCAGCCGCAATAAGAACTCTTTTATCTGTTGATTCAGGAAGAACAATTGTTTTCTTATCAATTCTTGCTTTATCCTTTATAGTATCAATATAAGACATTTCATACCTCTCTTCTTAATTGTCGCGATTGTTAAAGAGTTAACAAATCCTCACATATATTGTAGTACGTTATTATTTTACTAAAAGATTATATCGAATGATTAACGGATAAACAACCCTTCTAAATGTACAAAATCAGATACAATAATATTGTGAAAAAAACTACATTGTGTTAAAATTTTATCAAAAAACAGCAATAAGGAGCATACTATGTCAGTCGCAGCAGTAATATGCGAATACAACCCTTTTCACAATGGGCACAAACACCAGTTGGACACTATCAGGAAGGAACTCAATGTTGATTATATAGTTTGTCTTATGAGCGGTGATTTTGTTCAAAGGGGTGAACCTGCTGTTTTTTCAAAAGAAAGCCGAACTGAATGGGCAGTTGATAACGGGGCTGATGTTGTATTACTTCTTCCTGCAGTCTACTCAACATCGGGTGCCGATTTATTCGCATTAGGTGCCGTAAATATCCTGTCCGGGCTCGGATGTATAGATTATCTTTGTTTTGGTTCCGAATGCGGAAATATTGACCTGTTATCGGAATGTGCTTTTGCATTAATGAAAAATGGAAATATAAACTCTCCTGCCATAAAGGAACTTATACGTGAAGGAAATACTTTTGGAAAAGCCAGATCTCTTTTATTTCCTGAATATGCCCATATTTTAAATAGTCCAAACAACATATTGGCATTTGAATACATATCTGCCCTCAATCAGTTAAACAGTTCCATTAAGCCTTACACAATTAAACGTGAAGGACAGGAATACAATTCAGACAACTACTCTTCCTCATCGACATTTTTAAGTGCTTCTTCAATAAGAAAAGGATTATATTTAAATGATTTTGAAAAAATAGGAAATCATATTCCTTATAATATCGATAGCTCAAATATCGCTATAGTTAACCCCGACATATTATCAAAAGAAATTTTCTATGCTTTACTAACCAGGAAAGATGTTCTTAACAGCTATTTAGAAGTTAACGATGATTTGGCCGAAAGAATAAACAACAAAATCATGTCATTCGATTCGTTTTCATCATTTGTCAGTATCCTTAAAACAAAAAACATGACTCATTCCCGCATATCTAGGGCTCTAATTCATATTCTGCTTGGAATAAAAAACTCTGAAGACTATTTCAAGACTAATATTATTAATTTAAATTATGTCAAATTGCTTGGATTTAAAAAAGAATCGGAAGAATTCTTTAAGCATCAGCCTAAGAAACCTTCCGTTAAAATAATTTCCAAAATACCTGATGAATACAATTCATTCAATAGTTTCACAAAAGAAATATTCGATATTGATTTGTTTGCCTCAACACTCTACGATAGCATTTCCGGTAGAAAAATTCACGAATATTCAAAAAAACTTATCATTAAATAGCAATTATCGAACTTTAGACATGTACTCATTGTATAACCTGTAAGAGTAATCAAGCATTGCTGAATATTTATCCCTTATATCTGCCTCCGGCGATAATTTCAAATACGCCATTTTCCTAATGTCATTTATTACCGGTTTGATTTTGCCGTAATTATAGTGCCAATTACCTTCTTTATTAAACGAATAAAGTTCTTTTGCAAGTCGGTCAACAAGTGGCATCATCTTAATGCCGGCATCTCTTCCTTTAAGATACAAAACATTAATCTGGTTGGCTAAAGTTGAAGATGTTAGAGTCGAATAAGTATGCCATTCATCTGAAAAATCTTTGAATTTTTCTTCAAGGAAATTAGCATATACATACGCAGCCTTCTCTAATTTGTCCAGGCTTAGTTTTAAAGCAAGCCTGACTTCTTTGTTATCCGCAGCATACCATGTCGAAGCAGGCTCATTCATTGTATCAAAAATTAATGAAAAAATATTCTTGTTAATGTCAATATCGCTTGCTTTCGTCTCATTAGAAAACCACATAGTCTTTCCATCCGAAAACTGTGCATCTATAACAAGAGTTCCATCAAGCATAATATAGCAATGAATAACACGTTCTTTTTGTTTAGCCCAGTATTTAGGAAGATGACAAGGCGCAAGTTCAACCTTGTTATAAGACAAAATATCCATATAAAACCTTTTTTAATTTTTAAAACTGTGTATCGGAGCCGGAATTCTTCCTTTACGGTTAATAAAGGCATCACAGGAATACCCATTAACAGGCATAACCGGAGCATATCCGAAAAGACCGCCGAATTCAACAACATCACCGACCGATTTCCCGATTGCAGGAATAAGTCTTACAGCTGTAGTTTTCTGATTAATCATTCCGATTGCCATCTCATCAGCAATAATACCGGAAATCGTAGTAGCCTTTGTGTCTCCGGGAATAGCAATCATATCAAGTCCAACCGAACATACGCAAGTCATTGCTTCGAGTTTTTCTAAAGTAAGTGCACCTGCGGATACAGCATTTATCATACCCTGATCTTCCGAAACAGGAATAAACGCACCGCTTAATCCGCCAACATAGGAAGAAGCCATAACTCCTCCCTTCTTAACCTGATCGTTTAAAAGTGCAAGTGCTGCAGTTGTTCCCGGTGCACCGGCATATTCAAGTCCGATTTCACAAAGGATGTCAGCAACAGAATCTCCAATTGCAGGGGTTGGTGCAAGGGAAAGATCAACAATACCGAAAGGTACTCCAAGCGCTTTAGATGCCTCTCTTGCAACAAGCTGTCCTACTCTTGTAACTTTAAACGCAGTTTTCTTTATAGTTTCACACAAAACCTCAAAATCGGCTCCTCGTACGTTTTCAAGCGCAGTCTTAACTACTCCGGGGCCGCTGACTCCGACATTAATAATGCAGTCCGCTTCAGTAACACCGTGAAAAGCACCGGCCATAAAAGGATTATCATCAGGAGCATTACAAAACACAACTAATTTCATGCAACCTGCGCTATCCTGTTCTTTTGTAATTTCTGCAGTTTCCTTTATAATTTCACCCATAAGTCTCACTGCATCCATATTAATACCGGTCTTTGTAGAGCCAACATTAACCGAAGAACAAACTCTCTCTGTTGAAGATAGAGCTTTTGGAATTGATCTTATAAGAAGTTCCTCAGAAGGAGTCATTCCTTTTGACACAAGAGCCGAAAAGCCACCTAGCAAGTTTACTCCAACATCAGTAGCTGCTTTGTCAAGCGCTTTGGCTATTTTTACATAATCATCTATTTCTTTACATGCAGATGCACCAATTAAAGAAATAGGCGTAACAGATATTCTTTTGTTAACAATCGGAATACCGAATTCATGAGATATTTCTTCCCCGACAGCAACAAGATCCTTAGCCTTGTTTGTGATCTTTTTGTATATCTTATCACATACTCTTTCCACATCATCATCAATACAGTCCAAAAGACTTATACCCATGGTGATAGTACGAACATCAAGATTCTCTTTTTCTATCATTTCGTTGGTCTCTTTGACCTCGAATATATTAATCATCAGACGTACCTCTTATATTCTATGCATGGAATTAAAAATATCTTCCTGCTGGCACTTAATTATTACTCCGATTTCCTTACCAAGAGCATCAAGTTCATCAGCAATCGTACCAAACTTTTTTGCAGACATATTCATGTCCACAATCATCATCATATTAAAATAGTCCTGAACAATTGTTTGTGAAATGTCCAAAATATTAATGTTATTGTTTGCAAGATAAGTACAGGTCTTAGCAATAATACCTACAGTATCCTTGCCGACTACGGTAATAATGGTTTTGTTCATAGTAAGCATATCTCCATTCGTTTATGATAAACAAAAAAATTATACAACCAAAAATTTTTGCGGTCTATATATAATCAAAACTCAATTATTTTAGACGGGCAGTCTCTTTTTGCTACCGAAATTGGGAAATCATTTCCGCTATATTTACATGGCGCAGCCTCTATCTCAAGTCTCACCGTTTCAAAGGCAAGTTCCGGTAAATTATTTTCTTTGCTAAGATGTCCCAAAAATATGGCCTTCATTTCATCATGCAAAAGTTTCGAAATCATCCTGCCTGAATTCTCATTTGACAAATGACCGTAGTCGGACAGAATTCTTTGTTTCAAATAATAAGGATAAGGTCCTACCTGAAGCATTCGAATATCGTGGTTAGCTTCAGCCATAAGCACATCAACATTTTTCAAGCGGTCAATAATATAGTCATTATAGTTCCCTAGGTCAGTAATAATACCAACAGATTTATCTTCACATTTAACCCTATAAGCTACAGGCTCATTTGCATCATGAGAAATCTTTATAGGGCTTAAGTTTAAATCCTTTATCGAAAATTTAACATCAGCAGTAATTATATTAAACAAATCTGTGTCAATATCTCCAAGACCCGAAGTTTTTTTAATACCTTCAATCGTTCCCCTTGTTGCATAAATAGGTATTGAATATTTACGAGCCAAAACTCCGATTCCTTTAATATGATCGGAATGCTCATGGGTGACAACAATAGCATCAAGTTCCGTCGGAAGAACATCCAGGCAATGCAAACCTTCAATCGTTTTCTTTGCACTAATACCTGCATCAACAAGTATGTGTGTTGTTTCAGACCCGATATATATACAATTCCCGCTTGAACCGCTTGCAATACTGCAAAATCTCATTGCAATGCTTAATCCTTCCAATATATTTCCAAGTCATCACCGTCATTAAGCGGCTCCATATACTTTGCACTAACACCATTGTGCATAGTAATAATGCTCTTACCTCTTGGATCGTTTAAGTCAAAATCAATATAATCAAATATATCAATATAAATATAATAATACTTTCCAGTCATAGTAATCGGTTTACCGTTAACAATAACAGTAATAACTGAACCCTTTTGCTTATCTTTTAAAACCGGCTGTTCGGGTTCAATTTCCTCAACCTTTTCAACCTCAACATTTTCAATTGTTTCTGTGTCGGTTGTATTAAGCGCAACCATAAGCTGATCTGTTGTACATGTATCGAGAACCTCTATATGGTCCCCTTCCTGAATCTCATATGAAGGCTCTGCCTTTTGCCCGTTTACAAAAACAGGACGGGTAAACTCAACAATCTGACCGTCAACAAGAAGTTTAAGTCCCTCCTTATATTCGGGAAGATCTGATATTTTTGCATGTGCCTTCATTCCTGCAGTAGATTCAATAATGACAACTCTGTCATTTGATTCAACCTTTGTTGTAATATCTGCAGGGTTACCGTTTACGGTAATAACCGCTGATTCGCCGAGATCGCCCTTTATAATTTTAGATTTACCGTTAACGCTGAAAGAAAGAGCTTTACCGCGTTTAGGGAAAAGTCCGTCATTAGGAAATCCCGCCTGCATTGCAACATCAACAACTGCTACGTGACCATTATCATATAATTTTGTACGCGTTCCATTAAAGAATACGTAAACAAGATTATTATTATTTTCAAAATAGTTCAAACATATTCCGATTGGTGTAACCATCAACGGAGACTTTGACATATCCTCTTCTTCAAAATCAATCTTTCCAAGGACATCACTACCTCTTAAAGCAACTCTTTCTCTCTGAATGCCAAGCTTGTCAGCCAAAGCTGCAGTATAACCTTTTGCAAGTCCACCGCCACCGACAACGAATACGGCACTAACTGATTTATCACCGTTAAGTCTTTTAATCTCGTCAGATACATAGGTAGTCATTTCATCTATTTTTGAAGCCATTGCTTCACTAACATCATCCGAACTTACGGTCTGAGACAGTCCCATAATATCTTCATATTCAATCTCTTCAACAGTTCCGGCGGATCTTTTAAGTTTTTCGGCCTGGTAAAAATCAGCAAGATAATGCCTTGCAAGTTCATCGGTAATCGCATCACCTGCCATCGGAATCATTCCATATCCGATAATACTTCCTGAATCGGTAATTGAAATATCGCTTGTTCCGGCTCCGACGTCAACAAGTGCAAGATTCAGCATTCTGAATCTTTCAGGTATTGCAACGGACATGGCAGCTATCGGCTCGAGTGTAAGATTTTGAACTTCGAGACCCGCGAAATCAACAGCTTTATATAATCCGTCGACAACATCATCCGGTAGGAATGTAGCAATCATATCCGCAGATATATGTTTTGCTTTATGGCCAATCAGATTTAAAATCTGAAATTTATCCATAAAATATCTTACGACTGAATAACCTACACAATAAAATTTAATGTCAGTATTATTGGTGTTCTGGAATTCTTTATATGCCTTCTCTACTCCTAGTAATTGAAGATTTGCAACATCTTCGGGTCTTGTTTCCCTTTCCTCTTCGAATATCATGTCAACATGAGTGTTAACGGTTTTAAGGACACGACCTGCTGCAGCAATACAAACACGGGTTAACGGTTCTCCTATAGCAGCCTCGCATTGTTCCTTTACTTCTTTTATTGTAGTTGCAACTCTTGGAATGTCATGAATCTGACCGTCTATCATTGATCTTGTCTCATGCTCTTTTGAACGCTGGCAAACAATAACAAACCTATCATTTTGCATATACCCGACTGTTCCGACGACGCTTCTGGTGCCTATATCAAGGCCAAAAACATATTGATTCTTCCCTTTTTCACTCATGATTGTTCCCCAACCTTTCACGAATTTGTTTAAAACTAAACTCACTTGATTCCGAATTATCAATTATATAATTACAATTTTCACGAAACATTTTATCAGAAAGCTGACTATTCATTATGTCATCAATCTTTTTATCACTATAACCTCTGGAATTTTTTAACCTTGTTCTTCTGATAGATTCATCAGCATATATATACCAAAGTTCATCAACGATAGCCTTGTATCCGTCTTCAATCAAAAGTGCAGCCTCAATGAATAAATAATCAACAGCCTGTTCATCATTCAAAATTTTAATACGATTAAGAATATAATTTTTAACAGCCGGATGAATTATACCGTTTACATTCGATCTCAATGAATCATCTTCAAATATTTTCGCAGCCATAAGTCCTTTATCAATCTCGCCATCAGTTGAAACAACAGACTCTCCCAAGAGCTTAACAAGCGGTTCAAAACAAACCTCACCCTTTTTGCACAAGTTCTTGGCTAAATCATCCGCAAAAATAATTTCAGCATTGTAATTGTCTTTAACATAATTGAGAATTAACGATTTTCCGGCACCGACACCTCCGGTTACACCTATAACCTTCATACTTTTATATCAGTGAGCATCATACCAGTTGTTACCAATTTTTGCCTCAACCTCTAATTTGACATTAAGTGATGCTGCATTCTCCATTTCTTCTTTAACAATTTCAAGAACTCTGTCAAGTTCTTCGTTCTTTGCCTCAATAAGGACTTCATCATGAACCTGTATAATCATTTTTGAAGATAAATTCTCAGATTTCATCTTCCTGAAAATACCTATCATGGCTAATTTCATTATATCGGCAGCTGTTCCTTGCAAAGGAGCATTCATTGCAACTCTTTCACCAAAGGATCGTCTCATAAAGTTTGAGTCCTTTAGTTCAGGAATAGGCCGTATTCTTCCGTACAAAGTTTTTGTAAAACCGTCTTCTTTTGCTTTATCGACAGTGTTTTTAATATATTTGTCAATTTTAGGATATTTCGCAAAATAATCATCTATATAATGCTTTGCGATTTTTACATCCGTACCAATATCCTGGCTCAAGCCAAAAGCACTGATGCCGTATATAATGCCAAAATTTACTGCCTTGGCGTTTCGCCTCTGTTCAGAAGTAACTTCGTCAAAGGGAATATTGAATACATTCGATGCAGTACTCCTATGAATATCCAATCCATCAGAAAATGCTTTTAACATCTTATCATCATCCGACATGTGAGCCATAAGTCGAAGTTCAATCTGAGAATAATCTGCATCAACAAAAGAAAAGCCTTCTTTCGGATAAAATACTTTCCTCAGTTCTCTTCCCAGTTCTGTCCTTATCGGAATGTTCTGAAGGTTTGGTTCAGTAGAACTAAGTCTTCCTGTTGCCGTTATTGTCTGGTTAAAATGTGCATGTATTCTACCATCTGAGGATATAAAAGATTGTAATCCTTCCGCATATGTAGAATTCAATTTTGAAAGCATTCTAAACTCCAGAATATCTTTTACTATCGGATAGTCCAAAGAAAGCTTATCAAGCACATCAGCAGCTGTTGAATAACCCGATTTTGTTTTCTTGCCACCGGGAAGTCCCAGTTTTTCAAATAGAATTTCGCCCAGCTGTTTAGGTGAATTTATATTAAATTTAACTCCCGACTGGTCATATATTCTTTCTTCAATCAGGCTGATATTGTTTTTAAGGCTTTTACTGTATGAAATCAAAGCATCGGGATTAACGAGTACGCCTTCCTTTTCCATCGAATAAAGAACAAAAGAAAGTGGCATTTCAATCTCACGATAAAGAGAGGTCATATTAAGTCTTTCAACATTTTCGTACAATTTATCAAACAATTGCTCTACTTTTGCCGAAACAACAGTTGCTAATTTTTCTAAAGATGAAGATATTTCTTTTGCTGTACCGTAGTACTCGGAAAGATATGTTACACATAAATCAGAAATATTATATTCACCTTTATTGGGATCAATAAGATAAGCTAGAATCTCACAGTCTTCTATTGATTCATAATAGTCATCAATATATTCATAAAGAGATTTAACTCCAAGCGTTATAACTTTACCAACCTTGCCAACAGCTTTACTGATTTCAAGGCCAAGAAATTCTTTTGTAACAAACCCATACAGTCTTATGAAGTAAGTATAATTATCAAAAGAAACAGAAACGCCATCTTCTGTCGCAAAAACACCTGCCGTTTTACATTTTGACATACGAGTCAAAACATCAATTGTTTCATTAAAATCTTCTATTACTTTGTAATCCACAGAAAGTGTTTTATTTTCCAGCGCATTATCATTTGATGAAACGGTCAGATTTTCAAGCTTAGTTAATACACTCTTAAGCGAATACTTAAGCAAAACATCTACTGCTGTTTCATTCAGCAAATCATGATTTGCTGATTTTTCATAATCAGGCTCTATAGGGGAGTTAATCTCTATACGTGACAATACTCTGCTGAAAAATGCCTGCTCTTTATTTTCTGTAAGGTTTTTAAGCAACGCCTTCTTAGTGATATCCGAAATATTTTCATATATATTTTCAAGAGTTTTGTACTTTTGAATTAATTCAGCAGCTGTCTTTGGACCAACCCCCGGAACACCCGGAATGTTATCGCTTGAATCACCCTGAAGTGCTTTAACTTCTATAAATTCAGTGGGAGTAACGCCGTATTCAGCCAGTACATCATTTGAATAATATAAATGGGTTTCAGTCTTTCCCTTAGATGTTTTGGGAATAGCAATCTTAATTTTATCGGAAGCAATCTGAAGTAAGTCTCTGTCACCTGACAAGAGTGTCACATTTAAACCGTCCTTTTCACACTTGACAGCCAATGTACCAAGAAGATCGTCAGCTTCATAACCTTCCATTTCCACAATATTAACATTCATAGAAGCCAATACTTCTCTGATTATGGGAAGTTGCATCTTAAGTTCTTCAGGCATCGGTTTACGGGTACCTTTATAACCCTCATACATTCTATGCCGAAAAGTCGGAGCATGCACGTCAAAAGCAACTGTAAGATAATCCGGCTTTTCATCCTCCATTACCTTAAACAAAATATTGCAAAAACCAAGCACTGCATTTGTAAAAACGCCGTTACTATCGGCCAACAAAGGAAGTGCATAAAATCCTCTGTTTAATATTGAATTTCCGTCAACAAGTAATATTTTCACCCTAATCCTCGGTCTTTCTTCAGAAAATAATAAGATAAGCAGCTGCTAAAAACATAATCACAGACAAAAAAACGAAAATAGCAACTGCATAGGCAGAAATACGATAGTGTCTGATTCTTTTTATTGATGAATTAATCTTAACTTCCAATCCGGCAAGAAGGTCGTATTCATTGTTGCGCTCGGCCATATCCAAGCCTTCGGAAACCATATATTGAATAGTTAATTCCTCTTTACAATCAAAACAGTGTTGAGCATGTTTAAGAAACGCCAAAGTCTCTTTTCTTGAAAGCCTGTTGGCAAGATATAACGGAATCATTTTTTCATTTTGTTTACAATCAATTGACTTCTTACTCATTTTTTTATGATATCACAAAAGAAGGTTTAGAGACAATAATGGGCCTGCACTTTTTAGTACAAGCCCATATTATATCGTATTCATTTATCTTCCAAGTTTAGAAAGAATACTGTCAAGTTTATTCGAAATAAATTCTCTATGTTCATCCTTTACCAGATAATAAAGGTAAGACTCTTTAACAAACTGTTGAGGGAGTCCACGTCCAACCAGTTTAAAGTTTACATAGCCCCTGTCAATATATGACTGAATATCAACATTTGAAATAAATGACGGTCTTTTCATGCTTTCTTTAAAATTAGGCATCATCTTTAAATTAGGGCAGGGAAAAGGAGTTCCCTTGTCAAATTCAAGTTGTTGTCTTGCCTCTGTAAGATAGTGCTGTGACCGCTTGGGACAGTTAGGAAAACAAATTTCGTCTACAAGTATTTCAACTCTGTCTGCCGATGGTTCAAGTGCTTTTAATACAGACTCGTCATGGTTCAAATCATAATCAAGAACAGCCATAAAGAAATCTTTATCAAGTTCATTCTGCAAGCCTTCTAAAGTTTTAATACGTTTTGTGGTTGAAGAAATAAGCTTATAAGAAGGATAATTTGACCTAATATATTCTTCAAGAACCTCAGAATTGCAAAGGACCTGATTTATGCCGTTATCTGCGACTTTCATAATGAGGTTGCAGTATGTATCGTTAAGATGTTCTTTTCCAATAAGAGAATTAGTCCAGGTGAATCTGACAGGAGTGTCAAATCGTTCAAACGTATCCAGTACCTGTTTCATATTTGTTTTGGTAAAAGATCCAAGAACCGCTCTTCCACCGTTCCATATAGCCCCCGGAAAGGTGCCGTAAACGCTTCCGGCACAATAACCGTCTCTGAATTTTTCAGGATATTCTTTCATTAAATTTATAATAACCTGATTAAGGTAAAAATGAAGGCAAAATCCGGGTAAATGCCAGTAAACTTTCTTCATAGTAATCCCCAATTTAAAAGTCTTTGTTTATACGTCACTCATAAACCTAAAATAAATTATAAA
Source organism: Lachnospiraceae bacterium (assembly GCA_045627845.1). Classification (GTDB taxonomy): domain Bacteria; phylum Bacillota; class Clostridia; order Lachnospirales; family Lachnospiraceae; genus UBA1258. Next base: position 39,648 of record JAZQOL010000002.1, on the reverse strand, counting down.
TAATTAAGGCCACTGCCCGGGACGAGGCTTCGAAACAGTCACAACATGTGAGTTTTCCAAATTTCTTAATATTAAAAGTCTTGCCTCTCCTACATATTCAGGCTTAATCATATAAAAACAATAAGTCTCGAGAAGTGAGAATATACTTGCAGTTCTTCCTTCAATCTTAAAATTATTAATTCCTGCAGGAATATATTTATTCCAAATGTCATCAGGTGCTACTACAGTATTGTATTTTTGTATTGTATACACACAGTTTTTGTCACCATACTCACAATACCATTCTTTTAAAGGAATTCTCTTTTCCGGCGGAAGTTTTCTGTTTAATAAAACAGTTCTCTGATCTTTTGCAATCTGTCTGTAATGTTCGCCCCTTCTTTTACAATTTGGTTCGCACACAGGATTTATCAAAATTTCAAGTTTGTCTTTCCTATCTACCTTTTCAAGAATATCCCAACGATTATTAAAATTGTAATCAAGTACTACATACTTGTACGGTCTATCGAGTTCAGCATTAAGATCATCAACGTTTCTGATTTCCTTGCAGGTCGAACTGTTGTACTCAAAGTCAGGATACTTTTCACGAAGATATTTCTCCAATATAGGAGAAAAAACAATAACTTCGTTCATACCGTTATTAGCAGCATCCATACAAAAATTACAGTATGGATCAAGGCAGTCTTCTTCGTTAAGCAAAGGATTTGTAAAGGTATATCTTACCGGTACACCAAGAGCATTTGTGTTTTTAATAACATTCTCTATAAAAGCCGCATCGCACTGATCATAAGACGGTGTAAGTCTTCCACCGTTCCAGAGTGCAGTCGGAAAGCACCCAAAACAAGATGCTATCTCAATACCTTCTCTGAAATATTCAGGCTTTTGCTTAAGCATATTAATCCAAAGCATATTAAGCGGATAATTATATCTCAGTCCAGGCAAGTGAAATCGTACCGGTAACATAAAAACCCCCAAATTAGTTTATTTTTTAATTTTTCCAGTTTCAAATCTTTCGTACTTGAAAGACTTAAACTTAGCATAAACAGGTTCTTCTCTGTCCTCTCCGTCTGTTGCAAAAATACCGATTGTGCATCCAACAAATCCACCTGCAACTTCTGTCGATAATGATGAAATATCAAGGTTACGGACAAAGGGTTTCATTCCGTTTTCATTTAAAGAATATACCGAAAGTGAAGTTCCTGCAACCTTCATCATAAGCTTAGCAGGACTGTCATTTAAATTGTCCTGTGCAATAAGTTCTTCTTTGCCTTCTTTAACAAGAACAACTCTTCCCTTATTCTCAGAGACTTCAAATCTGACATGAAAAGCATTGCTTTGATATAAACATAATCCGGCTCTTGTTCCAAGCATAAGATTATCTGTATAAAGTTCGGCTGTTGCTTCAAATATATGTGAATCCTGTCTGATACATAAATATGAAGGAACGCCCTTACCTGAGAGGTTATCTTCACCACACTTTAAAAGAAGTCCTTCTGAATCAAACTTAACAGCATCATTAAGGGGCTTCCGAAGAGACATAAACTCAGGTCCAAGTTCGTTCATAACATTAAAATTATAGTACTTATTGGAATTAGGGAATGTATTTTCAGGAAGTTCAGGTTCCCATTCATCCAAAGAAATATTTAATGCATCGGAAAGAACACCAAGTCCGGGATTAACAACAGGCCATTCATCTTCAAAAATCACGCGAGCAAGGAATGTTTCTCTTCCCATGGTAGTGAATCCGTTTGAGGGTCTTACAGCAAGCATTACCATATAATACTCACCGTTAGCTGCCATAAACAAATCTCCATGTCCAACATACTGTATAGGATACATTTTTCCTAAATGTCTGTGTGTAAATATAGGATTACGTTTACAACCTTCATAAGGACCGAATACATTCTTTGAACGAGCTACAGATATTGCATGTTCAGGGCCGGTTCCTGCCTCTGCATGAATAATGTAATACCAATCATTAATCTTATAAAGATGAGGTCCTTCAGGCCAATGAACTTCTCTTAATGCTCCATTCCAAGCCTCAACCCGTTTTCCAACAAGCTTAAATTCCTTTGTATCAAATTCCTGAATATAAATGAAATAGTCACCATCATAGCGACAGCCTTCAATATTGGGATGGGTTCCGATATAATAACATTTTCCGTCATCATCAAAGAAAAGGCTGGGATCAATTCCGTCAGCGTCTTCAATGTAGTGGGGCTCACTCCAAGGGCCTTCAGGATCTGTTGCTGTCACAACAAAATTACCACCATGTGACACATTTGTGCAGATAACATAAAACGTTCCGTCATTGTATCTGATTGTAGGGGCAAATAATCCCTGTGAAACACCTGCATCATCCAAAGGAAGCTGCGATTTTCTGTCAAGTACATTGCCAATCTGCTCCCAATTTTTCAAATCCTTACTGTGCATAATGGGAAGGCCCGGGAAATATGCAAAAGAAGAATTAACAATATAATAGTCATCATTAACAGCACAAATTGAAGGGTCAGGATAAAAGCCTGATAACACAGGATTTTTAACAGTAACCATATTTACCTCCTAGGGTTTTGTAATAATAATCTCATTATCTTTTGAATGAATCTTAACTTTATTATCGGTAAGATTAAGTGATGCAATCAGCTCCTGCGGAATCTGAAGTCTGTTTGCCTTATCAAGAACAACATACTCATCCTGAGTATTTTCAGCACGCCAGTCAATGTTAGATTCTTTAAGTCTGTCGGCGAATTCTTCCTTCAGGACACGTTCTGAACTGATTTTGCCGTCACGAATTGCTATAACTCTCTTAACCTTTTTTGAAAGTGCAACATCATGCGTTACAATGAGAATCGTCTGACCGTTTCTGTTAAGTTCGGTAAACACATCAAAAATAAAATCAGCCGTTTTAAAGTCAACAGAACCTGTAGGTTCATCAGCAAGAAGCAACTTAGGAGAATTAGCAAGGGCAATTGCAATTGCAATTCTTTGCTGCTCACCGCCGGAAAGCATATTCATGCGGCTATGCTTCTTATGATTCATACCAACCATTTCTAAAAGTTCAAGTGCTTTATCTCGTTTATGCCTTGTACTTGATAAATTCATAGGCATCATAACATTCTCAAGTGCAGAAAGGAAAGGAAGCATATTACGTCCGTTGTTCTGCCATACGAAACCAACTGTATCTCTCTTATATGATACCAGTTCTCTTTCATTCATAGTAAACAGATTCTTACCATCAACAAAAAGCGATCCGGCACTTGGTTTGTCAAGGCCACCGATCATATTAAGAAAAGTCGATTTACCTGAACCCGAATTACCGATAATAGCTGTAAGCTCACCCTTTTCAACGGTAAGGTCAAGTCCCTGCAAAGCCAAAACCTCAGTTTCCTTTGTTTTATATATTTTTACGAGGCTGTCAGCCTTTATCATTTCATCAGCCATTTATTCTCACCCCGTTCTCAAGTTCTATAATCATATCAGCAGCGCCCATAAGTCCGACGTCATGTGTAGTCATCAATATGGTGATGCCCTCTTTTCTGGTCATTTCCTTGAAAATCTCTGTAACCTTCGCAGCCATCTGAGAATCAAGCTCAGCTGTCGGTTCATCAGCAAGAATCAGTTTGGGACTGTGCGCAAAACTTCTGGCTATTGCAACTCTTTGCTGCTCACCACCTGACATTTCCGAAGGCATATGATTCATACGATTTCCAAGTCCAACCATCTTAAGACACTCTTCAACTCGTTTATCTCTTTCCTTTGAAGGCTTTATGCCGGCCATACGCATTGAAAACTCAACGTTCTGAAATGCATTGAGTGAAGGAATAAGGGAAACCGACTGAAATACAAATCCACATTCCTTACGTCTTAAATTCTCTCTTGCATGCTCAGACATCTTTTTAATAGCCTTACCATTAAGAAAAACTGCACCATCAGTAGGATCATCAAGTGTTCCTATTATATTCATAAGAGTAGTCTTACCCGAACCGGAACGACCTTTTAAAATTGCAAATGTACCGGCCGGGACCTCAGCGTTAATTCCTTTAAGAGCGGTAAATTCGCCTCCGGGAACAGAGAATACTCTTGTAACGCCTTCAACTTTGATAACATTTTCTTTTTCCATTATTCTTCACCTAACTTAAGAGCCTTTGTAACATTCATTCTAAAGAGAATGAATACAAGTACCAAAAGAACCAAAACCATAACCGACGCAATAACTCCATACAGGCGATACATATCTGAAGCAACCGTTATAAGTCTCATCGGTAATGCCTGATTTTCAGAAGCATATGCCTGCTGTAAAATCGGCACAAACAAGATTGAGGTAAGTTTTCCTATGCCAATACCTGCCAAAACAGAGAATACTCCCGAAAAAATCTGTTCATTCAAAAGCATTTTGAAGATTTCCCCTTTATGGAAACCTGTAGCTCTAAGTACACCGAAAATAAGTTCCCTTTCACGTATGGACATAACCCAGTAAATAAGATAACCGACCGCACATAGAACTATTGTTACAACGAATCCCATGGTAAGGACTCCGTTTGTGCCCTGTAAAAGAGGATCTTCCAATGTTGACTGCATATTAAACTGTTTATTTACATAGCGTTTAACCGTTACATCATTATCATTAATCCAATTATAGATATCAGCTATACTTGTATTGTCTTCAAGGTCTATCCAAACTTCGTAAGGGTATGTACCCCATTTGGAGGTAAGGTAATCAAAATGTGCCACAACCATAAACTTATCGTTATTGTAAACTGTTCCATCAGGATTGAGACCCATCTCATAATCTATATATCCCGGAAAATAGTCAAAGAAACCTACAATTTTTCCTGCAACAGCGTTATTTCTTGAACTAGTTACCGTAATTGTGTCACCTATCTCCATTCCATACTTTGTAGAGAAATTGGAAGATACCAAAAATCCGTTTTCGACAACAGCAAGATCATTTAAATAACTGTAATAATGCTTATCAAGAAGGCTACGGTCGACCATTGTCTGTTCACCGAATTCCTTTGTATTAATGCCAAGAATATCAACAATAATCTTCGATTTATCAGAAAGCGTATATGTACCTTTTTGATCGTTAATAACCTTTGTGAATGCCTTTACTCCGGGAATTGTATTGTACTTATTAATGTCAGGAACAATAAATTCACCTGTTGATGTACCGTATCGATCGGTTATTTCATGCCAGGATTCCTGAATAATTACATCTGTTGCAGAAAGATATTCCGTGTTTTCTACTGCATTATCCAAAATAGTACGTGCAACGGTTGCATGATACATACCAAGAGATATGGTCATTATAAGGAAAAGCATAATGAGTTGTTGTTTACGTCCGTTCTTAATGTTCTCCATGAAAGAAACATGACTCGCAGGTCCCCACCAACGTTTTCCAATCAAATAAATAAATTTAACAATGTAGGGCTGTATTCTCAAGAAGAATAGTCCTGCACCAAGAATAAACAGTGATGAACTTACATAAAGTAAAGGATCAAGGCTTTCTCCCTGTAAAACAAGCGATGACATATCTTTTGAATTCTTATTAAAATTGTAGAATCCATATAAAGAAACACCAAGAAGGATTACATCAAGGAAGAGTTTTTCCCACCATGACTTGCGACGTAAAGCTTTACTCTGTTTCAAATTAACAATTGTGATTCTTGAGTGCTTAAGCGAAGGAATTGTAATACTTAACAAACAAACTACCACCGCTGCAATTGCATATATATATGATTCCTCTGTGTATATAACCTCAAGGCTCTGTGAAAAATCAAATTCAAGGAAATTACGCGTAGAACCAAGTATTCGTGCAAACATTGATCCCAAAGGCATACCAAGTACGGCGCCCAAAACAGTAATCAGGGTACCCTGGTAAAAATAGAGTCTGATTATCTGTGTCCCGGAGCTTCCACGACTCTTTATGACGGAAATCTCGTTTTTTTCCATTTCATACATCTGCCCTGAAATCATAAACAGGAATGCTGCTAACATAACAAGAACAGGAACCTGTAAAATGATCAAAGTTGCAGATATTCTTGACAATTTCTTTTTATAACTTTCAAGAACGTCTATATAAGGTGTTGATTTAATAACACTCTTATATGCGCTTTCTTTGGTAAGATATTCTGTTTTCTCAATAATTCGTTCAACATCAGTAGCCTTAATTGAATTATAGTCAAACATAGGGACAATCTGAGCCGCAATATTGTATCTTCCCGCATTATCACCGGTAAAATATTCGGTAAAAATAGCCGGATTGCAAAGAAGAATATCATTAAGACGTTCCGGCTTAACCTGCCAAAAGTATGACTGCTCATCTGATGTATCATAGATGCCTTTTATATACAAACGTATCGGCTTCCCACCATTTAAAGTAAGCTCATCATAAGTAAAATACTCATTAATCAAGAGACCCTGTTCAACAAGACATGATTGACTGACAATTACTTCAATTGCTCCATCTTCTGTAAGTCCTGTATCCGAATACATTTCACCCGAAAGAATTTTAATATGCTTGTCAACGTTTTCAATAGAGCCAAGCTTTAAGGATATGCTTTTTGCATCAGCTCTTCCTGTATCGGAACTTACATATGCAGAAGAAAGATTAAGCATATAAAACGTTTCAAGAGGGGTAACATCCAAAGCATTGAAAAATTCATTTGGGAATGCTGCCATTCTGTTTAATGTATTACCTGTTTTATCACGGTTTGAAGATACCTGTGATGTAACAAGTGTAGGATATTTTCCTTCAGCTGTAACATAACTGCTAAACTCATCATTAACCATACGATCATAAGCAGCAGCCCTGTACAAAGGGAAACTGACAACTGTAGCCGTAAGAAGAACACATCCAAGTAACAGACATATATTCATCCATTTTTTATGCCACAGTTTTTGTAACATTATTCCAAACATATAGTCATTCCTTCCGAAAGTCCATCCACGGCAAAGTAATTATTTGAATCGCTTCCACCCGAAATAAAACTTATCAATTCATACTCATTTTTATCATTTAAAACAGTTACATAATAAACATCGCCTGAAACAGTAACTGCTCTCTTTGGAACAAGAACAACATTATCACAGACACGAATATCTGCGGTAACAGTATACTGAGCTCTTGACCACCATCCATCAAAGTTTCCAACTATAGAGGCAATTGCAGCAAAGTCTTCGGGAGCCAGTCTGATAAGAGCATACTCAGTATCAAGATTACTCGATACTGCAACATTAGACACAGTAACAACATCACCGGTAACAAATGCAGTATTTCCCGATCCACCGGTATAGTATTCAATCTTAGCAGTATTACCGACTGTTAAGAGTCCTGACTTGTCTTCAACAACTATAAAGCAGTTTTCTTCAGCAGCAAGTGAGCAGATATATGCTGATGAATTAAGAATATCGCCGGCCTCCGGACGTGATATTGCTGTAATCGTTCCCGAATAAGGAGCCTTAATCTCGGTAATCTTACCATCCGACTTCATCTTCTTTAACGTATCTTCTCTATCAGCAATACTTTCTCTTGATAACTTTATCTGCTTTTCATTATTTTCTTCATCTTTCAAAAGTTCGTTTAAATCTTCGTAGGCTCTTTGAATCTCACGTTCAAGCCTCTTTATCGAAAGATCATCCGAAACAACATGTACTCTGGCAAGTACCTGCCCTTTTTCAACCACCTCATATCTTGAAACAAGAAGTTCATCGATATAAGTAGTTCCATACTCAACAGGATTTTTAATATTTTCTATCTTAGGATAGAAAATATATCCTGTTGCCCTGAATTCGGAAGCAACACGTCCTTTTTGAAGTGTTGTCGTACCTGACTTTTCCTTAACCTTAAAATCAGAAACAACGAGATCACCTTCATTAAGTCCCGAGAGAATTTCAGTATAATATCCGTTCTTTAAGCCGATCTTAACAGGAACCATTGTGTTTTTGGTGCCGTCAAAAACATATACGTAATAACCGTCCTCATTCTTATCTATCGAATCAGTAGGAATACATATGGCATTCTCTCTGACATCAGATATAACAATAACCGAAACACTGTCTCCTGCTTTAACTTTTCCTTCAGAATTGTCAATATAGAAAGTTGATAACCCGGTCGTACCGGTAAGCGAGGTGTTCTCACCCGTTTTAACAGGATTCTCTTTAAAAGTAACCTCAACTCTTTCGCCGTTTACAATGGCATAATATTCTTTAGCACGCTTGATGTCGCTGTTATTAATAAGTTCAGTTTTTACAATTAAATCATTAAGGTCAGCAACTCCAGCAACAGGAACATCCTTATTGATATATTGTCCATTATCAAAATACTGTGTGGCCACAACCACACCGTCTTTAGAAGCTGTGGCAAGAACACGTTTTCTATCTTCCTTTAGATTTTTAAGAGATAATGCGTTGAATTCCTTGTCAAGCTCATAAAGTTCGGTAGTTTTCTTAATATTCTGCTCTATCTTTTGCATTGTAGCCATATTGGTAAGTGCCCATATATGGTATTTTTCATATGAACTTGCCTGATTAATTCTAATAGCCTCATTATAGACGCCATTATTATAATTATACGCAGTCTTAGCTTCAGAATACTGCGTTTTTAATTCCTTAATTGATTCCTCATATGATTCTCTTGCGTTTTTAATTTTTTCGTTTAAAGCATCAATCTGCTTATCAAGGCTTTCAGTATCGGCAAGAATAATTGCTTCGCCTTTTTTTACTTCGCTTCCCGGAAGTACTCCATAAGCAGAAAATCTTTGATCCGTCGAAAAAGAAATCTCAGATACAATCGGAACAGCTTTTCCTAACAATGTTTTTGATGCAACAAGGTCTCGTCTTGTCGCCGTAACATAATTGGCAGTAACACCAACAGGCTGCAAAAGTTCAACAGTTTCCTCTACTGTAGATACCTGTGAACATCCTGCAAGTACAGATAGCATCAACACAATAATTAACCCTAAAGAGGGAATTTTCCTCTTAATCATCTTAAAAGCACCTTCTCCCCTTCCGATAAACCATCAATAATCTCTATACGATCGTCGCCTATAAGACCCGTTGTTATATATTTAATCTCGCGAATGTTATCTTCGTTTAATGTATAAACAAATGCCTTATCTTCTACAAACTTAACTGTATTCTTAGGAACCGATAAAACAGAAGAACGAGAGTCAAGCGTAATCTTTATATTCGCAGACGTACCAACCTCTATCGCAGCATTATCGGGTCCGGAATATACAGAAAAGTACATAGCATCTTCCCATGAATCTATATCGGCAGGAAGAACCAAATAATCTCCCGAAGCAGAAGAATAAAGAATACGCATGTCAACCAAAGTTCCTTCGCTGAAGTAGTCCTTATAAGTTAAATCTTTTGCCTCAAAAAGACAGGTACTCTCATCAATTAATGTCATAATAACAGTACCTTCTTTTGATGTGGAACCCTCCAAACCATCTTTCAGTTTATGAACAGTTCCATCCATCGAAGCCGTGATGCGTCCGGCCTTAAGTTCCTTTTTCTTGGCATCAAGTTCCATCCTGTCAAATTCAAGTGAATCGTTATACTGAATACGAAGTTTTTCATATGTTTTACGAATAGATTCAACACGATCCTTGTCTTCCCTTTGAAGCTGAATCCAAGCATCCTGAATAGCCAAGGCTTCATCTCTGTCAACATAGCTAAGCAAAAGTTCATTTCTCTTAATACGATATTCCAAGGTTTCTATATCTCTTTGAAGGTTTGAAGATGCAAGCTCACATAAAACATCTCCCTTTTTAACAATGTCACCTTCCTTAACATATACCTTGTTAACAAATTTCCCGGTTATAGAAAAGGATACTTCCTGTGAAGCAGTTTGAATATAAGAGCAACTAATCTCCTTGGTAAGGGTGACATCATCACGTGTAACCGGAATAAGATTAAATGACATAGTCTCATCTTCCGAATCAACTATAACAAGGGGAATATCTTCAACCTTGGAACAAGCCGAAAACAGAACACATATACATAGTGCCAAAAATAGTAATATATGTTTTTTAATAGTAATTTTCACAATACACCTCTTTATAAAAAGAATAAAACTAAACATTATACTACTTTAATCAGCGGTTAATTGCCTATTATATTTTGCTTTTTATTATTAAATCTATGCTAAATCATAAAAAAAGAAATATATAAAAAAAGAAAAGAGCGATGCCCGGAAAACATCGCTCTTTAATATCAGTTATTAAACTAAAGATTAGTTACTGTCTGCAACTGCTGTTGAGTACATTTCATGAACAGAGTCAAGAAGTGCAGAAATCTCATCCATGCCAGGATAGAACTTGTAGTGGAAAGGTCCACCAAGGTCCATACCCTTTACACAAACACCAAAGTTGATTTCACAGTTATTAAGCATTGTGGGGATTGTCTCCTTCCATGCTCTCTCGTCGAAGTTACCTTCACGAGTCTTGTTAACATAACCGTTGTAATCTTCCCAACCGGGTACTAAATCATTGAATACATTGAATGCAAATGCAATCTTCCAGTTCTTATCTGCGCCGTACTTAGCAGGAAGAACGAAGAAGTTATCGTTTACAAGGTGAGCATAAGATGTAGCCTTAGGTCCCTTAGGAAGAACTACAAATCCAAGTTCATCTTCCATATCGAATAAGTAGTTTCCGTCTGTACCAGCGTACTGATCTTCAGGAAGGAATGCAGCACCACCCATCTTGAAGTGATCCTTGTAGTAATCCCACTGAGCATCTTCGGGACCATTCCAGTCGTACTCGTTAATGATGTGACGAATGAACTCAAGAGCTTCCTGAGATTCAGCTGACTCAAGAGTATATTCAAGCTTACCATTAACAAGGTTAACATACTTACCACCGTTTGTAGAAACAAAAGGCTGAATAATAGCACCTTCATTTGCGGTAATACCCCAAATATCAATTGTACCGTCTTTATCTACGTCCTGCTGAACAACCTTAAGAATGTCTTCCCAAGCTTCCCATGTCCATGTACCGTTCTTCTGCATATCATAAATATCATCAGGATTGATACCTGCTTCTTCAAGGATACGCTTATTGAAGTACATACCTGTTCTAGGCTCAGCAACACCTGCTCTGTAACCCCAAACACCCTTAGCGTTTGTATAAAGCTTGTGAGCATTGTTAGCAAATTCAGTCTTTGTAAAGTCGATGCAATCGATTTCAGCAAGGTTAGCTACAAGACCCTGATCTGCTGCAGCAAGAAGGTTTGAAGAGAATGCTGTGGGTAATGTAAACATATAGTAGTTTTCATCCTGATCTGCTGTTTCAGCATAATCAAGGAAGTCCTGCATCTGTGAACCCCAGTCACCGATTGTCTGATATTCTAATGTAAAGTTGTAGGTCTCCTGACACCAATCCTGGTAATCAAACTGAGCCTGCTCGTAATCTGACTTAGCTTCTCCTCTTTCACCGCCTGCTGAGAACCAGTCACGAACGATGATGTGGATACCGCCTAAATCTACTTTACTTCCGTCTGCGTTAGTAACTTCTGTGTAAGGCTGAAGATCTTCTGAAGAAGAAGTAACGTCCTGAGAAGAAGAAGTAACATCAGGTGTAGAAGTTGTGTTGCTTGCAGAAGGAGTCTTTTCTCCACATGCTGCAAAGCTCATGGTCATAGCTGCTGCTAAAGAAGCTGCTAAAACCTTTTTTGCCATAGGCTTTCTCATAATATTTTCCTCCTAATAATCTATATTAATGCAATATACACAGGAAAAATGCTCTTCCGGGAGTCCCTATATATATGCATAATACATACAAAATTTTCAAATACAACGAAATTATACTACATAACTTACAAAAATGGAAGCGTTTTTGTTAATAATTCGTTACATTTTTATACCGGTACTCGAAATACTCTCTACAAAGGCTCTCTGAGCAAATAAATATACAATAAGAATCGGGAATACGATCATTAATGTACCGGTTGCTAGAATAGCATTTGAATACTGAACAGAAACGTTTGTCTGTGCATTGGCACCACCGCCCTGTTCTCTTGCTATATAAACTCCAAGACCATCAACAAGTCTTGAAAGTTCAGTACTTACAAGAATCTGTTTTCCAAGGAAAAGCTTTGAATAATAACCGTCTGTCCACTGCCATACAAGTGAGAACAGGAAGCATGAAGTTATAATTGGCTTTGCTTCGGGAAGCATAATTCTTAAGAAGGTTTTTAATGTACCACAGCCATCAACGTAAGCAGCCTCTTCAAGATCAACAGGAATATTTCTAAAAAACTGTCTTACAAGATAAATGTAAAGTCCGTTCTTAAGACCGCAGCACAAAAAGCTCATCATATAATAAGGAATTGCTGATGCCTGAAGATTGATTGTAGTTCCTTTTATCATCTTAAAGATTCCAAGAAAATCCCAGAATCTGAAATGAAGATAAAGAGAGTTTGAAAATGCCTGAGGAGGGATAATAATCATTGACAATACACAGGCAAACCAAAACTTTTTAAGTGGGAAGTTAAATCTTGCAAATCCATAACCTACAACTGTACACATAGCGGTCTGAACAATAGCGATAGACAATGAAGTAATAATTGAATTTTTTAAGCCTTCGCCATACTTCATAATACGAGACGCTATCTGATAGTTCTCACCGGTAAAATGAAGCGGAATTGAAATAACCGTAGGATTAAACAGGTCTTCCTTAGTCATAAAACTTACGGATATCTTGTTAAGAATCGGCTGTAAAATAAGGAAACAAAGACCGAATAAAAGAACAAATCTGCATATCTTAACAAGAACATTCATAACATCTTTTCTAAAAAGATATCCACCGGACTTGGCATTTCTGTCCCAGTATGTACTGTACTTTTGAACTTTTACTTTTTTAGTCATAGTAGTAAACCCCCTTAGAAATGAAGAAGGATGTAATTCCGATAAATACAATAACAATGCCTATATAAGCCCAAGACATTGCCGAGGCAAGACCATAGTTAATGTCTCTTGTCATAATGACATTAATACGATCCATAACATCGTTATCAGATCTCATACAGTAGTCTACTACCGTATAAATCCAGTTAACGAGGAAAAGAGAACTTATCATAGGGAAAGTAATCTTCCAAAGGCTCTCCCACTTTGTGCAGCCCTCGATGTCAGCAGCTTCATACATACTGCTTGAAATCGTCTGAAGACCGGATAAGAAAATAATAATCTGAATACCGGAAGCAATTGCTACATCATAGATATTATTGATAATATCAAATACGGTTTCAAAAGCCTTAACACCTACACCCGTAGTTCTTAAAATATCCTGAACCGTAGCTGTAATATCTACATTTGATGCAGAAGCCTCAACAGACTGTGCAATCTGTGCCATAAGAGCATTATTTTCTTCAAGTCCTAAAATTATACCCGAGGAAACAATTACAGGAAGGAAAAATACAGCTCTTACCAATGCTCTTCCCTTAAATTCCTGGTTAAGAATCAGCGACACGAAAAAGCTGAATACTATAATACCAAGCGAGTAGATAACCATACTGCTAAGTTGCTCAATCAGAAGTTGCGGATATTCGGGATCAATTCTGAATGCATCGTAAAAGTTTTTACCTGCAATCCAAGTATATACACGCCTGGGACCACTTAAGTCTACAGAAGTAAAACTCATATACAAAGATTCAATCATCGGCTTAACCATGAAAAGCAAAAATCCAAGGATAAAAGGCATTATAAACATATATCCTGAAATTGCTTTCCTCTTCTGAAGACCGGCCAACTTATTTTTCTGTTTCTTCATAATAAATATACCTTTCTGAATTATTTACTATCTGACTACCAGATAATCTCTGGCAGGAATAACTTTTCCGTCAGCCTTGTAATCGTAAAATCCGTAGTTGACATATACCTTGGTACCATCTTCGTAGCTTGTAACAGTAACATTTTCAGCAAGATACTCATGACCTGTAATAAACTGGCTGAACGTATGTCCAAGTTCGTTATTATATCTTGTATAAATATCAACCATTTCGCTCTCCCACTTATCAAAGTCGGAAGCATAATACTTGGTATAAAGAGTCTTCTGTAAAGTGAAGGAACTCTCTTTCATAAGTGTAAACATAAGTCCTGCACCATACTCAGCTGCATAAAGAACTTCCTCCTCCTGATTACCGCTTAGGTTAACGGGAAGACCGGCATAATTCTTATAGCCATGAATAGCTATCTGATAAAAAGGAACTGTTCTGTCAATAATGGTATATTCATTACCCTTTAAATCCATCTTAGTAACAAAATCCGCATAAGGAGTCGCATAAGAATTACCATTATTAATCATAATCTTCTGACCGGAGGCGTTAATATTCTTAAGAGACTCAACCTGCATATTAAGCTGCGCTTCTCTCGAAACATATGCCTTTCTCTGGAAGTCTGAAGATAACTCATCACCTATATCCTGTAAAGAAAGATTTGCATTAATACCCGATGTGTACTTTGCGAAGTTATTAAGTACATCTATCGTCTTCTGACCGTGAAGTAGGAAGTAACTGTCAAGTCCCTCTCTTGCAGTATATGTAATTGCGCTGTATTCATAAAGTTCAGCACGTTTTCTGCTTAAAAACTTTGCTGCATCTCTGAATGAGAAAAAGCCATGGAAAATATTCGACTTAAATTCATAAGCAGATATACTGTCAAGATAAAGATCAACGCCTGCGTCATTAGCCTTTGCTGTAAGATTTGTTAAATCCTTCTTCGAACCAAGCGTTGCAACAGTATGTATACTCTTTCCATACTTCTGCTTAACACCACCATTACACCAACCGGTATATTTAACAGAAAGATTTGATATTCCGTCATTCTGAATCTGCGTAATAAGCTCTGCAGCTTCTTTATATGTTGTAAGTGCCAAAGGACGTGAAACAGGAACACCCATAATCTGTTTAACCTTATCAACGGCACCGATTATTTCAACAGCAACAGGTGTTGATGAATCAGTATTCTTAATCATCGTATCAGGATAAGTTTTAACAAGATAGTCCTGATATGCTTTTGCCATAGCAACATAATCGCCTGAATTTACGAAATCATATCTTAAAACAACATCTTCAGCAGGAATATTTTCAAGATAAACATATACATCCGAGTTACTTCCCTGAATAGAGTATTTTTCTCTCGCAGCAACCGTAAAGTTCGCATCAACATGGTTGTAAGATGAGTTTCTTCCGCTTATATCGGCTTCAATTGCTGCATAAGAAGATCCCTTCTCAAGAATACATATAAACGAGTCACTACCATGAGATATACCAAATACATTGGCATTAGCATGTGTTGTGTGTACCATATCGGCACGCTCTATTGCCATATCCCAGCCATACATATTTGCATAGTACGCAGACTGTGAAACTTTACCATTATTAAAATCTATGATTGAACCGCCGCCTTCAGGAAGTAAGATGAAACCTTCATCTTCTATGCTACCGGCTCCAAAGTAAGGCAATGGAGTAAAGTTCATCATAGGCTGATTGGAAGGGTAATCAATTTCAGAAAAAGGAACCGTAACCAAAAGGTCGTCTCCATCAAGCGTATATATAACAGAAATATTATAAATAGGCTTATCATTAGTTTCTTCAAGATTACTCAATGCCTTATCTTCAAGATATTCCTCATAGGTATAACCTGCTTCTTCAAACAGAGTCTGGAGGCTCTTCTTCTGAGTATCCTTTTTAATCTCACGCTGAATATACAAAGGCTCTTCCGCAAGCTTGGGAAAATTTTCAAGAAGTTCTTCTTTGTTATCGCTTTTTTTAAGATTGTTAATATCAACAAGCTTATATGAGTCTTTTACGAAAGAACTGTCCGTCTTGTCCATTGTTGCAAGAAGTTCATCCAAACGTGTCGCTTCAATAACAGGCGGAATAACAAATTCCTTTGCCACCTTACCGATTGAATAATCAACCCTAACAGAATTACCATCTGCTGTTATCTCATAAATGCCGTTAAGTGCACTTAATGAATAACTGTCATAGGTCGCATTAAGACCGGCTTCATTACCATAAGTAACAAGCATTGTAGACTGAAGCTTATTCTTAATATCAGAAATCGCAGCAGGGTCATTGGCACCGTCAGTAGCTGTTGAATGCCATACCTTGCCGGTTTTCTTGACTGTAATATCGAAGGAAGTAAGAAGAGGATCCATCTCAAACTTAAGAGAATCATTCTCCATTACAATCATCTTGTCGTCACCGGCATAAGCTCTTACCGGTACAATGTTAATCTCATCAGTCTTAACCTGATAAGTCATAATAAATACTACGAAGAATGCAAACAGAGCGAACAGAATAAGAGGGAAAATCAAAGCTTTCAATTCCTTCTTAATGTTCATCTTTATCTCATGTTTTCTTTCTTCACTCATTGGATTATATTTGCTCATGACAACTCCATCTTATGAAATATTGTTACATTCTGAATAGAATTTCTTTTCCGACCGAAATAAAGTATGCAACACCCTGCGAAATCATACTAAAGAACAGTAAAAGCAGGAATATCATAACAAGCATTGCAAAAAGTGTAGCTATAAGGAAAAGAATGTTTTTTCCGAATGAATACTCATGTACCTGACTCATTCCAAGAATACCGATGAAAGCAACCCATATCAAAGATACAACACTAAGAACTGAGTAAAACTGAACTTCCTCAACAGTGAGGAAATTACTGAATATCATCAGCGGAACTTGAACAAGAATGTAAGGGGTAATTGCGTAACAGGTTGCTAAATATACCTGGCCAAGTCTTCCCTTACCATCAAAAAGTGTCGTCAAAGCCCAGTTACCGATAACAAAAAGTCCCAAAGGAAGCAAAATACTCGAAATGTAAGTAAGAATGTTAATGTCTTCCCAATAAACTTGAATGAAAATAAAACTTGTATATCTAAGCTTTAATATTCTGGTTAAAATTGCTACAAATAAAATAGTATTGGCAGCTGCATAAGTACCACGCTTTTCATGAGTTAAATCCCAAAAACCATCAATAGGATGAGTAGTACAATATAATGCAAACTTCAAACTTTTGAAATATCGCTGCCATGTTTCTTTGCTAGTTAATGAAGCGAACATAATAATTCTCCGTTATCTTTTATTGTTTAAAAATGTCTGCAAATTCAATTTCTCTCTTTATTGATTTATATCTTCCAATCAAAAGAGGTACAAAGATTACTACAAGAAGAACAATAAGAATAATTACTATGTTCTCTTCTACCCAAACCTTACGATACTGTCTGTAAGCCTTTGAGTAATTTTCTGCATCATACTTAAGATCAAAATATTCAAGAGCTGTCTTATATTCCTTCTGTCTTAAGTGAGCACGACCTATTCCTATATAAGCAAGGTCATAGTTACCATCATATTTAATAACCTGATTCCAACTTTCAAGAGACTCATCATATAAACCGTCATCAAACTGTTCCATGGCGTCAAAGACGAGACGTCCAAAGTCGGTCAGTGTAAATATTGTGATGGTACAGTTGAGCTGGTCGAGTACATACAAGTCATCGCCGATGTGCTCAAGAGCTACGGGATTTCTGAAGAAACCGCTCATTTCACCGTTACCGCCACAGCAGAAAAGAAGTCGTCCCTGATTATCGTAGCCAAAAAGTCGTCCGCGGTTATTATCAAGGCAAATGAAAACTTCATTTTCGAAGGACGTAACATCAATGAATTTTGAAGGACCTTCATATCCGCCACCGGTACCCATATAAAGATCTCCATATACAGGGAAATCATCTTTATAATAAACACCGTTTCTAACAAGGATATCAGATCCAAGCATATTAAGAAGTCTTACATTCTGTGCCTGCCCCTTCTTCAAATCCTCTTCCTGTGTTGAAGCTGCTACCGCATAAACGAAACCATCTTCATTAATATATACATTTGAATACTCGGTAGGAACGAAAGATTCCATTCGCTTTAACTGTTCCTGAGAAGCAAACTTTTTGTAAATATATTGAACAAAATTATAAGTAGCAGGAGGAGCCCCATGGAAGCTCGTGAATGTTCCGTCAGCCTCGTATTTCAAAAGACCTTTATTGACACCGGTTGAAACACAATATACACGTTCCGCTGTGTCAACAACAAGCTTTGAAGGTGAAAAAACAAAATCAGCTGCTAAAGAACTGTCACGAGGTACTTCAAACTGAAGAAGGAAGTTAAAATCCTTATCAACTTTTATAAGTCTTGTATTTCCTTTATCAGCTATGAAAATATTTCCATCTTCGGAAATTGCAACGTCCGTCGGACCGCTCAATTCCTTAATATCGATATTACCTTTTATTGAATCAATAATCTCAACAACCTCGAGAGATTCTCTCGATGTCTTCTCAAGCTTAATAATACGATTATTTCCGGTATCACATAAATAAAGGTAATTTCCATCAGCCGTAATACCCTGGGGAAACAAAAGCTTGGTGTCAAGATTTAAATCGCTGTAGGTAAGTGTAGTAGTAGGAGCATAAAAATCAGGAATTTCCTGAACATCTCCCCAGTAATCGTAATTATATGTATAACTACGATCCAGCGCATATGAACTTAATGAGGTGCATCCGGCTAATACAACTGCACTGAGCAAGCCGGCGCATACTTTACGTATTACTTTTTTCATAATTATATTCTCCACATTTTTATTTATGTTACCGTTAGTCTTTAAGACCCGAGCTTGCCATTGTTTCAAGGATCTGGCTCTCGGAGAATACAAATATAATAATAGGAACAATCATAACTACTACAAGTACTGCAGCCTGCTGACCAGTACGTGCGATACCGCCCGCGCCGATCTGATTAAGTGCATATACAAGTGTTTTCTTTTCCTCAGAATAAATATATGTGGCAGCCGGGTTATTCCAAAGTGCCTGTACCGAGAAAATAATAATAGTCATCCATGCGGGTTTAACATTTGGCATAACAATGTTTGCAAATACCTTCCACTCATTAGCGCCGTCAATCTTAGCAGCTTCGATAAGAGCTGTCGGAAGACCTTCCATAAACTGTTTCATAAGGAAAAGTCCGATGGGCGCTGCAAATGCAGGAATAACAATTGCCCAGTAGGTATTAATCCAGCCCAACTTATTAAGAATAAGATAGTTGGGAATCTGTGTAACATAACCGGTAAACATAAGGGCTACTGTTGCAAGTTTGAAGAATCCGTCTCCACCAGGGAACTTATACTTAGCAAGTACGAAAGATGCCATCGATGCCACAAGAAGGTGACCTGCTGTACCTACAAAAGTAATAAATACTGTATTAAACAGATATCTTGAAAAAGATACCCACGACTTACCCATCGTTACAAACAAATCAGCAAAGTTATCCATTGTAGGATGTTGCGCAAAAATTCTGGGAGGGAATCTAAACAGTTCATCCAAAGGCTTCAATGCATTACTTACTGCAAAAATAATCGGGAAAGCCATTATATAAGCCACAAGAATAAGGAAAATATAAAGGACTATATCTCCTCCGATTGATCGGTTAGGCTTTCTTCTCTTTATAAGAGGTTTCTTGTATTCTATTTCTTTTTCTTTTTTCTTTCTACTCATCATCAGGTTCCTACTCTTCTCAACAGACTCTGTATTGCTTTGTTACAAATAATCATCATAAAGAAAAGGATTGTAGCAATTGCACATGCATATCCCATTTCAAATCTCGTGAAACCGTAGTCAAAAAGGTGAGTTACGATTGTACGTGCAGCATAGTCGGTACTGGGATATCCGCAAAGGGCTCTCATGACGTCACTCGCACCAAACGATGAAGTAATTGTCATAACGGCACCGAACAAAAGCATAGGTTTCATACTGGGAAGTGTGATAAACCAAAGCTCCTGCCAGCGGTTCTTTATACCATCCATATAACCGGCTTCATACATTGATCCGTCTATACCCTGAAGACCAGCAACGAATGAAAGGAATCCGGTACCTAAGCTCATCCAAAGCATTACAAGCATACAAATCGGAAGCATATACTGAGGATTAATAAGCCAAAGGATTGGAGTATCAATAACGCCAATATTCTGTAGGAAAGCATTTACATAACCGTAAGCATCTCCTCTGAAGAAAATAGAGAAGATCGTATAACAGGTACCTGCTATTGAAGGAGCATAGAAAATGATAACTGCAATTGATCGAATCATTCTCGGAAGCTCGTTGATCAACCATGCAAACAGGAACGAAAGAATATATCCCAAAGGACCCGTAACTATGGCAACAAGTAATGTGTTCTTTAATCCAATCAGGAAAACATCATCCTGAAGGATAAGGTTAACGTAGTTGGTAACACCGAGAAATCTCGGTTTTTCCAAAATGTTGTAGTATGTAAAGCTATAATAAATAGATGCTACAACAGGGAAAATATAAAACATTGTGAACAGTATTGCATAGGGAGCAAGGAAAAGATAACAGTTTTTACTGATCTTTGCCTTTTTCCAAGCAACCTGCATGTTGTGCTTTCTTAAAGCAAAATACTTGCTGAAAAAGTCTTTCATCTGCCCTCTCCTGATTAATAGTCTAAGCTCAAGCCGAACTCTTTACGTTTCTTGACAATCTCTTCGTCAATCTTTACAGAGTAGTCAATGATAGTTTCTCGTGAATCATCCTTATCATTGATACACTTTCTGATAGCGTTTGAAATATGTCTGCCGGTGTAATATCCACCGGGAACTTCTCTGATACCAACTGTCTGATCCCACTGTTCATTAAGGATCTTTATGTCATGTACGCTCCAGGAAAGGCTTGAGAAAGCATCTCTGTTTGCTGTAGCATAACGTGCCGAAGAACCAAGAAGTGCTTCTATTTCTCTACCGAAACGAACCTGAACATCGGGAGATGCCCAGCACTTCATGAACTCCCATGAATTCTACTTAACCTTCTCATCATCGGTAGCAATCATCATTGTAGCCGCACCGGCAACAAAGTCCGAACGGTCAATAACAGGATCTCCATTTTCATCGTAAACCTGCTTTCCATTTTCATCGGTCACAGGAGTACCGGGAATAAGTGTAAAGTCCCAAAGTCCTCTGATTTCGGGAGCGGATACCATAAGAGTATTATATGTGGAGTAAGGTGAAATACCAATCGGCATTTCTCCCGAACGGAAACGGCTTACAAAGTCATAAATTACAGGAAGACCGTAGTCATTGAAATACTTAACATAATCGTCAAATGCCTTAATGCCGGCTTCTGTATCTACAGTAGTCTTATTACCTGCTTCATTGTACATATCTCCACCATACTGGAACAAAAGCGAGAAGTACATATTAAGGTCAGGCATGTTACTCATTATAGCAGTTGTAGCAGCACCCGAACTTGCGGAACCGGCTGCTGTAGGAATACCTACAGAAAGGTTGTTACCCTGAATTGTAGGAAGTAATTCAATAAATTCCTTCCAAGTATTAGGAACCTCAAGGCCAAGTTCTTCAAGTACGTCCTTGCGATAGAACATTACGCAGAATGTCTGTGTCTCAGGAACTCCATAAATGTGATCATCAAGTCTGTACTGCTCATATGTACTCGGCGAGTAATGAGAAAGTACTTCTTTATAATCAGGGAACTGTGTAATATCTTCGGAAGCCTTTCTTAATGCATAGTCAACAGGAATGTTAGAACCGACAGAAAGAACTACGTTAGGTCCACGTCCGGCAAGAACAGCGTTAAGCAACGCATCCTGTGAAATTACTTCAACGTTTACTTTAATACCCGTATTTGGAATAAAGTCATCATCGATCATGGTCTTAAGGATAACACCTTGGTCACGTCCTGTAAGAACCCATACTTTAATAACGTCATCTGCGTTCTTGTCGTAAACATTACCTACTGAGTTGTAATCAACAAAGAACGAAGCGACAAAAGATTTTGTCTCATGCCAAGCCTTGGTAAAGAAGTTTGACTTTTCATGTTTAACCTTAGCATCTGTTCCGGAAATAGCAATATAGTCAATATCAAGCTTAGCTTCGCTCATGTTAAGCTGAGCTGTACCAAGTGAAGTGATATTATCTTTAAATGTAGTAAACTCTACGGTAATCTTCTGGGGTTTCTTACAGAATCTTTCAATCTGATTGGCAACAGTCTGTGCTGTAGCAATCTGATCAGCTTTCTGTCCCGAATAAGCAACCATATCATCAACGATTTTATAAAGTCTCTTGTATTCAAGATCAAGAGCTTCCATGATTTCAGGATAGTTGGAATCAATTCTGTATTCACGGTATTTATCAGGATTAGCTCCGGTATATACAAGAATTTTTCTGTAAATCTGATTAAGTCTGTATGTGGAAGCTTCCAATGATGAAAGGATTTCACCCATACCACCAAGAGTAGCCTCAAGACGAATTGTATGTGTACCCTTTGTAAGGTAAAAGTTATAAGCGTTGCCATCTGCATCGGCAATATCCTTGCATACCCAGTCATTTGAATATTCAAAAGAAATTTCCTGCATTTCCTCAAAAGGAACTTCACCATCAATATAAATCTTACGGTTAGATACAGAACCACGCTGATAATTCTGACGTCCCTTCACCATAATATTATAATATCCATCAGAAGGAACTTCGAACTCCCATTCAATCCACTGTCCGGTTGTCTTCCAAGCATCTCCTCCTACGTAGTTAAGCACCGTTGTTGTAACGCTGTTAGGCTGTGTTGTAGGCGAAGATCTGTCATACTTAGCATAGAGTGAAGACTCTGAACGATATGTAGACTCTTCGCCCTGGACAATCTGAATGTATTCACCTGTCGAAGTAACATTCTGAGGCTGCTTTGAAAGGTATGTTGCATAGTTGTCCTTATGCATAACAGGAACTACTGCAAGTTTTTTAAGAGCCATAGGCTCATTTGTCGCATTGATTGTGATTGTGTTTTCACCCTTTTCAAAATAGAACTTGAAGGGATCCATCTGATAGCCGAGCTTATCCGAAAAATAAGCAGACTGCCAATCATATTCTTCAACCTGAGAAGGACGAATTTCATTTCCCTGATTATCTATCTTCTTAGGACCTGCATCCTTCCAGATACGTGAAAAAGTAAGATTAAGAGCATCATCAAAAGGAAGCTCACCATTAACATAGAAAGCTCTTTCTGCAGGTACTCCTCTGCTCTCTGTGATAAGGTATTCCATGTAGACATTGTAAAAGCCTGATTCAGGAACATTAATCTTGTATGTTACAACAGAATCAATGTCTGTAAAAAGACATTTTGAAACGCCGTGAAAATCTGTATAGGTCGATACATTTCCAACGAAATCGCCGGAGAAAAGATCTACATCAATCTCCTTCTGGGGCTCGGTAGCTCCTTCGTGTTCGGAAAGGTAGCCATTGTATGTACCTGTTCTTTCAAGGCCGACAACATCCTTTGTAAGGTCAGTATCGGCGTACTTATCAGAATAATTCTTAACCTGGCGCATAGAAAGGAGAACGCAAAGAAGAACCAGCGCTGCAAATACAGATACAACAATTAAAAATGTTTTAAGGTTTTTGCTCATAACTTCCTCCGAAAAGGTAAAAATTGTACATAAAAAACTAAGCAATCTATCACTTATACACAAAAGAATAAACTTTTTCTTAAATACGTTCTTGTGATATTATGCTTTTTTTTGCTCAAAACTTGCTTTTTTATATAAAAAATGCAAAATCTTATATTTTAGTTGATAAACGAATAAAAACATGATTTTGGTTGATAATTCTCGTCAAATAAAAGCGGCATCTGAGGAAGTCCTGTGTTATTTCCTCCTCCGAGATTCGACCGTGACTGAAGCCATGAGTAATGGTCCACCGTTCCCCAGAAAGTAAATCCGTCAAGAACCGCGCCATCACTTACTGCCTGCTTCATAGCATACTTGATTGCTTTGTAACGTTTTCTAAGTTTTTCATTTTCCGCTTCGACCTGATCGGCCTGACCGTTATAATCAGAACTTGCGGAAATATCCATCTCGGTAAGTTGAACATGTCCTACTACCTTGCAGTACTGCTTCATAGCATATGTAATAGCCGTATCGGTAGGATTGTCCATCCCGTAATGAGCCTGCATACCCATCGCTGAAATCCTCGTGCCGACACCGGGTTCACCTTCTTTTTCCTTAACAGCTGTAAGAAGTTCAACAATGCCCTTCATCTTGTCAGTGCTTGTATCATTATAATCATTGTAATAAAGTTCAAGATCCGAAGGTGCATATTTGTTTGCATAAATAAAGGCGTTTATTATAAACTCATTACTCTGGTACACATGCCACCAACTGGAGTTCGAACTGTGTCTGTCTTCCGAAAGTAATTCGTTTGCATTTTCTTTGTCACTTCTGTAAGTACATGTAGCATCACTTATAGCTTCATTTACAACATCCCAGCCATAAAACATTCCCTTGTACTTACTGTCATCACCGGTGAAGTGTGTAAGAACAGTTGCAATATACCACTCAAGTCTTTTATTCATAGTAGCCTTGTCAACATAAGGCTTTGATTTGTCATAATCCTCATGGAAGAACCACTCAGGTGTCTGCGCATGCCATAAAAGAACGTGTCCTCTTACAAGTATCTCTTTCCCGGGATTTTCCTTATTATAATCATAAATCTTATCAAGCATCCTTTCGGCTCTTGAATAGTCCATATTGGGAACAACAATTTCCTCACCGTTAAATGCTTCGGTATGGGTCCCCGGAACATATGTAACGCTATAACCGAATAATGCGTCAGGCTTTAATTCATTGCCAAAAGTAATCCTGTTAAAATGTGTTGTAATAATCTCCCATACCTTAGGGTCATTAAGTTCGCTTTCTGTTGCTGCGCAACCGACAAAGCACCCCATATTGGCATTAACACGTTCATACAAAACAACAGGTTCGTCTTCTTTATTCTCATTTGCCGTTTCAGTTGAAGTTGAAACCGACGATGTACTTTGTTCTTTCTTATTCTCGTCATTTAAGTTTACTTCATTATCACCTGTCTGTTCCAAAGAAGTTGTTGACTCCAAAGAAGTTGTTGACTCCAAAGAAGAATCAGAAACAGTGTCCGGTGCAGAAATGTCAGTATTTTTTTGAGTACATGCTCCAAGCACCATCAGCGAAGCAAAAACAATTCCAATTATTAATTTTTTATTTCTCTTCAATATGATTACCGCCCTTCGAAAAAAGTAAATAAACAATTACACATAATGATTGTACATTATTTTCAATAGTAATTACAAATATTAATGTTATTTATAAAATATTTCTAAAACAACCCAATTTTTGCGTATAAATCTTCATGTCTTGCTTTTCATTTTGCTCAAATATTGCTATAATATACTCAATTTTAGTCAATTTGTGCTTTTGTGAGGTCTAGATGTCAATTAGCAAAGATTTCCGCGAGGATTTCAACTATTATCAAATAAATAATGATTATACCGGTCGAAACCTGCATGACAAAGAAGAACTTGTCGATTTTTGGCAGAATACTTCACATCGTATATGGATGAACGAACAGACTTTTTCATATTCATCTCATTGGCATTCAGCAATGGAAATTATAAGTCCCGTAGAAAACTATTACGATGTAATTGTTAACGGTGAATCCTTCAGAGTAAAACCCGGTGAAATTATTATTATTCCTCCCGGTGAAGTTCACGAATTAATCGCTCCAGACTGGGGTAAAAGATTCATATTCTTAATGAACATTTCTCTCATAAGTAAATTAAAAGGTTTTGCGGGAATTCAGTCAATTCTCTCCCATCCCCTTCATATTACAAAAGAGACCTATCCTAAAATTTACGAAGATATCTATCAGATTCTTCTTCAAATAAGAAATGAATATTTTAATAACAACGATTTTGCCGAATTAACGATGCAGGCTTTGTTGCTTAATTTACTTGTTAAAATCGGTGACAATCACAATAATGCCGATGAACTGTTTCCAAATGTCCGCCTCTACAAGCAGAAAGAATATGTTCAGAAATTCAATCAGGCATTGGAATATATTGACAGTCATTATATGGAAGATGTTTCTTTGGAAGATGTTGCCGATCAAATCGGATTCAGCAAATATCATTTTTCAAGACTTTTTAAGCAGTACACGGATTATACATTTTGCGATTATTTGACATTCCGTCGTATTAAAGTTGCCGAAGATTTCCTTGCTTCTCCGGACTATTCCATAACCGAAGTTGCCATGCAGGCAGGTTTTTCAAGCATATCAACGTTTAACAGATTGTTTAAAATGCAAAAGGGATGTACTCCAAGCGAATATCGTTCCAAAAACAGCACTGTTAAAAGAAGAGCAAAATAACGGATTACAGCAAAAGCCCGGTGCAAAGCACCGAGCTTTTTATTATGTATTATATCTGAAATCAAAGTCAGTAAATACAGCACTTCCGCCACATTCCTTGGTGGAATATACAAACAAACCGAATCTTGCTCCGCAAAAATGATCAAGCCTGAAACAAAGAGTATGAGGTACTCCTACCTTAACCCATCTTCTTTCATTATAGTAGAAGAAATCAAGTTTATCCTGCATATCTTCAAAAGAAGCTTTCAGGCAAAGTGAAACCTTAGGTCCGGAAAGTTTAATTTTTTCAACAAGTTTACCCGGCATATAATCGGTACCATTATCACGAAATTCACGTTCTTCTCTTATAATCTTTATAAGGTAATAATTACCGGTTTCTTTTGTAATACCAATTAAGCCATAAGTACCCTGAAGTGCACAAAGTCCTGCCACGTCTCCTTCTTTCAGTAAAGAAGCATCAACAGTAACTTCACCCTCACACTTTGGATACATCATTCTTTGAGTAAGCGTATTCTTTGCATGAGTTACATTAATGCAAAGTTTATCAGTAGTAATCTTAAGACCACCTTCGGGAAGAATTTTCCAATTATTACTGTCAGGTCTATGATTCCATTGCCACTGAAGCTTAAGTGAAGGATGACCGTCGTCATTTTCGGCATACTTAAAAGTATCGGAAGTAAAAACGGGTTCATACCTGTAGTAAGGACGGCTGCTTGCAATTTCCATTTCGGCCGGAACCTTACCTCCCACACCAAATACCGGAAAATTATTTCTCCAGGCAACCGGGACAAGCACCGGAATACGACCAACCGCACCATTATCTCTAAATAGCACTGCATACCACTTGCCGGCAGGAGTGTCTACAATACCCCCTTGAGCTACGCCCTGATTAAAAAATCCCATATCATCGTTAAGCACTTCTTTCCCCGTAAATTCTCCGGTCAAAGAGTCTGAGCACAGACAAACTTCCGATCTTCTTCCTATTCCGGGTTTTTCCCAATGTATAAGAAAAACGAAATATCTTCCGTTTATTTTATATATATGTGAGCCTTCATATCCCAACCCGTCAACTGAATCAACGGCAATCACACGATCAAGGCCACCGTCTTTAGGCCCTGAAAGTTTTTCATCAAGTTCAAGAAGATGAATCTCTCTGTTTCCGTACACGATGTAATTTCTTCCATCGTCATCAAACAAAAGGGAACAGTCATGATAATAGCCTTTAATCTCAGATTTTGCCCACGGGCCTTCTATTTTCGTTGATGTAAATAGGTATGTTTTTTTTGCATTATGGCTTACAAAAGCAACATAGAATTTTCCGTCATGAAATCTGATGCAGGGAGCCCACATTCCTGCACCATAGTTTGTCGATTCTCTTTCCAGACGTTCACCCTCAGTGTCATCAAGAATATCGTAAAGATATGAAACAAGTTCCCAATGAACGAGGTCATATGATTTTAAAAGCGATCCACCCGGGAAGAAATGCATAGTTGTACTGACCATATAATATGTGTCATCAACTCTGATAACATCCGGATCGGGATAATCAGCTTTTATAATCGGATTAATATCATATTCTCTCATTTAATATTCCCCAAATTATCTACAAACACCAAAGCCGAGAATAGTGAAACTCTTCTTTGGATCTTCTACATATACTTCAACATGACGAAGTTTACACTCTTCACCTCTGAAAACAATGACAGCGTTGTCATGACACCATCCGACAACATGCGGATCATATCTTAAAGCCCGCTGTCCGTTCACGAGCACATTAACCGCCCCATCTTTAGGATCAGCGGAATCTTTGCAAACAATAAACAAGGCACTGCATTCGATGTCCATGGAAAAAGGCTTAGCAACAAGTTTACTTCCGCCTTCATACATCCAGTTATCGGTAAACGTTGGTGTAGAGAAAAGATTTCGGTCTCTTTCCACGGATTGAACAAAAGTATCAACCTTCGAAAAAGATCCTTCATCAATTCTTGCTCCGACACTATTATGCGAACGGTCGACCAGAATAGTTTTTTCAAATTCACCGCCAATCGGAGGCTTGATATTATCAATATTAATCTCACGGCTTCCGCTGTTTTCTTCATCAACAATCTTAAAAAGATTTATAATGCCGTCAGCCATTATAGTATGACCTACGTTTGTAGGATGAAAGCAATCATAAAAGAACTGGTTCTTTGATACTACCTGCTTAAGACCATCCTTTTTGTAAAACTGATCGACAACGGAGTTTCTTGTACTGATCATCGGCAGTTCATAAGCTATTCCGACGGGACTTAATCTTTCCTGAAGATTCCAGTCACTGGAAAATACTGCAAAAAGAAGAATAACCTCCGGCTTGCCAGGTCCGTTGTATATCATTCTGACAAGAGAGTCATAACACTCGCCATGAGTCTCATCGCCCTCGTCATTAACAGCAAATTCAACTATGACAACATCCGGTGTTACATTCCCGTAATCAAGAACATCTTTCTCATAACGAACAAGTCCAAGTTCGGAAGGTGTACCACCAATACCTGCCTTAACAAAATGAACATTATCATCAACAGATTTTCCTGCCACATCGCAAAAACCCTTAAAAGTCTTATATGCATAGCAGTTTGTGTTAATCGGAACAGCACCCGCGCCCTGAGTTATTGACCCTCCGATAAATGCAACGGTAACGTCCTCACCTTTTTTTGCTTTTTCCAAAGCTTTCTTAAGTCGAACTGTATTACCCTTTTGCATAAGAGATTTTTTAATCATCTCAGAATATTCAAAAGAATTAAAATCTACGGGACTCTCATCGATTTCTTCAGGAGCATCAAATCCATCATTTAAATATAACCTGACGGTAACTTTACCCATGTCCCCACCATGTTCAAAGTGGAATCTTATCTGACCGGGATTTTTGTCATCGGATGACCAATTAACATCTGATAAATCAAGAATCTGCTCCATACCATCGGGAACAATGTCAATTTCAAGGTTAGTTCCGGACCCGTATGTATCTGTTTTACCATACATCTGAAAAACAAATTTAACGACATTGCTGTCAGAAGATTCTACACTTACACCTATTGAATGTACAAGTGATTTGAAATCTTCAGTAGTCTTCAAAAGGTTAAGAATTCGTCCGTCTGTAATATTACCTACAAGTCTTGCAGCATCAATCATTCGACCGCCGTCTTCGTATATAGCAGTTACTCCTTTACCGTCAGAAGTAGGAAGCGCACAGATTTCTTTATTACGCATTATACAAAAAGCAGGTCTTTTCTTTGTAGGATCCTTTGGAGCTTTAGGGCCTCCGTTAACAAACTTGTTCATGTCAAATCTCCATATATTACCAAATCCTGTAATTTCCGCTCAAAGCAAGAAATGCAAATAAATACAGGCAGTTGTCATAATATCTTCTTTCGCCTTTTCTCATTGGCATATCAAAAAATGTCTTTACCCATTCTTTTGCAATATCATCAAATTCAGAAGCAAGAACGCTTTGAGCAACCGTCGCCGTTATAGCAACGGGATGAAGGGCTTTATCACCGGCTATCCTTCCGTCTGTTTCGTAAATATGATAGCAGTCATTACGCATATCATTTAGCAATGCTCTTTGAATATTACCGGCCGCCTGTATCTGGCCGACATCTTCCTTACACCATTCATAATCCAAGCCAATGTTTGCAACAGTACGATATGAATCCGAATAAAACCAGTCATGGCGATCATTGCTCCACGGAAGTTTGCTTTGTAAAGGTCGGCCGTCAAACTCTGCATACTCAGCTGAAAATCCTGTGTTCTTATCACAGGCCTTGTACAAATAATCACGGCTTACTCTTTCTGCATTCTTCCAAAAATCAATATCGCACTCCGGTCCCCACATTGAAAACAATCTATAAAAATGCGGCAAATGATAGGATGGATCCGTAAAATTTATTCCCGGCACAAAAAGTATTTCATAATTATCTCTATTGAACATAGGCGCTCCGGGAATACCGTCGCTGCCTTTGTGAATCATTGCGGAAAGAATCTGCTTTGCTTCTTTTGAATATTCAAATATTCCTTCGCCATCTCCCCATCTGTGAGATGCAAAAAGAAGCGCCATTGCAAAAAACTCTTCCCCGTCGGGAGCAGGACCGTATGCGTTCTTCTTTCCGTCCAATGCACAAGACCATGCAAAATATCCTGCATTTGGGCCATCCGAAAGCCACATGTAAGTTTTAGCCCATTTCCAAAGGCGGTCAAACTCTTCTTTCATATTAAGCTGAACGCAAAACATCATGCCATACGACATTCCTTCGGTTCTTGCGTCATTGTTGCCGGTGTCAACGATATAAGCCATATCATCTCCGACATTGAAATATACCTTATTCTCACTGTAGAAAAATTCCTGTTTAACAGCCTCGAGTCTTTCATTTATATCATTTTCCGATATGCCGACTTCAGCAAATACGTTTCTGTAATTTCCTTTAATCAAAATACAATCTCCCCACTGTAAAGTTGTATAAAATTGTATGTTAAGTGTACATTAGTAATATTTACTTATTCTCTTTAGTTTTTGCCAAATAATAATCATTTTTTGCCAAATATCATTCATACTGTAGCAATCTTTTTTATCTTTGATAAAATAAAAATCGGAGGGAAAATAATGGAAAAAAAACTTCGACTTACGGCTCTGTTTGCAGCCATTGCCCTCTTTACAGGGTGTAGTGATTCCTCTTGGAATTCGATTTCCAAAGTGCCGGATCAATCATCGGTCTCAGACTCTTGTTTAGAAGCCCCGGTTTCTTTTGAGTCAGAAGAAAATACTGCAGAGAGCGAAAATATATCAGAAATAATCAAGGAGACATCAATGGACGAGCTAATTATTCTCAAAAAAGCCTACAAGGCAAAAGAAAACAGTAATCCTATCATGACACAGGCATTCGGAGCCGATCCTTTTGCAATGGTATTTGAAGATAAGGTTTATATTTATATGACAGCTGATACCTTTGAATACGACACAAACAATGAAATTACAAGAAATACATACAGCAAAATCAATACCATTCACTGTGTTTCAACCAAAGATTTTAAAAATTTCGAAGATCATGGTGAAATACCTGTCGCAGGAGCAAATGGAATTGCAAAATGGGCGCACAACTCATGGGCTCCGGCAGCCGCTCACAAAGTAATAGACGGAAAAGACAAATTCTTTCTCTATTTTGCCGACAATGGTGGAGGAATTGGTGTCCTTACAGCAGATTCACCTACAGGTCCTTTCACTGACCCCCTTGGCAAAGCACTTATAAGCAGGGATGTTCCTACTTGCAAAGATGTTTTATGGCTTTTTGATCCTGCAGTTTTAGTTGATGATGACGGTACAGGCTACCTTTACTTTGGTGGGGGCGTTCCCGAAGGAAAAGCCGATTTTCCCGGGACAGGGCGTGTTGTAAAGCTTGGTGACAACATGATAAGTCTTGATGGTAGCCCCGTTGCAATTGATATTCCTGCACTTTTTGAGGACTCCGGAATTCATAAATATAACGGTAAATATTATTATTCCTATTGTACAAACTGGTCTGTTCCCGAAGAGATTACAAAAGAATACGGTATAACAAACGGACAGATTGCCACGATGGTAAGTGATTCCCCTATGGGACCTTTTACATTTTCAGGAAAAATACTTGATAATCCCGGAACACTCTGCGGATTATGGGGAAACAATCATCATGCTGTATTCTCATTTAAGGATAAATTATACATTGTATATCATTCAAGATATCTTGAAAAACAGATGGGCGTTGAGCAGGATTACAGAATTACATTTGTGAATGAAGTTACAACAAACGAAGACGGAACAATTCAGCCCATTAAACAGGATTTGAAAGGTCCTGACCAGTTATGCACTTTAGATCCATATGAAGAAACAAGTGCCGTACTGGTATCCCAAATGTGTAGCACTAATTCCGAAGGATTAGATTCTTTGGGATATGGTCAGATGGTGCTCTCTTCCATTTCTACAGGAGCATATACAGAAGTAATCGGAGCTGATTTTACCGATGAACCGGCAAAATCATTCAAACTGAATGCAAATATCCCTTCAGGTGAAAAGTTAACTGTATATGTACATGCTGACGATGCAATGGGTGAAACCATAGCCAGACTTGATATGGAAGGCATTGGTTCTTACAAAGATTACACCGTTGATTTAAGAACATCTATAAGTGGAATTCACAACATATTCTTTGTATTCTCGACTGACAGTACAAACTGCAAGGTTAGGAATTGGAAATTTACAAAATAAATGATTTAAATGTTTTAATTACAGGCAAAGAACCTAAACTAGCTTTTTGTTATTCTAGACAGCAAAAAACCTGACTCATAATGAGTCAGGTTTTTATATGCCGGCGGCGGGACTTGAACCCGCACGTGGTTACCCACAACAGATTTTGAGTCTGCATCGTCTGCCATTCCGACACGCCGGCGAACAATATGTATATTATCACATAAAACTAATACTGTCTACTTATTAATCAATAAATGGTATAATAAATCGTCATATAATATTTTATTGAAAGGAATCAACTTTGAAATTCGACATGCATTGTCATACTGCCGAAGGGTCTCCTGACAGCAGTGTCACTATCTCCGATTATATATCTTTGCTTAAGGAAAAAGGCTTTTCCGGAATGTTAATAGCCGATCATGACTCTTATGCCGGTTTTAACTGTTATGAAGCTTTACACAAAAATAATACAACCGGCTTCACTGTTTTAAAGGGGATTGAATATGATACCATCGATGCCGGTCATTTTCTTGTAATCATGCCCGCAGATGTCCATCTGAAAATACTTGAGTTTAGAGGTCTTCCGGTCTTACTCCTTATAGATATAGTTCATCGCCATAAAGGAATTTTAGGTCCTGCACATCCATTCGGCGAAAGATATCTAAGCATATTCCATACAGGAATATTTAAGAAAAACAAAAATATTGCATCTCACTTTGATTTCATTGAGGCTTTCAATGCATGTGAAGATCCAAGTGCAAACAATCCCGCTCTTGAAATTGCAAAAGAATACAATCTTCCTACCTTTGGAGGAAGTGACTCACATTGGATTGATTCCGTAGGCTGTGGATATACTGAATTTAAAGACGATGAAGTAATTCAAAACGAAAACGACCTGATTAATTATATAGCATCGCAAAAATCAGTTTCCTGTGGAGGTGTCCGTTATTACGGAACAACAAAGGACAAGCTTGGCCCGTTTAATCAGTTTCTTGTACAAGGGTTCTGGTTATACAATAAATTCATGGGACTGACAAAAAGAAGAAAAAGAAAAGCAGAGTTAAAGAAAATCAATTCAAATAACAAATAAGATTTCACATTAAAAGGCGACCGCCAGGTCGCCTTAAATATTATCTATCTGCCAGTCAATAGGTGTAATACCGTTTTCCGTAAGGAAATCATTTGCCTTTTTAAAATGTCCGCAGCCAAAGAACCCGTTATAAGCTGAAAGCGGACTTGGGTGAACAGTTTCAAGAACAAGATGTTTGGGATTTATCACAAGGCTTCTCTTCGATCTTGCATTTGCTCCCCATAAAAGATAAACAACAGGTCTATCCTGCATATTTACAGCTTTGATTACAGCATCCGTGAACTGTTCCCAGCCTTTCCCTTTATGAGAATTAGCTAACCCACTTCTTACCGTAAGAACAGTATTTAAAAGAAGAACTCCTTGATTCGCCCATTTTTCAAGGAAACCGTTATTAGGAATATATAGCCCCATTTCATCTTGAAGTTCCTTGTACATATTAAGAAGCGAAGGTGGAATTTTAACTCCCGGTTTTACGGAAAAGCTCATACCATGTGCCTGTCCCGGCTCGTGATAAGGATCCTGCCCCAAAATCACAACCTTCACATTGGAAATGGGCGTATGCTCCAACGCGCTGAATATCGAATCAGACGGCGGAAAAATAACATTATTCGTATATTCATCTTTCACGAATGAATAAAGTTCTTTATAGTATTTTTTGGAAAATTCTTCCTTTAGATAAGGAAGCCAATCATTGTCTATCATCTTCTTACCGAAATACCTCTTTCAAAAAGATATTCTTTCAAATCATAAATCTGAAGTTCCTTAAAATGGAACAAACTTGCTGCCAAAGCTGCATCAGCATGTCCTTCAACAAAAGTATCATAAAAATCTTTCTTTGAGCCTGCTCCTCCGGAAGCTATAACCGGAATCTTAACGGAATCAGAAATAATACGAGTCAACTCATTATCAAAACCATTTTTTGTGCCGTCTTTATCCATGCTGGTAAGAAGAATTTCACCTGCTCCAAGTTCATAGGCTTTTATAGCCCACTCAACAGCATCGATTCCCATGTCAACTCTTCCGCCATTCTTATAAATGTTCCATCCAGACCCATCAGCACGTTTTTTTGCATCGATTGCAACAACAACACATTGGCTGCCAAACTTCAAAGCCGCTTCCGAAATAAGTGAAGGATTCATTATTGCAGCCGAATTAACAGCTACCTTGTCAGCACCGGCACGTAAAATTTTTTTAAAATCATCAACAGTACGAATTCCACCACCAACAGTAAACGGAATAAAAAGATTTGTTGCTACCTTTTCTACCATGTCTGCAACAGTATCTCTTTTATCACTTGATGCTGTTATATCAAGAAAAACAAGTTCATCGGCTCCTTCTTTGTCATAAAGAATCGCCTGTTCAACAGGATCTCCTGCATCTATTAAATTTACGAAATTTACACCCTTTACCACTCGGCCGTTATTAATATCCAAACAGGGAATTATTCTTTTTGTATACATGATTACCTACATATCAGCAAAATTTTTAAGTATTTTCAATCCCACATCCGAACTTTTCTCGGGATGGAACTGACAAGCCATAACGTTGTCATGCTCAATTGCACAATGAATCTTCACGCCATATTCAGTAATTGCAGCAACATCTGATTCATCTTTGGCAGTCAGATAAAAAGAATGAACAAAGTAAACAAACGATCCTTCTTTTACCCCTTTAAATAATTTGGAGTCTTTTGGAAATGAAATTGAATTCCATCCGATTTGAGGAACTTTAAGACCGTCAGCATCAGGAATTTTCAAACATTTTCCGGAAAGAACCGAAAGGCCTTTTATCCCCGGACTTTCTTCACTTTCTTCAAATAAAAGCTGCAATCCAAGACATATACCAAGGAATGGTTTATTTGAAGCAATAAAATCTTTTATAACCGATTCAAGATCATAATTTCGGATATTATCCATTGCATCCTTAAAACAACCTACACCCGGCAAAATCGCCTTGTCAGCTGATAGAATCGTATCTCTGTCTCTCGTAAGTATGCATTCCTCACCCAGATATTCAAGCGCTTTTATTACACTTTTAATGTTGCCGGCATCATAATCTATAACTGCAATCATTTATAACCCTTCTTCGTCTAACATATCTTCATAAACAGGATCGGAATTAACCGGTTCATCTGCCGGAGGGATAAAAGCACCCGGCATTTCAGAATCAGGATCGATATATTCACGATGGTTTACTACAGAATAAACCATAATAGAATATTCCAAATCAGTTTCCAATGCGTTTATGCTTTTAGCCTTATCTTCGTTAATACCGTAATAATCAAGCAAAGCATCAATTATAAGCTTATATGCTTCATTAAATTCAGTCGTAGCACCATAACTTTCTGCCTGGAAAAGCCAGCTTTCATAAGAAGCAACTGCCTGAAGAAGCTGGTCCAAAGCTTCCATTTCCATGTTCATCTTTCGGTATGAACGAAAAGCATCATATTTATGTGTAACTTTAAGCACTATTTTAGAACGGTTAAATAAAATCTCATCGCTCTCACGAAGTTTCTTTTCTGCAAAAAATGACTCGTATGTAGTCTTATAATCACCTAAGTAATATGCTTTTCTGGCATTAGAATGGGTAATAACAGACGGAACAAGTTTTACAAATAAAATAATGGCCAAAAGTAATGTGACTGCCAGCACTGCAACAAGCTTTATATTTCTTTTAGACAGGGGTTTTCCCGTGTCAATATCAAGAACAAGAGGCTTACGTTCTTTTTTCTCTTTTTTAGGCTTTGCAGATGTTTCACCGTCTTCGTCTGCCTCATCGGCGTCACCGCCTTGTGCAGCTTTTCCTTTTTTCCCTTTTTTCTTTTTCTTCTTTTTCTTTTTACCGTCTGCGTCTTCTTTATCTATTTCATCAAGTATTTCTTTATTCTCGCCCTGAACTTCTTCAAAGCCGGCATCTTTTGACTCACCGTCAATAGATTTTGCCGGTATCAGATTTTCATTATCTTCATCATCCTCATCAGAAGCTGTCAGAAATTCGAAGAATTTGGCTAATTTGCCCTTCTTTGGTTCAAATGAAATATCTATTTCGTCATTTTCAGATTGTTCATCACTTTTTTTCTTCTTCAAAAATGAAAACAAACCTTTTTTCTTTTTTGTCTTCTTCTCCACCAAATCATTGTATTCAGGTTCGATTAAATCAGAATGCTCCTCCTTAATCTTGAGAGTTTCCGCCTTTTCCTGATTACTTACAGCCTCATTTATGAGAGCAAGCATATCAGCATCCGAAGAAAAACTATCATCAACATCATTATTGTCAAATGTTTTAAGAAGACTTGATATTTCCGCAAGTTCACCACCATCATCGGTAAGTGCAATTATGTCATCGGCACTTTGATCCTGTTGGCTGTCATTCTTTTCAAAAATCCCTAACGATTCTTCAAGCGAAGCCATATCTGCCAAATCAATCTCCATCTCTTCTTTAGGTGCAGATTCTTCGGGCGAAGTTAAATTAAGGCCAAGCATTGATTCTATATCGGAAACAGATAAAGCATCATCTTCAGATCTATTCTCAGCAGGAACGTTTTCTGTAGTATCTTCTTTTGCTTCAGGAACCTCCGCTTTTGATTCAGAAGAGTTTTCACTGTTTGCATACTCATCAGCACTATCAAGAAGCGCTGCGATATCAGCAACATCAATTTCACCTTCGAAATCTGACTTTAACAAAGAATCAATATCAGATGACTCTTCGGTTACAGGCAAATCATTTTCATTCTTCGCCTCAGTCGATGAATCGAATGTATCGGGAACAAATTCATCAATATTTTCGTTAAAAGAATCAAGATCATCAATCCGAATCTGCTCATTGTCAGAAACTACATCATCAGCCGGCGACTGTTCTGATAAATTAAAATCTTCATCAGAAGATTTTCGCTCAGTAATTGAGGAATCTTCAGGTATTACAGTTTTATTAGCATCTTCTTGAGCAACCGAATCAAGGAGTTTCGAAAGAAGCTCCTCGTTTTCATTCTCTTTTGAATTATCAATCTCTTCTTCTCTTTGCTTCGCTTCTTCTAAAGCCCTTTCACTTTCAATTTTACGAACCTTATTAATCGCAGAGTTTGGATCAATTTGAGAAGAAGCCGCCTTTAACAAGCTGTCTAAATAATCTTCATTATTAGCCATATACGTCCCCTGTAAACGCAACAATCTATAATAATATTAGCATAGAGAAATATGATAAACAACAATAACACTTCGATAAAAAATGTACTTTTGCAAAATAAAAGGGTCGTTTACACGACCCTTTAAAATCTTAACTAAGCCCGATCCATCATAAGCTTATCAACAATCTTAACAAGATTACCAATCTCGGGTTTTGAAAGCTGCGCATTCGCACCAAGCGCCTCACCCTTTCTCATCATCTCTTCATTAACAAGTGATGAGAAAATAATAACCGGAATGTCCTTCGTCTCATCGTCAGTCTTAACAAGTTTAGTAAGGCGATGTCCATCCATCATAGGCATCTCAATATCGGTAATAATACATTGTACGTGTTCTTTAAGCGTACCTTTCTTTTTGCAATCACATATAATGTCATATGCTTCCTGACCATTTTCAGTGTGAATCAGGTTATCATATCCCGCTTTCTTAAGACAATCAACAATAAGTTTATTAAGAAGAACCGAATCTTCCGCAATAAGAATCGGAACGGAATTTCTTTCTCTTATTCCGAGAGCGTCGATATCAGTAGTCTTAAGACCAGTCTCGGGATTAATATCAACAACGATTTTCTCAAAGTCGAGAATAATAATAAGTTTATCATTCATCTTGATAATACCGGTTGATATGCCTTCTTCTGTAGTTGAAATTGTGGTACCCGGCTTAATAATATCTCCCCAGGAAACTCTGTGAATGCCAACAACAGAATCAACATGAAAAGCTATATCGAGTTTATTAAAGTTTGTTACAATAAAGAGTCCTCCGGGCTCTGATTTACCACGCTGTAAACAGTTCTTTAAGTCAATTGCGGTAATCATGGTATCACGTGGCATGAAAATTCCTTCAATACTTGGATGTGCATTCGGCACCGGTGTAACTGTTTCATAAGGAATAATTTCTCTGATCTTCGCAACATTAATACCGTATGAATGATTATCAAGTACAAATTCAAGAACTTCAAGCTCATTAGTACCATTCTCTAAAAGAATCTTTGTATCCATTAATAAACTCCTATCTGTGCTAGGCACACTCTCACGTTCTAAATATACAAAAATTATATCATATTGTACTAAAAATGCAAACAATATTCAGAATTTTATAGATAATTTTTGGTTAATAAAAGTTCCGTTATGCAGATAGCATTTAACAAAAAGAATTCGATTCAGCTCGCTGAAAATCGAATTCTTTTTTTAAATGTGTAGTTACGGTGTAAGCCGGAACTGCACACACCTAAGCATTTTTAGGTGCGAAGCACCGGGAAAGGAACTCGAAGAGTTCCAAATGCGCAGGTGTGTGCATCTGCGTAACGGAACTTATGACGTACGCAGGTGTGTGCATCTGCGTAACGGAACTTATGACGTGCGCAGGTGTATGCATCTAAGTAACGAACATAAAAAAAGACGCATCAGCGTCTCCAAGAAAAAAAATTATCAGGCTGTAAGAGCTTGCAGTATTGAAAACTTAACACAAAACAGAAGATTTGTCATCCTGGAATAACTTCCTCTCACCTATAAGTGAAGCTCTCGACCGATTAGTAACCATCAGCTGAATGCATTACTGCACTTACACCTTGGCCCTATCTACCTCGTCGTCTTCAAGGGGTCTTATGTATTGCTACAGGGATATCTCATCTTGAGGGGGGCTTCACGCTTAGATGCCTTCAGCGTTTATCCATGCCGGACACAGCTACTCAGCCATGGGATTGGCTCCCAACTGATGCACTGGAGGTCCGTCCACCCCGGTCCTCTCGTACTAAGGGCAGCTCCTCTCAAATATCCTCCGCCTACGCCGGATAGGGACAGAACTGTCTCACGACGTTCTGAACCCAGCTCGCGTACCGCTTTAATGGGCGAACAGCCCAACCCTTGGGACCTGCTAC
>JAZQOL010000001.1:0-38309 GCA_045627845.1 Lachnospiraceae bacterium | reverse complement strand
GTCCGTACCGAGTACGGATTTTTTTCTGAAAACAAGAAAAAAATCTGTATTTTTTACTTTTAAGGTACGGACTAAATTTCAAAAATAAAGAAAAAGCACCGAGCATGGTTAACATAACAGCAAACAGCCTTGTAAAGTTTTCCTCAAAATAAGAAAACAACTATATATGAACAAAGACACGGCAAATATTCGCATAGTTATCCTTATATTGCTTGATTACAAAGAAACCGATGGAATAAGTGCGTCATGGCCATAGCCTTTAGGTTCGTTAGAAGCCTTGACACACTTATTCCACCGGTTAAAATCAATAAAGCAATGTAAGGATAACAAAAATATGAATATATCAGATATATTGATTATCGTTGACAAATTGCTTCGACAAGTTGCAACCAAGTGTTTGTCTACAGTCTGAGGCAAATGCATACAGGATGCATTTGCCTTTTCTTATTTTACTTTTGTGAGGCTCATTCGGACATCTTTGCCGGAATCAAGAATATATGCTTCGTTGCTTCCGTTTCCTTCACGAAGAATAATCGATTCACCTTCTTTTAATTCTTCCCAGTTTTTGTAGGATGCGCTGTAAACGGCTTTACTTTTCTTTTTCTTTAAAATAGTAACATAATACTTTTCGCTTTTTGAACCCTCACGCTCGTTAGTGCCAAGAGACAATTCGGGCCAGTAAGGCCTGTGATTATCTTCCGAAGCTTCAATTGTCCGGTCGTATTTCCAACGCCAAATTCTGTAATAGTACTTTGTTTCGTAAACAGGGACATCGCGGTAAACTGCACGACGCTCTCGCTCTGTATAATACTCGGTGCGATATCTTGGTACATCGTAGGTTCTTTCTTCAAAATAACCGTTTCCCATGTCAACATATTCGACCTCAGTGTCATATCCGTCGAGAACCTCTCTGGAATGTTCTACATCATATTCTTCATAATGATCAAAAACAGAGTCTGTGTGATGAAGTTCTTCGGCAGAACGAATTAACGTTGCTTCGCTTGGAAGTGACCAGTCGGATTCTTCAACTTCAACGTATTTTTCTATGTCTATGGAACGATACCATGAGAAATCTTTTATTTCGGCAGCCTTGTCGCGAGGCTTGAAAATAAGGAAAAGGACAAAAGCAATAGCAGCCAAAATACCAAGAAACTTAAGCGGATTGGCACGGGATGTCTTTTGAACAGGTGCAGGCGCCGATGGAGTGTTCCTCATTGTGAAATAGTTTTTTTCGCTTTCGTTTTTGGAAGCTCCGCAACCTTTGCAGTTACTGTCGTTATCGGAATTAAGTGTGTTGCAGTAAGAACAGTACCAGTCGGGATTTTTGGAAATGGATGAAGCGGTTTCTTTTGAAACATGAGTCGTGTTCTTCATATAAAATTTAACACTCTCGTCGCGCGGATGCCCGCAACTTTCGCATTCGCGTCTGTCTCCTCGGTTACCTTTTGTACCGCAGTACTGACAATCCCAATAACCCATAATGTAATTGGCCATATATATACCTCATAAACTTCATATTCGCAAATTTATCATATTATAACATATACATTAGGCTTATTTTTCCGAATGTAAAGAAAAAAACGGTTTTATTTTGCAATTGTAATTCCTTGAGAACAAAAAATATATTTTATATAATTTAATCACAGGTTGCGGATGACCTGATGTATATGAAATCAATAAGGAGGATGAATATATGGGATTTTTTGATGAATTAGGCGGAAAGATTTCCGAAGGAGGTTCAAAGGTAGCTGAAAAGACAAAGAACCTTACCGAAATTACAAAACTTACAGCTGCAAACGAGAAGGAAAAGAAAAACCTCGAAAAGGCATATCTTGATTTTGCAAAGAAGTTTTATGAAAATTGTAAAGATGAATTTTCGGGAAGATTTCCGGAAGACTTTGCTCTTATATCAAATGCATTTAATGCAATTGAAGAAAACAAGAACAAGATAAGAGAATTGAAGGGTGTTGTTCTTTGCCCTGCTTGTGGCAAAGAAGTTGACAAGGGTGTTAAGTTTTGCTCCGGCTGTGGCGCTGCTATGAAAGCAACCGAAGAAACCGAGGTAACAGATGCCGTAAAAGAAGAGAATAACGCTCAGTAGTGATGCGTACGCATCAAATTGATAAAACCTTTATTAAGCCAAACGGTTAAAGGTGGATTTATAATCTTAAAAATGATAAACTGTAGTTGCTGTTTATAGTCACGGTAACTACAGTTTTTTCTTTTGAAAGGCCGTATAAGACTGACTGTGACGAGACGGTGAATAATACAGTAATGGCGGATATGGGACGAAATGATAGGATTGATAGTTGCATATACAAGAAACAGGGTTATTGGGAAAGACGGAAAGATTCCGTGGCGTATAAAAGGCGAGCAGAGACGTTTTCGCGAACTTACAACGGGCAATGTTGTCGTAATGGGAAGAAAGTCTTACGATGAGATTGGTAAGCCTCTTCCTAACAGATTTACGATAGTTGTGTCTTCGACCGCACAATACAGTGCCGAAAACTGTGTGACGGTTTCTTCGCTTTCTGAGGCGATTGAGTATGCAAAAGAAAATCGTCCGGAAGAGAATATTTATCTTTCCGGCGGAGCAGGCATTTACCGCGAGGGAATTGAGCTTGCCGAGAAACTTTTTATTACCGAAATTGATGCTGAGATTGACGGAGATACTTTTTTCCCTGAGTTTGATACTTCTTTATACGATAAGACGGTTGACGAAGTGATTGACGGTGATATCCCGTACAGCTATGTGACA
Organism: Lachnospiraceae bacterium; assembly: GCA_045627845.1. Taxonomy (GTDB): domain Bacteria; phylum Bacillota; class Clostridia; order Lachnospirales; family Lachnospiraceae; genus UBA1258. The sequence continues at coordinate 35,551 of JAZQOL010000001.1, read as the reverse complement.
TATACTAAAAAATGATCAGGGTTGCGAGCAAATATGAATAACGAACTTACAAAAAAAGATATAGAAGATATGGAAGCAGAAATTGAGTACAGAAAATGTGTTGTACGTCCGGAATTGCTTGAACATGTAAAGGATGCAAGGTCGCTCGGCGATCTTAGCGAAAATTTTGAATATTACGCTGCCAAGAAAGAAAAGAACAAAAACGAAAGCAGAATCAGGTACCTTGAAAGAATGGTAAGAACGGCTGTTATAGTTGAAGATGATGCCAAAGAAGATGAAGTCGGAATCAACAAAACAGTTACGGTTTATGTTGAAGAAGATGATGTGACAGAGCAGTACAAAATTGTTACAACGGTAAGAGGTGACTCGCTTAATGGTCTTGTAAGCAATGAGTCTCCGATGGGAAGAGCACTGATGGGAAAGAAAGTCGGTGACCGGGTTGAAATATTTGTAAGCAAGGATTACTCGTATTTTGTAAAAATAGTTAAGATAGATAATTCCACGGTTGACAGTGAGGAGATGCTTCGGGATTTCTGATGCTGTCATAGAAAGGATAGAGAATGTACGATACAGTTATAATTGGGGCAGGGCCGGCAGGATTGTCTGCTGCGGTTTATGCTAAAAGAGCAGGGTTAAACGCGATACTGATTGAAGAGAGTCCGGTTAACGGAGGACAGGTTCTTTCTACTTATGAAGTCGATAATTATTTGGGACTTCCCGGTATATCGGGGCTTGATCTTGGAGAGAAGTTTTCCGATCATGCAAAATCGACAGGAATAGAATGTGTGGCTGCTACTGTTACAAGCGTTTCGCAAAACGGTGAGGCGTGGAGAGTATCAACAAGAGAAGCTGATTATGATACTGAAACCGTTATTTTCGCAACAGGAGCAACTCATGCAAAACTGAACGTTCCGGGAGAAGAGGAACTGGCAGGTATGGGTGTTTCGTATTGTGCCACATGCGACGGTGCTTTCTTTAAGAATGCTGATGTATGTGTTGTAGGCGGGTCGGATGTTGCTGTGGAAGATGCAATATATCTTGCAAGAACTTCGAAGACAGTGTATCTCATTCATCGTCGCGATTCGTTAAGAGCAGCCAACCAGCTTGTGGAAGCTTTGGAAAAATGTGAAAATGTCAGATACATCTGGGACAGTGAAGTAGTTTCATTTAACGGAGAGGATGAACTTGAATCGGTTACGATTCGAAACAAGCTTTCCGGTGAAGAAAATGAACTAAGGCTTCAGGGTGCTTTTGTCGCTGTCGGAATAAGACCGGGAACAGATTTGCTAAAGGGAATCGTTTCCATGGATGACAAAGGATATGTAATTGCCGGCGAAGATTGCAGAACTGATGTCGGAGGTATATATGTTGCCGGTGATATCAGAAAGAAACCTTTAAGGCAGATTATTACAGCTGTTGCTGACGGCGCAAATGCAGTTGCCAGCGTCTCGGAAGACTTAAGATAAAAATTCCACAATGTGGGATGGAGATTACAATGAAAAAAACAGGATTATTATTTGCCTGTGCCGTTTCGTGCCTTTTCTTTTGCGTTCACACAGAAAGGGCATACGCCGGAATTCATGTTTCGGAAGAGATAACAATAGCTGAAGTTGTTGATAACCGTAATTATTCCGATCTTGTGATTGCGCAAGTTAATGACTATGTTAATATCCGTAAAGGACCGGGAAAAGAGACGGAGGTTCTTGGTAAGCTTTACAATAATTCCGTGGGGCATTTCATATGCGAAGAAAACGGTTGGGTTAAGATACAAAGCGGAACGGTTACGGGATATGTTAACGAGGAATATGTTGTCAGAGGAACCGAAGCTTTAAGAATAGCAAGAGAAGTTGAAACGGTCATAGGAACAGTTAAAGGTGGGCGCCTTAGAGTTAGGTCCAAGCCGACAACAGAGTCGTCGATTTTAGGAACGTTTTCCACAGGCGATGAGCTTGTGGTGCTTGATACAGAAGATGGTTTTGCAAAAGTTGCATATAACAATAAAGAAGGTTATTTATCGTTAGAGTTTCTTGATATTCACACGGAATTTGTTGAAGCTGAATCAATAGAAGAGGAACGTGCAAGGAAGGCAGCTGAGGAAAAGGCAAGAAAAGAAGCCGAAGAAAAAGCTCTGGCAGCCATAAAAGCAAAACAGGAGAAAGAAGCAAAGGAGAAGGCTCAGGTTCAGGAGATTCTTAACGGACTTGATTCCGATAAGAGTCTTGGACAGCAGGTTGTGGATTTTGCCTGTCAGTTTATCGGCAATCCGTACGTTCACGGTGGAACGAGTCTCACAAACGGTGCGGACTGCTCTGGATTTGTTCAAAGTGTTTATGCCAATTTTGGAGTGGCACTTCCAAGAACCGGTCAAAGAAGTTCCGGTTATGCTGTCGGCTCATTGGAGGAAGCACTTCCGGGAGACTTGATTTTCTATTCGGGCCATGTTGCCATTTACATGGGAGACGGACGTATAGTACACGCGTCCACTCCAAAGAACGGAATTTGTACTTCCAGTGCCACCTACACAAAGATTATTGCAATAAGAAGGATATTCTAAACATCGATTACTATTCACCGGTTAATAAAAAAGAATGAATCGGATTGTGCTTGCACAAAATCCGATTCATTCTTTTTTTATTAATCTGCGAAGCAGGAACCTTAACCGAATAAGCAATCTTAGCTGCGAAGCAGCGGGAAAGAAGTCGAAGACTTCGATTGCGCATTCGGCTGAGGCCGGTGAATTCCGCTGCTTTTTTAGTTTAGCCTGAAAACACCATTTTTTTGCAGTTTTGTTGATAATTAGGACTGTAGCCCTATAAAAAAATGTGACCTTTTTAGTCAATAAAAAATGACGCAAAATAATGTAAAAACAGGCTTTTGTGAAAAGTGCCCAAACAGTAGTGTCATCTTACGAAAATGTAAAAGTGACATGCATTTGCACAAAAAAGTTATCCACAATGAAAAAAAGGCGATTTTAAGCGAAAAACGACTTTTCAACCGAGTTATCCACAATGTCCACAGAAATTGACCGAATATCAACCTTCGAAAACACAACAAAAATAAACGTATGTTCTTGTGATGAATTGACGAAAATACATAAAATCGGCATAAAAATAGAACTTATTCTTGACTTTCCGGGGGATGTTTGTATGTGCGCAATATAGTGTTATAAATTGTCCATAGAGTATAGTTTTTAATTAATCTTTTTTTAATAAAAGGTTTTCTGACTATATGGTATAATTGTCTTACAAAATCAAGCAATACCTACAAGAAAGGGTGATGTGTATGAAATTTATTATCATCGGAAAAAACATTAACGTAACAGAAGGCCTTAAGGCAGCAGTAGAGGACAAAATCGGAAAGCTGGAGAAATACTTCACTCCCGATACAGAAGTTCACGTTACATTATGTGTTGAGAAAGATAGGCAGAAAATAGAAGTTACAATTCCCGTTAAAGGAAATATTATACGTTCGGAACAGGTTTCAAGCGATATGTATGTATCGATAGATCTTGTTGAAGAAATTATAGAGAGACAGCTTAAGAAATATAAGAACAAAATAACAGATCGTAATCAGGGCGCAGGATATTTTAAACAGGAATTCCTTGATGACGACTTTGCTGATGAAGACGACATTAAAATAGTACGTACCAAAAAGTTTGACATAAAGCCGATGTACCCCGAAGATGCATGTGTACAGATGGAGCTTCTCGGACACAGCTTCTTCGTATTCGTAAATGCGGAGACCGACCAGGTAAATGTTGTTTACAAGCGTAAGGGCGGTACATACGGACTTATTGAAGCTGATATTTAAAAAGTAATGATAATCTGAATGGAAAGCATCCGGAAAGAAAACTTCCGGGTGCTTTTTTTACATCTTGGGGGATGATTGCCCATTGATATAGTCTGATATATATGATAGGCTTAATCGACATTATCAGAAAGGAAAAGTTTTTTGTATGTGGTTATTTTTTACTCTTGCGACTACCCTAATCTGGGGTCTTGCGGAATTATTCTATAAGAAGGGAGCAAGACCTGAAGAAAAGTATGCTCATTTAAAGATAGCAACGCTTGTCGGTGTTGTTATGGGTATACATGCTCTGTTTGTTCTTTTGACACAGGATATCGGATTTGATCCAAAGAATCTTTTAGTGTATCTTCCTGTATCTCTTTGCTACATTATTTCAATGGCATTATCGTTCTTTGGCATGAGATTTATTGAAGAGTCTATTTCGGACCCTATTGAAAATACATCCGGAGCAATATGTGCACTTCTTTGCTGCGTAATTTTGGGCGAACAGATTGCTGCAGGTTCTGTTGTTGCCATTGTTATTATCGTTGTAGGTATTTTGGGACTTGGATTCCTTGAAAACAAAGGCGATACAAACCGAGGAAAGAAACTTGGTAAGAAAATGGCAGTGGTTGCATTTATGATGCCTTTCTGCTACGCAATTATTGATGCAGTGGGAAGCTTCCTTGATATTTTCTATCTTGAAATGGAAACAACTCCTTTGGTAGGCGTTACCGAAGACAATATAGAACTCGTTGCAAACACTGCGTACGAACTTTCTTTCTTCGCGGTTGCGGTAATACTTTTTGTGTTTATGCAGATTAAACATGTTAAATTTGAACTTCCAAAACAGAAGGATAAAGCTATTGCAGCGGTTTGCGAAACTGCCGGTCAGTTTACTTATGTATATGCAATGAGCGGAAACGGAGCTATTGCAGCGCCTATCATTTCTTCGGTTTGCGTTGTTTCGGTTCTTCTTTCCAGAATATTCCTTAAAGAAAAACTTACACGTAAGCAGTACATATTTGTTTCACTTGTTATACTCGGTATTGTTATTCTTGCGGTTATTGAGGGAGAATAATCTCCACGGAGGGAAACGTAATGAACATAAACGATGCGTATGTATCGATGGGAATTGATGAGAAAATTCTTTCTTTGAGCGAAGAAGTTTTGAAAAATCTTAAGGATCGATTCGACAAAATTGATGAGATTGCCGAAATGAACCAGTTGAAAGTCTTGAAAGCGTTTAAGGATAATAACGTTAGCGAGGCTTGTCTCTACGGTTCGACCGGATATGGATACAACGATCTTGGCAGAGAAACACTGGAACGTGTTTATGCATCTGTTTTTCATACGGAGGATGCACTTGTAAGACCGCAGATTACCTGCGGAACGCATGCTCTTGCTTTGGCGCTTATGAGTAATCTTCGCCCAGGAGATGAATTGATTTATGCAGCCGGAGGACCTTACGATACTCTGGAAGAGGTTATAGGAATCCGTCCGTCAAAGGGTTCACTTGCCGAATATGGAGTGACATATAAGCAGGTCGAGCTTCTTGCAGGTGATAAATTTGATTTTGAAGGAATCAAAGAGGCTATTTCCGACAAGACAAAGATTGTGGCTGTACAGCGCTCGAAAGGTTATAAGACAAGAAAAACTTTTTCTGTTGAAGAAATCGGAAGCGTTATTAAATTTGTCAAATCTATACGTAAAGATATTATCGTTATGATTGATAACTGTTACGGTGAGTTTACGGAGACAATTGAGCCTTCGGATTTGGGCGCGGATATGATTGTCGGTTCTCTTATTAAAAATCCGGGAGGCGGTCTTGCTCCAATCGGAGGTTATATAGCAGGAACGGCAGAATGTATAGAAAATGCTTCTTACAGGCTTACAAGCCCCGGGCTTGGAAAAGAAGTCGGTGCTTCACTGGATGTTTTACGAAGCTTTTACCAGGGATTCTTCTTGGCACCTACAGTAGTTGCAAGTGCGGAAAAGGGAGCTGTCTTTGCAGCTGCAATTTACGAGAAGCTGGGCTTTAAGGTTGTGCCTCCAAGCAGCCTGGAAAGACACGATATTATTCAGGCGGTTGAACTTGGAAGTCCTGAAAAACTGATAGCTTTTTGCGAAGGAATCCAAATGGCATCGCCGGTAGATGCGCACGCAATGCCTGAACCCGGAGACATGCCCGGATACGACAGCCAGGTTATAATGGCGGCGGGAACGTTTGTATCGGGTGCCAGCATCGAACTTTCTGCGGATGGTCCGTTAAGACCTCCGTATGCAGCATACTTCCAGGGCGGTATAACATGGCCTCATGTTAAGTACGGAATACTTAACAGTGTACAAAGAATGTACACGAAGGGACTTATTGAAATATAAGAAGATTGAGAGCTTTACGATAATTATCGTGAAGCTCTTTTTAATATGCTTCTTTAGAGAATAATTAGATTTATATGTCGGTTTGTTTTAGTTTTTGCCGATATAGTGGTATATGTTGGCAGAAACATGATATGCTTTGTAAAAAGAAATAAAGAGAGAGGCTGTTATGGAAGGAAAATATCATATTCTTTTAGTTGAAGACGATGAAGAAATCAGAAACGGTGTTGAAATATATATGCGAAACCAGGGCTATGAGGTTTTTAAAGCAGGTAACGGGGAAGACGGCCTGAAGATTCTTGAAAAGGAGACAATTCACCTTGCGATACTTGATATTATGATGCCGGTAATGGATGGAATAACAATGCTTATGAAACTTAGAGAAAAAGGCTATGAGTTTCCTGTAGTCATGCTTACCGCTAAGTCAGAGGATATCGATAAGGTAATGGGTCTTAACATGGGGGCGGACGATTACATTACAAAACCGTTTACTCCGCTTGAACTTTTAGCACGTGTCAACTCGCATCTTAGACGCTATGCACGCTATCTCGATGCATTGACCGGACCGGGCAATGAAGATAAAGACCGAATATTGTCAGTCGGAGGGCTTGAACTTAATCTTGATACTGTAGAAACTTTTACGGACGGAAAGCCTGTAAAACTGACACCGATAGAGTTTAAGATTCTTGAACTTTTGATGAGAACACCGGGAAGGGTTTTTTCTTCTGAGGAAATATATGAAACTGTTTGGAACGAAAGAGCAATAAATACCGATACTATAATGGTTCATGTAAGAAATATTCGTGAAAAGATTGAAGCGGATCCAAAGAAACCTGTGTATCTCAAGGTCGTGTGGGGCGTCGGATACAAGATAGAGAAGCAATAGGCGGAGCTTAAAATGGACAAAAAGAATCGACTTGGAACGGTTTTATTCATAACACTTTCCGGAATATCATATATAGCACTTTGCACGGCAGCAGAATGGTTTTTTGATCGAAGTGACATTATTGTTGTCATTTCGCTGATTTATGCCGGAATTTTTTTCGCATGCATAAACAAGGAAAAGGCAAGGACACTTTCGGTTATGAGAATATTTCGGATTAATCCGGAGATATTTGTTATCACGTTCTTTGTTTATCTGTGTCTTATGACGGTAGCACTTGATTTTTTGTACCCCAATGAACCGGGTGATCATATTATTTGCGGTTTCTGTGCAATAGTATCAGGATGTCTTTATTCGTACATTTTGGTTAACCTGGTACTGATATATAAAAGTGAATGGAAGCCGTTTTTTTACCGCTCGCTGTACTATAGAGTGTATTCAAAACGTCGACTGGATAAGTCAAAACGAAAATATGAAGCTTTAATCAGCGCAATGGAGGAAATGGCGAAAGGAAATCTCGAGGTTTCTTTGCCTGAAAAACTGGGAAAACTTGAAGGTTTGCGAGAGCCCGTTGCAAAGATAAGGGACGGACTTGAAGAGGCTGTTAAATCGGGTGTCAGAAGCGAGAGAATGAGAGTGGATCTCATTACAAATGTTTCGCATGATTTAAAGACTCCGCTGACTGCGATTATCACATATATAGATTTATTAAAAGATGAAAATTTGGAACCGGAGAAGCGAAAAGAGTATCTTAACATCCTTGATAATCGCGCAAACAGATTGAAGTCTCTCATAGAAGATTTGTTTGAGGTCAGCAAGGCGACAACCGGAAATGTCAAGTTTGACCCTGTTGAAATGGATTTGGTCAGCTTGCTTAAACAGGTTCTGTTTGAATATGAGGATAAACTAAATGATGCGGGTCTGGAGATCGTATTTGAAAATGAAGGAGGAGGGAAGAAGATTATTCCTGCAGACCCTCAGAAAACATATAGGATATATTCCAATCTTATAGGGAATGCGGCTAAGTACGCGCTTCATAATTCAAGGCTATATATTCAGGTGGGGGAAAGCGAATCGGAAGTGATTGCTGTAATAAGAAATGTTTCGGCAAACAGAATTCGTACAACAGGAAGTGAACTCGCCGAGCGTTTTGTTCGCGGAGATCAGTCACGCAATACCGAAGGAAGCGGGCTTGGGCTTGCAATTGCCAAAAGTTTTACGCAACTTCAGGGTGGCTGTTTTGATGTTATTGTTGACGGCGATCTTTTTAAAGTTATAACCGTTTGGAAAAAATCGGGTATAAATATATAGATAGTTACTATTCACAGCAACTCCACTCCAATGCGCAGTATCTTACAAGCGAGCTTGACGCTACTGTGCATATATTTAATCATACTGTGAATAGTAACATTTGGGTGAAAGTTTTAGTTGCATGTACCCCCTTGGATGTGGTAAAATTGTCATCGAAAATGATAAAAATTTAACAAAACAAGGAGATACAAAAATGGCTAAAAAAGTTGTCTTAGCAGGCGCTTGCCGTACCGCTATCGGTACAATGGGTGGATCTCTTTCCACTACACCCGCTCCCCAGCTTGGAGCAATTGTAATTGCAGAAGCAATTAAGCGTGCAGGTATTAAGCCTGAAGATGTTGATCAGGTATATATGGGTTGTGTAATCCAGGCTGGACAGGGTCAGAACGTAGCCCGTCAGGCAGCAATCAAAGCAGGACTTCCTATTGAAGTTCCCGCTGTTACAATGAACGTAGTTTGCGGTTCCGGTCTTAACTGTGTTAACCAGGCAGCACAGATGATTATGGCAGGAGATGCTGACGTAGTTATCGCAGGCGGTATGGAGAACATGTCAATGGCTCCCTACGCTATTCCTCAGGCTCGTTACGGATACAGAATGAACAACGGAACACTCGTTGATACAATGGTTAACGATGCTTTATGGGATGCATTCAACAACTACCACATGATTACAACAGCTGATAACATCTGTCGTGAATGGGGTCTTACACGTGAAGAACTTGATGAGTTCGCACTTAAGAGCCAGCAGAAGGCATGTGCAGCTATCGAAGCAGGCGCTTTCAAAAAGGAAATCGTTCCTGTAGAGATTAAGAAAAAGAAAGAAACAATTATTTTTGATACAGATGAAGGCCCTCGTGCAGGTTCTACAATTGAAGGTCTTGCAAAACTTCTTCCTATCAATCCTGACGGATTTGTTACAGCAGGTAATGCATCAGGTATTAACGATGGTGCTGCTGCAATTGTTGTAATGAGCGAAGAAAAGGCAAAAGAACTTGGTGTTAAGCCTATGGCAACATTTGTTGCAGGCGGACTTGCAGGCTGCCGTCCCGAAGTTATGGGTATCGGACCTGTTCCTGCCACTCAGAAGGTAATGGCTAAGGCTGGAATGAAGATTGAAGACTTCGATATCATCGAAGCAAACGAAGCTTTTGCAGCTCAGTCTGTTGCAGTTGGTAAGGAACTTGGCATTGATGTTGACAAGCAGCTTAACCCTAACGGTGGTGCAATCGCACTCGGACATCCTGTAGGAGCATCAGGATGCCGTATCCTTGTTACTCTTCTTCACGAGATGGAAGCAAAGGATGCAAAGAAGGGTCTTGCTACACTTTGTATCGGCGGCGGAATGGGTTGTGCTACAATCGTTGAACGCGACTAATTTATAATAAGAAAACAAACCATATCCGGGGTCTTTTTGCCTCGGATATTGGTGTGTAAACGGATAATATTACCGTGACCGTGCGAAGATATTTCGAATGAAGGGTCATGGATGGAGGAACAGATATGGCATACGTTTTATATGAACAGAAGGGCGCAATCGGAGTAGTTACAATTAACCGTCCCGAAGCATTAAACGCTCTTAATTCTCAGGTTCTTGAAGATCTTGAGGCTACTTTCAAGGCAGTTAACCTTGATGAGGTTCGTTGTCTTGTACTTACAGGCGCAGGCGAAAAGTCTTTCGTTGCAGGCGCTGATATCGGGGAAATGAGTACTCTTACAAAGGCTGAAGGCGAAGCTTTCGGTAAGAAGGGTAATGATGTTTTCCGTATGATTGAGACATTCCCGATTCCGGTTATTGCTGCAGTAAATGGTTTTGCACTTGGTGGCGGATGTGAGATTTCAATGAGTTGTGATATCAGACTTTGCTCAGACAATGCTATGTTCGGACAGCCCGAGGTAGGCCTTGGAATCACACCCGGATTCGGCGGAACACAGAGACTTGCAAGACTTGTCGGAGCAGGTATGGCTAAGCAACTTATTTATACAGCAAGAAATATTAAGGCGGCTGAAGCATACAGAATCGGACTTGTTAATCAGGTTGTATCTGCTGAACTTGATGAGACAGGAAATGTTGTTAAGACAGCTCAGGAAAATCTTCTTGCTACAGCAGAGAAGATGGCATCAACAATTGCAGCAAACGCTCCTATCGCTGTAAGAAACTGCAAGAAGGCAATTAACGATGGTCTTCAGGTTGATATGGACGCAGCTCTTGCAATTGAGGAGAAGCTTTTCGGTGACTGCTTTGAGACAGAAGATCAGAGAGCCGGAATGGGCAATTTCCTTGAGAAGGACAAAGAAAAGAAGTTGAAAGTTGTTCCTTTTAAGAACAGATAATTCTTCACACATACAAATATATTAAAGGAGGATCTACTAATGAAGGTAGGCGTTATTGGTGCAGGCACCATGGGTCAGGGCATTGCTAAGGCATTCGCTCAGACAGAAGGCTATGAAGTTGCTCTTTGCGATATTAAGCAGGAGTGGGCTGAAGGCGGAAAAGACAAGATTGTTAAAGGATATGCAAAACTTGTTGAAAAAGGAAAATTAACACAGGAAGCAGTTGACGCTATCGTTAACAAAATTACTCCCGGTCTTAAGGAAAACCTTTGTGCTGACTGCGATCTTATTGTAGAAGCAGCATTTGAGGATATGACTGTTAAGCAGACAACATTCAAGGAGCTTGATGCTATTTGCAAGCCTGAGTGTATTTTCTCATCAAACACTTCTTCTCTTTCTATTACAGAAATCGGAAAGGGTGTTAATCGTCCTGTAGTGGGAATGCATTTCTTCAATCCTGCAGACAGAATGAAACTTATCGAAGTTATCGCTGGTGTTAATACACCTGTTGAAACTGTAGAAGCTATTAAGAAGATTTCCGTAGAAATCGGAAAGACACCTGTACAGGTTAATGAAGCAGCAGGTTTCGTTGTAAACCGTATTCTTATTCCTATGATTAACGAAGCAGCTTTCATCAAGATGGAAGGTGTATCTGACATCGAAGGTATCGATGCTGCAATGAAGCTTGGCGCAAACCATCCTATGGGACCTCTTGAACTCGGCGATTATATCGGTCTTGATATCTGCCTTGCAATCATGGATGTTCTTTACAAAGAAACAGGCGATTCAAAATATCGTGCATGCCCTCTTTTAAGAAAGATGGTTCGTGGCGGAAACCTTGGCTGCAAGTCAGGTAAGGGCTTCTATATCTACAACGCTGACAGAACAAAGACAGCTGTAGATGCTCAGTAATATCTAATTTGTAAATTATATTAGGAGGAAATATAAATCATGGATTTTTCTTTAAGCAAAGAACATGAAATGGCGAGACAGTTATTCAAAGATTTCGCTGAAAAAGAAGTTAAGCCCCTCGCACAGGAAATCGATGAGCAGCACAGATTCCCCAGAGAAACTGTTGACAAGCTTGCAAAGTATGGTTTCCTTGGAATTCCCGTAGCTAAACAGTACGGCGGCCAGGGTTGTGACATTTTAACATACGCTATGTGTGTTGAAGAAATGTCAAAGGTTTGTGGTACCACAGGTGTTATCGTTTCTGCACATACTTCTCTTTGTGTAGATCCAATCATGACATACGGTACAGAAGAACAGAAGCAGAAATATGCAGTTCCGCTTGCTAAGGGCGAAAAGCTCGGCGCATTCGGATTAACTGAGCCCGGTGCAGGTACCGATGCTCAGGGACAGCAGACAAAGGCTGTTTTAGATGGTGATGAATGGGTTCTTAACGGATCCAAGTGCTTCATCACAAACGGTAAGGAAGCTGACGTTTACGTAATCTTTGCTGTAACAGGCAAGATTGAAAAGCGCGGTAAGTTCTTTAAGGAAATCTCGGCATTCATCGTTGAAAAGGGTACACCCGGATTCACATTCGGTACAAAGGAAAACAAGATGGGTATCTGTGCTTCCTCTACTTACGAACTTATTTTCACAGACTGTCGCATTCCCAAGGCTAACCTTTTAGGTCAGCAGGGTAAGGGCTTCAACATTGCAATGCATACTCTTGACGGCGGACGTATCGGTATCGCTGCTCAGGCTCTTGGTATTGCAGAAGGCGCTCTTGAGACAACAATTGCTTACGTTAAGGAAAGAAAGCAGTTCGGTAAGACAATCGCTCAGCAGCAGAACACTCAGTTCCAGCTTGCTGATATGGCTACAAAGGTTGAAGCTGCTCAGTTACTTGTTTACAAGGCAGCTTGCAAGAAAGATGAATATACAAAGAATCCTAAGGTTTCCTACTCTGTAGAGGCAGCTATGGCTAAGCTTTATGCAGCAGAAGTTGCTATGGAAGTTACCACAAAGTGTGTTCAGTTACACGGTGGTTACGGTTACATCAAGGAGTACGGCGTTGAGCGTATGATGAGAGATGCTAAGATCACTGAGATCTACGAAGGTACCAGTGAAGTTCAGCGTATGGTTATCAGCGCTAACTTATTAAAGTAGGAGGAACGAGAATATGAAGATTATTGTATGTATTAAGCAGGTTCCCGATACTAAGGGCGGCGTTAAGTTTAACCCTGACGGAACACTTGACAGAAGCGCAATGCTTGCAATCATGAACCCTGACGATAAGGCAGGTCTTGAAGCAGCACTTCGTTTAAAAGATCAGTACGGTGCAGAAGTTACCGTTCTTACCATGGGTCTTCCCAAGGCAGCAGATACATTGAGAGAAGCTCTTGCAATGGGTGCTGATAAGGCTGTTCTTGTAACAGACAGAGTACTTGGTGGTGCTGACACATGGGCTACCTCAACAACAGTTGCAGGTGCAATCAGAAATCTTGAGTATGACCTCATCATTACAGGTCGTCAGGCTATCGACGGAGATACAGCTCAGGTTGGTCCCCAGATCGCTGAACACCTTGGCGTTCCGGTTATTTCTTACGCTCAGGAAATTAAGGTTGATGGAGATAAGGTTATTGTAAAGCGTCAGTATGACGACAGATACCACATGGTAGAAGCAAAGATGCCTTGTCTTGTTACAGCTCTTTCGGAATTAAACGATCCCAGATACATGACTCCCGGTGGAATTTTCGATGCTTGCAAGGCAGAAGTTATCACATGGGGACGTGCAGACCTTAAGGATGTTGACGATAGCAACATCGGTCTTGCAGGATCACCTACAAAGATTGCAAGAGCATCCGATAAGGTTAGAAAGGGTGCAGGCGAAAAGTTTGTTCCCGATTCACCTTCAGAAGCTGTTGACATTATTGTTGGTAAGCTCAAAGAAAAGCATGTTATCTAATTAGGAGGCCAATATGAACTTAGAAGAATATAAGGGAGTGTTCGTGTTTGCGCAGCAGGTTGACAATCAGGTTAGCGGCATCGCATACGAATTACTTGGAGAAGCTACAAGACTTGCAGCACCTTTAAATGCTGAAGTTACAGCAGTATTAATCGGTTCTGACGTTAAGAACCTTGCTGACTCTCTTGCAGAGTACGGCGCTGACAGAGTCATCGTTGTTGATGACCCTGAACTTAAGGAATACAGAACTGAGCCTTACGCTCACGCTCTTTCTTCCGTTATCAATGAATTCAAGCCTGACATCATGCTCGTTGGTGCTACAGCAATCGGACGTGATTTAGGCCCTACAGTTTCAGCAAGAGTTGCAACAGGTCTTACAGCTGACTGTACAATGCTTGAAATCGGTGATTTCCCGCTTGTTCCCGTTCCCGGAAAAGAAGCAGAGCAGAAGCACAATCAGTTACTTATGACCCGTCCTGCATTCGGTGGTAATACAATCGCTACAATCGCTTGCCCTAACAACCGTCCTCAGATGGCTACAGTTCGTCCCGGCGTTATGCAGAAAATCGAGCCTAAGAAGGGTGCTAAGGCTAACATCGTAGAGTTTAACCCCGGATTTACTCCTAACAACAAGTACGTTACAATCAAGGAAATCGTTAAGGCTGTTAACGATGTTGCTGATATCATGGATGCTAAGATTCTTGTTTCCGGCGGACGTGGAGTTGGATCTGCTGAGAACTTCAAGATTCTTGAAGACCTTGCTGCAGTACTTGGCGGAACAGTTTCCTGCTCACGTGCAGTTGTAGATTCAGGCTGGAAGCCCAAGGATTTACAGGTAGGTCAGACAGGTAAGACAGTAAGACCTAACGTATACTTTGCAATCGGTATCTCAGGTGCTATTCAGCACGTTGCAGGTATGGAAGAATCAGACATCATCATCGCTATTAACAAAGATGAAGATGCTCCTATCTTTGACGTTGCAGACTACGGTATTGTAGGCGATCTTAACAAGATTGTTCCCGAACTTACAGCAAAGATTAAAGCAGAACTTGCTGCAAAATAATAGTTGCAAAACTATCAGGCTCCGGTGTTTATACACCGGAGCTTTTTGTTATACAACAAACACAGTGAACTATGTTGTTTATTCTTTATTAATCAATGAATGGTAACCTTAACTAACACAATTTTGTGCAATGGAGAGTAGTATGAATAATAAAAAGATTGTTGATGTTGCAAAGGCAAATAATCTTGGAAGAAAACTTCAACTTGCGGTTATTACTATCCTTACGCTAAGTTATGTTGTTCAGATTATGAAAAACGAGATAACACCGGTAAATATGGCAATACTCATGATTACAATGTGGGTACCGGTGGCAGGAGCGAACCTTCTTTATAAAAAGATTCCCGACAGCGAACTTATTAAGCACGTTATCGGCGTTGGATACGGTATTTTTTACCTCGCCATATGTGCAATAAGCGATCAGCAGCTTGTTTTCACGTATGCATTTCCGATGGTTATTGTTATAGCAATATACTGTGATATAAAGTTTGCCGTAACGGTTGCGTCAGGAACGATGCTAATTTCCACCATTCATGCCGTTAACTGTGCAATTCGGGGAGGATTTTCAAACGAAGCAATCGCTGCACTTGAAATTCAGATAGCTGCAACAGCCCTTGTCGGATTATACACAATTATTGCGAACAAGTTTATTGTGGATTTTACTTCAGCACAGATGAAAGAAATAAACTCAAGCAACGAAAGAACAGAGAAGATGCTTGATTCGATTGTTGAAGTCGCAAATACTCTTGCCGATGAAGTAACAATTGTTTCTGAAAAACTTGTAAAACTTGAAGAGTCGTCCGAGGAAACACTTTCTTCCATGAAGGAAGTTCAATCAGGAGCAGACGAGTCTGCCCAAGCTGTTGAAAATCAGCTTCATAAGACAGAAGAAATATCGGGACAGATAGAAAGTGTAACCCTCGCTTCTGAAAATATAGGAACAAGTGTTGATTCATCAATTAATGCGATATCAGAAGGAAGAAACAGTATCGGAATACTTATAAAACAAGCAAAAGCTTCAGAAGAGGCGGCATACGGTGCTGTTAAAGAGGTTGAGGAACTTAAATCATCTACCGATAAGATGGAATCGATTGTCGAACTTATCAGCAGTGTTGCTTCGCAGACAAGCTTACTTGCACTCAATGCTTCTATTGAAGCAGCCCGTGCCGGAGAAGCCGGAAGAGGATTCGCGGTAGTTGCGACAGAGATATCGAGCCTTGCTTCTCAGACGCAGTCGGCTACCGAAGATATTAATAATCTCATCAGCAACATAGCTGCCGAAATGACGGAAGTTGCATCAGCCATCACTAATCTTGTTGATAGCAACCGCCTTCAGAATGAATCAGCAAAGACAGCTGCCGAGAATTTTGAAAAGATTGTTACAAATTCAGATGATATAAAGAAGAATTCAAAGCAACTTTCAAAGATAGTTGACCTCTTGGAAAAAACAAATCAGGAAATTGTTGAGAGTATTCAGACAATCTCGGCTATTACAGAAGAAGTAACGGCGCATTCGTCGACGACCTACGAAATAACCGAAGGAAACAGAGAAGTCGTTAAAGACGTAAAAGATATCGTCGAAGAAATGATTTCAAATTCGGATAAGTTAAAAGCGATGAGCAAATAAAAAAGATAGTACAGCGAAGAACCGGCTTCTCTGTACTTTTTTTTTCAAGTATGGTATCATTTTACGGATACATACGTGTATTTTACATATTTTGGGATTATCCCTTTATAATATCGGAGGACAAGATGAGCAAGAGTTTTGACGCTATTATCGGTCAGGTTACTAAGTTACCTACCAAGACATTATCTGTTGCATGTGCACAGGACAAGCCCGTGTTGGAAGCTGTAAAGGCTGCCAAGGAGCAAGGAATCGCTAATTCAATTCTTGTTGGCGATGCAGAGAAAATCGCAGAAATTGCAAAAGAAATCAATATGGACCTTAGCGAGTATAAGGTTATAGACGAGAAGGATATTGTTGCTGCATCCTTAAAGGCTGTTTCACTCGTTCACAACGGAGAAGCTGATATGTATATGAAAGGTATTCTTGATACGAAGTCATTCCTTAAGAGCCTTCTTGATAAAGAGGTTGGTCTTCGCACAGGTAAGCCTCTTTCACATGTTTCTGTGTTTGAAATCAAAGGCTATGATCATCTTTTCTTTTTAACTGATGTAGCGTTTATGACATATCCTACTCTTGAGGATAAAGTTGCAATTATCGAAAATACAGTCAAGGTTTGCAATGCATGCGGAATAGACATGCCAAAGGTTGCTCCTCTTGCTGCTGTTGAAGTTGTAAATCCTAAAATGCCTGCAACAGTTGAGGCTGCTGAACTTACAAAGATGAATGAGGAAGGAACAATTACAGGCTGTATCGTTGACGGTCCCCTTTCTTTGGACCTTGCAATCGATCCTGAGGCTGCAAAGCACAAGAATGCTACAGACAGAAAGATTCAAGGTGATGCAGACATTCTTCTTTTCCCTGACATTCATGCAGGTAACCTTGTTTATAAGGCTCTTGTTCATACTGCAGAATGCAAGAACGGTTGTATTTTAACAGGTACAAGCGCTCCTGCAATTCTTACAAGCCGTTCTGACACAATGGAAGTTAAGCTTAATTCAATTGCTCTTGCTGCAGTAGTTGCAGAAGCAATGAAGCGCTAATAAAGGAGAGAAAATATGTCACATATCAGTCTTATTATCAATCCAGGTTCAACCTCCACCAAAATCGGTGTTTTTGAGGATGAGAAGTTACTTTTTGACGAGACTCTTCGTCATACAACAGAAGAAATTGCTCAGTACGGTTCTATCTACGAGCAGAAAGATTTCAGAAAGAACGTTATTCTTAACATTCTTAAGGAAAAGAATTTTGATTTATCGACACTTAGCTTTATAGTCGGCCGTGGCGGAATGTTAAAGCCTATTCCCGGTGGCACATATAAGGTATCCAATGCTCTTTTGGAAGACCTTATTGTTGGTAAGCAGGGACAGCATGCATCAAACCTTGGAGGTGTTCTTGCAAGAGAAATCGGAGATTCACTCGGCATTCCTTCATTTATTGTTGATCCTGTAGTTGTTGATGAACTTGAAGGTATTGCAAGATTTTCCGGCGTTCCGGAGCTTCCAAGACGTTCAGTAT
The DNA here is from genome assembly GCA_045627845.1 of Lachnospiraceae bacterium. GTDB lineage: Bacteria > Bacillota > Clostridia > Lachnospirales > Lachnospiraceae > UBA1258. The sequence goes on along the minus strand of JAZQOL010000001.1, from coordinate 17,742 downwards.
TTCATGCACTTAACCAGAAGGCTGTTGCAAAAAGATATGCAAAAGAAGTCGGAAAGAAATATGAAGACCTTAATCTTATCGTAGTTCACATGGGCGGCGGAGTTTCCGTAGGTGCTCATAAGGGCGGAAGAATTATTGACGTTAACAATGCTCTTGATGGTGAGGGTGCTTTTTCTCCCGAACGTGCAGGTGCGGTTCCGGCCGGTGACCTTGTGAAGATGTGCTTCAGTGGCAAATATTCCGAGAAGGAAGTATATAAGAAACTTGTTGGTAATGGTGGTTTCAATGCATACCTTAATACCAACGATGCCAGAATCGTTGAAGCAAAGGCACTTGAAGGTGATCCTGTTGCTGTGGATGTATTCCACGCTTTCCACTATCAGGTTGCAAAGGATATCGGTGCTATGGCTACAGTACTTGAAGGTAAGGTGGATCAGATCATTCTTACAGGTGGTATTGCTTACGGTAAGATTACATGTGATGCCATTAAAGAAAGAGCCGGATGGATTGCTCCTTTCACTGTTTATCCCGGAGAAGATGAGCTTCTTGCTCTTTGCCAGGGCGGCTTAAGAGTTGTTACAGGCGAAGAAAAGGCTTGCGAGTATTAAAACAATATATTCACCCATTAAAGGCCTTCCAACACTTTCGTGTAGGAAGGCCTTTTAGTGTTCATATTTTTTTTACAAAAGTGAAAGGTTCTTTTTATTGAAGATAAGGTGCTTATCTGATAGAATAATCATTGGTGTTTTATGCCCATAATATGGCATTGAAAGGATACATTTTTGATGAAACTGTTTGATAAAATTTTTGGAACATACAGTGAGAGACAGATTAAAAAGATAATGCCTCTTGTTTTGGCGATAGAAAATATGCGTGATGAGTTGATGCAACTTTCCGATGCACAGCTTGCAGCGAAGACCAAAGAGTTTAAGGAACGTTTGTCAAAGGGCGAGACTCTTGATGATATTCTTGTAGAAGCTTTTGCTGTTGCCAGAGAAGCAACACGACGTGTCATTCATACAGAGCATTATCGTGTTCAGATTATCGGTGGTATTATTCTTCATCAGAATCGAATTGCCGAGATGAAAACCGGTGAAGGTAAGACTCAGACAGATATTCTTCCGGTATATTTAAATGCACTGGCTGGACAGGGCGTTCATGTAGTTACAGTTAACGAATACCTTGCAACCCGTGACGCGGAATGGATGGGAGCTGTTTATAAGTTCCTTGGCCTTACAGTCGGAGTATCATTGAATGCCATGACGCCTCAACAGAAGCGCGAGGCGTACGCATGTGACATTACATATGTTACGAACAACGAACTTGGTTTTGACTATTTGAGAGATAATATGGCAATTTACGAGAAGGACCTTGTTCTTCGCGGATTGCATTATGCAATCATCGACGAAGTAGACTCGATTTTGATTGACGAAGCAAGAACGCCTCTTATTATTTCGGGTCAGGGTACCAAGTCCACAAGCATATATTCTATGGCTGATATGCTTGCAAAACAGCTTCACCGCGGTAAGGATATGGTTGAAGTGGGCAAGCTTGATATGATTCTTGGAAACGTTCAGGAAGAGACTGGAGACTTTATCGTTAACGAGAAAGATAAGGTTATTACCCTTACCGAGCATGGTGTTAAAGAGGCTGAGCGCTTCTTCCATATCGATAACCTTGCAGATTCCGACAATGTTGAAATACAGCATTGTATCGTAACTGCACTTAAAGCTAACAACCTTATGTTCAAAGATAAGGATTATATCGTTAAAGAAGGTGAAATCATCATTATTGATGAATTTACCGGAAGAATTATGCCCGGTCGTCGCTATTCGGACGGATTGCATCAGGCAATCGAGGCAAAAGAAAATGTTAAGATTAAGAGAGAATCAAAGACTCTTGCTACTATTACATTCCAGAACTTCTTCAATAAATATGAGAAGAAGGCAGGCATGACAGGTACAGCTCTTACGGAAGAGCAGGAATTTAAAGATATCTATGGAATGGATGTTGTTGAGATTCCCACAAACAGGCCTGTAGCAAGAAAAGATCTTGATGATTCCGTATATATTACACGTGAAGAGAAACTTGAAGCAATTGTAAGAGATATTATTGAAACAAACAAAACCGGCCAGCCTATTCTTGTTGGTACGGTTTCAATCGAAGCTTCCGAAGAACTTTCACGTATTTTGAAAAAGACAGGTATCAAGCACACAGTTCTTAATGCAAAGTTCCACGAGATGGAAGCTGAGATTATTGCAAATGCCGGTCAGTATGGCGCTGTTACAATTGCAACAAATATGGCAGGCCGTGGTACTGATATTAAACTTGATGAAGAATCACGTGCAGCCGGAGGCCTTAAGGTTATCGGTACCGAACGTCATGAATCGCGTCGTATCGATAATCAGTTAAGAGGACGTTCGGGACGTCAGGGAGATCCGGGTGCTTCGAAGTTTTATATTTCACTTGAAGATGATTTGATGAGACTGTTTGGATCAGAACGTACAAAGGCAATCTTCCAGTCTCTTGGACTTGAAAGAGGCCAGGAGATTCGTCATAAGATGGTTTCAAATGCTATTGAAAAGGCCCAGAAGCGTATCGAAGAAAGAAACTTTGAAACTCGTAAGAGACTTCTTGAATACGACCAGGTTATGAACGAGCAACGCGAAATAATATATGGTGAGCGTCTCAGAGTATTACGTGGCGAGAGTATGCGTGACGTAATATATAAGATGATTACCGAGATTGTCGAAACTGCTGTTGATACCGTTATAGGTGAGGATCAGAAGCCTTCTGAGTGGGATTATTCAGAACTTAATCAGCTTCTTTTGCCGATAATTCCGCTTGAAACAATAACGACCGAAAGAGTCAATGCAACCAAGAAGAATGAGTTAGAGCAGCAGCTTAAGGAAGAAGCCGTTAAGTTTTATGAGAATAAAGAAGCGGAGTTCCCGCAGGAAATCATCCGTGAACTTGAAAGAATTGTTCTTTTGAAGGCAATTGATTCAAAGTGGATGGTTCACATTGATGATATGGTCCAGTTAAGAGACGGTATCGGTCTTGTGGCATATGCGCAGAAGGATCCGGTTCAGGAATATAAGGGCGAAGCGTACGCAATGTTTGAGGAGATGACCCTTAACATTAAGGAACAGACGATTACAACCATTATGAGAATTCGCGTAGGAAACTCAATGGAGCGTGAGCAGACTGTTAAGGTTACAAGCACTAACAGAGATGATTCGGCAGCAAAGGCTCCGGTCAGAAAGCTTGAAGGCAAGATTTATCCCAATGATCCGTGTCCTTGCGGATCGGGAAAGAAATACAAGCAGTGTTGTGGAAGACAGTAATCGGAGATAATTAATCATATCATTACATTATGCTATAAGAGGTGTGATTTGCTTTTACTTGATAATATGAAAATCGAGGTTTTGGGATATGAAGGTCCTCTCGAGGAACTTGCTTCATCCCTTCATCTTGAAGACAATGAAAAACGAATAGAAGAGCTTAATATGGAGATGGAATCTCCTAAATTTTGGGATAATCCTGAAAGAGCCAATAAACTTACGATTGAACTCAAAACTCTCGAAGGAATAAGAGATACGGTTAAAGGACTTAGAGGCCAGTTTGAGGATATTCTTACTCTTATTGAGATGGGGGAGGATGAAACCGATGAGACCTATCCCGACGAAGTAAGGGCCGAACTTGATTCTTTCATTGAAAAGTTTGAGGACCTTAGAATCTCAAATTTATTAAGCGAAGAATACGATAAGAGCAATGCTATATTAAGGCTTAACGCGGGTGCAGGCGGAACGGAATCCTGTGACTGGGCAGGAATGCTCTACAGAATGTATACCCGTTGGGCTGAAAGAAAGGGATTTTCAATAGAGGTCCTTGATTTTCTTGAAGGTGATGAGGCCGGGATTAAAAATGTCACATTCCAGATAAACGGAATGAATGCTTACGGATATATGAAATCGGAGAAAGGCGTTCATCGTCTTGTACGAATCTCTCCGTTTAATGCACAGGGAAAGAGACAGACGTCGTTTGTTTCACTTGATGTAATGCCCGATATTGAGGAAGATCTTGATATTGACATTCCTGAAGAGGATATGAGAATAGATGTTTTCCGATCAAGCGGAGCCGGCGGTCAGAAGGTTAACAAGACTTCATCGGCAATTCGTATTACTCATCTTCCGACAGGAATTGTTGTTCAGTGTCAGAATGAACGAAGCCAATACCAGAACAAAGATAAAGCGATGCAGATGTTGAAGGCTAAACTGTATCTTCTTAAGAAAGAAGCCAATGCGGAGAAACTTTCCGATATCCGAGGAGAAGTTAAAGAAATCGGATGGGGATCACAGATTCGCTCTTATGTTCTTCAACCTTACACAATGGTAAAGGACCACCGTACAAACGCTGAAAATGCGAATGCGTCGGCAGTCCTTGACGGCGATCTTGATATGTTTATTAATGCTTTCCTTAAATGGAATAATGCTCAGACTGACAATCAGCAGTAGTGTCAGGCTCTGTAAATGCTTTGGCAGGTGTTTCACCGATTGCTTCGAGATAGAAGTTGGCGGTCAGCGTTTCAAAATATGCATAGAACCAAAAGACTCCGACACCTATTGCCATAAAACTTATAATTAATAAAGGAATTGACGAAAGGCAGATTAAAACGAATCTGCCTTTTCTTTTGCCCATAAGACGTACGCTTTCGGAAAGGCATTCAAAGGCAGACAACTGAGGCCTGTCATTTAAAATATAAAAACTAAGGCCAAAGAAAAGTCTTACTGCGAAAAGGACAATCCAGTCAAGTGCTATAAGCATGAGCCCGACTTTTCGATATGAACTGTCGGGAATAACAAAAAATCCTACGTTGATAAGAATGGCCGGTATGCTTGCAATGAGTGATGAAATCGTAAAAACAGCCTGAATCAGGATTGCTTTGTCAGTGGAATTTTTTGTTCCGTAAAAGATATCTTTCACTTCAAGAGGAGAGTTTCCACGAACAAGTTTGAGATAGAATCTCTTTTGACCAAGTACGAGTATTCCTATAAGCAGGTCTATTATTGCTGAAACAATGAGCCTTATAAGATAAGGACCGATACCGTCCCCGGAAACACTGTCCGCAAGAGACATGATTACAAGTTTTATTACTCCGATGGATACTGTAACAAGAATGGCGACGGAATATTTTCCTATTAACTGACCCCTTGCTTGAGCAGCGAGTTCTTTAATCGGTTTATTATTTTCCAAGTTCTGTACCTCCGCTCTGAGTTCCTTCAAACCCTAAGATGGAGTTGATAAGTTCCGAAGGCATAGCTCCGTATTGCTCCATATAAGATTCTCCGTACAGCTGATCGACCATATAAAGTGAATTGTTTCGATAGTCGCTGTCCGTAACAAACTTTACGAAAACGGAAGTAATAATAGTTAAGCTTATTACAATTCCGATTATTGCCGATTTTATTCCGGATTTGGCATCTTTATCCATTTTTATGTTGTAGCCTTTAGAAAGGATTGCAAATAATATGGCAAAAAATCCCAAAATAATTGAAGCAAAAGGGAAGGTGAAAAAAACAAACGCACATATAAGCGATGCAAATCCGAATTTGCGCGCTCTTTGAACCATATTATATCGTGTCTGCTCGTAAGAGTATTTGTCCATAGTACCTTTACTGTTGTGCATTCGGCTGATTTAGGCATGGCATGCAGGATGCGATGTCACGAATGCAAAAGAATGTCTGACAATTCTTTTATATATTAGCACCTTGGCGAAAATATTACAAACGCATGCGTCGCCATTATTGAACCGTAATGCGTTATTTTGTATAATAAATCTGTTGAGCGGTATAATAAGAATACCCCTTAAATAACCACTTGGTTGCGAGTGGGAAGAATGGAGAAACTGATGGATATTGCATTAAAAATTGCCGAAGAACTTAAAATTCAGAAGTGGCAGGTTGAAGCCGTAACAGCGCTTATTGATGAAGGAAATACAATTCCCTTTATTGCACGATACAGGAAGGAAAAACATGGTTCTTTAGATGATGAACAGTTAAGAGATTTGTCAGAGAGACTTGTATACTTAAGAAATCTTGAGGAAAAGAAGGAGACTGTTCTTGCAAGCATTGAAAGTCAGGGAATGCTTACCGAAGAGTTAAGAGAGAAAATCGCTAATGCCGAGACAATGGTTTTGGTTGAAGATTTATATCGTCCTTACAGACCAAAGAGAAAAACAAGAGCATCTGTTGCAAAAGAAAAGGGTCTTGCTCCTCTTGCGGATTTCATAAGAAAGATGGAAGCAACATGCCCTGTGATAGAAGAAGCTAAGAACTATGTTAACGAGGAAAAAGATGTGAAAACTCCTGAAGATGCACTTCAGGGTGCTATGGATATTATTGCAGAGAGTATTTCTGACGAGGCTGATTATCGTACATATATCAGAAATGCAACCTTTGAGGAGGGTATTGTTACTTCTTTGGCCAAGGATGAAAAAGCACAGTCTGTTTACGAAATGTATTATAACTACGAGGAACCGGTCAAGAAGGTTGCGGGTCACAGAGTTTTGGCGCTTAACCGTGGTGAAAACGAAAAAATACTGACCGTAAAAGTCAATGCACCTGAAGAACGTATTCTTAGGTATCTTGAAACTGTAGTAATCACAAAAGACAATGAATTTACCACACCTGTTCTTAAAGAAGTTTGTGAAGATGCATATAACCGTTTGATTGCACCGGCAATAGAACGTGAGATAAGAAACGAACTTACCGAGAAGGCGGAAGACGGTGCAATTGATGTGTTCGGAAAGAATCTTGTGCAATTGCTTATGGCACCTCCCATCACAGGAAAAACTGTTCTCGGATGGGACCCTGCATTCAGAACCGGTTGCAAAATCTGTGTTGTCGATCCGACCGGAAAGGTTCTTACGACGACGGTTGTGTACCCTACTGAGCCACAGAACAAAATAGCAGAGACAAAGGATGTTATAAAAAAGATTATCAAGAAGTATAACGTTTCTCTCATTTCACTTGGAAACGGAACTGCTTCACGTGAGTCTGAGCAGGTAATTGTCGAGATAATAAAGGAAATCGACGTACCTGTTCAGTACATAATAGTCAATGAGGCGGGTGCGAGTGTTTATTCTGCAAGTAAACTTGCAACAGAAGAATTCCCTAACCTTAATGTCGGAGAAAGAAGTTCGGCTTCTATGGCGAGAAGACTTCAGGATCCGCTTGCGGAACTTGTTAAAATTGATCCCAAGTCCATCGGTGTTGGACAGTATCAGCATGATATGGACCAAAAGAAACTTTCCGATGCACTGACGGGAGTTGTTGAAGACTGCGTTAATAAGGTTGGTGTTGATTTGAATACGGCATCGGCACCTCTTCTTGAGTATATATCCGGTGTAAGCAAGGTTATAGCCAAAAATATCGTGGAATACAGAGAGAAAAACGGTCGCTTCAGAAACAGGCAGGAACTTCTTTCGGTACCCAAACTCGGACCGAAGGCTTTTGAACAATGCGCCGGTTTTATGAGAATTGTTGATGGAGATAATCCGCTTGATGCAACGAGCGTACATCCTGAGTCGTATGAAGCTGCCTTGAAGCTGCTTGATAAGCTTGGTCTTACAATGGAAGATATCAAGGAAAACTGGAAGAACAGTACAAAGGCGGCAAAAGAAGCGGTAAAGACTTCTGAAAAGAAACCTTCAAGGCCTAAGGAACAAAAACTTGTAATAAAGAACACCCAAACGGCAATGGGAGCAGCACTGGCAGCAGCTCTTGGCGGTTCAATGACGTTTACAGAGCCCGAAAAGAAGGACAATAATAAAAAGGAGCCGACTGTTGCGACAGGACTTTCGGCAAAGGTTAAAGACAAGAAGAAAACCGCTGAAGAGCTTGGAATTGGCGAGATTACGCTTATCGACATTTTGAAGGAACTTGAGAAACCTGCGAGAGACCCTCGTGCCGATATGCCTGCACCCATACTTCGAAGCGATGTTCTTGACATGAAGGACTTAAAACCCGGCATGATACTTAAAGGAACTGTCAGAAACGTCATCGATTTTGGCGTATTTGTAGATATCGGCGTTCATCAGGACGGCCTTGTTCACATTTCGAGGATAACCGACCGTTTTATAAAGCATCCTCTTGAAGCGGTTAGCGTAGGCGACATTGTTGATGTAAAGGTATTGGATGTTGATGTTGCAAAAAAACGTATCAGTCTTACAATGCGTCTTGACGAGGCAAAGAAGTAGTAGTATAAATAATTTTGTAAAAATAATCTTCGGGGTTGGGTGCGATTCCCTACCGGCGGTATAGTCCGCGACCCAGAGTAATCTGGCTGATTCGGTGCAATTCCGAAACCGACGGTAAAGTCCGGATGAAAGAAGATGTTATTCCTTACTCTCATTTTATGAGAGTGCCTTTAGTGGGCAGTTTAGGTTTATCACCCCGTGCTTTTTTGCACGGGGTTTCTTTTTTCTTGGTGTTCCCGCACCGGAAAGGAAAAAACATGTCAGTAACAAAAACAACAAAAACAAGCGCTCTTCCGGTAAGGCTTATCGTGGGCGTAGGTATGCTTGCAGCAGTTGCAATCGTACTTCAGTATCTTGAGTTCCAGGTAACATTCTGGATGCCCCCTTTTATCAAGTTCGATTTCTCGGATTTACCCGCATTAATCGGAGCTTTCGCGTATGGTCCCATAGCAGGCGTGCTTATTGAATTTGTCAAGAATCTCATTCACTGTGCGGCTTCACAGAGTTTTACTGTCGGAGAACTTTCAAATTTTATTCTCGGAGCAATCTTTACATTGACCGCAGGCTTTATTTATAAGCACAAAAAGACAAAGAAAAATGCAATTATCGGCGGAATCATCGGCGCTGTATTAATGGGAATTCTTTCTTTCCCTTCAAATCAGTTTGTTGTATATCCGTTCTACTATCACTTTATGAAAGAGGAACAGGTACTTGAAGCATATCGTATCATCATTCCTTCCATGAAGTCAGTTACACAGTGTCTTGTTGTGTTCAACATTCCGTTCACAATTGTTAAGGGACTCATCTGCGTAGTTATTACAATGCTTATTTACAAACCTCTTTCCAAAATATTAAAAGGACAATCATGATTTTACCTGCTTTTATCGAAGGAAAAGTAATACATGGAAATAATTTAGGTTCGAAGGCAGATATGCCGACCGCCAATATTGCACTGCCGAAAGAAACACCGTTTTCTTTCGGCGTGTATTATTCAAAAGTGTATGTGGACGACTGCGTTTACAAAAGCATTACGAATGTTGGGAGAAAACCAACCGTAAACGACACTGATTCGGTGAATGCCGAGAGCTTCATTTACGATTTTTCGGGCGATATATACGACAAGATAATCAGGGTAGAACTTATTGAGTTCAGACGCCCCGAAAAAAAGTTTGATTCTTTTGAAAAATTGGCGGAAGAAGTGCATAAAGACATACTCGCCGGCAAAGAATATGGTATAATTAAAGGTGCGGACACAGCTCCGTAAGGTGTGATGAGAGGGATGCACCTTTGGATGTAATCTGTAGCTTCGATAGTGTGGTAGCTAAATTTAAACAGATTATAAAACGGGGATTATATGCCATATTGCAGTTATTGCGGATCGGGTCTGGAAACAGGACAGACTTGTACCTGCGAACGTTCACTTCAAAAGGCACTTGAGGAAGCCGAGAAGACGGACATAGCACTTGTACGCATCACCAAGAATCCTGTTGTGGGTGGGGTTTTGTTTATGAACGGCACGAATACTATAGTTGCCGTTGCTCTTATAATAGCTCAGTCGATTATGACTGCTTTATTTTCTTTGGTATACACTCTGAAAGCGAACAATATTATCAAGTCTGTTTTGGTTGACAGAGAGTATTCGGAGTATCGGATTAAAAGCGTAAGCTCTTTCTTCTTTTCGATTGTTTTCTCATTGTTTTTTGCAATCATTTTTATTATTATCATGTATCTTGCTCAGAAGGCGGCAAGGCTTGAAACAAATCTTCTTTTAGCTTTTGAACTTGCCGGAATAAGGGCATCTGTTTCTATTGTATCTATTTTTGTTTCACTATTGATTTCTATATTTTTCCCGATAGCCGGACTTGTGGTTTTCTTTTCCACGGGACTTTTGGTGGCGGTTGAACTGGCAGCGGTTCTTATGCGTAAGTATCCGGGCTGCGACAACAAAATAGTATATTGCATCATTATTGGGATGGTATTTTTTGCCGGCATATGTCTGTTCATATTTTCCAAAGCATATTCGTTGTATATTCCGTCATCGCTTATGGAAGATTTCGGTAAGATATTCCATCTATAGAATTTCATACAAGACATAAGCAAAAGCCTCGGAAAATCCGAGGCTTTTTGATGACTGACTGTTATTGAAGGATTGTTATTTTGTCGGTAGGAAGGAGCATTACAAGCTGCCTTTCTAACTGAATCGGAGTTACGGGTTTGGGAAGATAATCCGAGAAGCCCATAGCAAGGTATTCGTCTCTGGCACCGGGGGCTACGTTTGCTGTCATTGCAACCTTCGGAGTATCTTTATTCAATCCGTTGTCGATGCTGTTTATCTCGTTAAGAATTTCGACACCGTCCATATTCGGCATAAGGTGATCGAGATAGATTGCATCAAATTTTTTCGACTTACACAATTCAACGGCTTCCAAACCTGACAGAACCTGAGTGATTTGTACTTTTGTTTCTTTTAACAGTGCCGAGAAAACTTCGAGATTAAGTTCGGTATCATCTACGACAAGTATATTTGCAAAAGGAGCACTGAAACTTGCTGAATATTTGTGAGTACTTGTTTCACTTGCTTTGAGCGAGCCCTCAAACGCTCCGATCGGGTCCCAACTTACAACCGGCATCAGAAGTGTAAACGAGAATGTGGAACCTTTTCCGTAAACGCTTTCAACTTCAAGTTTAGTATCCATGAGTGTAAGCAGGTTTTGCGTAATTGACATACCAAGACCCGTACCTTCTATGAAGCGATTTTTAACCTGATCGAGTCTTTCGTAAGGCGTAAAGAGATGACTAATTGTTTCGGGCTTCATTCCTATGCCTGTGTCTGTAACCGATACCGTCATTGCAATTTTTGAATATGAAGCTTTTTTGTAGCTTACGTTAAGAGTAACACTTCCTTCTTTTGTATACTTCAGAGCATTTGTGAGAATGTTCATAATGATCTCACGTATTTTAACTTCATCACCGTGGAGTCTTCTTGGGAGGGAAGGATCAACATTAATCTTGTACTCAAGATTTTTTGCTAGGGCACGTGATGATGTCATTCCGACTGCGTCACCAAGTATATCTGCTATATTAAAATCAACTTTGACAAGTTCCATCTTGCCTGCTTCTATTTTAGACAAGTCTAATAAGTCATTTACAAGACTTAGCATTGAGATGGCGGATCGTTTGATATTCTGAGAATAACCGAGAATCATTTCGTCACTTGATTCACGCTGTATGATTTCATCGAAACCAAGAATTGCGTTAAGCGGAGTTCTTATTTCATGAGACATGCTTGCAAGAAATTCTGATTTTGACTTATTGGCCCGTTCTGCTTCCTCGGCCATTTTTTCCGCTTCAATCTTACTTTCTTTTAACTGCCTGATATATTGCTGAGTCATGGTGTCGACTGCAATCTGTATAAGGTATCCAAGGTGGCGTCTTCCGTTTGCACTGTAAAAGGGTTGCACGGTAACTTTTACATCTTCGCCGCATCTTATGTAATATTTAGGTTCAACGGGATGCTTTAAAGATTCTTTTATCCAGTGCCCAAATTCATTTACAAAGAAAGGATGAGTAATCGGGTGGTCGATTTCAAGCTCGTCAAGTTCGGGAAAGAATTTACGTGCAACATTGTTGCATCCGATAAATGTCTGCTTGGGACTAAGTATTGTATAGCCGTTGCTTTCCATGCTTTCGAGTGTAAGCTGATAATTCTGTGACACATCATAAATTGCGAGTCTTCTTAAAACGAACAGGATGATTGCCTCAAAAATAATGAAAGCCCACGGGAGACAGTCAACCTTTAAACCAAGAATTCGTTCTGTAAAATATACCGCAATCATGATTATTTCGCCCAGTGAAAAAGAGGCTATGTAAATCCACGAAATCTTGGTTTTTTTAAGAATCGCATATGCGACGATTCCACAGGGAAGAAGCATATTAATGATAAGTACTATTGTGTATATAATGTGGTGAGGACCGTACTCTTTTATAAGATATGAAAAGCCAAGGTCGTTCATATACTGAACGGACTTATAATGCCAGCCACAGTAGCCTGAAGTAAAAACGGAAATGATAATTTCAAGATCCATTAGGGCAATGACAGAATACCAGATTTTGGGCATATGTATTCCGCAGACCTGATTCATACCTTTTAACAGGAAAAGTATTCCAAAAGTGCCGGCGAAATATGTGAATTTAACAGCAAGAAGTGCGTCGTCGGCAGATTTTGATATGCTTAAGAAAAAATAGCCGACATTACTTACAAACACAGTAAGAAACAGTAGGGCAAAGTTTGTTATTTTTCTTTTTTCTCCGACTATCATAAGATACCAAAGCTCGCCAAGCGAGATAAGGCAAGCCACAGCATAGGATATTATAACCAGCATTTTTATTCCCTCATATGAACATATTAATTATTCTTCCTAAGAAGACAGTATGAACATCTTATTATCATACTTATTCTATTCTGCATTTATTATGAAAAGATTAACAGAGGTTCGCATGTAATGGAGCGAGTCTTTTTCTTTTGCTTGCGTAAAATCGCGAATAAGAATACAATTTAATTAACTATGAGAATTGAAACAAACAGTTATAAAGAAACATTTGAATTAGGTGTAAGCATCGGCAGTAATGCGACGCCCGGCAGCGTTTTCACGCTGATTGGAGACCTTGGCGTAGGAAAGACGGTCCTTACTCAGGGAGTTGCAAAAGGGCTTGGAATAGAGGAGCCTATATGTAGTCCGACATTTACAATCGTACAGGTATACGATGAAGGCCGACTTCCGTTCTACCACTTTGACGTTTATCGTATCGGTGATGAATCCGAAATGGATGAAATCGGCTACGAGGAATATTTTTACGGTGATGGAGTCTGTTTTATTGAATGGGCCGATCTTGTTAAAGGCCTTATACCGAAGAAACATACCAGGATTGAAATAAAGAAAAATCTTGAAAAAGGGTTTGATTACAGAGAAATTACAGTTACGGAGTTTGAATAATGAAGATAATCGGAATGGACAGTTCGGGACTTACTGCGTCAGTTGCAATTGTTGAAGATGATCATCTTGTTGCAGAGTATTCTGTCAACTACAAGAAAACTCATTCACAGACGCTTGTTCCGATGCTTGACGAAATAACAAAAATGACAGAACTTGATCTTTCGACTGTAGATGCGATAGCAATCGCAAAAGGCCCCGGCTCTTTTACCGGGCTACGAATAGGGTCTGCGACTGCAAAGGGGTTGGGACTTGCACTTAATATACCTATTATTGAGATACCTACAACCGACGGACTTGCGTATAATTTTGCGGGAACAGACAAGATTGTCTGCCCTATTATGGATGCAAGACGAGAGCAGGTTTACACAGGTCTTTATGAATTTGAAGGCGAAAAACTCAAAGTTCTTTTGCCTGCTACCGCAGAGCCTATTTCGGATACGATTTCGAGAATCAATGATATAGGAAGGCCGGTTGTGTTTCTTGGAGACGGAGTCAGCGTATATCGTGATTGCATTGAGGCTGATATTAATGTACCCGTTATGTTTGCGCCTGCTAACAAATGTCTTCAAAGCGCTGCTTCAATTGCAACGATTGGGATGGAGTATTTTAAAGAGGGAAGAACGGTTTCGGCATCTATGCACGTTCCGGATTACCTAAGACTTTCGCAGGCAGAACGCGAAAAGGCGGAGGCTTCAGATGCACATTGAGGTTGTTGATTTGTCAACGGAGCATCTTGACAGGGTGTGTGAAATGGAGGAAGATTCATTTTCAATGCCCTGGAAAAGGGAAGATTTTGAAGATTTAATCGTCAACGATCATTCCGAATATGTGGTTATCCTTTTGAACGGCTATGCTATCGGTGCTGCAGGATATACATTTAACGGGTTTGAAGGATATATTAATAATGTAGTTATAGACAGGCGATTCAGAGGAAGAGGATATTCGAAAATTTTGCTTGAAAATCTTCTTTTGAAAGGAAGGCGTGAAGGCATTAATGAGTATACTTTGGAGGTTCGTGTGTCTAATGAGCCTGCGATTCGTCTTTATGAGAGCCTGGGATTTAAGTCTGAGGGAAAAAGAAAAAATTTTTATGAACGTCCGACAGAGGATGCATATGTTATGTGGCTAAGATAATTTCTTTTTATGCCGATAGCATTTATGAGGTGTTTTGTGTTAGAAATTGCTTTGCTTGGTACCGGAGGAATGATGCCGTTGCCCAATCGTTTTCTTACTTCGATGATGGCAAGATACAACGGCAGCAGTATTTTAATAGATTGTGGAGAAGGCACACAGGTTGCCTTGAAGAAACAGGGCTGGAGTCCAAAACCCATTGACGTGATGTGTTTTACACATTATCATGCCGATCACATAAGCGGACTTCCGGGGATGCTTCTTACGATGGGTAATGCCGAAAGAAAAGAGCCGCTTGTTATGATTGGCCCCAAAGGACTTCAAAGGGTTGTGTCGTCTTTGCGTACAATCGCTCCGGAGCTTCCTTTTGAAATTTCTTTTATAGAAATTCAGGACAATTTTCAGGCATTTGAGTTTGACGGTTATCGTATAGAAGCCTTCAGAGTCAACCACAATGTAATCTGTTACGGATACAATATAGTTGTCGACCGTGCTCCTAAATTTGATCCGGAGAGAGCAAAGAAACTTAACATTCCGCTCAAATTCTGGAACCCTTTGCAGAAAGGGATTGAATGCAGTGAGGATGGCATGACGTATACACCCGATATGGTTCTTGGCGAATCGAGAAAAGGACTGAAAGTTACCTACTGTACGGATTCAAGACCAACCGATTTTATAGTGGAGAATGCTGTAGGTGCGGATTTGTTTATCTGCGAAGGTATGTATGGGGAGCCGGATAAATTAGAAAAGGCCAAAGAACATAAGCATATGACCTTTTATGAGGCGGCCGGTATGGCTAAAGCTGCCGGGGTTGGAGAAATGTGGCTGACACACTATTCACCGTCACTTACGCGGCCTAAGGATTTTGCGCCGGAAGTTAGGAAAATATTTGCAAATACCGTTATCAGCAAGGACGGAGAAACCAGGGATTTACTTTTTGAGGACTAATTTATGGCAGAGTCTGTGAAAGTCAAAGGGAAAAAAGAAATAAAGGGACTAAGAGGCGTGCTTATTCTATTTTTTGCAGGTCTTTGTCTGCTTGGCATTTTCTTTAGACTTAATAATAAGAAGACTCCGGGATCCGAGGAGGAGACTGTTCAAAAGATTTCTGCCGCTCAGCAGCTGATTCAAAGAAATCTTACGAACAATTATCCCAACTCTCCCAAAGAGGTCGTAAAGTATTTTAGTGAGATTACAAAATGTTATTATAATGAAGAGTTTGAAAGTGAAGAAGAACTTCAAGACTTAGCAGACAAAATGCTTGGGATTATGGATGATGAGCTTGTGTCCTATAAAAATCACGAGGATTTTATGTTTGATTTAAGATCGGATATAAATTTTTACAATACAAACGGGTTTAAGATTTCCAGCTATGCCCCGAGTGCAAGTACTGATGTTTTCTATTTTAAGGAAGACGGGTACGAGTGGGCAAGATTGTGGTGCGCTTATACAATTAAAGCCGGGCAGGAAAGAAAAACTATCAATGAAGTGTTTGTACTAAGAAAGGATGAGAACAGCCATTGGAAAGTATATGGCTGGAAAGAAGACAATGGCTGATACATTAATTCTTGCCATAGAAAGCTCCTGCGATGAGACTGCAGCAGCTGTAGTTAAAAACGGAAGAGAAGTTTTATCAAATGTGATTTCGTCTCAGATTGATTTGCATACATTGTATGGTGGCGTTGTTCCTGAAATTGCATCAAGAAAGCATACCGAGCAGATTAATCAGGTTATTGAGGAAGCATTAAAAGAAGCAGGAGTGTCGCTTAAGGACATTAATGCGATAGCGGTTACTTATGGGCCCGGTCTTGTTGGGGCTCTTTTAGTTGGCGTTTCGGCAGCAAAAGCAATAAGTTTTGCAACTAAGATACCGCTTGTCGGAGTTCATCATATAGAAGGCCATATCAGTGCAAATTATATTGAAAACAAGAATCTTGAACCTCCTTTTGTGTGTCTTGTTGTTTCAGGGGGGCATTCACATCTTGTTAAAGTACTTGATTACGGAAAATATGAGATTCTAGGACGAACTCGTGACGATGCTGCCGGAGAGGCATTTGATAAAGTGGCAAGGGCAATAGGCTTGGGCTATCCCGGAGGGCCTAAAATTGATAAGGTTTCTTATGAAGGTAATCCTGATGCAATAAGATTCCCAAGGGCAAAAGTTGAAGGCTCTGTTTATGATTTTTCTTTCAGCGGTCTTAAGTCGGCTGTTTTGAATTATATTAATCAATGCGAGATGAAAGGCGAAACCGTAATTCAGGCAGACGTCGCTGCTTCTTTTCAAAAGGCGGTTGTCGAAGTTTTGACGGAACATTCAATGACTGCAATAAGAGAATCGGGGATGAAGAAGTTTGCTCTTGCAGGCGGAGTTGCCTCAAATTCTCATTTGCGAAAAGCTTTGGAAGAAGCATGTGCAAAAGAAGGCGTTGAGTTTTACAGACCGTCGCCGATCCTTTGTACAGATAATGCTGCTATGATCGGTGCAGCAGGATACTATGAGTTTATTAACGGTAATGTGAGTGATTACACATTAAATGCGATTCCGAATCTTAGACTGGGAGAACGATAATGAAACATATTGGCATTGTTGTTGCTGCCGGAAAAGGATTAAGGGCAGGGACGGAAATACCAAAACAGTATATGGATTTATGCGGGAAACCCGTACTGTATTACTCACTTTATGCCATGGAGAACAGCTTTATCGACGAAATAATACTTGTTGTCGGTGAAGGTTACGAAGAATATGTGAAAAAGGAAATTGTTGAAAAGTTTTCTTTTGCCAAGGTATCTTCAATTGTTTGCGGAAAAAGCGAAAGAAGCGGCTCTGTATATGAAGGACTTAGGAAGGTGAGTAATCCTGATGACAGTTATGTATATATTCAAGATGGGGCAAGGCCTATGCTTTCTTTGGAAATACTTAACCGTGTGAAGGAAGATCTTGAATGTTTCGGGACATCTGTAGTCGGGGTGAATTCGAAGGATACCGTGAAGATTGTTGACGACGATGGATTTGTTGCAACAACTCCTGTTAGAAATAATGTATGGAATGTTCAGACGCCGCAGGCTTTTGTGTGCTCGGATATTATGTCTGCGTATGACCTGTTTTTTGAATCCAAAGATATCGGCGCAACGGATGATTCTTCTGTAATGGAACGGTTTGGGAAACTCCCCGTGCATATTACACAGGGTGATTATCGCAATATCAAAATAACCACTCCGGAGGACTTTTTGGCAGCTGAAAATTTTCTTGTAAAAAAATAAAAAAATTTGTTGACACATAGGATTGGTTTTGCTAATATAAACCTTGCGCTGATTAAGAGTCAGTTGCGAGGTTTCTTTTTGAAACTGACTATGGAG